>JBOHZL010000005.1:0-92103 GCA_050738495.1 Steroidobacteraceae bacterium | reverse complement strand
GATTCCTGCAGTGGGAAAAGAACTTCGAATGAATGCCGGTCGACCGGCACGGACGTGCTGGTGAGCGCGGAGCTGCATTGAGCGGCGCAGCGGAATGCCGCCAATCACGGCCAGGATCCGGAATCCGGTAGGATGTCGGCCCGCAGGCAGAGGAAGTTGATCACGTGACGCCGGATTCGTTGCCGTGCAGTGCTGCGATGTCGAGGGTTCGGCGTGCGGCCGCGCCACGTCGAGGTACGCGATCGGCCTTGTCCTGCTTCTGCTTACTGGTCCTGTCCCTGTTCCAGGTTGACGCATTCACACAGGACCAGAGCCAGACGTTGTCGCCGGAACAACTCGAGATTTTCAGAAACATGCCGGCGGAACAGCGCGACGCCCTGATCGAGCAGATTCTCGGCACCGGAGAGGACGGCCTTGACCAGCGCGACCGGCGCCTGGAGTTCCCGGAAACCATCATCCGGCGCGAACGTGAAGGCGAGCTGGATGAATCCAGCGAGACGGGCGAGCCGCGTTTCAAGGCCGAGGACACGCTGCTGCTGCTGCTCGAAATCCGGGAGTTCAGCGGGCCGGATCCGGTGACGCCACCGGTTGCCCGCAACCGCGCGCAACCGGCGCCGCCGGCCGCACCGGCTGAGCCTGCACCGCCGGCACAAGCGCCGGAGCAGCAAGAGCAGATCATCCGCACTCCGCAGGAAGAAGCAGCTCTGGAAGACCTGCGCTCACGCATCCAGGGTCGCAATCCCTATCGGCTCGATCGCCTGGGCCGCCTGGAAGTGGGCGAACTCGGGTTGATCGCGCTCGCCGGACTGACCGAAGAGCAGGCAAGGCGGCGGCTGTCCGTCGAACCGCTGCTGTCCGAGTTCAAGGTCGAGATCATCCGCCTGCCGCTCGAGCGGACCGGCGAAGACGCGCTGAAGCCGTTCGGCTACGAGTTGTTCGCGGGAATTCCTTCGACATTCGCTCCCGCGACCGACGTTCCGGTTCCGGCGGATTACGTCATCGGTCCCGGTGACCAGATCCGCGTCCAGCTGTTTGGCGGCGTCAATCAGGGTTACCTGCTGACGGTCGGCCGCGACGGGCAGATCAATTTCCCGCGGCTCGGCCCGATCGACGTGGCCGGCCAGACATTTCTCCAGATGCGGGGCAATCTCGAGGAACGCGTGGCGCGCCAGATGATCGGCACCAATGCAAGCGTGACCGTCGGCGAAACCCGCTCGATCCGGATCTTCGTGCTCGGCGATGCGTATCAGCCCGGCTCTTACACGGTCAGCGGCCTGTCGACCATCACGAACGCGTTGTTCGTGAGCGGTGGAGTCACCGAGATCGGCTCGTTGCGCAACATCCAGCTGAAACGCAGCGGCCGGCTGATTGGCGAACTGGATCTGTACGACCTGCTGTTGCATGGCGACACCAGCGACGATTCGCGGCTGTTGCCGGGTGACGTCATTTTCATTCCACCGGTAGGCAAGACAGTCGCTGTCGCGGGCGAGGTCCGTCGTCCCGCAATCTACGAGATCAATGGCGAAACGACCGCGCAGCAACTGGTGACGCTTGCCGGCGGCCTTACGCCCCAGGCGGATCCCGCGATCGGGCGACTCGAGCGCACCGACGAGCAGAGACAGCGCGTCATGCTGGACGTCGACCTGACCCGTGCAGACCCCATTGCGTCGACGCTCGCATCCGGCGATGTGCTGCGGGTCTTGCCGATCAGGACCGTGCTCGAGAATTCGGTGTTGCTGCAAGGGCACCTGCACCGGCCGGGCGCCGTCCAGTACCGGCCCGGCATGCGAATCAGTGATGTCATCCGGTCGCTCGACGAACTGAGACCGCAAGCCGATCCGCACTATGTCCTGATCCGGCGCGAGCTTCCGCCGGATCGGCGGGTCGTGGTTCTCTCAGCAGATCTCGGGCGTGCACTCATGGCGCCGGGCTCGGAGGACGACGTCGAGGTCGCGCCGCGCGACCGGATCCATGTATTCGACCGGGAGTCGGGTCGGGACCGCGTGGTGGCGCCGCTGATCGAGCAACTGCAGCTGCAGTCCCAGCTCAGCCAGCCGACGCAGGTGGTCGGAGTCGGCGGCCGCGTCAAGGCGCCCGGTCAGTATCCGCTGGAGCCCGGCATGCGCGTCAGTGACCTGATCCGGGCAGGCGGCAGCCTCGAGGACGCGGCCTACGGCGGCGAGGCAGAATTGACGCGCCACCGCGTCGTCGAAGGCGAATACCGTCAGTCCGAGCTGCTGGTCGTCAACCTTGCGGCTGTATTGCGTGGCGACACTTCCGCCGATGTCGAGCTGCAGTCCTACGATTTTCTCAACGTCAAAGAGTTGCCGCAGTGGAGCCAGTCGGAAGAGATCGAGATCGTCGGAGAAGTGCGCTTTCCGGGCAAGTATCCGGTGCGGCGCGGCGAGATGCTGAGCTCGGTGCTCAAGCGCGCCGGCGGGCTCACCGACCTGGCATTCCCGGAAGGCAGCATTTACCTGCGCGAAGAGCTCCGTGAGAAGGAGCAGCAGAGGATCGAGCAACTGGCGACGCGCCTGCAGAGCGACATCGCGGTGCTGGCGCTGCAGGCGACGCAGGACCGGTCGCAGTCCAGTCAGGCGCTGACCGTCGGCCAGTCCCTGCTGAACGAACTGCGGAATACGAAAGCAGTCGGGCGGCTGGTGTTCGATCTCGAAGAAGTCATCGCGAACGAGCCCGGTTCGCGATGGGATATCGGGCTGAAAGACGGAGACCGGATCCTGATCCCCAGACGCGCACAGGAAGTCACGGTTCTCGGCGAAGTAAACACGATCACGTCGCATCTGCATCGCCAGGGCCTGACGCGCGAAGACTATATCGACCTGAGCGGTGGAACCACCCAGAAAGCGGACGAACGCCGGACCTATGTGGTGCGCGCGGACGGCAGCGTCGTGACTGACCGGGGCGGGTGGTTCGGACGTTCGGCTTCGGAGATCAGGGCGGGGGACTCGATCGTCGTGCCGCTGGACGCGGAGCGCATGCGGCCGCTGGCGCTGTGGACGGCCGTGGCGCAGATCATCTACCCGCTCGCGATCGCTGCCGCGGCTGTGAACTCGTTCTGATGTTCGCGGCCGCGCGCGGGCAATGACCTGAGCGCGTTTGACAGCCTGTCCGGGCAGGCCTAAACTGCCCGCGTTCAATCATTGAACGCATGACTGGCTGGAATATGCTGCGCTGGTATCTGGTCCGCACCAAGTCGAACGCGGAAAAGGCTGCGACGGCGCATCTCGAGCGCCAGGGCTACCAGGTCTATTTTCCGCGGCTGCTGCAATCCCTGCCATGGCGCGGGCGGTGGCGCGATCGCGTCGTCGCGCTGTTTCCGGGATACCTGTTCCTGCGGCTCGAAGAGGGCCGCCAGGCGCTGGCGCCGGTGCGCTACACGCCGGGAGTAGCCGGCGTCGTGCGATTCGGCAGTTGCTACGCGATCGTGCCCGACGACGTGGTCGGCGAGCTGCGCGGCCGAACGGATCCGGAGCTGGGGCTGCATCGCCTGCGGGATCCGTCCTGCCTCGTTCCCGGCACGCCAGTCAGGATTTCCAGCGGCCCGTTCAGCGGGCTCGAGGGCGTGTTCCAGCGCAGCATCGGGACCGATCGCGCGATCGTGCTGCTCGCCGTGCTCGCGCAGTTCGCGAGCGTGCGGGTGCCGATCCGCGACGTCGCGCCGCGGCATGCGGCCTGAGCACGGCGATGACCGGCGACGAATCGCACTACAGGTTGATGCGGCTGATCGAGGCCCGGCCGGGCCTCAGCCAGCGTGACATCGCGCATGAACTCGGCATGAGTCTCGGCAAGGTCAACTACTGCCTGCGGGCAGTGGTGAGCAAGGGATGGATCAAGGCTGTGAACTTCAAGAACAGCCACAACAAGGCCGCGTACATCTATCTGTTGACGCCGCGCGGGATCGAGATGAAGGCGCGCCTCACCGCCCGATTCCTGTCGATCAAGATGCGCGAATACGAGAATCTGCGCCAGGAGATCGAGCAGATTCGCCGTGAGGCGGAAGGCCGGACGGCGGACTGATGGCAGGCGGCCGGCCTCGCCGCCTCGCCGAATCCGCCCGCATGCGGGGTGCCGATGTGCCACCGCAGGGCGGCAGCGTGCCGCGGCGGGCGAATGCCGGGTTCTATGGAGAGCGCAGCGCGCGCCGGATCGCGATGAAGAACAAGCCGACGATGCCGCCGAGCAACGTGCCGAGTATGACGATCTGCTTTCTTTTTGGCCGCTGGCGCAACTCGGGAACGACGGCCCGGTCGATGATCGCCAGCGCGTACTCCTGGCGCGCGTTCGACAGCATCAACGTCCGCATCTCGATCTCGATGAGGTTGTAGAGGACTTGCTGAAGGCCGACCACATTGGTCTGCGCAAGTTGCCCATTCAGGTACTTGAGGCTGCGTTGCGCATCGGCGTGATCGCGGTTGCGCAGCAGTTCGTTCGCCAGGGCCACGAGGCCGTTCGCCCATTCGGCCGCCAGCTTCGGGTCGGTCCACTCGACTCGAACCGTGATGAGACCGGTCTCGGGATCCGGTTCGGCGCTGTACATGTCCTCGAAATCCTCGACCGCGAGCCAGAGCGTGGGTTGTCCGTCCGAGGTCGCGGCTTCCCGATCCGCGTACAGGATCGGTATGAGCTTGTTCCGGCGGATGAACTCCTCGATCAACGAGCGTGACTGAATGGTGACCCGCCCCTTGTTGGAGCTGCCGCTCATGTCTCCCAGATTGATGCCTGCGATCCCGGCGAGGTTGCCGAGCTGGCCGACAAGCGCGGAAGCAGCCGAATCGCGTGCGCCCGGGTCCACCGGCGTGACCACGGACTCGGCGCGGTACACCGGCGTCATGGTGAGTGCGATCACAACGGCTGCGAGGGCGAAGACGGCGACGATGCAGGCGAGCAGCTTCCAGTCGGCGCGAACCGCATTCCATACGTCGAGCAGATTGATCGCGTCGGCGTCCCTGCGGCCATCGAAATCCGGGGCGCTGACCATGTTCCAACTCCTGCTGGCCACGCAAACGGTTGGCGAAGTATACGTCCTTGCGTCGGGACGCGGGCCGCTGCCGCGGGTTCCATGACGAACGAGTCGTCCTTGAGCATTTCGACCGTGCGCCGGATGTGGGGCCTGCTCACGCCCGCGCAGCATCGCCGCGCGCTTTCGTTGCTGGTCCTGATGCTGATTGGAATGGGGCTCGAGGCACTGGGCGTCGGCGCCGTCATTCCGGCAATCGCGCTGCTCACGCAACCCGGCTATGTCGACCGATTCCCGGTGCTGCGGTCATTGGTGGCGGCACTCGGAAATCCGAAACAGGAGATCCTGGTCGTCGGCGGCATGGTGACGCTGGTCGGAATCTACCTGATCAAGACCATGTTTCTCGCGCTGCTGGCATGGCGACAGACGCACTTCGCCTACGCGGTGCAGACGGAACTGTCGCACCGGCTGTTCGCGCTCTACCTTCGCCAGCCGTATGCCTTCCACTTGCAGCGGAATTCCGCCCAGCTGATCCGCAATGCAATCAGCGAAGTTCAACACCTCACCGGGCATGCGATGATTCCCGCAATGCAGCTGCTGACCGAGGCACTGGTGCTCGTCGGACTCTGCACCTTGCTTTTCGTAGTCGAACCGCTGGGTGCCCTGATGGTCGTCGTGGTGCTGGGCGGATCGGCGTGGGGTTTTCACCGCGTTACGCGCCGGCACATCCTGCGCTGGGGCAAGGAGCGCATCAGGCACGACGGCCTGAGGCTGCAGCACCTGCAGCAGGGCCTCGGCGGCGTCAAGGATGTCAAGTTGCTGGGGCGGGAAGGGGAGTTCCTCGGGCAGTACCGGCGGCACAATGTCGCGAGCGCACGCGCATCGCAACTGCAGAAGACGTTTCAGCAGTTTCCGCGTCTCTGGCTCGAGCTGCTCGCCGTTGCGGGACTGGCGGCACTGGTGCTCGCGATTCTCGCCCAGGGCCGGGCGCTGGAAACGGTGCTGCCGACGATGGGACTGTTCGCAGCCGCGGCGTTTCGCACGCTGCCCTCCGTGAACCGCGTATTGAGCTCGATGCAGTCGCTGCGTTACGGCCTGCCGGTCGTGGACATTCTGCATGCGGAACTCGCCATCGAGTTTCCGGCAGCGCCGGCCAGCGATGGAAACGCAATCCAGCTGCGCAGGTCGCTCCAGATCGACGGCGTCGATTACGCATACCCGGGCAGCCGGGCGTCCGCGCTCAGCGGGCTGTCCATTACCGTGTGCTGCGGCGAATCGGTGGGTTTCGTCGGCCCGAGCGGCGCAGGGAAGAGCACGCTGGTCGACATCCTTCTCGGCCTGCTGAAGCCGGACTCCGGATGTGTCCGCGTCGACGGCGTGGACATCGAAAGCGGCATGCGCAGCTGGCAGGACCAGATCGGCTATGTGCCGCAGACGATCTACCTGACGGACGATTCGCTGCGGCGCAATGTCGCATTCGGGCTGCCGAACGATCAGATCGACGATCAGGCGATAGCGCGGGCAATTCAGGCTGCGCAACTCGACGAATTCGTGCGTGCGCTGCCCGGCGGTCTCGAGACAGTCGTCGGAGAGCGCGGGATACGACTCTCGGGTGGCCAGCGGCAACGCATTGGCATTGCCCGCGCGCTCTATCACGATCCGAGCGTCCTGGTGCTGGACGAGGCGACCAGCTCGCTGGATACGACGACCGAGCGTGAAGTGATGGAGTCGGTGCAGGCGCTCAAGGGCAGCAAGACGATCATCGTCGTAGCTCACCGACTCAGCACTGTGGAGCGCTGTCACCGCCTGTATCGGCTCGTGGGCGGCAAAATCATCCAGCACGGCACGCCGGACGAGGTTCTACGAGGGGTGTCGAGTGCCTGACGGGGCTCCATCGCGATGAAAGTGCTGGTCACCGGTGCCGACGGGTTCATCGGATCGCATCTTGCGGAGGCGCTGGTGCGCCAGGGGCATGACGTTCGCGCATTCGTCCTGTACAGCTCTTTTGGTTCCCGGGGCTGGCTCGATCACGTCGACGATGACGTGCTCCGCAGCATCGAAGTTTTCGCGGGCGATGTCCGCGATCCGTTCGGCGTGAGGGAGGCCGTTGGCGGCTGTCGTGCCGTACTGCATCTGGCCGCGCTCATTGCGATTCCGTATTCGTACCACTCTCCGGCGACCTACGTGGACACCAACGTCAAGGGCACCCTGAATGTCCTGCAGGCCGCGCGAGACCTCGGCGTCGAGCGGTTCGTGCATACCTCGACGAGCGAGGTGTACGGAACGGCGCGTGTCGTGCCGATCTCCGAGGACCATCCATTGCAGGGTCAGTCGCCGTATTCGGCGACGAAGATCGCGGCGGATCAACTGGCCTATTCGTATTTCGCGTCGTTCGGCCTGCCGGTCGTGATCGCAAGGCCATTCAACACCTATGGCCCGCGACAATCCACACGGGCAGTGATACCGACCATCATCACGCAAATCGCCGCTGGCAGGAGCCGGATCGAGCTCGGATCCGTCACACCGACACGCGATTTCAGTTTCGTTCACGACACGGTTGCCGGGTTCGTGGCCGTCCTGGCGTCGGAGCAGGGGGTCGGCGAGGTCGTCAATTTCGGGAGCAATTTCGAGATTTCCGTCGGCGAGACAGCCGCACTGATCGCCCGGATCATGGGTGCGCAGGTGCAGGTCGCCCTCGACCAGTCGCGCGTCCGGCCGCAGGATTCCGAAGTGGAGCGGCTGTGGGCTGACAACGGCAAGGCCAGGCGCCTGTTCGGCTGGCAGCCCGAGTACGGCGGCCAAGCGGGCCTGGCGCGCGGCCTGACCGAGACCGTGGAATGGTTCCTGAATCCCGCCAATCTGGCGCGCTACAACCCCGATCGATACCAGATCTGACATGGCCGGCGGAAATGCCGCATCGCGCCGAATCTGTGTCGTCACCGGCACCCGCGCCGAGTACGGATTGCTCAGCCCCTTGATGACGGAGGTTGCCCGCGACCCCGAGCTCTGCCTGCAGGTAGTGGCGACGGGCATGCATCTTTCGCCGGAATTCGGGTTGACCTACCGCGACATCGAGGCGGACGGTTTCGCGATCGACGCCAGGATCGAAATGCTTTTGTCGTCCGATACGCCGGTCGGAATTGCGAAGTCGATCGGCTTGGGCGTCGCAGGCCTGGCCGAGGCACTGGATCGACTGCGGCCCGGCATCCTGGTGCTGCTCGGCGATCGTTTCGAGACCCTGGCCGCGGCACAGGCCGCCATGGTCGCGCGAATTCCGATCGCGCACATACATGGCGGCGAATCGTCGGAAGGCGCCTACGACGAAAGCATCCGGCACGCCATCACCAAAATGGCGCAATGGCACTTCGTCGCCGCGGCGGCCTATCGAAAGCGGGTCATCCAGATGGGCGAATCTCCGGATCGTGTCTTCGACTTCGGTGCGCCGGGGCTCGATCAGCTTCGGCTGATCGAGTGGCTGGACCGCCGCGCACTCGAGCAGTCGCTGGGAATGACGCTGAACTCACCGCTGTTCCTGGTCACCTATCATCCCGCGACACTCGGCCGGACGGAGCCGGTCGAAACGATGAACGAATTGCTGCGCGCCCTGGACGAGTTCAGCGATGCAACGGTCGTATTCACGTATCCGAATGCGGATTCGGGTGGGCGCGCGATCATCGAACGGCTGGAGCGATGGGTCGGGGCCAACGGGCGCCGCGCCAGGGGATTCATGTCCCTGGGCCAGCGCCGTTATCTCAGCCTGATGCGCGAGGCCGATGTGATCGTCGGCAACTCCTCGAGCGCGCTCATCGAGGCGCCGGCACTCAAAAAAGCGTCGGTCAACGTCGGCGATCGCCAGGCCGGCCGGCTCAAGGCACGCTCGGTAGTCGATGCGGCGGAAGACCGCGCTTCGATCGTCGCCGCACTGCAGACAGCGCTATCGCCGGAATTTTGCGCCAGTCTGCCGGAGACGGAGTCACTGTACGGGTCCGGCAACGTTTCCAGCCGAATCAAGGAATTCCTGAAATCCGTCGCGATCGACGACCGGAAGTCGTTCTTCGACATCGACCATGGCCTCTGACATGCATATCCTTGTCATCGCGGAAGCCGGCGTGAATCACAATGGCGACATCGGCCTGGCCAGGAGGATGATCGACGCGGCAGCGGATGCGCGCGCCGATGCCGTCAAGTTCCAGTCATTTCGCGCCGCGCAACTCGCAAGCCGGCAGGCGGCAAAGGCGGAGTATCAACGGATCACGAGCGGGTCCGGTGAAAGCCAGCTCGACATGCTGCGCAGGCTGGAGCTGAGCGAGACGGACCACGAAGCCCTGATCGGGCACTCGAATGCGCGCGGCATCGAATTCCTGTCCACACCGTTCGACATCGAAAGCCTGGAAATGCTGACCACGCGCTTCGGGCTGCGGACTGTCAAGATTTCGTCGGGAGATATCACCAATGCACCCTTCCTGCTCGCCGCGGCGCGGGCGGCTAAACACATCGTACTGTCGACAGGCATGAGCACGCTGGCGGAAGTGGAGAATGCGCTCGGCGTGCTGGCATTCGGGTTCACCGGCAGTGCGGCGGCGATTCCAGGGCAAGCGGAATTCGGGCGGTCGTTCTCATCGGCGGCCGGCAAGGCGGCATTGCGCGATCGCGTAACGCTCCTTCACTGCACCAGCGAATATCCGGCGCCCTATGCCGGGGTCAACCTGCGTGCGATGCAGGCGATGACCGAGGCATTTCGGCTTCCGGTCGGTTACTCGGATCACACGCGGGGCAGTCACGTGGCGCTGGCCGCGGTCGCGCTGGGGGCCATTGCGATCGAAAAGCATTTCACGCTCGATCGCGCTCTGCCCGGACCCGATCATCAGGCATCCCTGGAACCGTCCGAATTGCAGGCCATGATCAGCCAGATCCGGGATCTCGAGCAGGCGCTCGGCGACGGAATCAAGCGCCCCGCGGATTCCGAAATCGGAAATCGCTCCGTCGTGCGCAGAAGTCTCGTGGCGGCACGACCCATCAGCAAGGGCGAGCCTTTCACGGATCAAAACCTCGCCTGCAAGCGTCCCGGGACCGGGCTGACGCCGTTCGAGTACTGGAGCCTGCTCGGACGGAAGGCAACGCGGGATTACCGTCCGGACGAGGCGATCGACAACTAGCATGGCCGGGAACTGGAAAGAGGCAGTCGTATCGCCCGACACGCAGCTTGCCGCGGCAATCGCCCGCATCGACGCGGCAGGACTGCAGGTCGCGCTGGTGCTCAATGCGGCTGGTGAACTGGCCGGCATCGTGACCGACGGCGACGTGCGACGGGCCATACTGAGCGGTCGCGGGCTCGATGTGCCGGTCGCCGAAGCGATGAACCGTAGTGCGACCGCCATTTCCGAGTCCGCAGACTCCAGGGAAATGCTGGCGCTGATGCGCCGGAAGGTGATTCACCACCTGCCGCTGACCGGCAGCGACGGGCGGGTCGTCGGACTGGTGACGCTCGACGAGCTGACCGGCGCGATCCCGCGGCCCAATTGGGTGGTGCTGATGGCGGGCGGACTTGGCACGCGGCTGCATCCGCTCACGAACGAGCGCCCGAAGGCGCTGCTTCCGGTCGGGGGCAAACCGATCCTCGAGAGCATCCTCGAGAGCTTCGCCGAGCAGGGATTCAAGCGCATCTTTCTGTCCGTGAACTACAAGGCGGAGATGATTCGAGCTCACTTCGGCAGCGGCGAGCGCTGGGGCATCCAGATCGAATACCTGGTCGAAGAGAGGCGCCTCGGGACCGCCGGCGGGCTGCGGTTGCTGCCGGAGCGGCCCAGCGCCCCCGTCATCGTGATGAACGGGGATTTGCTCACCCGGATCAGATTCGACAGCCTCCTGAAATTTCACGAGGGGCAGAGATCGGCCGCAACCATGGCCGTCCGGGACTACGAATTGACCGTGCCGTACGGCGTCGTGCAACTCGATCAGGCGCGCATCGCGGCCATCGAGGAAAAGCCGAGTCGCACGTTCTTCGTGAATGCCGGAATCTACATTCTGGATCCCGAGGCGCTCGACGAGTTGCCGGAAGGCCGCATCTGCGACATGCCCGAGCTCTTCAACCGGGTAATTGCGGCCGGCAAGACGACTGCCGCCTACCCGGTAAGGGAATACTGGATCGACATCGGCCGGATCGAGGAGTTAGAGCGGGCCAACAGGGAATGGCCCGCGGATTCCCAATGATCAATGAGCGAAGCGTCCTCGGCGTCATCACGGCTCGCGGCGGCTCAAAGGGCCTGCCGGGAAAGAATATTCGCCCCCTCGGCGGCAAGCCGCTGCTCGCATGGACGGTCGAAGCCGCCAGGGCCTCCAGGTACATGGATCGCGTGATCACCACGACCGACGACGATTCGATCGCGGAGATCGCGCGCTCGTACGGCAGCGACGTGCCTTTCAGGCGCCATGCTTCACTGGCGTCAGACCACACGACGAGCGTCGAGGTCGTGCTCGATGCCCTGGAGCGGTGCCCGGGTTACGACTACGTCGTGCTGCTGCAGCCCACTTCGCCGCTCAGGACGGAGCGCGACATCGATGGTGCACTGGAACTCTGCGACCAGGCGGCGGCACCGGCCTGCGTCTCGGTTTGTCGCGCCGCGCAAAGCCCGTACTGGATGTTCACCGTCGGCAGCGACAAGTCGATCAAGCCGCTGTTTCCGGACAGGCTTCCGGCCCGCAGGCAGGACCTTCCCGCGGTCTACTCGCTGAACGGCGCCGTATACGTGGCGGTGACGGAGCGGTTGCGCGCCGAAAGGACATTCATCACGTCGCGCACGGTCGCCTATGAGATGCCAGCCGATCGGTCCGTCGACATCGACGCCGAATCGGATCTGCAGCGCGCCGAGAGTTGCCTCAAGGCCAGACAGCGATAGCCGGCCGACGTGTCGCCCGACATGTCACTGCAGGAACTTCTCGTTGTCGAGGATGACCCCGTGTTGCTGCAATTCGCCTGCCGGGAGACGAACGTGCCGCTCTGGCCGCTGATCCGGAATCAGTTCTTTCGCTTCGTGATGTCAGACCTGCTGTTCTCGAATCCGCTGGTGGTGCAGCGGCGCGGCGCGAATCTGCGCCGCAATCCCGGCGCCGCCGTGTACGGTGTCGCGCGGGCTGCGATTCACAACGCGGTTCGTCGTCGCGCAGTGACCGGAAGCGTCGTGATGACCTCCGGCTCTGCGGGCTTGCTCGAGCGGGAGGGGCGCTGGTTCAACCGCCTGACCGATCACTTCGCTGCGGCCCTGCCCGACCGGACGGTCATCCTGGAAGACCTGTTCAGGTGGCAGTGGCGCGTTCCGCGGCATCACGACCGGATTCTGTACCACACGCCGCTGTTCCTGCGCGGACAGGCGGCGGGACGGGCTCGCGTCAGAAGGCGCCATTTCGAGACGGCGGCGCGCCTGGTCGGCCTCGTGGGCGCACGGGCCCGGCGTCTGATCGACTGGGAGCTCGGGGACGAACGCACGGCGGTCCTGGTCCGCCTGCTCGCCAGGGAAACCGCGGCGATGCCGGGCATGCGGCGGACGTACGAGTCGCTGCTGGCGCGGCTCCAGGCGCGCGTTCTGATCAAGGAAATGGGGTGCTATGGGCGGTCGGCCGTTTTCAATGCCACTGCGCGCGACATGGGCCTGACCGTCGCGGAACACCAGCACGGCCTCGTTTCGACCGGTCACGATGCATACAACGTCTCGCCGACGCTCGCACGCAGCGACGAATATCGGCGCACCTTGCCCGAGTACTTTCTCAGCTTCGGCGCCTGGTGGGGTGAGCAGATCAGCGTGCCCCTCACGTCGGTGCCCATCGGCAATCCCCATCGTACCGAGCAGATCGCGCGACTTGCGCGCCGTCCCGGCGACAAGGCCGACATTCTCATTCTCGGCGACGGTATCGAAACGGATTCGTATCTCGCGCTCGCGGCGGCGCTCAAGCAAAGGCTCGGCCGGGAGCGGCGCGTCATTTTTCGCCCGCATCCGATCGAACGCAACCG
The DNA here is from genome assembly GCA_050738495.1 of Steroidobacteraceae bacterium. Classification (GTDB taxonomy): domain Bacteria; phylum Pseudomonadota; class Gammaproteobacteria; order Steroidobacterales; family Steroidobacteraceae; genus SCUD01. Next base: position 79,120 of record JBOHZL010000005.1, on the reverse strand, counting down.
ACCCGAAATCGCCCGCGCAAAGGCCGTGCGCCTGCTGCATATCGACGACCGCCCGGACATCTACGAATCCTTCGCCTCGGCCAGCATCGTCGTGAGCGAGGCTTCGACGGGTTTGTTCGAAGCGGTCGGACTGGTGGACCGGATATTCGCGATGCAGTCGGCGAGAAGCCGATTCAGCCTGCCGCGACACCCGTTCGAATCGGCGGACGGAGCGCAGGACCTCGCGGACAAAGTGCTGGACGGGTCCGCCGTCAATTCGGGACTGCGCGACGTGGACCGTATCTGGGCTCCCGGCTGGAAGCGCAACTACCTCGAATTTCTGGACGGGTGCCTTGGCGATCGAGCCTCGCGGCCGTCGGCATAGCGTGCGGAGTCACCCTTGTCCCGTATCCTGATCACGACCTCCACGTTCGACATGGCGAACTTCCACGAGCGCAAGGCGGTCGAGGCGGCGGGGTACGAACTCGCCCTCAACCCGTACGGCAGGCGCCTGACCGGGCCCGATGTTGAGGCGCTGCTGACCGGCGACGTCGTGGCCATGATTGCGGGCGTCGAGCCCCTGACCGCGAAAGCGCTGAAGGCTGCCCCGGCTCTCAAGGTCATCGTGCGGTGTGGTGCCGGACTCGACAGTGTCGATCTGGACGCGGCGCGTTCGCTCGGGATCAGCGTGCTGTCGACGCCGGACGCACCGACACTCGCGGTGGCCGAACTGACCGTGGCGCACATCCTGTCCTTGACGCGACGGGTCGCCGAGTGCGATCGCTCGATGCGCGCAGGCAAGTGGCAGCAATTGACGGGCTCGCTGATCTCCCGGCAGACGATCGGCATCGTCGGATTCGGGCGTATCGGCCGCAAGGTCGCCCAACTGCTCTCGGCGTTCGAGGCGAAACTGCTGGCATGCGATGTCGCCGATGTCGGCGCAGTATCCGGTTCACCCGGCGCGCCGGAAGTGCTGCCCCTGGCTGCGCTGCTGTCGCGGAGCGACATCGTCACGCTGCATGTCCCGTATTCGGCTACGACGCATCATCTGGTCGACGCCAGTGCGATCGCCGGAATGAGGCGCGGCGCTCTGCTGGTGAATGTCGCGCGCGGCGGCCTGGTCGATGAGCAGGCGTTGCTGCAGGCGCTGCGCTCGGGTCAATTGGGGGGAGCCGCGCTCGACTGTTTCGAGCAGGAGCCGTATGCCGGTCAATTGCTCGAGTGCGAGAATGTGCAGGCAACTGCCCACATGGGTTCGTACTCCCGGGAAGCGCGGGCGCTCATGGAAGCGGAGGCCAGCGCCGCGCTCGTGAGTTTCCTGCGAGCGCAGTCCCTGCTATGAATCCTCCGGCAGTTGCAGGCATCCGATGAAAAAGAACCAGGTATTGGTACTCGGCGGCTCGGGATTTCTCGGCAGTCATGTCGCCGACGCCCTGTCAGCCGCGCGCCACGAAGTGCGAATATTCGACAACCGGCCGTCCCCCTACCTTCGCAGCGAGCAGGAAATGATCGTCGGCGACCTGATGAATTCCGACCAGGTGGCCGCGGCAGCGAAGGGCTGTCGGTATGTCTACAACTTCGCGGGTCTCGCAGACATCGACGATGCCCGGCGCCGGCCGCTGGACACCGCGAATCTGAACGTGATCGGCAACATGCATGCCCTCCAGGCCGCCCACGAAGCCGGCGCGGAGCGCTTTCTGTTCGCAAGTTCGGTCTACGTGTACTCGCATGTCGGGTCGTTCTATGGAGCCAGCAAGCAGGCGGCAGAGCGCTTCGTGGAGTCATTTCAGATCTCCTGCGGGCTCGATTACACGATCCTGCGGTACGGATCGCTGTACGGCCCTCGCTCGGACAGCCGGAACGGCCTGTATCGCATCGTGCGAGGCGCGCTCGAGCGCGGCACGATCCGTTATGAAGGCAGTCCCGAGGCAATCCGGGAATACATTCACGTGGAGGACGCCGCGCGAGCGAGCGTCAAGGCGCTCGACGAGGGTTTTCGCAACCGTCACGTCGTGCTGACGGGACAGGAGGGAATGCGCGTCGTCGATCTGCTGAAAATGCTGGCCGAAATTCTCGGCCGGCCGGATGCCGTCGAATTCGTCGAAACGTCGCACGACGGTCACTACGTCCGGACGCCATACGCCTATCGACCGAATGTGGGTCAGAAATACGTGCCATCGCTGCACGTGGACCTGGGTCAAGGGCTGATTCAGCTGATCGAGGACGTGCAGCGCGAGCTGGAGAAAACCGGGGACAAGGCGTGAACCTGGGCAACGCAAAGATCGTGTTCTGGGACTTTGACGGTGTCATCAAGGACTCGGTTTCCGTCAAGGCCCGGGCATTTCATGCATTATTTCTGCCATATGGTCGCGAGGTTGCCGAAAAGGTGCTGGAGCACCATCTTGCGAATTGCGGCATGTCGCGTTACGAGAAATTGCCGCTGTACCTGAATTGGGCGGGATTGGGCGCGAGCGATCGCGTGATCCAGGACTTCGCAGCGAAGTTCTCGGACGCAGTCGAGGATGCCGTCGTCCAGTCGGCCTGGGTGCCGGGCGTGCAAACGGTCCTGGCGACGGGGTCGGAAACCTCGAAGTTCGTCCTGATCACCGCCACGCCGCAGGCAGAAATCGAGCGCATCCTCGAACGACTGGCGATTCGCCGGTTCTTCGCGCAGATCGTCGGCGCGCCGATTCGCAAGGCGGCCGGTATCAGCGCGGCACTGGCGGATTTCGGCGTGCAGCCGGAATGCGCGCTGGTAATCGGCGACTCTCGCGAGGACCTTGCGGCGGCGCAGCAGTGCGGCGTCCCGTTCCTGCTCAGGCGCACGCCGGAAAATGCCAGGACGATGCCGGACTACAATGGACCGCAAATTGCCGGATTCGGGTAACCCATGAATCGCCTGCAAAAGATCCTGGCCATCAGAAACAGGCTTCGCAACGCCGAAGTCTCGCTCGGGAGCTGGATGCAGTTGCCCGACGCTTCCGTCGCCGAGATCATGGGGCGAGCCGGCTACGACTGGATCGCGGTCGACCTCGAACATGGTTCGATCGGGCGCCATCAACTGCCCGACCTGTTCCGCGCGCTGGAACTGGGGGGCACGCTGCCGCTCGCAAGATTGTCGAATGGCAGCGCGACGGCCTGCAAGTCTGCACTCGACGCCGGCGCCGGCGGCGTCATCGTTCCCATGATCGAGAGCGCGGAACAGGTGCAACGGGCCGTCCAGGCCTGCCGCTGGCCGCCGGCAGGCACCCGCGGCGTCGGCTTCTCGCGCGCCAACCTGTTCGGCGAAGATTTCGAGACCTATCTGCGCGAGGCGCAGGAACCGCTGCTCGTGGCTCAGATCGAGCATGTCCGCGCCCTGGAGAGCCTCGAAGCCATTCTGAAATCGCCCGGCCTCGACGCCATCATGATCGGGCCCTACGACCTGTCCGCTTCGCTGGGGCTGACGGCGCAGTTCGAGCATCCGGAATTCAAGCAGGTCCTGGCCCGGATCCGTGATGCTGCCAGGACCTGCGGCGTTCCTTCCGGCGTGCACGTCGTCGCCCCGGACCGCGATGCGCTCGGCGCGGCGGTGAAATCGGGTCACAGGTTCATTGCCTACGGCATCGACGCCGTGTTTCTGGCGAAAAGCTCCCATGCAGTGCCGGTGCGTCCGTGAGCGACCCTCTGAAAGAAGAGGAAATCAGGCCGCAGGCGCTGTTTGCCGAATACATGCGGCTGGCGCAGCGGGACGCCGAAACGTATTTTCCGCAGGCCGGCCGCGTGGCGATCCGCTGCCCGGCGTGCGGCGGCGACGGCGGTCACGCGTTCGAGAAAAACGGCTTCGGCTATGACGAATGTCCGCGGTGCGAATCCCTCTATGTCAGCCCGCGGCCCGCCGCGGAACGGTTCGTGCGCTACTACACGGATTCGCCATCCTCGAAGTTCTGGGCCACAACGTTCTACCGGGAAACCGCCGGCGCAAGACGCGAGCGCCTGTGGAAGCCGAAGGCGCAGCTGGTGCGGTCGTTGCTGCGCGCCCAGGGCTTTGAATGCCCGACCGTGTACGATATCGGCGGGGGCTACGGCATCTTTGCCGAAGAGATGCGACTTCTCGGATTGCCGACGATCGTGATCGAGCCGGCGCCGCATCTGGCGGCGATTTGCAGGGAAAACGGATTGTCGACGATCGAAAAATTCCTGGAGAATCTGGACCGGGGAGACCTCGAGTCGTCGCCCAAGGCGATGGTCAGCTTCGAGCTGTTCGAGCACCTGCACGACCCGAGGGCTTTCCTGGAAAAGGTGCATGCGCTGCTTGCGCCCGGCGAGATCTTCATCTTCACGACGTTGTCGGGCACCGGCGTCGACATACGCGCGCTTTGGAAAGATTCCAAGTCCGTCACTCCCCCGTATCACCTGAATTTCCTGAATCCGGCTTCCGTGCGAATGCTTGTCGACAGCGTCGGCCTGCAGACGATCGAGGTCACGACGCCCGGGAAGCTGGACATCGACATCCTGGAAAACAATGCGGCATCGATCAAGGATCGTTTCTGGAGAACGTTCATTCACATGGCCAGCGACAGGGACAAAGCCGAATGCCAGGCGTTCATAGCGCGCAGCGGCTGGAGCTCGCACATGATGGTCGCCTGTCGCAAGCCGGCGCTGTGAGGGAATTGCGATGAAGGTGCTGGCCCTGATTCCGGCGCGCATGGGCAGCAGTCGTTTCCCCGGCAAGCCGATGGCAAGCCTTCTCGGCAAGCCCATGATCGGCCATGTGTACGATCGCGTTCGCCAGGCCGAAGGGCTGGACGCGGCCGCAGTCGCAACCTGCGATCCGGAAATACGCGACTACATCGCCTCGATCGGCGGCACAGCGGTCATGACCGACAGCGCGCACGAGAGGGCCTCGGACCGCTGCGCGGAAGCGCTGCTTTCAATCGAACGGCAGCGGAATCTGCGCTACGACATCGTGGTCATGGTCCAGGGCGACGAACCGATGACGCATCCCCAGATGATCGTGGAAGCCGTGGAGCCATTTGCCCACGACAACGACCTGAAAGTCGTCAACCTGATGGCCCCGATCAAGACACTCGAAGAATTCGAAGACCGGAACTGCATCAAGGTCGTATGCGACCTTCGCGGCAACGCGATCTATTTCTCGCGGGAGCCCATTCCGCACCGCTTGCGGTCGGGAAAGGTCGTCATTAGCAAGCAGGTCTGCGTCATCCCGTTCCGGCGCGATTTTCTGCTGGAGTATGCGCGAATGGCACCGACGCCGCTGGAGATCGCGGAATCGATCGATATGCTGCGTGTCCTCGAGCACGGTGGGCGTGTCAGGATGGTGCCTACCATGCACGAGTCGCACGCGGTGGACACGCCTGCGGATCTCCGGAAGGTGGAAGAGCTGATGAAACTGAACATTGCCGAGTAGTACGACAAGCGAAGATTCAGCCATCAGTTGCGCGAGCAGCGTGGCTATCTTCTGTTTTTCCAGTTCGGGGGAACTGGACGTGGTTCTGCCTCTTCTCTCGATCTGGGGCATCCGGGACTACAGACTTGTCACTTTCAAGAAGCAGATTCTTGAAAAGATCGAGAGCGACCGGTTCTACAGCTGGGTGATCTCCGGTCGTCTCGATGACCGGGCCATCGGCAAGTTGTCCGCGAGCAAGATCGTCCGGTGGCTGCGATTCATTGCGAACTCGTTGGCAGTGTTCTGGCATTACCGCCGACACGATCACTTTCTGCTCGAAAACGGCAGTTCCGGCCGGGAAAAGAACGTGCTGATCCTGCTGCTGGTCCTCTCAGGGCGCGGTCCCCGGATCCTGTTCTATCCGCATGGACACGCGGTGACACCAGCGGGTGCCTATGCGCCGGCACGATGGCCCGCGATCACCCGCTTTTCGGCGAGATTTGGCGCAAGAATATTGAGGCTCGACGGGTTGGCGCCGAACCGCCGTTTCCTGGCCGCCCGTTATCCGATCCTGGTTCCCGAATGGATGCGGTTCGTCAGGCAGAACGTACCGCAGATCTATCATGATCATGTTGTCATCCTGAGCCGCGACACTCATCCGCAATACTTGCTGGAAGGCAACCGGTCCAGAATGCTCAGCGACACTGTGGCCGTCCTGAGCAGGTATTTTCCTGCATCCAGAATCGTGCTAAGAGCGCATCCAAGGGAATTCTTCCACTCGGATCGCCTCATTGTCGACGGAAAGGCAGTCGAAGTGACGTACGAGAACACGTACTCGGTAGTTCGGGGTGCGAGGCTCGCCGTTTCCTTTTGGACATCCGCATTCTTTCAGTGCATGGCGATGGATGTACCCGTCATCGAGTATCATATTCCGCACGACCGATTTCACGCCCATTACCCGAATGGTTCCTTGACTGCTGCCTTCATTCCGAATTGCCGGACCAGGGAAGACCTGGCGGCGCAGGTCGAGGCGCTGGTTGGGCGCGGACCTTCTCCCGCAGCATGAGTTTCACTTACTACGACGCTTTCTACTACGGCACCCTTGTTCCGTTGTTCACAGTGTATTTTCTTTCGTTCAAACGCCATCAAGCCGGGGGCATCAGCAGCTTTTTCTTTTTCCGAAACGCCGCAGTCGTCTACTTCGGCGTATTCTCGATCCTGCTCGGGAAGTTCGTCTATGAAGGAACGCTCCTTGCCAGCGCGGCGTTCAACGAGCACATGTATTTCCTGATGCTCTATTACGGCACCGTGCTTCTCGGCATGGCAACGATGTTCAACTTCGCGCCCGCGAGAGACATGCAGTTGGCAAGGTCCCGGATCAATATCATTCCTTTCCTGCTGGCATTGGCAGTCAAGGCCGCGCTGTTCGGGATCGACAGCACGCCCATGCAGGAGTTGATCTTGAAAGGGTTTGCCGCAGCACACATCAAGCAACTCGAATGGCATCAGCCTGGCGCCAAAGGAATCGTCCACTGGTTTTATGTGTACCTGAGCCCGGTGATGTCAGTACTGTTCATCTTCTACTTCAGACTGACTAAGAACTGGATATTTCGTCTCCTGCTACTGATTCTCATCTTTGAGACTTCGGGTTTCTTCTTCTCAAAGTCCGGATTGATCGTTCCTCTCGTGGTCCTTCTGGTGTTGTCCAGAATCCGGCTTCGATATCTTTTCGCATGCGTGCTGGCGGGCGTCATCGCCGTGTTCTATGTCAGAGTCGGAACTGCCGCCCTTTTTTCGGAAGAACTGCTGGCGGTGATCTCGGAAAGGTTCGTCCTGGAGACCGGCTATGCCAATCCACAGCTCGATTTGTACAAGGCCGAGCACCCGCCGCTCGGCTATGAATCCCGGTACTATCTCGGGTTCAACATGCTGTTCGGCATCGAGCCGGCGGTCGATGCGAGCCGGCAGGCGTATCTCGATGAGACCGGGCGATTCGGTGCAACAAGCTCAGGTCATGCGGCGGTTTCCCTGTACGCATTCTGGGGACCGGCGTTTTATCTCATACTTCCCGCACTGATCGCGTTTGTCCTATACGTGGACCGGCAGATTGTGAGCCGCCTCGCTTCGTACTATGCGCTGGTGGCTTACCTGTTTGTCTCGTTCAAGGCTATCAACTATCTGACGGTGGACATCCAAAGGCTGGTGAGCTTTCAAACGGTGGTCGAACTGACGTTCCTGTCGTCGGTCGTGCTGATGTGGCTTTTGGGCCGCGCGCTCCGAACGAAGCTATTCGGCGCACCGATCGTACTGTCCGGATACCGCGGCGGGATGGCGTCGCAGGCACGAGGAAATTGATCGTGGAAGGAGTCGGAGAATCCGGGAAAAGGAATGAGGAGTTCAGAAAGTCGTTTGATCGGCTGAATCTCATTCGATCCGTTGTGGATCAAAAGGCGCCTGTCATTCTGGATATCGGAGCGCACCGCGGCGAAAGCGTCAGATATCTGCAAGAGGCCTTTCCGGAATCGGTCATCTACTCGGTCGAGCCGGATCCAGACTCATTTCAAGCATTGCTTGCGGCCAACTTCCAGAATCACCATTGTCTCAATCTGGCGCTTTCAAACGTGAATTCCGAGATCACGTTCTTCCGAAATGACATCAGCCATACAAACAGTATCCTCAGGGTGAATCTGAAAAGCCGCGATTCCATCAAGATCCAGGAGGCGATCAAGAACAGAGACTCGGCCCTTTTCGACACCTTCAACCACGAAATAAAGGTAAGCGCCATCACTCTCGACGCACTGATCATGGAACTATCCATCCCGAGGATCGACCTGCTCAAGATCGACGTACAGGGCGCAGAATCGATGGTGCTTGAAGGAGGTCCCGAGGCTTTGAAGGTCACCGGCGCTCTGCTGTTGGAGGTCTCTTTTTTCGACTATTACGAAAGGAAGTCCAGCTTTTTCGAGATCGAGCAGCATTTGCGGCCCTGCGGACTCGAGCTATTCAGCATCACAGAGCTGTCTCAGAACCCCATGAATGGGCGCACGGATTGGGCCGAAGTTCTTTACAAGAAAGCGGCCGCGCAGGGTGGATAGTGAAGACGTGAGTGACAACACGATCGTACAGTTGACTACTGTGCATCCTCGCAATGACACAAGGATTCTTTACCGCCAGACGCACGCCCTTGCACGATGTCCGCAATGGAGCGTGACTCTGCTGGTCGCGGACGGGCAGGGTTCTGGCACCAAGGACATAGCCGGGGTTGCGGTGCGAATCGTGGACGTCGGCAAGCCGGCCGCGGGACGTCTTGGACGCGCAGTCATCGGCTCGTTGCGGGCATTGGCCCAGACTCGCAAGCTGGGTGCTGCGCTCGTCCACTTCCACGATCCGGAACTGATCCCCGCGGGCATGATCTTGAAGCTGCTCGGGTGCAAGGTCATCTACGACGTGCACGAGGACTACCCGCTCCAGATCCTGCACAAGTATTGGTTGCCGCCGATACTGCGCCGACCCACGGCATGGTCGATGAAGGCGGTGGAATGGCTCGCAGCACGGCTATTCGACGCCGTTGTTTGCGCGAATCCGAAGGCGGCCGAGCGCTTTCCTCGCGGCCGCACGGTGATCGTCCAGAATTTTCCGATCGCTGCGGAGCTCGTCGTTCCCGAGCGTGAGCCTTACGGGCAGCGCCCCCACTCCTTCGTGTATGTCGGTGGCATAGCCTCGATTCGGGGCGCACGCAAGATGGTCGAAGCAATAGACATTCTCGATGTGGCAGGCGCCGCAAGGCTGGACTTCGCCGGCAGCTACAGCCCCGCTTCGCTGGAAGCGGAGTTGAGCGCCTTGCCGGGCTGGTCGCGGGTGAGATATCACGGTTGGGCGACCAGACCGGAAGTCGCGAAGCTGCTGAGTGAAGCACGGGCCGGCCTGGTCGTCCTTCAGCCCACACAGAACTATCCAGATGCATATCCCGTGAAGATGTTCGAGTACATGGCGGCGGGTGTGCCCGTGATCGCATCCGATTTCCCTTTGTGGCGCAGTATCGTTGACGGCGCGAGGTGCGGATTGCTGGTCGATCCGACGGACTCGACCGCAATTGCTGCCGCCATGCACTGGATACTGGAGCATCCTTCCGAAGCCGAGGCAATGGGCCGGCGGGGGCGATCGGCCGTGGAGCAGACGTACAACTGGACGAGAGAATCGGAAAAGCTCCTCCGGCTGTACTCGAAGTTGATGCCGGCATCATGAATGAGCCAGATTCCTGATCACTGAATGCTGCGAATGTATTGGGAGCGAAAAGCTGCGATTGCGCGAATCTGTGCGCGGCTCCCCTATGGCGACCAGATCTACAAATTGGGCCAGAAGCGCTTCGGCGCGCTGCGGGCGGATCCGACGTCGAGACTGTCGAAGCAGGTCGAGATGGCTCGATGGCTGCTGAGCCGGGGAGAAGGGGTATCAGGCAAGAGCTTTTTCGAAGTCGGAACCGGACACGTTCCCGTTGTGCCGATCGGGCTCTACCTCTCCGGCGCGAAAGAGACGATCACGGTCGATCTGAACCGACGTATCGACTGGGATCTGACCCGGCAGGCTCTGGAGTGGATGGCTTGCCGGAGGCCAGCGCTGGCGGCGCTTTACGGCGAGGACGTCGTGAGCAGGGAGGTTTTCGAAGAGCGATTCGCCGCACTCGTCGAATCCAGGGGTAACGCCAGGGAATTCCTCGCAAGTGCGGGAATTCGGTACCTGGCGCCGGTGGATGCCGCAAATACCGGACTGGCGGCGGAAAGCGTCGACTGCCACTCGTCAGTGACGGTCCTGGAGCACATTGCGGAAAGGGCGCTGGGCGACATTCTTGCCGAGGCGAAGCGCATCCTGAAGCCTGACGGTCATGCATTGCACTTCATCGACCTCAGCGACCACTTCCAGCATCAGGACAAGTCCATTTCACGCATCAACTTCCTTCGCTTTTCCGAAGCGGAGTGGCGGCGCCTGGCAGGAAATCGGTTTGCATATTGCAGCCGATTGAGAGCCAGTGATTTCCTGAGGCTGATTTCCGACGCGGGATTCCGTATCGTCCGCTGCGACCGCGCGATCGACGAGCAGTCGAAGGATCAGTTGCGGAATGGTTTCCCGGTCGATGCGGGGTTCGGGCACTACGACCAGGACGACCTGTGCACCACGTCGCTGCGGGTCCTGTTGAAAAAATAGCCGGCGCAGGCCCGGCTGCGCGTACCAGCAGATGCGCATCATCTATCTTCACCAGTATTTCAATACGCCCGACATGTCCGGCGGCACCCGCTCATTCGAGATCGGCCGGCGACTGGTCGCCGCGGGGCACCAGGTCGAAATGGTCACGTCATTGCGGGAACCATCGGACACGAGCGACTGGTTCACCACCGACGAGGCGGGCATGCGCGTGCACTGGCTGCCGGTTCCGTATTCCAATCATATGAGCGATGCGTCGCGCATCCGCGCATTTGGCAGGTTTGCGCTGGGCGCCGCCCGGCGTGCAGCGAATCTCGAAGGCGATGTGGTATTCGCCACCAGTACCCCGCTTACCATCACGCTGCCGGCGGTTTACGCCGCGCGCCGCAAGCGCATTCCGATGGTGCTCGAAGTGCGCGACCTCTGGCCGGAAGTGCCGATCGCCATAGGAGCGCTCCGGGATCCGGTTTCGCGATGGGCTGCGCGACGGCTGGAACGGTTTTCCTACGCCAATGCTGCGCGGGTCATCGCGCTCTCTCCGGGCATGGCCGCGGGAGTTGCGCGGGCAGGCTATCCTGCAGGGCGAATTGCCATGGTGCCGAATGCGGCGGATCTCGATTTCTTTCAACGGGATGCAGCGCGCGGCCGGGCATTCAGGGAGAAAGCGGGAATCGCCGACGACAAGATCCTGGTCACCTACGCCGGCACGCTCGGGCGGATCAACGGCGTCGGGTACATGATCCGCGTGGCGGCTGCCCTCAAGGACGAGAACCGTCTCGCGTTCCTGGTCGTGGGCGACGGCCGGGAGCGAATACAACTGCGCGCGCTCGCGCGCGAGCATGATGTGCTGAATCGCAATCTCTTCATGCATGAAGAATTGTCAAAGCACGAAATGACGGCTGTGTTCTCCGCGACCGACATTGCAACTTCACTGTTTCTTCCGATACCGGCCATGGAAGCCAATTCCGCGAACAAGTTCTTCGACGGCCTGGCGGCGGGTTGCTGCGTGGCGGTGAACTACGGCGGCTGGCAAGCAGAGCTTCTGGCGACGGCAAGTGCCGGCATCCGGCTGTCCGTCGACCCGCGGAGTGCGGCTCTCGAATTGCGGGCACTGGCGGACGATCCGGAGCGCATCCGGACCTCGGGACGAAACGCCCGCCGACTCGCCGAACTGCGATTCTCGCGTGACGCGCTGGCTGCACAGGTCGAGACAGTCATTGCCGACGCGGTTGCCGGTCGGTCACGCCGTGACCACTGACGGCCGATCGGACGGATCGCGACCGGCAGGGAATCGCGTGCGGCTCGCGTTGAAGCGCGGCACAGACGTCGCGGCGTCGGCCTTGCTGCTGATCCTGCTGTCGCCGGTCATCCTGGGAACGGCAATCGTAGTTCTGGCCGTCAGCGGGCGACCGATCCTGTTTTCGCAGCAGCGGCCCGGACTGAACGGGCGGCCATTCATGATGCGCAAGTTTCGTACGATGATCCTGGCCCGGGCTGAAGGCGACAATCCTCCGCCCGACGACACGCGCATCGGCGCACTCGGTCGACTCCTGCGATCGACGAGCCTGGACGAACTCCCCGAACTCTGGAACGTCCTCGTCGGCGACATGAGTCTCGTGGGCCCGCGCCCTCTCCTGATGGAGTACTTGCCGCTCTATTCACCGGAACAGGCACGCCGCCATGAGATGCGGCCTGGCATTACGGGTTGGGCCCAGGTGAATGGCCGCAATGCGATCTCCTGGGAGCAGAAGTTTGCTTATGACGTCTGGTATGTCGATCATTGGACGCCGGCGCTGGATGTGAGAATCCTGGCAATGACGCTCATCAACGTGCTGCGCGCCGAAGGCATCAATCAGTCGGGGCAGGCGACGATGGAACGATTCCGGGGGAGCGCGCGGTGAAGCTACTCGTCGTCGGTGCCGGAGGCCATGGCCGCGTCGTCGCGGACATCGCCGCGAGCGACCCGGATTGGACCGAGATTGCCTTTCTCGACGACAGGATCCCGGTTGGGAGTACGTCCGGCGCCTGGAAGGTTGCGGGCACGATACCGGAGCTCGCGACCCTGAGCACGCGTTTCGATGCCTGCGTTGCCGCTCTGGGAGATGCGCGGCTGCGTCTCGAGCATCTGGGCCGCGCGCGTGCCGCTGGCTACCGCGTCCCGGTGCTGATGCATGCGCGCGCGGCTGTGAGCTCGCGAGCACGTCTCGCGGAAGGAGTGGTCGTCTGTGCGGGCGCGATCGTCAACATCGGAGCGGTGGTCGCGGGTGGCTGCATCGTCAACTCGGGCGCGACAGTCGATCATGACTGCAGGCTGGAAGAGGGCGTGCATGTCTGCCCGGGATCCCATCTGGCCGGTAACGTTTCGATCGGCGCGCGCAGCTGGTTCGGTATCGGCGCAGTCGCGAAGCAGGGCATTCGGATCGGAGCAGACGTCACGGTCGGCGCGGGAGCCGTGTGCCTGGAGAACGTGCCGGACGGAGTCACGGTGTTCGGTGTGCCCGCAAGGGAAATGCGCCCATGAGTCGTTCCCAGTCCGCCATTGACAAGCCATCGAAGGCCCGGATTTCCGAGCCCTTGGCACAGTGGCCATGGTTTTCTGCCGAGGAACGCGCGGCCGTCGACGCGGTGCTGGCCAGCGGAAAGGTCAATTACTGGACCGGCGAGCAAGGGCGGAGATTCGAGCAGGAGTACGCTGCGGCCCTCGGCACGAAGCACGCGATCGCACTCGCCAACGGCACCGTGGCGCTCGAGTTGCCGCTCCGCATGTGGGGCATCGGACCCGAAGACGAGGTGATCGTTTCACCACGAACTTTCATAGCTTCCGCCAGTTGCGCCGTGCTGCTCGGTGCGCGCCCGGTATTTGCCGACGTGGACCGCGACAGCGGCAACATCACGGCTGCGACGATCGAGCCGGCGATCACGCCACGGACCCGTGCGATCGTCCCGGTGCACGTGGGCGGGTGGCCCTGCGATCTCGATCCGATCATGGAGCTCGCGAAGGGGCGCGGCATCAAGGTGCTGGAAGACTGTGCGCAGGCGCACGGGGCGAGTGATCGGGGCCGTGCGGTCGGCTCGATCGGCGACGCCGCCGCATTTTCGTTCTGCCAGGACAAGATCATCACGACCGGCGGCGAAGGAGGCTTGCTGGCGACCAGCGATCCGGAGCTTTGGGAGCGCTCCTGGTCATTCAAGGATCACGGCAAGACCTGGGAAGCGGTTTACGAGCGCCAGCACGAGCCGGGATTCCGCTGGGTGCACGACCGCTTCGGCACCAACTGGAGATTGACCGAGCCGCAGGCGGCCCTCGGCCGGCTGCAACTGGCCAGGCTCGAAGCATCGGTCGACGTCCGCCGCCGCCTGGCCGCCATTTATTCGGCTCGTCTCTCGATGGTACCTGCACTGCGCGTGCCGATGCCGCGGCAGGCGATTCGCCATGCACACTACCGCGTCTATGCGTACCTGCGCCTGGAGGCGCTCAAGACGCAATGGTCGCGCGACCGCATCAGGCACGAAATTTCGGAACGCGGCGCAGCCGTGTTCTCCGGATCCTGTTCCGAGATCTATCGCGAACGCGCCTTTGAAGGCACTGGATGGAGGCCGGAGCGGCCGCTGCCGGTCGCGCACGAACTCGGAAGGACCAGCCTGGCATTCCTGTGCCATCCGACACTGTCCGAGCGATACGTCGAGGAAGTCTGTGACGTGGTCGAATCCGTGATCGCGGACGCGACGCGCTAGCATCGTTCCGGCCGGACCGCAAGTCTGCAACTTCTCCGAAAGCCGACAGTCTGACCAGGCGTTGCCGACTGGCCATACTTGTTCCGGCCCGCGTGCAGTGGCGTAGACTCTGCGGGCGAGAAGCAAGGCAAGGAATGAATCGCATCGAAATTTCGTCGCCGCGCCTACGTCTTGTCAGCCTGATGCTCGGCTGGCCTCGCCAGGCCAAGCGCCTGCTGATGGTGACGGCCGACCTGGTGGTGATTCCCGCGGCCCTCTGGGCGGCGTTCGCCCTCAAGTTCGATTCGCTGTTCGAGGGCTTCGACCGCAGCCTGCTGTTCTACGTCGGCGTCACCACCGTCAGCACCCTGATCTTCGCCGGCAGCGGTCTCTACCGCGCGGTCGTGCGCTTCATCGGCGTGCGCATGCTGCTCTCGGTGATTGCGGGCGTCACCGGTTCCGCGGTCATGCTCTGGGTCATGGGCGAGTTCGTCTCACAGCGCCCGGTTCCGTTTTCGGTCGCAGCCATCTACTGGCTGCTGGCGATGGTCTGGGTGACCGCGACGCGCCTGATCGCGCGCTGGCTGCTGACGCCGTTCGAGACCAACGGCACGCGCGTCGTGATCTACGGAGCCGGTGACGCAGGCGCACAGCTCTCGATGGCACTCTCGTCCGGCCGGCAGTTCGTGCTGCTCGCCTACGCGGACGAGAAGCGCTCGCTGCACGGCACGCTGATGAACGGCGTACCGGTCATTTCGCCGGAAGACCTGGCCGAGTTCGTGATCCGCTGCCGGGTCGAGCGCATCCTGCTCGCCGTGCCGTCTGCGTCGCGCAGGCGCAAGGCCGAGATCCTGCGACGCCTCGAATCGCTGAATGTCCACGTGCAGTCGGTGCCGGCCTTCAGCGATGTCGTCTCCGGGCGCGCCCGGGTGGATGAGCTGCGCGAGATCGACGTCGCCGACCTGCTGGGCCGCGACCCGATCCCGCCGAACCGCGCACTGCTCGATGCCAGCATCCGCGGCAAGTCGGTGATGGTCTCCGGCGCGGGCGGGTCGATCGGCTCGGAACTCTGCCGCCAGATCGTGCTGCTGGCACCGAAGCGGCTGGTGCTGTTCGAGAATTCCGAAATCGCGCTCTACAACATCGAGCGCGAACTGCAGGAAATCGTCGCGACGCGGCGGCTCAATGTCGAGATCTTCGCGCTGCTCGGCAACGCCCACCACAAGTACCGGGTGCGCGACGTGATGCAGGCCTTCAGCGTCCAGACCGTCTATCACGCCGCGGCCTACAAGCACGTGCCGATCGTCGAGCAGAATCTGGTGGAGGGCGTGCACAACAACGTCTTCAGCACCTGGTACGCGGCGGAGGCTGCGCTCGAAGTCGGCGTCGAGACCTTCGTGCTGATCTCGACCGACAAGGCGGTCAATCCGACCAACGTGATGGGCGCGACCAAGCGGCTCGCCGAGGTGGTGCTCCAGGCGCTGCAGACGCAGACGACCCGCACCCGCTTCTGCATGGTCCGTTTCGGCAACGTGCTCGGCTCTTCGGGTTCCGTCGTGCCCCTGTTCCAGGAGCAGATTCGCCGCGGTGGCCCGGTCACGGTGACGCATCGCGACGTGCGGCGCTTCTTCATGACGATCCCGGAATCGGCGCAGCTCGTGCTGCAGGCCGGTTCGATGGGCACCGGCGGTGACGTGTTCGTGCTCGACATGGGCCAGCCGGTGCAGATCGACGAGCTCGCCCGCCGCATGATCAAGCTGACGGGCCTCTCGGTGCGCGACTCGGCGAACCCGGACGGCGATATCGAGATCCAGTATTCGGGCCTGCGGCCCGGCGAGAAACTGTTCGAAGAGCTCCTGATCGGCACCAACGTCACCGGAACCGGGCACCCGATGATCATGCGCGCCATCGAGCCGTCGCCGACCTGGGACGAGGCGAAGGAACTGCTTGCCGAGCTCACCATTGCAGCGAACCGGATCGACTGCCGGCGCGTCATGCAGGTGCTGGCGATGGGGGTGAAGGAATACCGGTCGGCGCCCGCGATCCACGACCTGGTCTTCGCGCAGCGGCCGCCGGTCGGCGACGCGCCCATGTCGCCCGACCCGAAGGTCGCGGTGCTGACGGCGCATCGCACCCAGAAGCACCCGACCGGCGCCGGCTGAAGGCGCAGCCGCGCCTGCTGAGACCTGCTTCACGTGCGGCAAGCGCCGCGCTTTACCGTGACCCGGTCTTTGGTTAGGCTTCGCGTCGCTTTTCCGATAAAAATCCGGGCGATACCTTGCGCATCACGATCTTTGGCTCGGGCTACGTCGGTCTCGTGACCGGCGCCTGCCTCGCCGATGCCGGCAACGACGTGCTGTGCGTGGACATCGACGCCGCCAGGGTCGCGCGCCTGAATGCGGGCGAGGTACCGATCCACGAGCCCGGCCTGGACGAGATGATCGCCCGCAACCGCGACAAGGGTCGGCTCAGATTCTCGACCGATGCGAAGGCCGCGGTCGAGCACGGCCTGTTCCAGATGATCGCCGTCGGCACGCCGCCGGACGAGGATGGCTCGGCGGATCTCCGTCACGTGCTCGCGGTCGCGCGCACGATCGGCGAGCACATCGCCGAGTACAAGGTCGTCGTCACCAAGTCCACGGTGCCGGTCGGCACGTCCGACAAGGTGAAGGCGACGGTCGGGGCGACGCTCATTGCGCGCGGCGCAACGGTCGATTTCGACGTGGTGTCGAATCCGGAGTTCCTGAAGGAGGGCGCCGCGATCGCCGACTTCATGAAGCCGGACCGCGTCGTGGTCGGCACCGACAATCCGCGCACCGCCGAACTGCTGAAGGTGCTCTACGATCCGTTCACACGCAATCACCAGCGCATGATCATCATGGACCTGCGTTCCGCCGAGCTGACCAAGTATGCGGCGAACGCGATGCTCGCGACCAAGATCAGCTTCATGAACGAGCTTGCGAACATCGCCGAGCGCCTCGGCGCGGACATCGAGAAGGTCCGCACCGGCATCGGCTCGGATCCGCGCATCGGCTATTCGTTCATCTATCCCGGCGCCGGCTACGGCGGCTCCTGTTTCCCGAAGGACGTCAAGGCGCTCGAGCGCTCGGCCCGCGACGTCGGTCACGAGGCGCGGGTGCTGGCCGCGGTCGAGGCGGTGAACGACCGTCAGAAGCACGTATTGTTCGAGAAGATCTCGCGATTCTTCGGCGGCAAGCTCAGCGGGCGCACGATCGCCGTCTGGGGACTGGCCTTCAAGCCGAATACGGACGACCTGCGCGAAGCCCCGAGCCGGGTGCTGATGGAAGCCCTGTGGGCCGCCGGCGCGCAGGTGCGCGCCTACGATCCGGTGGCGATGGACGAGACGCGCCGCATCTACGGTGCGCGCGCCGGCCTCGAACTCTGCGAAAGTGCGTCGGCCGCGCTGGACGGCGCGGACGCGCTCGCCATCTGTACCGAGTGGCAGGAGTTCAGGAGCCCCGACTTCGAGCGCTTCCGCAATGCCCTGAAGCAGCCCGTCGTGTTCGATGGACGGAATCTCTACGAGCCGTCGCTGATGGCGCAGCAGGGCATCCGCTACTTCGCGATCGGCCGCGGAGAGCGCTTGCCGGGCTGAGGCCGGCTGTCAAGGCCGCAAGCCGCGGAATCGGGCTCGACGGCTTCACGATTTGGCATTCAACTGACTGTTTTTACGCCGTTTTTTGCGGCACAATCCGCTGTCCCGAGAAGCCGGGTGAAGGGAGCCGTAACGGCGCATGGCCTGGGAAATCTGGTTCACGCTCGCCATCGTCGTCACGGTGCTCGTCATGCTGGCGACGACGCCGACGCCGACCGAAGTCGTGCTGCTCGGCGCGATGATCGTGCTGTCGATCGCCGGCGTCATCTCGCCGCAGGAATCCCTGTCGGGATTCTCGAGCCCGGGAGTCATGACGGTCGCGGCCCTTTACGTGGTCGTGGCGGGCCTGCGCGAGACCGGCACGATCGCCTGGTTCTCCCAGCTCGTCTTCGGCCGTCCGAAGAGCCTGGTCTCGGCGCAAGCGAAGCTGATGGGCGCGAGCGGCTTGCTGTCCACGATGATCAACAACACGCCGGTCGTCGCGATGTTCATCCCGATCGCGCAGGAATGGGCGGCGCGCTACGGCCTGTCGATCTCGCGCCTGCTGCTGCCGATGAACAACGTCGTGATCCTCGCGGGCATGTGCACGCTGATCGGGACCAGCACCAACCTGGCGGTGTATGGCCTGCTGATCCAGACCAAACCCGACGCGCATCTCGGCCTGTTCGACCTGGCGCCGGTCGGCGTGCCGCTGACCATCGCGGGATTCATCTATGCACTCTCGTTCGCGCGCGCGCTGTTGCCGGACCGGCGTGGACCGATGGAGCAGCTCGAGAATGCCCGCGAATATGCATTCGAGGTCCGGATCCACGGCGGCGGGCCGCTGGCCGGAAAGACGATCGGGGAAGTGGGGCTCCGGAACCTGAAGAGCGCTTATGTGCTGGAAATCGAGCGTGAATCGCGGCTCCTGACATCGGTCGGGCCGGACGAGGTGCTGCGCGCCGACGACCGGCTGACCTGCGTCGGCGTCGTGGACTCCATCAAGGACCTGCGCCGCATGCCGGGGCTCTCGATCGCCGAGGACCAGGGATTCAAGCTGAACCTCAGGCACGCGCAACGCCGGCTCGTCGAGATCGTGCTGTCGGCGACTTCGCCGCTGATCAACCATACCGTCCGCGAGAGCGGTTTCCGGCAGATGTATGACGCGGCCATCATCTCGATCTCCCGGGACGGCAGCCGCATTCCCGGCAAGGTGGGCGACATCGTGTTCCGGCCGGGCGACACGCTGCTCGTCGAGGCGGCCGAGAACTTCGGCCGCAAGCACCAGTACAGCCGCGACTTCCTGCTGGTCCGGGCGCTGCAGGATTCGGCGCCGCCGGATTTCCGGCGCGCGCCGCTCGCACTCGGCATCCTGCTGGTGATGATCATGACCGCGACGCTCGAATGGGTTCCGCTGTTCGAGGCGTCATTCATCGCCGCCGGTCTCATGGTCGCGACCGGCTGCCTGACGATGCAGGTCGCGACGCGCAGCATCGAGTACCACATCGTCGCCGGCATCGCGGCCTCGTTCGCGCTCGGCGTCGCGCTCACCAAATCCGGGGCCGCGAGCCTGATCGGCAATGCGCTGGTCTCGGTCGCCGCGAACGACCCGCTGCTGGCGCTCGCCGCCCTCTACGTAGTGACGGTCGTCGTGACCGAAGTGATCACCAACAACGCTGCCGGCATCCTGATGTTCCCGATCGCGATTGCGATCGCCGAAGCCGCCGCTGTCGACTACATGCCGTACGTGATCGCGGTGATGATCGCCGCTTCCTGCGGTTTCATCACGCCGATCGGCTACCAGACCAACCTGATGGTGTACGGCCCGGGCGGCTACCGGTTCGGCGATTTCGTGCGCTTCGGGCTGCCGCTCTCCGTGATCTGCGGCATCATTTCACTGACCATCGTGCCGAGGGTGTGGCCATTTTGAAGAATCAGACGCTTGACATGACGCAGCTCGAGCGGCTCGAGGCCGAGAGCATCTACATCATCCGCGAAGTGGCGGCTGAGTTCGACAACCCGGTCATGCTCTATTCGATCGGCAAGGACAGCTCGGTGCTGCTGCACCTGGCGCGGAAAGCCTTCCACCCCGGAAAGCTGCCGTTCCCGCTGATGCACATCGATACGACTTGGAAATTCAGGGAGATGATCGAGTTCCGCGACCGCATGGCGCGCGAGCTGGGGTTCAACCTGATCGTGCACGTCAACGAAAAGGCCGCCAAGGCCGGCGTCTCGCCGTTCACCCACGGGTCGAAGTACACCGACATCATGAAGACCGAGGCGCTGAAGGCGGCGCTGTCGCTGCACAAGTTCGACGCCGCATTCGGCGGCGCGCGCCGCGACGAGGAAAAGTCGCGCGCCAAGGAGCGCGTGTTCTCGTTCCGCGACAACCAGCACCGCTGGGATCCCAAGAACCAGCGCCCGGAGCTGTGGAGCGTGTACAACGGCCGCATCCACCAGGGCGAGAGCATCCGGGTGTTCCCGCTGTCGAACTGGACCGAACTCGACGTCTGGCTCTATGTCCACCTCGAGAAGATCCCGGTCGTGCCGCTCTACTTCGCCAAGCCGCGCCCGGTGGTCGATCGCGACGGCATGCTGATCATGGTGGATGACGACCGGATGCCGCTGAAGGAGGGGGAGAAGCCGCGGATGGAGACGGTCCGCTTTCGCAGCCTCGGCTGCTACCCGCTGTCGGGCGCCGTGAAATCCACCGCCGACAACCTGACGACCGTGATCGAGGAAATGCTGGTCACCCGCACCTCGGAGCGCCAGAGCCGCGCCATCGACTTCGACCAGGCCGCTGCGATGGAAAAGCGCAAGCGCGAGGGGTATTTCTGATGGCTGCCGTGAAACTCGCCGATTTCCTGAAGCGCCACGAGGCCAAGAGCCTGCTGCGCTTCATCACCTGCGGCAGCGTGGACGACGGCAAGAGCACGCTGATCGGGCGGCTGCTGCACGACACGCAGGGCATCCTCGAGGACCAGCTCGCGGCTGTCACCAGCGACAGCCGCAAGTGGGGCACGACCGGGAACGAGGTCGACCTCGCGCTTCTCGTCGACGGCCTGCAGGCCGAGCGCGAGCAGGGCATCACGATCGACGTCGCCTACCGCTACTTCGACACGGACAAGCGCAAGTACATCATCGCCGACTGCCCCGGACACGAGCAGTACACGCGGAACATGGCGACCGGCGCCTCGACCGCGGACCTCGCCGTAATTCTGATCGACGCGTCACGCGGCGTGCAGGTCCAGACGCGCCGGCATGCCTACATCGTGTCGCTGCTCGGGATCCGGCACATCGTCGTCGCGGTCAACAAGATGGACCTGGTCGACTACGACGAAAAGGTGTTCCGCCGGATCCACGACGCCTGCCTCGAGATCCAGGGGATCAAGGGCGTCGATGCCCGCATCGTGCCGGTCTCGGCGTTGAAGGGCGACAACGTCGTGACCCATGGCAAGGGCATGCCCTGGTACGAGGGCCCGACGATCATCGAAGTGCTCGACACGATCGACGTGGGCCGCGACCAGGAGCTCGAGGACCTGCGGCTGCCGGTGCAGTACGTGAGCCGGCCGGACGCCTCGTTCCGCGGCTATGCCGGAACGATTGCCGCCGGCGCCGTCGCCATCGGCGACCCCATCATGGCGGTGCCCTCGCGCCGGCTCAGCAAGGTGCGCGAGATCGTCTGCTTCGACGGCAACCCGGCCAAGGCGGGGGCCGGCATGGCCTGCACGGTCGCGCTCGAGGACGAGATCGACATCAGCCGCGGCGATCTGCTGGTGCATCCCGACCGCTCGCCGAGCGTCAGCCGCATTTTCGACGCGCACATCATCTGGATGAGCGACACGCCGCTGCTGCCGGGCAGGCAGTACGAGTTCAAGCTTTCGCACCGCTACCTGCGTGGCACGGTCGAGAGCATCCATCACCGCATCGACGTCAACGACCTTTCCGAGCATCCGGCGTCGGAGCTGAAGCTGAACGAGGTCGGCCTGTGTCGCATCGTGCTCTCCGAGCAGGCCGCATTCGACACCTATGCGACCTGCCGCTCCACCGGCGCCCTGATCGTCGTCGATCGCCTGAACCATGCGACCGCGGGCGTGGGCATGATCCTGAGGAGTGCCGCCCCGCAGGGCGCACAGCACGACGTCTCGGTGTACTGGCAGCCGACGCGCGTCAAGCACGAGCAGCGCGCCAACCAGAAGGCGCAGCAGCCCTGCATCCTCTGGTTCACCGGCCTGTCCGGCGCCGGCAAGTCCACGATCGCGAATGCGGTCGAGCAGTCCCTGTTCCTGCGCGGTCATCACAGCTATCTGCTCGACGGCGACAACATCCGTCATGGCCTCAACAAGGATCTGGACTTTTCCGATGAGGGCCGCGTGGAGAACGTGCGCCGCATCGGCGAGGTCGCGAAGCTCTTCGTCGACGCCGGCCTGATCGTCGTGACCGCGTTCATCTCGCCGTTCCGCAGCGACCGGCGGCTGGTGCGGGACCTGGTCCAGTCCGGAGAATTCGTGGAAGTGTTCGTCAGCACGCCGCTCGAGGTCTGCGAGCAGCGCGATCCGAAGGGCCTCTACGCCAAGGCGCGCGAAGGGGCGATCAAGAATTTCACCGGCGTCACCTCGCCCTACGAGGCGCCGGAAGCGGCCGAGATCGTGATCGACAGCTCGAAGCTCTCGGTCGCGGAATGCGTGGACAAGGTCATTCGCTATCTCGAAGCGCATGGGCGCCTGAAGAGCTGATCGGTGATCATCCCGGTCATTCTGTCGGGTGGCGCGGGCACCAGGCTCTGGCCACTGTCGCGTGAGCTGTATCCGAAGCAATTCCTGCCGCTGGTCGGCGAGCGCACGATGATCCAGGAAACGGCGCTGCGCGCCGCGAGCCTGCCAGGCACGACCGGGCCGATCGTGGTCTGCAACGACTCGCACCGCTTCCTGGTGGCCGAGCAGTTGCGCCAGGCGGGCATCGAGCCGCGGGCGATCCTGCTGGAGCCCGTCGGGCGCAATACCGCGCCGGCAGTCGCTGTCGCGGCGATGGCTGCACTGGCGGCAAGTGCCAAGGATCGCCGCGGCGACGCGGGTCCATTGCTGCTGGTACTGCCTGCCGATCATGTGCTGACCGACGTCGAGGCATTCCGCCAATCGGTCGAGGCAGCATTGCCGGCGGCGAGCGAAGGCCGGTTCGTGACCTTCGGCGTGGTGCCGACGCGCGCCGAAACGGCGTATGGCTACATACGCCAGGGCACGGGCGGCGGATTGGTGCGGCCGGTCGCCGAGTTCGTCGAGAAGCCGGATGCGGCCCGGGCCAGGGAGTTCATCGAGAGCGGCGACCACCTGTGGAACAGCGGCATGTTCCTGCTGCCTGCACGAGGCTACCTGGCGGAACTGCAGCGCCTCGATGGCGCGATGCTCGCGGCATGCAGCAAGTCTTACGACGCAGGCGTGCGGGACCTCGATTTCGTGCGCCTCGAGCGAAACGCGTTCGAAGCCTGCCGCTCCGATTCGATCGACTACGCGGTGATGGAGAAGACCGACCGCGCCGCCGTCGTGCGCCTCGACGCCGGGTGGAGCGACGTCGGTTCGTGGTCTTCGCTCCAGGATGCGCTGCCGCCCGACTCCGCGGGCAATGTCACGCGCGGCGACGTGTTTGCCGAGGAGTCGAAGAACTGCCTGCTGTACTCAACCGAGCGACTGGTGGCAGTGGTCGGGCTCGACGACCACGTGGTGATCGAGACCAAGGACGCGGTCCTGGTCGCCCCGAAGAACCGCGTGCAGGGCATCAAGCGCCTGGTCGCACGAATGAAGGCGGCGGGACGATCGGAGCCGGCCTTGCATCGGGAGGTGTTCCGACCGTGGGGGAGCTACGACAGTGTCGACGCCGGGCCGCAATTCCAGGTGAAGCGCCTGACCATCAAGCCCGGCGCGACCCTGTCATTGCAGAGGCACAGTCATCGGGCCGAGCATTGGGTGGTCGTCAAGGGAATCGCCCGCATCACGCGCGGCGACGACATCTTCCTGTTGCACGAGAACGAATCGACCTTCATTCCGATCGGCACCGCGCACCGGATCGGGAACCCGGGCGCGGAGCCGCTGCAGATCATCGAGGTGCAATCCGGCGGCTACCTCGGCGAGGACGACATCATCCGGCTCGACGACAACTACGGGCGCAAGGGAAGAACGGACTGACCATGAGCAAAGGCAGCCGCATGACCGTACCCCTGCTCGACCTCAAGCCGCAGTATCAGGCGTTGAAGGCGGAGCTGGACGAGGCGCTTCTCAAGGTCGCCGCATCGCAGATGTTCATCCTCGGGCCCGCGGTCCGCGAGCTCGAGGCCAAGATCGCCGCGTATTGCCAGGCGAAGCACGGTATCGGGCTGTCATCGGGGACCGATGCGCTGCTGATTGCGCTCATGGCCTATGACATCGGCGTCGGCGACGAGGTCGTCACCAGCCCATATACATTCTTTGCCACCGGCGGCACGGTTTCACGGGTCGGTGCGCAGCCCGTGTTCCTGGACATCGACCCGGCAACCTACAACCTGCGCGCGGATCTGGTCCGCGAGTTCCTCAAAAGGGACTGCGAGCGCCGCGCCGGCGGTCTCTACAACCGCGAAACGGGCGGACGGGTGCGAGCCCTGATGCCGGTGCACCTCTATGGACTGCCGGCCGACATGGACCCGCTGATGGCGCTCGCCCGCGAGCATGGCCTTGCAGTCATCGAGGATGCCGCCCAGGCGATTGGTGCCGAGGACCAGCCTGGCAGGCGCGCCGCGGGCATCGGCGACATCGGCTGCCTGTCCTTCTTTCCGACCAAGAACCTGGGGGCCTTCGGCGACGCCGGAATGTGCGTCACCAACGACGACGCTCTGGCAGCCCGGCTCCGTATCCTGCGGGTCCACGGCGGCGAGCCGAAGTACTACCACGCGCTCATCGGCGGCAATTTCCGCATCGACGAGATCCAGGCCGCCGTGCTGCTGGTCAAGTTCCGCCACCTCGAGGACTGGCATCGGGCCCGGCAGCGGAACGCAGCATATTATGACGCGGCGTTTCCCGCCGCCGGGCTTGCCGCCCGGGTCACAACACCGACCGCCCGTCCGGGGACCCGCCATATCTACAACCAGTATGTGATCCGCGTCCCGGATCGCGACCGGCTGTGTGCCTACCTTGCGGAGAACGGCATCGGCACCGAGATCTACTATCCGGTTTCCCTGCACATGCAGCGGTGCTTTGCCCACCTCGGTTACCGCCCCGAGGACTGCCCGGAATCGGCGCGCGCGGCCCAGGAAACGCTGGCACTGCCGATCTACCCGGAGCTGGTGGAAAAGCAGCTCCAGTACGTCGTCGATACCATCGCCGGGTTCTACGCGAGCAAGTGAGGGCCATGGATCTCTCCAACTGTTTCAAGGCCTACGACGTCCGCGGGCGCATCCCCGAGGAGCTGAATCCGGAGTCCGTCTACCGGATCGGCCGCGCATTCGCAGAATGGCTGAAGCCGAAGCGGGTCGCGGTGGGCCGCGACATCCGCAACTCGAGCGAGGAACTCGCCTGCGCGCTGACGCGCGGCCTGAACGATTCCGGCGTCAGCGTCGTGGACATCGGCCTCTGTGGCACCGAGTGCGTCTATTTCGCGACCGCATCGCTCGGCCTCGACGGCGGCGTCATGGTGACCGCGAGCCACAACCCGCCCGACTACAACGGGCTCAAGTTCGTGCGCGAGCAGTCGCGGCCGATCAGCGGCGACACCGGACTGCAGGACATCCGCAAGCTCGCCGAGGAGGGGAAATTCTCCGCCTCCACCGTGCGCGGCACCAGCGTTGCCTTCGACATCATGCCGTCCTGGCGCGATCACGTGCTGGGCTATGTCGACGTGGCGAAGCTCCGGCCGCTGTCCATCGTCTGCAATGGCGGCAATGGCGGGGCCGGGCTGGTCCTCGATCTGCTCGAAGACAAGCTGCCGTTCCGGTTCACCAAGGTGCACCACAATCCCGACGGCAATTTCCCGAACGGCGTGCCGAACCCGATGATCGAAGAGAACCGCGAGGTCACCGCGCGCTCGGTGCGGCTCGCGCGCGCCGACCTGGGCATCGCCTTCGACGGCGACTTCGACCGCTGCTTCTTCTTCGACGAAGAGGGCCGCTTCATCGACGGCTACTACGTCGTCGGACTGCTGGCTTCGGTATTCCTCGACCGCCAGCAGGGCGCGCGCATCGTGCACGACCCGCGCCTGGTGTGGAATACGCAGAGCATCGTGCGCGCCGCCGGCGGCGTGCCGGTGCAATGCAAGTCCGGCCACGCCTTCATGAAGCACGGCATGCGCGAGGCGGACGCCGTCTACGGCGGCGAGATGAGCGGCCACCATTACTTCCGCGACTTCTCCTATTGCGACAGCGGCATGATTCCCTGGGTGGTGATGGCGCAATTGCTGTCGCGGACCGGCAAGCCGCTGTCGTCGCTGGTCAACGAGCGCATGAAGCAGTTTCCTTCGAGCGGCGAGATCAACCGGACGATCGGCGACTCACGGGCCGCCATCGAGACGGTCCGTCAGCGCTACGTGCCGGGCTCGGTCCGCGTCGAAAGCGTCGACGGCCTGTCTGTCGAGCACCCGCGCTGGCGCTTCAACCTGCGCACCTCCAACACCGAGCCGCTGGTGCGCCTGAACGTCGAATCCCGCGGCGAGGCCGAATTGATGAAAGAAAAAACGGCCGAGATCCTCGCGCTGCTCGACCAGCATGCCTGAATCAAAGGGGACGCTCCCCTTTACTGCGACAGTAAAGGGGAGCGTCCCCTCTGGTGACTGGCGCAAGCTGTTCTCATTCTTCCCGGCCCGCGAGCAGTACCGGATCCTGGCGCTGCTCGCCAGCACCACGGTCAGCGGCATCCTGCAGGCGGTCGGCGTCGCCTCGATCCTGCCGTTCATCGCGGTGGTCGCCGATGCCTCGCTGATCGGCTCGAATCCCTACCTGAGCCGGGTCTACGATGCGCTCGATTTCGAGAGCGTCGGCGAATTCCGGGTCTTCCTGGGTCTCTTCGCCATGCTGGTCCTGGTTGCGACCAACCTGCTGGTCGCGGTCAATGCCTGGCTGACCTTCCGCGTCTGCCACCTCGGCGAGCACGACCTCGCGCGCCGCCTGCTGCAGAAGTACCTGAACAGCCCGTACGAGCTGCTGCTTCAGCGGAATTCGGCCGAGCTCCTGAAGATGCTGGTCGGCGAGATCGACCGTGTCGTGATCGGCACGATGATGGCCGGCATCGGGGTGTTCGCGGACGGGGTGGCGACGCTCTCGATCGTTGCATTACTGCTGTGGATCGATCCGCTGGTCACGGGCGCGACGCTCGCGGTGCTCGGAATCGCCTATGCCGCGATTTACACGCTGGTCATCCCGAAAGTCGTCCGGCTGGGATCGGAGTTTGCGACTCTCAACACGGAGACCTACAAGAACGCCCACGAGGCACTGTCGGCCGCGCGGGAGATCCGGGTGCTCGGCTGCGAGGAGCACTTCGTCGAGCGCTTCTCGCGGCCGCTCCTGCAATTGTCGCGAAACGCGGTCAAGTACAGCACCCTCGACATCGTGCCGGCACAGGTCCTCGAGCTGATCGCCTTCGGCGGCCTGATCGGCGCGGCGGTGTACATGATCGGCAGCGCCGACGACACCACGAAAATCATCCCGACGCTCGCCATGTTCGGATTCGCGGCCTACCGCCTGATTCCCGCGCTGAAGGACCTGTTCGACGGCGTCGAGGCGATCCGCTACAACATGGTGGCGCTCGATCCGCTGTGGCGCGACTGGATCATGCCGGGCGAAGCGGCGTCGGATAGTGCCGAAGGCCGGCTGCCGCTGCGCGAGGAGATCCGGCTCGACGATGTTGCCTACAGCTACCCGGGCGGCCGCGACGAGGCGCTCACCGGCATCGACCTGCGCGTCGCGGCGGGCACCGCCACCTGCTTCATCGGCTCGACCGGCGCCGGCAAGTCGACGACCGTCGACGTATTGCTGGGCCTGCTGCGCCCGTCGCGCGGCAAACTGTCCGTGGACGGCCAGGCGATCGGCCAGGACCGGCTGCGAGCCTGGCAGCGCAACATCGGCTATGTGCCGCAGACTGTCTTCCTGTTCGACGACACGGTCGCGAACAACATCGCCCTCGGCGTCGCGGCGGAGGAAATCGACCAGGCGCGCCTCGAGCGGGCGGCCCGCATCGCGCAGATCCACGGTTTCATCTCGAAGGAGCTGCCGCAGGGCTATCAAACGCTGGTCGGGGAGCGCGGCGCGAACCTGAGCGGCGGCCAGCGCCAGCGCATCGGCATCGCGCGCGCGCTTTATCGGGACCCGCCGGTGCTGGTGCTGGACGAGTCCACCAACGAGCTTGACCTGGTCACGGAAACGAGGATCCTGCACGGCATCCGCGAGCTCGGGCGCCGCACGCTCGTCTTCGTGTCGCACCGCGCGACGGTCGCTGCGTTCTGCGACGAGGTGGCGGTATTCGAGGAGGGCCGCATCGTCGCGCGCGGCAGCTACCACGCCCTGACCGCGCCCGACAGCCGCTATCGCGCGCTGCTCGAGGAGACAGCCTCGCGGCCGCTAACCTGAACGGAACCGAACCCTGATCGGCTCGTCGCCGAGCGCGCGCCGCAGGTAGTCGAGCAGCGTGTAGATGAAGAGGATGGTGCCGCACATCTCGAGGAATTCCTCACCGGCGACGATGATCGAATAGGGGAAATCGACGTGCCCGTCGAACTGGGACACGTACCAGCCGCCGATCAACTCGAAGCCGAATGCGCCAGCCACGTACAGCGAACCCGCCAGAATCGTCAGCCTTCGCGTCGGCTCCGGCAGGCGCAGCACGAAACGCAGATAGAGCAGGCCGACGACGGCGAGGCCAATGCCGTAGGGAATGACCCAGGCGAAGTACAGGGCGCCGTCGGCGTCCAGCAGGTACTGGAGCGGGCCGATCCACAACTCGTGGATGGAGGCATCCTCGTCCAGCGCCAGCAGCAGGAATATCACGGAAAGCCAGCCCCAGTAACGCGCGTCGCGCGCGCGGGGCGCCGGCTGCCGCGCGATGACCGCCAGCAGCGCCGCGCAGGACACCAGCATGAATGCCGAAAAGAAAGTCGGCACGTTGTTCTCGTAATTCACGTTGAAGGTATCGATGACGCCGAGCAGCCGCGCGTGGCCGAGCACGTAGCGCGAGAACATGAACCCGACGTGCAGGCAGATCAGCACGATCGCGACGACCAGCAGCGTCACGGCAACCTTGCGGGGATCGATGCGGATTTCCATCAGCGCCGACAGTACGCAGCCGCGGGATCCGGCTCTGCGCTCAAGTCCACGATTTCGATGGCGGGCCTGGCCCGGGCGGCCTCCAGCGTTTCCGGGAGCGGCGGGAGCAGCGAATAAAGCCTGATTTCCGTGATGCCGGGCGTGGCATAGAGCTGCTCGGTGCGTTCGACATCGGCCGGGCCGACCGGCTCCGTGCCGAAGAACAGCTTGCCGACCAGGCCGCCGTCGCGGCGCGCGATCAACGGGTTTCGTGCCAGCAGTTCGCGGTTTGCGTCCCGCAGGTGCAATGGGCGGATGAACAACGTATCGCGGCTCCAGCCGTCGAAGACGCGCCCGCCCCAGCGCCGCTTGAGCTGCACGATGCCGTCCGAGAGCACCGGCCTGCTGCCGCAGTAGTCCACCTCGTCGCAGCCCTGCTCGAATGAATGCAGGATGCCGTAGTAATAGAGCGCCGGAAAAACTCCGCGCGAGTGGGAGCCGAACTCCTCGCCGAGCGCTCCCGACCACAGGAAGTGCATGCTGCCACGGTTGCCCCAAAGCACCTGCGCGGCGACGAGTTGCCCTCCGCGGCGGATCTCCATCAGCGTGCCGGTCTCAACGCACCATGCGATCTTCCAGGCGGGCTCGATGTAGGCCGCAGCACCGAAACGGCGAGTCAGGTGCGGCACGTACAGCTCGTCATAGAAGCGACGCACCGCTTCTTCGTCGCGGACCAGGCGGTACTCGAGACGGTGCTTGCGGATGCTCCGCATGTCCTCGCCGCGAGCCGATCGCCGGAGTTGCCCGAAGACGTCCTGCCACTTCCCGGGCAGCGGCATGCGCTGGTTGATCCAGGCCGGCACCTCGACCATAACCTGGCCGGTCAGCAGGCGCTGCCATGGCCAGGGCAGGTCTGCGACGACGAGGTCGACCGCGCTGCGGTGTTGCGCGATTCGACTTCGCGCATTCCAGACCTTGAGCCCGGAGTGTTCCTCGAGGACGCGATGCTCGCGATACAGGAGTCCCTGCACCCAGGCGAGATGATTGCCGGAGCCGAAGTACAGCACCCGCAACGGCAGACCCGAATGCTTCTCGGCGCCGCTCATGACGATGGCGCGGGCACGGCGATTCGCGGCGGATTCCAGGAATTCCATGCATTCCCAGTAACTGCGTTCGAGCGCCGACCTGAGCCGCGCAAAACCGCGTGGCGGGGGAAGCGGTGCGGGTCGGTCCGCCGACACCGGTTCGGGTAATGCGACTTCCTTCTCGCTCACGGCTTCCCGACCCTTTCCGGAATGCCGGCCTGTGCCAGAATTCTGCGATGCAGCACGTGCAGGTCGCGCGATTGTCGGAGCATCACCTCGCCGCCGTGGTGGAGCTCGAGCGCCGCATCTATCCGCCAGCGGCGCAGGAGCCGGAATCGCTGATCGGGGCGCGCTTGCAGTTCGAGGACCAGCGCTATTCGTCGCTGAACCTCGGCCTGTTCGCCGACAACCGGCTGATCGGCTACATCCTTGCCCACGTCGACGACGGCGCCGAGTTCCGCAACCACGGCATCGGCGAGAACGTCTACATCGCGGACATCGCCGTGCTGCCCGACTACCGGCGTCACCTGATCCGGCTGCTCGACGCCTTCGCGCGTGAAGTCCGGCAGGAATATCCCGGACTGCCGGTGGTCGCACACTCGATTCACGACACCTCCGAGCTGTGGCAGCGGCATGCCGCCGTCGTGAAGCGCCTGGGCGGCAAGCTGACCACGAAGATCGAGAATGTCACGACGGCTGCAGGCGTCACGGCGTCGCTGGTGGTCTGGCAGCAGTCGGCGGCGACCGCGGGCCGGGAACGCAAGTCCAGCGCGCTGTTGCCGCCACCGGCGGCATCTTACAGGAACGCATTCGGCAAGCAGTTCACGGTGCGGATGGTCACCGACGAGGAAGGGCTGCAGGGTCTCGGCGATGCCTGGCGGCGCATCGAGTCCCAGTTGCCCGAATTGACGGTCTTCCAGACTCATCGCTATCTCTGCGCCTGGGTGCGGAATTTCGCGTTGCCGCGCAGGCTGCTGATCGCCTGCGTCTACGATGGCGACGAGCTGGTCGGCATCGCACCCTTGCAGGTGTCGGTGGTCGACATGCATCGCCGGGAATACCGGCAGCTCAGTTTCCTCGGCGCGCCCTGGGAGGTGGACCGGCCCGGCTTCCTGTTCCCGCAGCAGGCGATGGATTGCGCTGCGGCCACGGCGCAGGCACTGCTGGCCCGGCGCCGCGACTGGGACGTGATCTGGTTTCACGAGCAGACTGCCGGCGACGCTGCGCTCGAGGCATTCTGCACGACGCTTGCTGGGCAGGGCCTGTTGCACGGCCGGACCGCGAGCTCGCGCTGCCCGTATCTCACCTTTGAAGGCAGCTGGGACCAGCTCCTCGCGTCGAAGTCGTCGAAGTTCCGCAAAAACCTCAAGGCCTCGCGCAGGAAGCTCGAAGCGGCCGGCAAGCTCGAATACGAATGCACCAGAGGCGAGGTGCGCCGCCTCCAGGCCCTGGTCGAAGAGTACGAATCGCTCGAAAAGCGCGGCTGGAAGGCGAAGGCCGGAATCGGCGCCTCGCAGGACGTGGAACACCTGCGTTTCTATCTGCACCTCGCAGCCGAGTTCGGGCCGGACGGCGAGTTCATCTTCCGCACCCTCCGGCTCGACGGTCGGCTGATCGCCGCCACGTTCGGCTTGCTGCACCGGGGCAGGTATTACTCGCTCCATATCGCCAACGACGACCAGTACGCGAAATACTCGCCTGGAACCTGCCTCGAGGCGATCGAGCTCGAGGAATGCTTTGGCGCGGCCATCCGGGAATACGACTTTCTCGGCGGTTTTCTCAAGAACAAGGTCCGTTGGGCCACAACGGCGCGGGAGACGGTCGCCGTTCACCTGTATCAAAGGCAGCCCTTCCTGGTCGCCATGTATGTCGCCTACTTCCTGGTCAAAGCGCCGCTCAAGCGGCTGCTCGACCGGGTCGGCGTCCGCTGGCCCGAAAGAGTGCCCGAAAACCGGGTCAAGGAAGCGATCTGATCCGGATCGCGATTCATGGCATCGCGCCGGCCAAAGGCCATTCATAGGCTTTCGGGCGGCCGTCGCGGAACACGACGAAGCGCGCCGCGTTCAGCGCGCTGGCAAGTGCTGCCGAGTGCCGCTGGATGCGAAGACCGATCACCCGCTGCGGAAAACGCGTCGGCAGGATGTGCGCGCCGAAGCGCGACTTGTAGCGCACGACTCCGTCCGCCAGGCTGGGTCGCGAATGCCCCATGACGACACGCCGGACCCCGCCCGCGATGGCGCGCTCGATCACTCGCGCATCCAGCACTTCGCTTGCGCCAGGCCGTACCGGGACGGAGGACGAGCCGAACCAGCCGAGGTCGAGGCGCGTGCCCTGCTGGCGGAACAGCATGCCGGCCACCCAGACCGGGCCGTCGCTCAGGATGGCGAGCGTCATCGCGCAGCTGACCGCGAGGAAACGCGCTTCGTCTACCAGGATGACGCCGGCGCCGAATCGCCCCATGACGTAGGGCCGGTAAAGCTCGGCATGGAAACGGCGCACGAGCGCCGGATCCGTCGAGAACTCGACCGTATAGCGCTCGCGGCGGCACAGCCGGTTCACTTCCTTCAGCAATGGCGCCGGCAGCAGCAGCGGCGATCCGTCGTCGGCATGGATCTCCTGCGAGACCCAGGCCGGCATCCGTAATTCCGTCGCGGCAGGCAGCAAAGCGTTCCAGAGCGGCGGCACCTCGCCCACCGCGAAGTCGCCATCCGCACACAACGTGTCAAATGCATCGCTGCGCAGGGCCAGTGGCGTTCGCAGGCTGCCGACGCGCATTCGATGCGTGGTCGTCATCAGTGCGCCGGCGACGAAGTCCGCCGTCTCGGGCGCGCCTGCAAAAGTCATCGTGACCGGCGTTTCCGAGCCATGCAGCCGGCCATCGAGCCGCTCGACCGGCAAGGCGACCGGCGTGGCGAGCGTGGCGATCGTGTGGAAATGCCGCCAGGCCATCAACGCGCGAGCGCCCGCCGCTCGAGGACCGACGAAGTCGAGATCGCCGAATCGAGAATCTCGGCGTAGCGCGGCACGATGCGAGGCCAGGCGAGCGTCCCGGCGCGGGCAATGCCGCGCGCCGACAGATCCTCGACCAGCGCCGGGTCCGCGAGCAGCTGGTCGAGCGCCTCGCGGATGCCCTTGGGATTGCCCTTCGGCACCACGATCCCGGCATGGCCGACGACCTCGGAGCAGCCCTCGGCATTGGCTGTCACGACGGCGCAGCCGGCGTCCATCGCCTCGAGCAGAACCATCGGGAAGTTTTCCTGGATCGAGGGAAACACGAGGATGCGGGATGATTCGTACAGGATGCGGAGCGATTCGGCATTGACGAAGCCGACGAACAGCACCTTGGGCGCTTTCTGGCGCGCACGGGCCTCGAGCTCGGCGCGATACGGACCGTCGCCGGCAACGATCATCTCCCAGTCGTGCTGCATGTCGCTGACGGCATCGATGAAGTGCTGGATGCCTTTCCGGGGAAACAGCCGCGAGACCAGCAGGATGCGGTTGCGTCGCTCCTCGCCGAGGCGCTTCAGCGGCCAGTGGCCGTTCGGCACGACCGTGACCGGAACCTGGCAGCCCTCGAGGTGCATGAGCTTTGCGAGGAAGCGCGAAGGCGAGGTGACCGACGCGGCGCCCTTGAGGATCCGGCGCCACACCGGCCGCAGCAGGTTGTGCAGCAGGTGGAAGCGGTCGGGGTTATAGCCCGGCACGTCGGAGCCGTGCGCGGTCAGCACATAGGGCACGCGGAACCGTTGCGACAGCGCCCAGGCGATCAAGCCGGACGGCAGGATGAAATGCGTGTGAATGACCTCCGGCCGTTCATCGCGGATCAATTCACTGGCGCGCCGATAGGTCGGCATCAGCGTCGTCACGAGCTCGGCGGCTGTCGTGTAATGGCTGTAGCGCCGCACGCAGGGCGAGCGATGAACCACCACGCCACCGACCGTCTCGGTAGCCGGCAGGCCGTGCATCGCCGAGGTCAGCACGGTGACTTCGTGGCCCATGCGGACCAGTTCCTCGTTGATCGCCGCGGCCACGCGGCTGCCGCCGCCGCCAATCGGCAGGTACTCGTAGGTGAGCGACAGGATCTTCACGCGCCGCCACCGGCGCGCGAGCGTATCGGCCGGAACTTCGCGCCCGGTGGACCGCGACCGATGGCGCCTGCCGTGATGCGTAGCGTCAATCGGCTGCCGAGCACGGATTCGAGTTTCTGCGCGACCGCCGAGCACAGGCGCACGGCATCGCCGGCCGCCGTTTCGACCGTGACGTCGATCGACAGATCGGCCTGCTGCACGACTTCGAATGCGGCCAGGCCCGGGAGCTGCTCGAGCGCCACATCGATGCGAAAGGGCGAAATGCGCTCGCCATCGGGCTGCACGAGCGAATCGAACGAGCGGCCGGCGAACTCGAGGATCGGCCGCCCCGCGCGATCCAGGTCCCGCCGGACGATGTCGCCGGTGTCGTAGCGGATGAGCGGGGAAGTGCGCTCGGCAAGGTCGGTCACGACCAGTTGCTCGATGGCCGGATCGCCGGGCACGGCGATGTATTCGAGCAGCAGGCTCGATCGTGCCGGCCGATAGTGGGAGCTGCCGGGCGGGCGATAGGCCACGAGCCCGAATTCGCTCATGCCGTAGAAATCCGCCACCGGTGCGGCAAATGCACGTTCGAGCGTCGCCCGGCGCCGGCCGGTCAATTGCTCCGCCGTGGAGATCACGAGCGTCACGCCGGGGGCGGTCTGCCGGAGCTCCTCGCGCCGCTCCGCGAGCAGCTCCAGGATGGACAGCGGGCCGTACAGAACCGCGGGCCGCAGCTTGTCCAGGCGCCTTGCAATCGCCTCCGTGTCCTCGCCGATGCCCGCGTAATGCCAGCGGGCGGCGGCGAGCCAGCCGGCATCGCGGCGGCTGGTCAGCATCAGGCAGCGTTGCCCCGGGCGGTAACCGGACACCCACAAGGCTCGCAGAAAGGCCCAGCTCCGCGCCCGGCGCGCCCTGCGATCGGTGTACACGGTCAGCGGCTGGCCGCTAGAGCCACTCGACAGTTCGGTCGTGAGTCGCTGATGGCGCTTGAGATCGTGAATCCGGTCATTGGCGGAACAGGCGCGCAACAAGGCCTTGTCCAGCCGCGGCAGTTGCCGGAAGGCGGTGCCCGGGCGCGAGCCGGCCCAGAGTCGGCGATAGAGTCCGACATGCCGCCCCGCGTCGGTGGCGAGCTCGAGCAGGCGTGCGTCGACCACCGCCTCAGCCATGGGCCTTGCCGTCGAGCTCGCCAAATGCGGCCGTGAGGGCCTGACGACGCGTCAGGGTGGCGAGCGCATCGGCGCGCTGACCGAGACCGGCCTGGCGCTCCATGGCGGCTTCTGCGGCAGCCAGCAGTTCCGGCGCAGCCCAGAGATCCGGAAAGCGGTCGAGGGGGAGGGAGCGCGCCTCCAGGCCGAGCAGTTCGAACAAGCCGTCGAACTTCGGGTTGTAGGACAGGCCGACGATCGGCACGCCCATGCCGGCTCCCATCACCAAGGGATGCATGCGCGAGGCCACGATGAGCGAGGCACGACCCAGCACCGCCTTGTACAGGCCGGGATCGGGTATGCGCGCGAGACGCGCGGGCACATCTGCAAGCCTTCGCATCAGCGCTTCACAGGCGACATCGTCCGCCTCGTGCGCGACGTTGTAGCCCGGCAGCAGCAGGATGCCGGCATCGAGCTTGCGCGCCACGTGCACGAGACAGTGACCGACCGCATCGAGCAGCGCCTCGAACCGCGCTTCATTGCGCGGCAGTGCGAATCCGGCGTTGAGCTTGACCGCGTTCGGAACGAAGCTGCCGCGCGCGTGGAACCAGCGCCTGACGGTTGCGACGATGATCGGGCGGTCCGGCTGCCACTCGAGTCGTTCCAGGAACGAGATCGCGGCCTGCGGCGGGGCGGGTTCCAGCATGAACGCCGGGTCGGGCACGATTTCGATTGCACGGGACGTGCAGGGCGCGAGCGTGTCGCGGGCAAAGCGATCGCGGACCGTCACCCGCTTCATGGCCATGCAGGCGATGCGCGCGCTGACGCGGCTCTCGCGGTGCGAGAGCGGCCCGGCGCCGATCGAATGTCCGACGATGCGCGAGTTCAGCATCCTGAGCAGCGCGAGGCGCGCGGCCCAGTACGGCATCTTCGCGCGGCTGTCGTCGTCCTGGAACAGGCCGCCACCGGCGACCAGGATGCGGTCTGCGCGCAGTGCACAGCGCGCGAGCGAGCCGATGCCGCGTGGCCCGCGATGAATGATCCGCGTGATGCCCGGAATCGCATGGCTGCTGAACGAATTGCCGACCAGCGCGACCTCGGCGGACGGGTACTCGGTCGCGATGCAATGCGCGAGTGCGGTCACGATCGCGCGGTCGCCGACGTTGTGATCGGCGTCGCCGCCCAGCAACAGGATTCGCGGCTTCCTCGCCAACACACTTCCCCTTGCATCGAGGCAACGATGCTAGTGGCCTGGGCATCCTGGCCGCGGGTACTGCTTCACAGCTTGCACGGCGCGTCGGGGCCGCCTTGAGAATACGGCTCAGATTACACCCGTAACTGATTGATAGACAAGGTCAGGAATGAGACGTGGTGGGCGGTACTGGGATTGAACCAGTGACCCCTGCCGTGTGAAAGCAGTGCTCTACCGCTGAGCTAACCGCCCGCCGCGGGCCGCGATTCTACGGGCCCCGGTCGGGGAGGGTCAACGCGATAGAATCGCGGCCCCATGACCGTACGCTCGCGCTTTGCCCCGAGTCCGACCGGCTTGCTGCACATCGGCGGCGTGCGCACCGCGCTGTTCTGCTGGCTCTACGCGCGCCGTCACGGCGGCGTTTTCATCCTGCGCGTCGAGGACACCGATCGCGAGCGTTCCACGCCCGAGGCCGTGCAGGTGATCCTCGACGGCATGCAATGGCTCGGCCTCGACGCCGACGAAGGTCCGTTCTACCAGAGCGAGCGCTACCCGCGATACCGGGAGGTGATCCGCCAGTGGCTCGCGGATGGCAAGGCCTATCCCTGCTACTGCACGAAGCAGGAACTCGAGGCAATGCGCAATGCCCAGCTCGCGCGCAAGGAGAAGCCGCGTTACGACGGGCGCTGCCGGGACCGGGATCCGCCGCGAGAGGGCGCGCCGGCGGTGGTCCGCTTCCGGAACCCGGCGGAGGGCGCCGTGGTGGTCGCGGACGCGGTGCACGGCGATGTCGTGTTCCAGAATGCCGAGCTCGACGACCTGATCATCGAGCGCTCGGACGGCAACCCGACCTACAACTTCTGCGTCGTGGTCGACGACTTCGACATGAAGGTCACGCACGTGATCCGTGGCGACGATCACCTGAACAACACGCCCCGGCAGATGAACATGCTGCGGGCGATGGGCGTCGAGCCGCCGGTATATGCGCACCTGCCGATGATCCTGGGGCCCGACGGCGCCAAGCTCTCCAAGCGCCACGGCGCGGTCTCGGTGCTGTACTACAAGGAGGAAGGCTACCTGCCGGAGGCGCTCCTCAACTATCTCGCGCGGCTCGGCTGGTCGCATGGCGACCAGGAGATCTTTTCGCTTGCCGAGATGCGCGAGCTGTTCGACATCGCCGACGTCAACAAGTCCGCTTCGGCGATCAACCCGGACAAGCTCGCGTGGATCAACCAGCAGCACCTGATGCGGCTGCCGGCGGCGCAGGTCGCACCGCAGTTGCGCTGGCAACTCGAGCGCCTGGGCGTCAACCCAGAGCAGGGACCATCGCTGCAAGCCGTCGTCGAAGCCCAGCGCGAGCGCTCGAAGACGCTCAAGGAAATGGCCCTGGCCAGTCGCTTCTTCTTCGAGGCTCCTGCGAGCTACGACGAGAAGGCCGCCCGCAAGCACCTGGGTCCGGAGTCGCGCGCGCTGCTAATGCAGGCCCGTGCGGCGCTCGCAGCGCTTCCCGACTGGAGCGCCCCGCTCATACACCTGGCGATACAGGAACTCGCGGAAGCGGGCGCCCTCGGGCTCGGCAAGGTCGCGCAGCCGATTCGGGTCGCGGTCTCAGGCGGCGGCGTCTCGCCGCCGATCGACCAGACGCTCGCGATCCTCGGGCGGGAGCAGACGCTCGCGCGGCTTGATCGGGCGATCCGCTATGCCAGAGGCAACGGCACCTGAGCGCAGGCCACGGGCTCGCAGTCGATCCTCACTTCTGAGAGCTCAGTTGGCGAGTCGAATAGCGGGTGAGCGCGGTGTAGCCCGCCTGGCTGATGTGGCTGCCGTCTTCGGTGCCAAACTCGGGCTTGCGCGTCCCGCCGTCGGGCGCGAACACGCGCTCGAAATCCAGCAGTACGAGTTTTTCGCGCTGCGCGAGCTCACGCAGAAAATCGTTGAGTTCCCGGACGTGCGCGCTCACCCTTTCGCCGTAACTCTGTTTGCCAAGCAGATGCCCGATCCATAGCTGCAGCTCGTGGAGCCAACCGCCGGGTTCGGTCCATGGAATCTCGGTCGCGAAGATCACCTCGATGCCGGCCGCCCGCGCCTGCCGCAGCATTTCCGTGTAATGCTTCCTGGCCGCAACCTTGGTGCCGGCGATGCCCTCCGGCGAGGCGCGCGTGATGTTGTTGACATGGCCCCAGATCAGCACCGCATCAGGCTCGAGCGCGACCACGTCGGTGCCGAAGCGCTTCAGCATGTCGCCGGTTTCTTCGCCGCCGGCGCCGCGATTGATCACGCGCTCGTAACCGGGCAAGGTCGGACTGCCCCAGCCGCGCGCATAGGATGCGCCGAGAATGGCTATCGTGCGGTCCCGGGCATCGTCGGCTGCCTGCATGTTCTCTCCAACGGCATGACGCATGCCGGCCAGGGACAGCCATGCGGCCAGGAAGACCGTGACGGCAAAGCGTTCGCGCTGGCGCAGTTCCACGGTGTTCCGCAATCTCCCGGTGTTCGCGGCCATTGTAAACCGTTGACACTACGGGGCATCTAGCCGAGAATTCGCGCCCTTCTCGTGGGGCCATAGCTCAGCTGGGAGAGCGCTTGCATGGCATGCAAGAGGTCGACGGTTCGATCCCGTCTGGCTCCACCAGACCCTTTCGTCCCCATCGTCTAGAGGCCTAGGACACCGCCCTTTCACGGCGGCAACCGGGGTTCGAATCCCCGTGGGGACGCCAGCTTCGCGACGACTGCGGTGCCGTCACTCGAGCCAGACGCGGGTCAGGTAGAACACGCGTCCGCGGAACGTTTGCTCCTTGCGCCCGAACAGCATCACGCCCGCGATCCGGGAAAGGTCAAGTTCCCGGCTGGTCGGCGCTTGCCTGACCCGGTCCAGCGGGATCGCGAGCACGGTGCGGGTCTCGCCCGCCAGCACGAAGCGATGGTTGAACCGGTCTGAGGTCTCGTTGTCGTGTGCCCGATCGTGCACACGCAGCGTCAGGGCGAGCGGACGTGCGTCGGGATTGGTGAGGTCGACCATCAGGCGCGTGTAGCCCCGCCAGTCCTGCGCGGGCTCGGCATGGGTGAGACTGGGCAGCTCTCTGCCCCTCATGCGCAGCTCGAGACTCAGGGGATCCCCTTCACGCCGCCATTTTTCCGGCAGCAAGACGGTGGCGATCCTGATGCCATCGCTCGAAAGGAAGAAGCGGTCGAAGCGCGAGGACATTTCCAGCAGGGCCGGGAACTGGCGATGGCGTTCCCCGTACGCGAGCGACATCCCGACGACCGGCTTCAGCACCGCCGACGCCGCGACGAGGAGGACGATGGCGTGGATCCAGTGGCGCCTCGGCGACAGGAGCGCGGCAATCGCGAGTCCGGCTGCGGCTCCGAATGCATCCGTTGCCAGGTCGGGGAATTCACCAGTCCTGCCGAGCAGCGGCTGGATCAATTCGACGATTCCGCCGGCCACGACGGCGAGGACGAGTGCGGACAGGGTGTCGGCCCAGGCCGGCCAGGTCGTGCGCCGGCGCAACAGTTCGAATATCACCACGGTGAATGCGCCGAATACCGGCGCATGGGCAAAGTCGTTCAGGACGCGAAAGGCGATGGGAGGCGGGGGGAGTGACGCCACCAGCGGGACGATCGGCAGCACGCACGCGAGAAAGAAAAGGAACCGGACTGGCCGGCCCGATTGGTTCGCGTTGTGCATCGTGCTGAACCCCGGACGCCAGGCCGTGGCTCCTGGCAGGCAGAAGCATACCGGCCCGTGATGCTGATTGCCGGCAATGGCCCCCGTGATGGCCGCTCAGCTCCCTCCATGAGATAGGATAGTGACGCAATCATGAATGCTTCGGGCATGCTGGAAAAACCCTCCGCCCGTCCGGCACTCAATCTGGCCGAACGCATCTTCTTGCGCACATGGTGCTTCAAGCCGCCGCCAGTTCCGTTCGAGCCGCGCGATCAATTCGACTGGACGCGTCCTCCGCCAATCGATCCAAAACCACTGGCACTGGTAGGCCGCGTATTCGGGGATCAGTTCGAGCAAGCCTTGCGCGGAAAAGTCTTTGTCGACATCGGGTGCGGGTATGGCGATCAAGTGCTCGGTGCCGCGCGCGCGGGCTGCAAATTCGCCGTCGGCGTGGACCGCGTGGACGTGTATCTGAGGATTGCCACCTCCCACGCTGAAAGAGAGGAGCTGGCGGATCGCGTGCAGTTCACCATGGACATGAAGGCCGCCCAGGGCGAGGCATGGGCCGATGTCGCTCTGAGCCAGAACTCGTTCGAGCACTTCCGGAGACCTGCGGAGATCCTCGCGCAGGCGTTTGAGGCGCTGAAGCCGGGTGGCAGATTCTTCATCACTTTCGGGCCGTCGTGGTGGCACCCATTCGGGGTGCATCATATGTTCATGATCCGCCTGCCTTGCGCGCACTATTTCTTCTCTGAGCGCACGATCCTTCGGGTGCGACAGCTATTTCGCCCGAATGCGCCGATCACCTGGGGCGAGACTGGACTGAATCAGATGACCGTCAGGAAACTGCTGGCACTCTGTACCGCATCCGGCTTCGAACTGACGCGGATCGTTCTGACCCCGATTCGGCCCCTGCCGCGCTGGTTAACGCGCTTGCGGCCATTTCGAGAATGGATGAACTCCAACATCGCGGTGGTTCTGACCAAGCCTTCCGAATCAGCCAGCTGAACCGGATCGGCGTCATCGCGGGGACTCCTGCCGCGTTCAGTTCAACGTGCGGGAACCCACGGGTGTCCGGACACTTTCGACGCCCGAGCCGTCGAATGAGGTCATCGAGAAGTACCAGGTAGCCGGCGAAAGGTTTTCTATCACCCTGCGCACGGTGCCTGGATTATCGATGACGACGATTGCGTCGAGGTCGTCCGGAGCGCGTCCGTAATAGATGCGAAAGCCCGCCAGATCGGCAATAGCGCTTCCATCGGCGTTGGTCGTCGGTGGCGTCCACGACACCGTAACGCTCCCGAGCGCGAACTGGTTCACGGCAATCGAGAAATGGTCCAGCGAGTCCGAGGCATCGCCATCCGACACGCTGATGGCGATACCCGAAAACCGGCCGACATCCCCGGCATCGGGCCTCCCATACAGGCGGCCCGTCGCGGAGTCGAATGCCGCCCAGGCAGGGCGGTTCTGAATGCTGAAAGTCAGCGCATCCCCATCGGGGTCCGAGGCCGTCGGGCGAAAGTCGTAGTCCTCATCCACGAGCAGGGCACTGGCAGGGGTACCGGCAATGGCAGGCGGACGATTGACGGCCGGCGGCGGCCCTCCGACCGGCGGCTCCGTCGGCCCGTCGCTGGACGAGCTACTGCCGAGGCACCCGGACACGATCATGGCGATCGCAATGACCTGCCAGAGGTCATGACACTTCGGCAACGCTTTCATGTGCTCGCGCTCGTTCGGTCCTAAGCCATAACCGCCGCCAGACCTGGTGGAGACGCAGGGACGTGTCAGGCACGGACAGTACCTGAACTCGACAAGGGGGAGAACCTTGCCGGCAGCCCCGCTAGCCGGAATTCGCTTCGAATCCATGGCCCGGAGGCTTTGCGTCCCTGGCTCTCACCAGGTTTGCCCGG
This sequence comes from Steroidobacteraceae bacterium, assembly GCA_050738495.1. Classification (GTDB taxonomy): domain Bacteria; phylum Pseudomonadota; class Gammaproteobacteria; order Steroidobacterales; family Steroidobacteraceae; genus SCUD01. The sequence continues at coordinate 36,921 of JBOHZL010000005.1, read as the reverse complement.
ATCGCAGTATGCGGGCACCGTTTATGTCGAACCGAGAATTGCGTCACGCGCCGCAGATTTCGACTTGAGTCGAACAATGTCGTATAAGCCACTGATCCTGCGGCGAGTTACAGATCTTTGAGCCGATGCACATTTCGTAACCATGATTGATCTAAACTTGCCCTATCCGTGGAATTGCTGCGATTTTCCGCAGGGAGCGGTGGATCCAGGTCCAACAACAAGAAAAAGCAGAGTGACTCCGCGAAGAGGGGATGCATTGTCAATTCGCATTTTGAATCATCACGTACCTCTGCCGTGCTTCGTGCTGATGCTGCTCGAAGCCCTGTTCGCGGCTGCTGCGCTTTACCTCGTGACTTCTCAAGGGGGTACGCCGGTGCCCGGCTGGAGGTCCAGCCTGCTCTTCGCGGGACTGGTCGTGCTCTCGGCGAGCGCGATGGGCCTCTACAACTTGAGGCTGCGCACGCACTTTTTCGGTCTCGCACTCCGTTTCATCCTGATGGCCGCGCTTGTGCTCGCGGCAGTCGTGGCGGTCCATCTTGCGTTCCCGCCGTCGCGCCTCTCGGCGGTCAGCTACGTCTATGCGATCAGCCTGGTCGTACTCGCCGCATTGCTGACCCGTTATCTGCTGGGGCGCTTTTTCAACGAAGGTTTCTTGCGGAGCCGGGTGCTCGTATACGGTGCCGGACAACGCGCCGACAGTATCACGAAACTCCGGCGGCGGACGGACCGGCTCGGCTTCACGATCGTCGGATTTCTGCCCGCTGAGGGCGAGAAAATTGCGATCCCCGTGGAAAAACTCGTCGATTGCGCTGGCGACCTGTTCGGATACTGCAAGCGCCAGAAGATCGACGAGATTGTGGTGGCCATGGACGATCGCCGGCTGGCATTTCCGATTCGCGACTTGCTGCACTGTCGGATCAATGGCATCGACGTCATCGACATCGTCGAATTCCTCGAAAGGGAAACGGCGACGCTCCGGCTCGACCTGCTGAAGCCGAGCTGGATGATTTTCTCGCCGGGCTTTGAGCGGTCCTGGGCGCGCGACCTCAGCGGCCGCCTGTTCGACGTCGTGGCGAGCCTGCTGCTGCTTGCCGTCGCCTGGCCCTTGATGCTGCTCGCGGCGATCGCGATAAAGCTCGAGGACGGAATTCGCGCTCCCGTGCTCTATCGACAGTGCCGGGTCGGGAAGGACAACCGCATGTTCACGGTTCTCAAGTTCCGCAGCATGCAGGTAGACGCGGAATCAGACGGCGTTGCGCGCTGGGCGAGTCTGGAGGATGGCCGCGTGACGCGGGTCGGGGCCTGGCTACGGCCGAGCCGGATCGACGAGCTGCCGCAGTTGTGGAATATCCTGCGCGGCGACATGCGTTTCGTCGGCCCGCGGCCCGAGCGGCCCGAGTTCGTGTCGGGCTTTGCAGAGAACCTGCCCTACTACAGCGAAAGACACAGCGTGCCCCCGGGTCTCACCGGTTGGGCGCAGCTTCGGTATGCGTACGGATCGTCGGAAAAGGACGCGATCGAAAAGTTGAAGTACGACCTCTACTATGTCAAGCACCACAACCTGATGTTCGACCTGGTGATCCTCATCCAGACGGTCGAAGTGATCCTTTTTGGAAAAGGGGCGCGCTGATGCGGTTCGGCATGAACATGTCGAACGGCGGACCCGCCCGGAATCCTGAAGCCGCGCCGACAACCGCGTCGTTTGTCGCTACACTATGGCGGCCTCGCGGCATCAAGAACCAGCGAATCAAGGGGGCGGGGCACAGGGAAGTGGCCATGAGGCATTGGGTTCTTGCTACCGCCGTCCTCGGATTCCAGGCACTGGCTTGTGCGGGCACGGCGGCGGCCCAGGAATCGGCCGCGCCAGCGGGCGAGTACATCGTCGGGCCGGGGGATATCTTGCAGGTCTTTGTCTGGAGAAACCCGGAGTTGACGAGCGTGGTGCCGGTGCGGCCGGACGGAAAGATATCCACGCCGCTCGTGGAAGACATGGTGGCGGTCGGCAAGACGCCTTCGCGGCTGGCCCGCGACATCGAGAAAGTGCTCGCCGAGTATATCCGTCAGCCTCAGGTCAACATCATCGTCAGTACCGCGCTAAGCACCTTCAGCCAGGTCAAGATCATCGGCCAAGTTGCGAACCCCCAGGCGATCCCATACCGCGAAGGCATGACGGTCCTCGATGCCGTGCTGGCGGTGGGTGGCCTGGGTGAATATGCGGCCGGCAATCGAGCGAAGCTCGTTCGTGTGGAAGGAGGCTCCCACAAGGAAACGAAGATCCGGCTGCTCGACCTGATCAACAAGGGCGACCTTGCCGAGAATCTCGCGTTGCGACCGGGCGACGTCATTGTCGTGCCGGAGTCGAGGCTGTAGCGATGCTCTCGATGGTGAACCAGATCAAGGATGAGCTCCGCGGCGCCTGGCGGTATCGCTGGACCGCGCTGGCTGTCGCATGGGCCGTCAGCCTCGTCGGTTGGTTCATGGTCTGCTCGCGGCCGGAATCCTATGAAGCATGGGCCCGGGTCTACGTGGATACCCGCACGCCTCTAAGGCCGCTTCTGGCCGGCGTGGCGGCCGAACAAGACGTCGAGTCGCAGATCGTGATGGTACGTCAGGCATTGCTCGGCAAGCAGAACCTGGAACGCGTCGCAGCGGAAGCTGATCTTGTTTCCGCCGTGGCCACGGCGCAGCAGCGCCAAGGCGTCATCGGCGGCCTCGCCCAGCGAGTCAAGATCGACCTCGAGCCGCTGGTGGGGCGCGACCTGCGGACGCCAAACACCTTCTACAAGATCACCTACCAGGACAGTACCCGTGACAAGTCGGCCAGGGTCGTCGAGCTCCTGTTGAAGGGATTCGTCGAGGACACCTTCGGCACGAAGCGTGACAGCGCAGAAACCGCCGAAGCATTTCTCGTCGACCAGTTGAAACAGTACCGGCAGCGGCTGACGGCCGGCGAGAATGCACTGGCGGAGTTCAAGCGAGACAACATCGGCATGGTACCGGGCGAAGGGGGAGGCTATTTCCAGCGGCTGGACCAGGAGCAGGGGAACGTCCAGCGGGTTGAAGCGGCTTTACGGGTCGCGCTTCGCCGCAGAGGCGAGCTCGAGAAGCAGTTGCGCGGCGAGGCGCCATTCGTGCCATCGGCGCAGACGGGTGGTGCGGCCGGGGCCGGCGCGAGCCAGGGGCCGGCGGATACGGCGAGCCGCACTCAGGAGACGCAGGCGCGTCTCGATGAGCTGTTGCTGCGATTCACGGATAAACATCCCGACGTGATCGCGGCACGTCAGACGCTCGACGACCTCAAGGCCCGCCAGGCCCAAGAGCTGGCGGCTGTCCGTGGCGGCGACCCGGCCGCGGCTGCCCTTGCAGGCGCGCCCACCAACCCTGTCTATCAGAGCATTCGCGTGCAGTTGCACGAGGCGGATGTGCAAATCGCCGCGCTTCGAGGCGAGCTGAATGACTACCAGCGAAATGTCGCGATGCTCCGTCAGGCGCTCGATACCGCTCCGGATGTCGAAGCGGAGTACATCCGTCTCACGCGCGACTACGAAGTCACGCAGGCACAGTACAACGCCCTGTTGCAGCGCCTCGAACAGGCGAGGGTCTCCGAGGACGCGCAACAGACCGGCATCGTGGATTTCCAGATCATCGATCCGCCGACGGCGTCCTACGCGCCGGTATTCCCTACCCGGCCTGTCCTGCTGGTACTGGTACTCATGATCAGTGGCGGGCTGGGAGCCGGAACGGCCTGGCTCCTGTCCAAGTTCAGGCCGGTTTTCCATCACGGCCGGGCGTTGGCCGACTTCTCGGGACTGCCGGTCATCGGCGTTATAAGTCTCGCGTGGCTCGACCGGCACCACGCTGCTCTGAAACGGGACTACCTGAAATACGCTGCAGCCGCCAGCCTGCTCGTCGCGATGACGGCGGTGGTCATGGGACTGCACGAGGCGGGCTCACGCCTTGTGCGGGCGCTGATGAGTTGAAGGCACATTTGTGAGCATCATCGAGCAGGCACTGAAACGATTTCACAGCGAGCGCCAGCCGGGCGCGGAGTCGGACGCCAAGGCTCCGCTCGGCGTCGTTCACGAGATCGCGGCTCAGGGGGAGCCGACCGCCGGCAAGACTGTTCGGCCCGCGCGCCGCATTGTGCATATCGACCGGACCGCGCTCACGGCCGCAGGCTTCCTGCCACCGGATCACAAGCAGCGCCAGATCGGCGACCAATTCCGTCATGTCAAGCGTCCGCTGCTTTCCGCAGCGCTCGGCCGCGGACGGGAAGCCCTGACCGACGGACGACTGATCATGCTCACCAGCTCGATGCCGGAGGAGGGCAAGACATTCGTCAGCGTCAATCTTGCGATCAGCATGTCGCTCGAGCGTGAGGTAAATGTCGTACTGGTGGACGCCGACGTTGCAAAGCCCCACGTCAGCCGGCTGTTCGGAATCGAGGCGGAGCCGGGATTGCTCGAGGCGGTCCAGGACGAGACGCTGGAGATCGAATCGCTGATACTTCCGACCAGCATACCGAAGCTTTCGGTGCTTTCGGCCGGCGCGCCGATCGAGACGGCAACCGAGCTGCTCACCAGCCAGCGCATGGAGGCGGTCGTCGGCAAACTGGGCGTCGGCGATCTGCAGCGCGTCGTGATTTTCGACTCGCCGCCGCTCCTGCTGACAAGCGAATCCCGGGCGCTTGCCCATCACATGGGCCAGATCGTGCTTGTCGTGCGCGCCGGCATGACCCCCCGGCATGCGGTGCTCGACGCCATTCATTGCCTCGATGCCAGCAAGTCAATCGCCTTGGTACTGAACCAGAGCGATAATGTGGCGGAGGCGGGCTACCATTACGGCGAATACGGGCGCGATTTCGAACGCCACGCACTGGAGCAGGAACGAGGATCACTCCGTTGAGGTGCGCCAGGCTCGTGACGGCAGCGGCTTCCGGGATGTTTGCCGCCGGCGCCGCCGCCACCGAGTACGAGTACGGCCTAACAGCCGGAATTGGGAGATCCGACAACGTCACGCGTGTCCCGGCAAACGAACAGGAAGAGACGATCGCCATGGCCGGGCTCGAATTGCGCGCGAACCGCCATGGGGGTCGCGTTGATGCCAATGCGGACGTCGATCTTTATTTTCACGATTACCAGGACGACACCTTCGACGACGAGTTCTCGGGACTCGCGAATGCCGAAGTTCAGTTCAAGCTGGTTCCCGACCGCTTTACATGGGTAGCCACCGACAACTTCGGTCAGGCGACGACCGAGCCATTCGAACCCTCGACGCCGGACAACCGCGAGAACATCAACTACTTCACCACGGGGCCCGACCTGACATTTCACCTCGGAAGCTTCGGCGACCTCACGACGTTTGCCCGGTACACGTCGACCAACTTTGAGGTCTCGGAGTTCGACGACCAGCGGCTGCTCGGCGGCGTTTCCGTAGGACGCGATGTCTCCAGCCGCGGAAACCTGTCCTTGAATGCGACGACTGAGCGCATCGAGTTCGACGAGCCGGATTCCGGAAGCAATTACGACCGCCATTCCCTGTTCTTCCGCTACGAGTTCGACGGCGCCCGCACCCGACTCCGTGCCGACGGCGGAGTTTCGGAGATTCACGATCTCGGCAGCACGATCAGCAATCCGTTGCTCGAGGTAGACCTCGCCCGCAGCGTATCTGCGCGCTCGACGCTGACGCTTCGGGGCGGCATCCGATCCGCCGATGCCGCCTCGGCGCTGCGCTATGGCCTGATTCCAGGCGGCGGCACGCCCGGCCGCCCGGAGCAGGTTTCCTCGACCGACCCGTTCGAAACGCGCCACGCCGCGATCATCTGGCAATTCAGCGGTTTGCGCACCGAGCTGATGCTGCTTGCGAGCCTCGAGAAGGAGGTCCACGAGCGCGAAACGGATCTCGACAGGAAGCGGAACTTTTTCCGCGCCGTCGCAGAGCGGGAGATCGGCTCGCGATTCAGCGTTCGAGCCCAGGCGTCCTTCTATCGTTTTGATTTCGAGAACGGCGGCCAGCAGGACGACGAGACGGAGCTTGCCCTCTATTTGAGCTGGAATGCGGCCGGCCGGTTCCACGTGGAGGCTGACGTCGAGCAGGTCAGTCGCGACAGCACGGATCCCCTGACGGACTTCGACGAAACACGCGTTTTCCTCCGGCTCGTGTGGCGTGATCAGCTTGGATCGCCGGTGGCGAGGTGAAGGGCGATGCCGTGCACAATGTGCTGTCCTTCGACGTCGAGGACTACTACCAGGTAGCAGCACTTTCCACTGCCGTCAGCCGCAATCAGTGGGGAGCGCAGATCCCGCGCGTCGAGGGCAATACGGCGCGCCTCCTCGGGATCCTGCAGGATCGCCGGATCAAGGCGACGTTCTTCGTGCTTGGCTGGATCGCGGAACGACATCCGGGCGTTGTCCGCGACATCGCCACGGCGGGACACGAAGTCGCATGCCACGGCTACAGTCACGAACTGATTTATCGGCAGACGCCGGAAGCTTTCCGCGAGGAAACGGCCCGGGCGAAGAAAACACTGGAGCACCAGGCACAGGTCAGGGTGCGCGGCTATCGGGCAGCGACCTGGTCGATTACCCGCGAATCACTGTGGGCGCTCGACGTCCTCGGGGAACTCGGCTTCGAGTATGACTCGAGCATCTTTCCGACTCACCACGACCTGTATGGCATACCTGATGCACCCCGCGGGCCGCACTGGCGCAGCCTGCGCAATGGCGGAAAGATCCTTGAATTTCCGCCTTCCACGGTCAGGCTTGGACCCGTCAACCTGCCGGTGGCGGGCGGCGGATATTTCCGCCTGCTACCCCTTGCCGTCACGCGCTGGGCGATCCGGCGGGTGAATCGCGAAGGCCTGCCATTCATGTTTTATCTGCATCCCTGGGAGATCGATCCGGGACAACCGCGTCTGAAACTCGGCTTGAAGTCGCGTTTCCGGCACTACACCAACCTCGCGAGTTGTGAGCGGAAGTTCCGGGCGCTTGTCGCCGAATTTCCCATGGGCCCGGTGTCCGAGGCGCTTCGGGCGGCGTAGCACTGGAAAATGTGCGGCTTCGCGGGTATCCATCTTGACGACAGCACGGCGCGTCCGGACGTTGCGATGCTTCGGGGCATGGTCGCTGCACTGCGACACCGCGGGCCCGATGGAGAAGGCTACGTTGCTGAACCCGGAATCGGACTCGCTCATGCGAGGCTCAGTGTCATCGACATCGGCGGTGGCGCGCAGCCGATCCACAACGAGGACAAGTCGGTCTGGATTGTCTACAACGGCGAAGTATTCAACTACCCCGAACTGCGTGCCGACCTCGTCGCGCGCGGCCACCGGTTCGCTACCTCAACCGACACCGAAGTCCTGGTTCACCTGTATGAAGAGGAAGGCGACAGGTTCCTCGATCATCTGAACGGCCAATTCGCTTTTGCGCTCTGGGACGGACGGCGCCGGCGCCTGCTGCTTGCCCGTGATCGCGCGGGCATCCTGCCGCTCTATTGGTGCCGGGTCGCGGATTCCGAGTCCTCCCCGGCGGCCGTGTTGTTCGCCTCCGAGATCAAGGCGCTGTTCGCCAGCGGCCTGGCCAGGCGCGAGCCTGACCCGGAAGGTCTGGACGAGTTATGGACGTTCTGGGGACCCGTGGCACCACGTACCGTATTCCGCGGAATCGAACAGGTTTGCCCGGGGGAACTGGTAGTCATCGCGGGCGCGACCATCACCCGCCGCAAGTACTGGCGCTGGGAGTTCCCGGAGAGCGGCGCTCATCGTCGTGCCCCGCTCCCGGCGCTGAGGGCGGAATTGTGCGACTTGCTGGCAGACGCCACTCGTATTCGTCTTCGGGCGGACGTACCGGTCGGGGCCTATCTCTCGGGAGGTCTCGATTCGTCCGCGCTCATTGCGCTGCTGCATCGTGCGATTGCAGACACGCTGCATACCTTCTCGATCGGCTTCGACGATCCGTCGCTGGACGAAACCGCGCATCAACAGGCCGTGGTCCGCCACTTGCGGACCCGACATCATCACGTGCAATGTTCCGCCGGTGATATCGCTGCCTCGCTGCCGCTCGCAGTCCGTCACGCGGAGAGTCCCGTGCTGCGCTCCGCTCCCGCGCCGATGCGGCTACTCTCGCAGTCGGTTCGCTCCGCGGGCATTAAGGTAGTGCTGACAGGGGAAGGCGCGGACGAGGTGCTCGGGGGCTACGACACCTTCAAAGAGGCCAAGGTGCGTCGATTCTGGTCGCGGAACCCGCATTCGGCCTGGAGGCCGCTGCTGCTGAAGCGTTTGTACCCTTACCTTGACCTGGGTAGCTCGCGCGACGCTTACCTGCGTGAGTTCTTCGGACAGGGCCTCGCAGCTCCTGACGACCCGTTCTTTTCACACCAGCCACGTTGGACCACCACGACGCAGTGCAAGATGTTCTGGGACCCGGAGTTCGCGCGACAAGTGTCCTCAGGGGCGGAGGAAAGGCTGCGGGCGATCCTGCCGGAAGATTTTCATCGTTGGCATCCGTTCAATCGCGCAGAGTACCTCGAGGCCACGACCCTGCTGCCGGGTTACCTGCTCTCCTCGCAGGGCGATCGCATGCTGATGGCCAGTTCGGTCGAGGGCCGCTTCCCGTATCTCGATCACCGGTTGATCCGCTTCGCCAACGAGCTCCATCCCTCCATCAAGATGCGCGTGCTCAGGGAGAAGGACCTGCTGAGGGAAGCGGTGCGCGACCGGCTGCCCCCCAGCGTGCTGGCGCGCAGCAAGCTCCCGTACCGGGCACCGGACGCGGTCGCATTCCTGAATGGCGAGGTCCCCGATTACGTGCGTGAATTGACCGACCCGCAATCCCTGAAAAAGTACGGCTACTTCGACGCCGGAAAAGTCGGAAAGCTGATCGACAAGCTCAGACAGGGCCGTGTGCCAACGGTCCGTGAGAATATGGCCTTCATGGGAGTGCTTACCACCCAGCTATGGCACGCGGAATTCCTGCAATGACCGATTCGACGCTCGATTCGATTCATCGCTTCATACTTGATAATTACTTGTTCACGAGTGATACGTCGCAGCTGGGCCTCGACGATTCATTGCTGGGGCGAGGCATCGTCGATTCGACCGGCATGCTGGAGATCATACTTTTCATCGAGGAACAGTGCGGCGTGAAGGTCGCGGATTCCGAGATGGTGCCTGAGAATCTCGACTCCGTGAATCGGATTGCGGCGTTCGTCGCCTCGAAACGGAGCGACGGGTAGGGTGGGCATGGTGCAACGTCCGATCGACGACTTGCCCGGCATGCTGCGAGCCACGGCACGCGCCCGGCCGGAGGCGCCGGCCTTGACCTGGAGAACAGCCCGGTGGACTTATGCGGAGCTCGCCGCGGCAGTCGCCGCAACCGCCTCGTTCCTTCGTCGACAGGACTTGACGCCAGGAGACAGGATCGGACTGATGTTTCGCAATTCGCCGCAGTATGTCGCCGCCTATTACGGGGCGCTGGCATCGGGCTGTGTCGCCGTGCCGCTCAATCCGCACGAACGGGTACAGGTGCTTGCGCGTCAGCTGGCGCATTGTAGTGCGCGCGCGCTGCTCGGCGACGCAGGCCATCCCGAATGGGAAGGCGTGATGCAGGCGGCGAAAGCGAGCGGAATTGCCGGCACGGGACTCGTGGTCGAGGACAATCCGGCCGCGCTCGCCCGATATATGAGCGACATGAGCGGCGCGGAGGAGGGAGCGGAGTTCGCGCCCGCGCCGGACACCCTGGCGGCAATCATCTATACGTCCGGGACGACCGGCGATCCCAAGGGCGTCAAACTGAGCCACGGAAATCTCACGGCGAACACCCATGCGATCGTGAGTTACCTTGGGTTGCGGGCCGAAGATCGCGGGCTCGTCGTCCTTCCCTTCCAGTTTTCGTATGGCAGCTCTGTACTTCACACGCATCTGGCTGCCGGCGCCGAACTCTTGATCGAAGACTCGATTGTCTACCCTCACGCGGTGCTCCAACGCATGGTCCAGGACCGGGTGACGGGATTCGCCGGCGTACCTTCGACGTTTGCGCTGCTGTTGACGCGTTGCGCGCTCAAGGATTTCGACTTGACCCGGCTGCGCTACGTGACACAGGCGGGCGGACCGATGCCGCGAGCGACGATCGACCGGCTACGAGCAGAGCTGCCTGATACGCGCGTCTTCATCATGTACGGCCAGACGGAGGCGACGGCGCGGCTGTCGTATTTGCCGCCCGACTGGCTTGACGAGAAGCCTGGCTCGGTGGGAATCGCGATCCCGGGCGTCGAGCTTGCGGTGGCCAGGCCGGACGGTACCAGGGCCGTCCCGGGTGAAGTCGGCGAGATCATCGCGCGCGGCCCGAACGTCATGCAAGGCTACCTGGACGACGAAGCGGCGACCCTGGAGACGCTGCGCGACGGTTGGCTACATACGGGAGACCTGGGCCGCATGGACCATGACGGCTGCCTGTACGTCGATGGCCGTGCCGTTGAAATGATCAAGGTCGGCGCATTTCGGGTGAGTCCCCAGGAAGTCGAGGAGGTGATCGCAGCGATCCCGGGCGTCGCTGAGGTCGGCGTGACCGCGATGCCGGACGCACTGCTGGGTCAGGCGATCAAGGCCGTCGTCGTACTTCGCGAAGGCGAGACCTTGGATGTCCGGAGCGTCAAGGCCCACTGCCGCCGGCAACTCGCGATGTACAAGGTGCCGAAACTGGTCGAATTCGCAAGAGCGCTTCCGTACACGGCGACCGGCAAGGTACGGCGGCGGCAACTGGCCTGATTGCAATGTCGCTCTCCGCCGGCAGTCTGGATCTCGATCTTCAGGCGGAACAGGACCGCATCGGGGATCGATTGCGCAACATCCTGCGCGAGCTCACGCGACGCGGTCTCGTCGTCGCAATGTCGGGCGGCATCGACAGCTCGGTGTCGGCGGCGCTCTGCGTTCGTGCGATCGGAGCCGGGCGCGTATTCGGCTTGCTGCTGCCTGAGCAGGATTCCTCGGCCGACAGCACGGTCCGCGGCCGAATGCTCGCTGAACACCTTGGTATCGCCTTCGAGCTCGTGGACATCGCGCCTACGCTCGAGGCCATCGGCTGCTATCGATGGCGCGACGAGGCGATTCGCCGGCTCTTCCCGCAGTACGACGGAACCTGGAAGAGCAAGATCGTCATCACCGGCGGACTCGAGGGAAGAATCAACCATTTCAAACTGGTTGTGCAGACGCCGAATGGCGAGATTCGCGAAAGCCGACTCGGATTGCGCGAGTACCTGCAAATCGTCGCCGCCACGAATTTCAAGCAGCGAATCCGCAAGACTCTCGAGTACTTTCATGCGGACCGGTTGAACTACGCGGTCGTTGGAACGCCCAACCGGCTCGAATACGACCAGGGCTTCTTCGTCAAGAACGGCGACGGTAGCGCCGACGTGAAACCCATCGCGCACCTGTACAAGACCCAGGTGTATGCCCTGGCGCGCCATCTCGGACTGCCCGATCCGATCTGCAACGCGACGCCGACCACCGATACCTACAGCCTCCCGCAAGGGCAGGACGAATTCTACTTCGAGCTTCCGTATGGGGAGATGGATCTCGCGCTGTGGGCCTTCAACCGCGGGCTACCGCCCGAGGCAGTCGCCCAGGCAATTGGCATCACGCGTGAGCGAGCTCTGCTCGTCTACGCGGACATCCGGGCCAAGCGCAGGGCGACCCGCTACCTGCACGCGGGTCCCGTGCTGGTCGAGGCCGTCCCTGAAATCGGGACCTGAGGGTCGGCGATGAATGGGGCGGGACTGGCTCGCAGCCTCTTCTGGGCGTGCCTCTTCATGAGCGTGTATCCGTATGCCATCTATCCACTATTGCTGGCATGCACAAATCGTTTGCTCGGTCGGCGAATGCCCGATGCCGATGCACGTTCGGTGCCATCGATCAGCGTGATCTGCCCGGTGCACAACGAGGCTGCCTCGATCGGGGCGAAGACCGAGAACCTGCTTGCGCTCGAGTACCCGCGCGAGCGCCTGCAGTTCCTGGTCATCGGTGATGGATGCACGGATGAGAGCCTCGAAATCGTCGGGCGAGTCGGGGCCGGGCGCGTTGCAACAATTGCATTGCCGGCCAGGCAGGGCAAGGCTGCAGCGCTGAATGCGGGCCTCGAGCGCGCTACGGGTGAGATCGTCGTATTTACGGATGCCGGCATCCAGGTCGCGCCGGGCGCGCTGCGCGCGCTGGCCGGCCGATTCGCCGATCCAATCGTCGGCTGCGTCTCGGGGGAGGATCGCATCGAGGATGACGGCAGCGAAAGCCTCTATGGCCGGATGGAACTGCAGCTGCGCCGCGACGAATCCAGATTGCACAGCATCGCGGGCGCGAGCGGATGCCTGTACGGCATTCGACGCACTCTCTGCAGGCCATTCCGGCACGGCATGGCGCCGGACTTTCTCTCGGTGCTCGATACGGTGCGCGCAGGCTGTCGCGCCGTCGCCGAGCCTGCCGCGTACGGAACCATGGCGGCGACCGGACGGCAGTACGACGAATTCGGGCGCAAGACACGCACAATCCTGCGCGGCATGACGGCGCTGTCCGCCAATCTTGCGCTGCTCAATCCATTCCGCCATACGGCGTTCAGCTTCATCCTGTTCTCGCACAAGCTGTCGAGGTGGTTGGCGCCGATTGCGCTGGCAGGATGCCTGGTAACCGCGATTCTTCTGTGGAACGGCCCTGTCTACCGGACGGCGGCGTACCTCCAGATTCTATTCTATTCGGCCGGCGCGGCCGGACTGGCGTCGCCAGGACTTGCCAAGCGGTCCGCAATCGTGCGGCTGTGCGCTTTCTTCATTCTGGTCAACGGGGCTGCCGCGAAGGCGCTTGTTTCATGGCTGGCAGGCGTACGCCAGGAAATCTGGCAACCGACACGGAGAGCTGCGTGACCGGGCGGACGTCCCGCATTCGGGTGCTGCATCTGCGCGACTCACCGTGGATCGACGGGCCCGGCCGCACGATTCTCGAAACGGCTACGCGAATCGATCGCGATCGGATCGACTATCAGGTCGGCGTGCTCGTGCCTTCGCAAGCCTGCCCCCATCCGCTTCTGGAAGCGATGCGCTCGCGCGGCTTGCCGGTCCACGAGATCGTCGATGACGGAACTTCGCTCGCGGCCGTCGCCCACAGCGTCGGCTTGCTCGTTGACCGCATCGGTGCCCACGTTCTGCACTCGTCCGATTTCCGCACCAACCTGATTGCGCTTTCTTGCCGCCGCAGCCGCAAGCTCAAAGTCGTGAGCACCGCCCACGGCTGGATTGCGAACAGCCTGGCCCGCAGGGCAAAAGTCGTCGTAGACCGGCTGTTGTTGCGACGCTTCGACCGTGTGATCTTTGTGTCTCACGCGACGCGGCGGCAACTGCCGCGCTGGTGGGTCCCGGATGAGCGCGCAAGCGTTCTGCACAACGCCGTCGTTGCTGAGCGATTTCCGTTCGCACCGCGCGCCGCAAGCGAGCCGGTAACTCCGCGCGGCCAGGTGCTGCTCCTGAATGTCGGGCGGCTTTCCACGGAGAAAGGTCAGGACCTCCTGTTGCGTGCGGTTGCAGCGCTCGCGTCCAGCTATCCGGCGATTCGCGTTGCATTTGCGGGCATCGGGCCGCTCGAACCGCAACTGCGCGCGCTGGCGGAGCGACTGGGAATATCAAATAGGGTGAAATTTATCGGCTATGTAGATGATATACATAACCTTTATTTGAGCGCCTCGCTCGTTGTGCAGGTGAGCTTCACCGAGGGACTTCCGAACGTTTTGCTCGAGGCCGCCTGGCTCGGCGTGCCAATCCTCGCGACCGATGTCGGCGGCACGTCTGAAGTGATCGAGCACGGAGTATCAGGCTGGTTGGTTCGGCCGCGCCGCCTCAGCGACCTGACCGACGGCATCCGGCATTTCCTCGAGTACCCTGCGGACTTCGAGTCGATGACTCGAGCCGCGCGAGCGAGGATCGAGAGGGACTTCTCGTTCGGTGCCCGGACGGCAGCACAAGTACGAGTCTACGAGGGACTCGTGGCCGGCCGTCCGGCATGACCTCGCATACGGGCACAGCGGGTACGAAATCCTGCGGCGCGTGCGGCAGCCATCGTGCGCCACGGTTGGAAAAGCGCTTGGCAGCGCATCTCGCCGTCGTGCGTTGCCGCGACTGCAGCGTACGCTTTCTGGATCCATTGCCCGTGCCGGCCGTTCTGGCTGCCCACTACGAAAAGTACTATCTCACGCGGCGCGAAGAATCCACGGCCCTGGAGAGACTGGTGACTCTGCACGAGCCGATCGCCAGGTGGCTGCTGGATTCGCTCCCAGGACCTGACCAGAAGAAGATTTTCGACTACGGTTTCGGATCGGGAGCATTCCTGATTCAGGTCATGCGACAGGGACACACGGCCTGCGGAGCGGATCTCAGTCGACAGAATGTGCGCCAGCTCGCTGAATATTGCGTCCGCAATGGTCTCGCGGCGACGATGGTCGATCTGTCTTGCAGCCCGCTCGAGGCGATGAGGCAGGATCGTTTCGATGTCATCACGCTCTTTCAGGTCATTGAGCACCTGTCTGAGCCGCTTGCAGAGGTGGTGCGACTCTCACAATTTCAACTGCCAGGCGGACTCATTTACATCGAATGCCCGAATCAGGCGGCGGTTCTTGCCTGGGCAAAGAGATTCACGCGTTTCCCCACGACTCGCAGGCTTTTCTGGGGAAGCATGAAGTATCCTGAGCACCTGCATGGATTCAACCGGCGTTCCTTGCGAAGGCTGCTGGAGACGGCGGGATACGAGGTGGAGTCCTGTGGCGATTACCATTATGGCGACCGCCTGCATCAGGTCGAGGCGGAAGCCTGGTGGCCCGGGTTCCGCGACAACCCGAACCTGTGGACTCCCTACGGCTTTTCCCGCTCGCTGATACCACTTGCCGACTCCCTCATGTCCAGGCTATTCGGGGCGGGCAGCGGGCTTTTTGCGCTGGCGCGCAAGCTAGCATGATCAGCCGGCGAATGATCGCCGGTCTCTGGCGAATCCGTGCGGAGCTGGCGTTGCGGAAGGCGCGTCGCTCGAGCATCCAGAGACTGCGATTCGGCAGACCCCAACGAGTCCTCGTGGTTTGTCATGGCAATATCTACCGGAGCGCGTTCGTGGGGACGTACCTGAAGACACGCGTAGCAGCAGGCGTGGTCGTACGCTCCAGCGGTTTCCACGCGCAGGCAGGTCGTCGGTGTCCGGATCGCCAGGTGGCGATGGCCCGCGCGCGTGGTGTGGACCTCTCGCTCCATGCATCATCGGTCATCTCAACCGCCGACCTGCAGTGGGCGGAGATCATCGTGCTCATGGATCGCAAGAACTGGGTGAGGTTGCGGCGCATGGGCGCGGATGAGTCAAAACTGGTCTGGCTCGGCGCATTGGGACCTGGCCGCGTCGAGATCGAGGATCCCTACGAAATGGACGATGCCGGCGCGTCGTTGCTGCTCGAAAGACTGGCGAGTTGCAGCGCTGCTCTGGCCCTAACGTTTGAAAAGCCAGCGTGACAGTTCGATCAGACCGGGTCTGGGGTCGTCGAAACGCAGCACTTCATAGTGCAATTGCGGGCCCCATAGATGCAGGAAATCCAGAATCTGCCTCGCTCGCGAGGGGAACGCGGGCGGAAGATCGAGGCTGCTGCGGCGGCGAAACAGCGTAACCAGAAACGCATCGAGATCGCCAAGAAACCACCGGCTTCGCACACCCAGCCGATACGATCCAACCGGTTGCCGGGACAAGCCGCGCGCGACGTCCAGAAGGATTGCGGGAAAATCCACGCCCGCGTCGATGGCGAGCTGCAGCGATCCCCAGAAGCGCCCGTTGATTTCCATCAGACGTAGCGAACCGTCGCGCGAATCCTGCTTGAATTCGACCATTGCGACGCCATGCCACCCGAGCCGTTCGAGGAGCTTGCGAGCGTGCAGGACGGCTTGCGGATCTGGCGCGACGCTTTCGCGCAGCACGCTGACCCCGCCGGAAGCCGGCTTTTCCCGCAGCCGCCGGTGCGCAAAGAAGGCGACCGCCTGCCCATTGTCGTAGCAGGCGAAAATCCCGACGCCGGGCCCGTAGATCCTCTCCTGCAGAAGCAGTGGAAAGAACTCGGGCTTCAGCGCAGCGAGCCGGCCCCAGAGCTCTTCGGCGTCGCTCGCATAGATGACGCCGGACGAGGTCCGGCCCGAGCCCGTCGCCGGACGCGAGCGAGCTGGCTTCACGACGACCGGAAATGAAAGCCTCCCTGCAGCCAGAGTCGCTTCTGCCGCCGACGCGATCGTCACGGTGGCCGGGATGGGTACGCCCAGCTCGCGCGCCAGCTCGACGACGCGAGACTTGTCCGAAGCGAATTCGATCGCAGTGGCGGCGGCAAGCGGCAGGATGCATCTAGCAGGCAGAATTTCCCGATGCCTGGCCAGGAGCGCAGTAGTGGTCTCCGTCATCGGCATCACGACGTCCAATGGCAGCGATTCCGCAGCCGCCACGATGCTTGCGACGAAATTCTCCGGATGCCCGGCGGGTGACGGGTACTCGATGGCGCCCGCGGAGTAGCGGGAGGCGGCGGAGAGTGTCGACGTGCGCTCGCCGCCCACGAAGACCTCGTGTCCTTGTCGCCCGAGACTCCTTGTCGCTGCAAGTGCCGACCGAGTGTCGCCGTCGGTCACCAGGATGCGCAAGCCTTCGGTGCCGGTCACTCAGGTCAATCCGAGCATCCGCGAGAGAAATCCACCGCGGGTACGGGCCGATCCTTCGTGAATGTTGAGGCGGCTCAGGAGAAATGGATCGGACGACGCAGTAACGTGGCCGCGAACCGTGGTAAATGCGGCATGGAATCCGGCCGCCTCCGCAATTCCGGCTACGTCGCGCGTCGCATCGCCATTGGGATAGGCGAGGGCGGTAATCTCGGTGCCTGTCCGGTGCCGCAGAAGGTGGCGCGAGTCCCGAAGCTCGCGACTTGCTTCAGAAGGCGGGATCCGCGTCAGAGGGCGATGACTCATCGCGTGCGATCCGATCGTCACCAACCGACTTGCTACCAGTTCGGAAACGCCGTTCCAGTCCAGAAAGCGATCCTCGCCGCAACCGCGATCTGATGAACTCATGCGCTCGAGACTCGAGAGGAGCGAATCGACCCTGGCCATCGGAGCGGCCTTGAGCCGTGTCACGAATTCCCTGATCGAGTCCCGATTCGCGAGCGGCTCCGCACCGACGAGACGGGCAGTCTCCGGGCGATCTCTGAGCGCGTCCAGGAGACATGACATGCGTTCCTGCCAGAAACATCGCCCGGTACCGATGAAGTCGCCGGCGATGAAAAGCACCGCCGGGATTGCATGCCGCCTCAGGACCGGCAATGCGAATTCCAGCGTATCGTGCCAGCCGTCGTCGAATGTCACGAGACAGGCTCGCCGCGGCACCGGTGCGCGCTCCCGCAGGATGCGCAGGAACTCATCCCAGCTCAACGGCGTGAAGTGGCGCCGCAGGAACCGCATTTGCATGTCGAATACAGACGGCGTGACGAGAATTCCGGCCGCGGAATAGGAATCGGCCTGCCGCTCGCGAGGAAGGACGCGGTGGTAAGTCAGCACCACGATGCGCTGCCGCAATCGCAGCAGGGCGAGCCCCCACAATACTCCGCTGAAGTAGAGGCAGGAGAGGACCAGGTCCTTCAGTTCAGCCAGGGACGCGGCGAACGGGCGTCTTCGGGTCACGGCAGCGCGTCGAAGGCCGGCACGGCGGGTACGGGCACGCTTTCCTGGCCGAACCCCCTGATGCCGCCCAGCCGATTCTGTCCAACTGACCGGTGGCCACACAGCACCAGCATGAACGGAAGTCCGTGCCGGCGAAATTCCATCAAATGACCCACCGGTCGGATTGACGCGCGGAATCCCGTCGATGCATCCTTGAATTGCCAGTGTCTGCTTCTATCAGTGCCGCGAAGAACATCGATGTCGTTGTGGCGTCGCCCGCCGATGCAGCCGAATGGGATGCGTCCCTCGGGCGGCTGGTCGGGGCTTCCTTCTACCATCTTTTCGCCTGGCAAGCGATCAACGAGCTGTCTTTTGGACACCGATCGATCTATTTGATTGCACGCAACGAGGGGCGAATCTCCGGCATCCTGCCCTTGACGCTCGTTGCGAGCCAGCTGTTCGGGCGGATCCTGTGCTCAATGCCATTCATGAATTTCGGCGGTCCCTGTGCTGACGACAATGGCGTAGTCAACCGTCTTCTGGAGCATGGCAGGCAGCTCGCCCGGGAGAATGCGGCGGACTATCTCGAGCTGCGCTGTCGCGCGCCGCTTCCCGGCGACATGCCAGTTTCATTGCGCAAGATCAGCATGGTATTGCAGCTGGATGCGGATCCGACGCTGATCTGGTCGGGTTTCTCTGCCAAGCACCGCACAAACATCCGTCGAGCGGAGAAGAACAATCTGGTAGTGTCATCGGGTGGCCGCGAGCTGCTGCCGGAGTTCTATCATGTGATGGAACACTCCTGGCGAGAGCTTGGCACGCCCCTGTACGCGAGAAGTTACTTCGAACAGATTCTTGCGCATCTTCCCGGCGCCACCCGGATCTTCCTGTGCAGCCGGCGCGGCGAGCCGGTAGCGACGGCGTTGAACGGGTATTTCGGCGGGACCGTGGAAGGCTTGTGGAACGGCGGGGTCGCGGAGGCACGGAGCTTGAGCGCGAACTATGTGCTCTACTGGGCAATGATCCGTGACGGCTGCGAACGGGGATTCCAGCGATTTCATCTTGGGCGATCGACGGTCAATTCGAGCTCGGA
This sequence comes from Steroidobacteraceae bacterium, assembly GCA_050738495.1. Taxonomy (GTDB): domain Bacteria; phylum Pseudomonadota; class Gammaproteobacteria; order Steroidobacterales; family Steroidobacteraceae; genus SCUD01. The sequence goes on along the minus strand of JBOHZL010000005.1, from coordinate 18,140 downwards.
AACGTTCAAGCGCAAATGGAACGCGGAGAAACTGCAATTGTACTGGTACTTCTGGCGTCCCGATGGCGGCAATGCCCCGAATTTGAACGTGGACAATCCCAGGTTTCGAATGGCGATCGCAGCGTGGCGACGATTGCCACTCGTTGTTACCCGCGTCCTCGGGCCGAGGGTGGCGCGCGCCATTCCTTAGGGCAGCCCCGGATATGGCCTTTGTCGCGCCGGCCGGCACGCCCCTGACCCTCGGCGAAATTGTCCGTGGCCTGGCTGCCGGCTGGGGCAACGACGCAACGTCATCGGAGTTGTGCCGGCAACTTGGCGACGCCAGCGGGAGCGTCCGCGCGTGGCCGACCGTATCCGGAAGAGCTGCCATGACGATGGCGCTCCGGGCGATCTCGCGTGCCGCAGGTCCGGGTCGCGACCAGGTCGTCATTCCGGCCTACACCTGCTACTCGGTTCCCGCGGCCATCGAGCGCGCCGGTCTGGTGCCCGTGCCGTGCGACGTCGATCCGGATACGCTGAGCCTCGATCTCGATCATCTCGATCGGCTTCGCTCCGGCGCCGTCGTGGCGCTGATTACCGCCAACTTGTTCGGGATCCCGAATGCGTTGTCGGAGATCGAACGATGGTCGCGCGAGCAGGGCGCAGTCATGCTCGATGACGCTGCGCAGGCACTCGGCGCGCGCCTCGACGGGCGTCCGGTTGGCGGATTCGGCCATCTCGGGCTGTACAGCTTTGACAAGGGCAAGAACATCTCGACGATCCAGGGCGGAGCGCTGGTTGCGCGGCCCGGTCCGCATCTGGAAATGCTCGACGAGGAATGGCGCGAGCTTCCGCCTTCACGGCTCGTGGAAACCGCCTCGACGGTCGCGAAATTGCTGCCGTATTCCCTGTTCTTGCCGCCATCGCGATACGGTTTCCTGCGCCGCCTGCCGATGCTGGGACTCGGCGAAACGCGCTATGACCGCGATTATCCGATGTCGCGCCTGAGTGCCCCGTTGGCCGGCCTTGCGCTCCTCCAATTGGCGCGCATTGCCGCCTTGCGCGAGGGCCGTCTGGCCAATGCGCACGCGTTACGCCGGTCGCTGGACGGTGCCCGAGTCCTGAAGTTCGTCAAGGTCAAAACCACCGCCGAGCCGGCCTATACCCGATTTCCAGTCCGCGTCACTTCACCCGCATCGCGTGCCGGTGTCCTGGCCGCCATGGATCGGGCCGGAATCGGCGCGACCGGTTTCTATCCCCGGGCGCTCGTGGACGTCGCGGAGGTTGCGCGCCGCATGCCTGCTTCCCGCGAATCGTTCGCCGGCGCAAGGGAAGTCGCGTCGACTATCGTGACGCTTCCGACCCACGCCTATAGCCCGGCCGGGCTTGCCGCCCGGGTCCGGCGCGTGTTCGACGCGATGTAACCGCGGTCTCCTGCTCGACCATCCGGGAGTTCGCGACTACCAGGCCGGACAGCAGGAACATGTGCGGGTAGGAGAATCCGCCCAGAAAGATGCCGCAAATGGCGAATCCGACGGTCGACATTGCAACCAATCCCGGCCATTCCGCCGGAATCGCAGCGCGTGCCCCCTGCATCAGGCAGCGGGCCCGCATCTCGAGGCTGCTGCGAACGTTGATCACGATCAGGGAAACGACCAGCAAGAGCCCCAGCATCCCGTATTCGCCAAGTGTTTTGAAGTAAATGCTGTGGGCGTTGAGCCAGCGGCCCGGCGCCCACATCACTTCGCTTCCTCCTTCCGCACGGTCGCCCACAGGGGAGTAGAAGCGACCGTAGGCGGATGAAAAATTGCCGGCACCGACGCCGAGCGGGTAATCGAGCGACATGTCGAAGGCTGCGCGCCACAACGTCAGGCGCGACTGGGCGGAACTGTCCTCCTGGTAGGCTGCAATCGATTTCATGCGGTCCATGTAGCCGGACGGTGCCAGAAACAAGACTCCAAGTGCGAGCACCGCAATGGAAAGCGCCGTGCGCAGTTTGTGTCGGCTCACGAACAGCAAATAGAACAGGAGCGCACCCGCAAGCCCGAGCGAGCTCCCGCGCGAAGCCGTTCCGACCACGCCCATCAAGCAAATGACGGCGCCAAATGCACCGGCCGCCCGCAGCAGAAAGCTGCGCTGACCGAGCGTCAGGTATCCGACGATCGGGAGAGCGATCACCATTCCCCAGGCAAAATCGTTGCCGTCGCCGAGAAACGGGCCGGCTGCAAACGCGCTGGCGCGCATCGCGTCGCCTAGCACGGAGAGATTCCGGGCCACCAGGGCGGTCACGATCAGGACGAAGGTCAGCGCGACCTGCACGATGCGCTTCGGCCGATCGATCAGAGTGACGGTCAGGACGAAGAAAACAGTGAAGTCGACGAGCGGGCGGATCGCATTGAATGCGTGCTCCGTAACGACGGCCCAGGCCAGCGACATCACCGTGAACACGATGAAGGTCACGAAGATCCTGGCCTGTGGCCGCCGGAACAGATCGCCGACACCGCAACGTGCGATCGCCGCGATGACGAGACCATAGCCGAGGAGCGTCGTGAATCGAAGGATCTTTAGGAACGGCAGGTCGTTCTGCAGTCCCAGCCACTCGAACGTCAACAGCACGAGGTAGCCGTAGAACAGCCAGGTGGTGTCCCGCTTTTCCTCAATGCCTGCCCGGGCAGTCACGTCCGGCTACGCAACCAGTAGTGCCCGACCTTGACGTCGCGCAGACCCAGGCCGAAAGTGCCGTACAAGGGAATCCGCCGTTTCCACGTGTCGGGCTCGGCGTGGTCGATCAGCTGCAATCCAGCCTCCTTCATGAGATTGCGCCAGGTCTTCTGCGAATTAAAGCAAACGCCCACACCGGCCGTATTCGCGCCAAGCGCCCGTGCGAGCGGTGCAAGCGGCCGCGATGCCGTAACGACATAGATCAGCCAGGTCGGGATAGGATCCGGCGCCCAGCCCTGGTAGTCGTTCTCGAAAACTGAAATGCGACCACGCTCGGTCAGCAGGCCATTCAGTGATGCGAGCGCTCGCCGCTGGTTCGTCTGGGTTGCGGCGTAGCTGTCGCCGACGAGGTGGTGCAGCAACCAGTGCAGGGACACCAGGTCGAACCTGTCCCGGATGGAATCCAGCTCGCCGGCGGAGCATGCAAGCAGTGTCTTTTGGGGGTGCGACTTGTTGCGGGCAAGCAGTAACTCCGAGTTGTCGAGCACCGTGCCGCGTGCCCGCGGGTAGCGCTCCAGCAGCTGGTCCGCAAAGCGACCGTTACCGCCTCCGATGTCCAGGAATGTGAATTCTCCGTCGGGAAAGGCTGCGTCGATTCGGGACGAGACGCGTGCAAAGCGATCCGCATCGACGTATTCGCGATTGAATGCGTCGACCTGCTCGTCACTCAGCTTCCGAAGCCCTTCGCCCATGATTTTCCCCCGGCGCAGAGCATACGCGCCGGCGGGCATGAAAGGCTCCGTTGGAGCCGCGACCCGGAATCAGGACCCTTCACGCGGGCGCTGGAGCATCCGTGGAGGGCTGTAGGGGGTCGGCGAGGCACTGCCCAGCATGGAAGCCAGCATCCAGTCGTCGCCGGTGGCAATTGGCAGCTTGCGAGTAATGGTCACATCCGTCGGAGGGCTCGGAGGCGACTCGCCGTCACTGAAGCCGGGCGGCGGACCCACGAACCTGTCCGAAAGGACGACTTCATCGACCATGATGTAGCTGCCACTGGCGGCGCCAGAATCGTGAAAGTACATGCCGCTGAAGCCGGCGATCTCCGGCGTGCCAGGGTTCATGCTTCGTCCTTCCATGTAAAGTCCGTGATACCTGCCGTCGCGGGTCCAGACATAGATGCGGAAAATTCCGGACGACAACATTTCGAGTTCGATGGCGACCCATTCGTTGTCGTACTGGCCGTAATAGAACGGGCCGGCATTGGCCACGCCGCCGCCAAGGCTGCAATTGGACTCATGCTGGCAGCAGCTGTAGCCCCCCGCGTTGCAGACCCCTTCCGGCTGGCCATTGCCATGGGCGTAGTAAAGTGTGCCCGCGTGGCTCAAGGCGAGCTGAAAGCCGATGCCGAGAGCCTGGTTCATCGCCTTTTCCTGGGTCCAGAAAACCCCGCCCATGCTCAAGTAATTGCCCTTCAGATTCTCGGCGCCTCGCCAGGCGCTGTTCCACTTCTGGAGATAGCGCAGATTCTTGCGGGTTCCGCCGCCGGAAAAATTCCCCGGCGTGAATCCGCGGTACGCACCGCCCCCCGACACCGATCCGTAGAAGCGGGCACAGCCGCCGGAACCGCCCCAGCATTCACTGCCGCTGACATGGTCGAACATGTTCGACGGCGAGCCGTTACGCGCGTCGATCACGATCGACCCCACGCTTCCATGGTAGACGCCGCCATTGCCTTCGGAGGATGGCGGCGTATCGAGGTCAACTTCGATCAGTTGTGCCAGGGCGGGTGACGCTCGTCCGACACCCAGGACCAGCATGATGGCTGCGGCCCAAACTTCAGTACGTAAACGCATTTAGGACGATCTCCTCATTCCCGACTCGAAAATACACCGTGAGTCGTGCTCTCCGGCATGCCCGCTGTCGCTCCGTGCCGACGCGCATTGGCCGTAGAATAGGCCCACAAGGGGCCAGCCCCTATATTCCGCTTCACGGCCGCGGATTTCCAATAGCTCGAAATGTGACGGTGCTCGCAAATTGCATGCCATGCCCGGCGGGCTACGCAACCCGAAACGCCCGAACTCCAGACCCGCAGCCGCCGGCTGAGCGGCGCCGGCGCTGCGCCCGTAGAATCCGTCCGATGTACTGGCACGAACACTTGAAGCGCGCGGTCAAGGTGGCCGTGGTCGGGGGCCTGCATTACACCGGGGTCCTGTCGCTGATGCGCCGGGCGTATGTCAGGAATCGCGGCGCAATCCTGCTCTACCATCGGGTTCTACCCCGCGGCCACGGCGTGCCCGATTATTCCCCGAATGGCATGACCGTGACCCCGGTCGAGTTTGCAATGCAAATGAGATTTCTGAAGCGGAACTACCATGTCGTTCCGCTCTCGCAAATCGCGGCGGAAGTCAGGAGCACACAGCCGGCACTGTCCGGGCTTTGCGCCGTGACCTTCGACGACGGCTGGCTCGACGTCTACGAACATGCGTTCCCCGTATTGCAAGCCCTTTCCCTACCGGCGACCCTCTTTCTGACCACGGGTTACGTCGGCGGATCGGAATGGTCCTGGGAGGAGCGGGTTCGATACCTGCTCGCACGGATTCACCATCGGCGCAAACGCATCGGGTCGGAACCGGGTCTTCGGAACCTGCACGACCGGCTTCGCGGCAGCATGTTCGCGGAGTTGTTCCGGGTCAGCACGGCCGCGTTTCCGCACTACCTGCTGCGGACGATTCCAGAGCTCAAGAAGTGGTCCGCCGCTGAACGGCGAGATGCGATGATTTTCCTCGAAGAAGCTGCGCCGCTCGCCGACCCGGAGCACGTACGACCGTTTCTGACATGGAGCCAGGTGCGCGCCATGGCGCAGAGCGGCGTCGAGCTCGGCAATCATTCCATGCGTCATCGAGTGCTTCCCGAGCTCTCGGATGAAGAAATCGTCGAAGAAATCAGCGGCGCAAACGCGGAGATAGAGCGTGAGTCCGGATACCGCCCGGCGAATCTCGCGTATCCCTACGGCAAGACGGGGCCACGAGTGCAGGATCTTGTGAGACGTGGCGGTTTCGCAAGTGGCTGCACAACGAAGATCGGACCGGTCGAGGCGGGAGCCAATGTGTATGCACTCAACCGAATCAACATTTCGAGCGAGACGACTTTTCTCGAACCGCTGTTCGCGGGACGCCTGCTTTGCCTGTGAATGTCCGGGTCAGCGTCATCATCCCGGTGCATGATTGCGAGGAATTCATAGCGGCGGCGGTGCGCTCGGTGCTCAGTCAGGGCCGCGGCGACATCGAGCTCATCGTTGTCGACGACGGCTCGACCGATGGAACGACGCAAGCCCTCGAGCCGTTTCGGGGCAACCTGGAACTGATCCAGCAGCGGAATGCCGGCCCGGCGGCTGCGCGGAATGCAGGGCTTCGCAAGGCGGTGGGCAGGTACGTTGCATTTCTTGACGCGGACGACTGGTGGTGCAGCTCGCGACTTTCTGCCGAACTTGCGGCGTTCGAGCGCTACCCGGATGCCGGACTTGTATTCTCCGACTTCAGCGTCGTGAGCGCCGGCGGCGAAACGATCTTGCCACTCGGCATCCGCTGGAAGTATCCGCTCGTGTATTCCGCGCAAGCGACCCCCTGGCGGCGCCTCTTCGCTTCGACGCAAGCAGTCGAATGGAACGACGGCTCGGGCAGCGCAAATCGCGCAAGCGCATATCGGGGCCGCATAGCGACGTGGTTGTTTCGGGGAAATTTCATCAACACCTCGTCGGTACTGGCGCGACGCGAAGCGCTCGAGGGTGCCGGGGGATTTGACGAGAACCTGGGCACCGAAGAGGACTACGACTGCTGGCTCCGGCTCGCCCGCGACTGGCCATTCGTGTATGTCGATGCGCCGCTGGTCGCTTTCCGCAGGCGCGCGGGACAGCTGACGGCTCCCGGTCAGGCGGAACGGATTCTGCGCAACGTCGCCACCGTCGTCGAGCGCGCGGCAACCCGGATGGCGGACTCGATCGACCCGGGCATGGTGCAATCGCGGCTGGCGGCCGTCCATCGCGCGCTCGGCATCGCCTGCCTGCGCAATGGCCGGACGCGGGAAGCGCGCCGTCACCTCTGGCGCAGTATTCGCGAACAGCCGGCGCAGGCGGTGACTGCGTTGCTGCTGCCGATGACGCTGCTGCCGGCCAGTGTTTTCGGGCGACTTGAGCGCTTCGTGCGTGAATTCCGCAATCGCTAGGCGCCCGCGCATCCTGTTCCTGATCCGGACCTTGTCTGGCGCCGGAGCGGAGCTCGTCGTCGAAAGCCTGTGCAGGGGACTGGATCCGCGACGCTTCGAGTGCAGCGCCTGCGAGATCAGCGGTCATGGCGAAAAGGCGCGGGACCTGCGGTCGGCAGCATACACGGTGCACGCGTTGAATGCGGATGAACAGCAGATGACGCTCGCGAGAATCCTCTGGCGGCTTCGGCGCGTCGTGGTCGCCAATCGAATCGATCTCATTCATACACATTCGACGGACGCGCTGGGATTGGCCGCCATGTGCGGCTGGACGGTGCCGCATCTCCGCCACGTCCACACGTTTCATTTCGGCAATTACCCGAACCACACGCCGACCCATCTGCGCCTCGAAAGGCTGTTCCACCGCTTCACCGATCAGCTCGTAGCAGTCGGGCGAGTTCAGGCGAGCGCACTCAGCAGGACCTATGGAATCGCCGAGAATGAGCTGCAGGTGATCTGGAACGGTGTCGACGCCCGGCCGGTGCGCATCGATCACGAACGCCTGGCACCATTCCGAAAGGACGGCCGGGTACTGATCGCAACGATCGGTACCCTGATACCCCAGAAAGGCCACCGCGACCTCATCGCCGTGGCCGTCGAGTTGAAGTGCCGCGGCGTCCCCGCCAGGTTCCTCATCGTCGGTGGCGGGCCATTGCGGGAAGAGCTCGAAGGTCTAGTGCGGAAAGCCGGCCTCCAGGATTCAGTCGTCTTTCTCGGATGGATCAAGGATTCGGCGGAAACGATCCTGCCGGGAGTCGACATCGTGTTTCAGCCGTCACGGTGGGAGGCCATGTCGATGGTGCTGCTGGAAGCCGCCATCGCCGGCAAACCCGTCGTCTGCACCGCAGTGGGCGAGGCAAGGGAAATCCTGCGTCACGGTGAAACCGGTCTCCTCGTCGAGCCGGGCGACGAGGTATCCATGGCGCGTGCCTTGACCGCGCTGGTGCAGGACCCCGCGTTCCGTGAACGGCTTGGCGGCGCCGCGGCAGGCGAGCTTCGGGATCGGTGTTCGGCCGCGAGAATGGTCGCGGAGTACGAGTCGCTTTACCGGCACGTACTGGATGCAGCGGAATGAGCGCGAGCGCCTTCGAAATCAGTTCTCTGTCGATCGTACTTTGCACCTTCAATCGGGCAACCATGCTGCGGGAGACACTGACCTGTCTGGCGTCCTTGGAGCCTGCGCCCGGCGTCCGCCACGAGGTCGTCATAGTCGACAACAACTCGTCCGACGAGACGCAGAGCGTCTGTCGGGAATTTGAAACGTCCGCAACCATGCCCGTCGCCTGTTGCGTGGAGACTGCACAGGGCCTCTCGAATGCGCGTAACCGCGGTCTCCGGCAAGCGCTTGGCGACGTCGTGGTGTTCACAGACGACGATATTGTCGTGCCGTCCACCTGGGTGCGCGACTACGCAGCCGCGTACCGGCGCCACGATGCCGATGCCGTGTTCGGCAAGATCATCCCGGATTGGGGCGGCCCAAGACCGAACTGGTATCACGCGAAGCTCGGGCCAATTTACGGCGCGCTCGACTACGGAGATTTCGAAACAGTCGTGCGGAATCGCCGCCAGGAATTCTTCGGCGCGAATTTTTCCGTGCGCCGGCAGCTCTTGGCCGAACTCGGTGGTTTCGATCCCAGCCTTGGCCGGACACCGGAAAACCTCTATATTTCCGAGGAACGGAAGATTTTTCTCGCACTCGCGAGCCGGGGGCGGAAGATCGTGTACAGCCCGGCAATCCAGGTCCGTCACCGAATCTCCGACCGGATGAAAGCGAGGTCTTACGTCAGGAAATACTACCGCGATACGGCGGTTTCGCTCGTGAACATGACTCCACGGAGAACATCGCGGCAGCTCTTCGGCATCCCCTACTATCGCGCAGCCGAATGCCTGGCCTCGTTCTTGCTATTCGTGCCGCGGCAGGTGCAGGCGATCTGCTGTGGTGACTACCGGGCCCTGTATCCGCTGAGGCTCGAGCTGATGCGATCGTTTCGTGTGTGCTGGCTGCACATCCGACGCCGACTAGCGAAGGATCCTGGCATATAGTGCTTCGACCTCGCGCACGTGCTGGTCGATCGAGAACGATCGGACCAGCCGCTCGTAACCCGCGCGGCCCATTTCCGCCGCACGCGCTGGCTGCATGAGCAGGGTTCTGAGGCGGGAGGCGAGCGAAGCCGGATTGTCCGGCTCGAATAGCAGGCCGGTCTCGCCGTCGACGACGATCTCCTGCACGCCGCCAGCCGAACTCGCGATCAATGGCTTTGCAAGCGCCATCGCCTCCAGCAACACCCGTCCGAACGGTTCGGGCGAGATCGACGCGTGGATCTGGATCTCGAGCGCATTGATGTAGTTTGCCACGTCGGACCGATACCCTGTCCAGACGACGCTTCCGGCAAGTCCCTGCTCCTCGATCAGCCGCATGAGCGCTGCCTGGAATGTCGCCTCATCCGGCGACGCTCCGCCGATCAGGAGGCAGACCACGTCCGGGAACTCGTGATGGAGGAGTGCCAGTGCGCGCACGACGATCGACTGCCCTTTCCAGGCCTTCAGGTTCCCGACGAGCCCGACGAGTCGCCTGCGCGAATCGAGCGCCAGCTCTTCTCGAATGTCCTCGACGGTTCGGGTGACCCGCATTGCGGCGGGATCCAGCCCGTTGTGGATCGTCACCAGCGGAAGCTTTCCCAGTCCGAGCGCCACCATGTTGTCGCGCACCGCACCTGAAATGCAGATGATGGCGTCTTGCGTGCGCGCGAGAAGTCGCGCCCGCGCAAGATACTCCGGATTGATTCCACGCTCATGCGTGACGCAGGGTATGCGCAGCACCCACGCTGCCAGCATCCATGGATGATTCTTGATGATGCTGTTGTTGAGATGAACGACGGAGACTCGCTCCCGCCGGAGGAGTGCGGCCAGCCGAACGGGTTCCAGCACCCATCCCAGCAGGAAATTGAGAGCCTTCCCCGCGGCGCGGCCGAGCCAGCCGGAAATCACGAATGGCCTTGCGGGCCGGCGCACCATGACCGCGATGTCGGCCGCTCGAAAGCGATGGATCAGCTCGTTCTCTGCTGCAAAGAGGACAATCGGCCGGAAGCGGCTGCGGTCCAGCCGCGACGCGAGATACAAGAGACTGAAGTATGAGCCGCCGACCGTGCCATCGACGTTGCCTTCGACGTAGAGTATTCGGGCCTCAGGCATCGAGGGTCGCTGAAAGCGCTGCCAGCCGACCACGCCACTCATTCATATAGCGATCGCGAAATCCTCTCATGGAGCCCGGCGGCCCGCGCTCGAGATTTTCGACGATCGCTCGCGCCAGCGAGTCCGGCGTGTTTTCGATGTAGGTCGCCGCATCGCCGAAAAGCCTGCGGTTGGAGATGTCGTCAGAGAGGAGGGGCGACTTGTCTACGGCGATCGCCTCGTAAGCGCCACAGACGAGGCAGTTGGGCTTGAGGGTCAGGTCGACGACCAGATCGGCATGCGCCAATTCAGACCAGTAGTCTGCTTCGGAAAGAAAGCCCAGGACCTTGAGGTTCGCAGGACGCGTTGCCAGGAGCTCGAGCGCCCGAGCATGCGGACGGCCCGTGATGCGAAACTCCACCGATCGCTGCAGGCGCCTCGCGGCCTCGATGAATACCGCGACCGGCTCGTCGGGAGCGTAGGTGCATACGCAGAGGACGACCGGCACGGCCGCCGGGCTACTGGGGGGCGGCTGGACCGGCGGGTCCGGAATCGCATCCGGCAGCACGAAAGGCCGGCCGCCTGCCGCGCTGACAAACCCTGCCAGCTCGTCGTTCGTGACGATCACGAGACAGGCTCGGCGCAGCAGCGCATTGATCAGCCATCGCATCGCGCGTGAGTCGTGCGTGAACGGGCGCACCGCTTCGTTATGTGCATCCAGCGCCACCCGCAGGCGGAATAGCGGCGCCAGTGCAAGGGCGGTCGCAGCGAGGACGACCGACGGGCTCTGCACGATGATGGTCTTTCGTCTGAGGCGCCAAAGTACGGCGACGCTTCTCGTCAACAGCTCGGCATACCTGGAAATTCCGCGTCTTGCGGTGTCGAGCTTCGCCCAATCGATGCCCCAATGACGCACGATGGATGCGGTGCGCTGATGCCAGTGCCACGAGACCCAGACCGGGCGCTCGGTGCTGCGGCTAGCGACCGGGGGCCGCATAGCCGAGTCGTGCTGCCAACGGGTCGACTGCCATTCGCAGCTGCATGATTTCGATTCGCGGTATGCCTGCCAGCTCTTCCCCAGCGCGGCCGGTCACCCGGACACGCGCGACGCTCGCCTGCACCGGCGTCGCCACGTGACGCGCGAAGCCATCCAGGACGCTTCCACCGGAGATCAGCTCTTCATAGCGAATGACAAGCGCATCCAGCGACCCGCATCCTCGCTGGAAATCCTCGGCCAGCATTTTCCACAGCCGGCCAAACTGCCTTGCGGTGAACACCGGCTGGTCTGGCCAGCGATAGTACCAGTCGGCAATGCTGCGGTACGAGCGCCAGGCGTCGTAGGGATTTCGAATCAGGAACACCAGCTTCGACGCCGGAAACAACCACTTGAGATAACCGGCCTCGGCGGTCGAAAGGACGACCTCCTTCAGCCCCCATCTCCGATAACCACGGGCGAGAGCGGGATCCCGATACAATGTCTGGAAGAACGCTCGATGTGCGCGCCGGAGATGCTGCGGTTGCGGGTACATGCAGGCCGTCCATGCGTTGAAGTCGACGTCCCTGTGACCTGGCGGCTCGGCAAGAAAGAACTGGTCCGGCGGCGTTGATCCATCGATCGCAGTGAGGGATTTCGCCAGCGTCCGGACGTAATCGCAGTAGGGGTAGGGCTCGCCCCAGATCAGGGCCTCGTCACCGGACAGCGCAAGCCTCTGCAGGAGCGTGGATCCGGAGCGCCAAGCCGCAGAGAAAATGAAGATTGGATCATCGCCGTCATCGTCTGGTGCCAGTTTCCACCGGCGTTGAATGGCGTCGATCGCCTCGGGTACGAGGCGGCGACGGCGTTTCAGTTCATGATGACTGCGCCGAGCGGCTGCCGTGCCAAACAAGCTTTCGAGCGGTTCCTGGATCAACTGCTTGACGAGCCGTGGAATCATCGTGTCACAGTACCTTGGTGCGGCTTGCGCGATATTATTCGGTCTGCTGAGCGAGAGAAAGCGATGGAATTCGTCAGTTTCGTGCCTGACTATTGGAATGGCCCGAGGCACAACCGGCATTACTTCTGCCTGGAGCTTGCAAAGTGGCACAAGGTGCTGTTCGTTTCCCCGCCACTTTCGATCGAGAAATACCTGACTTGGAGCAAGCGCAAAGCCGTGCCGGCCGCCGGGACTCGGCATGTCGGCGGGAATCTCTGGACGCACGTTTCACCGGGGTGGCTGTTCACGAACTACCGGTTTCCATGGCTCGACAGGCAGTTTCGCGGCCTTCGCTCGTGGCTTCTCAAACGAGCCATGCGAAAGCTCGGCTTCGAAGACCCGGTATTGCTGATTTGGCATCCCGCGTTTCTCGAGATGCTGGACGCGTTCCGGGGTCGTCCTTCGATCTACTATATTTATGACCATCTATCGGGATACGGCGGAAGCGATCCAAAGCAGCGGTGGCCGCGTGAGCTCGAGCTGCTCCGGCGCTGCGACATGGTTTTCGCGCTTTCCAGAAAACTTCTCGAAGAAAATCGGCCCTACAACTCGAATATCTTCCTGCTGCCGAACGCCGTCGATTTCGACCACTTCTCGCGGGCTAGGGACGAAAGCACCGAGGTGCCGGCCGACCTGGCCGCGATTCCGGGTCCGAGGATCGGTTACGTCGGCTCGATCAATGAAAAGGTCGACCTTGGGCTCCTCGAGACGATGGCACGACAAAGGCCCGGTTGGTCGATCGTGCTGATCGGCCGGCAGAATTTCGCGACGAGCGCGGAAAGCACCCGATTCGACGAACTGATCGCCCAACCGAACGTTCATTGGATTCCGTATCGGAACCCGGAGACCCTTCCCGCTTACTTGAAGGGGCTCGATGTCTGCCTGATGTGCTACGTGATCAACGGTTGGACGTATTTCGGGGATCCTTCAAAAATGCACGAGTATCTTGCCGCCGGTAAGCCGACTATCGGCGCGCCTTTGCCCGCAATCCTGGAGTTCGCTGACGTCATAGAAGTGCCTCGGAGCCAGTCCGAGTGGCTGGAAGCGGTGGCGAGGAGTCTTCAGCCCGGGAACTCCGCCGCAATCGAACGACGCGTCCAAGTCGCCCGGCAGAATTCGTATTCGGAACGAATTCGCGCCGCGTTGACGATCATCGGGGAGAAATTCCCGGGCACAGCGAGCGAAGACTCAGCGCTTCGAAAAGACTCCAATGACCGCCTGGAGACCTGATCGATTCAACGCGCCGTACAAAATTACAGCCATCACCACGGTGACCGTGAGCGCGACCGGAGTCTCGACGGACAGCCATCGTTTTCCCAGTGCCAATGCCAGCCCCATCGTTCCCGATGCAGCAATCGCCGGCAGAATGGCGCCCACCATCTTGCGAAGCGGCAGTTGAAGCGATTTCGAGAAGACGAGCTCGCTGATCAGGAACATCACGGCCGAAGGTGCTGTCACCGCGATGGCGGCGCCGAGCATGCCGTAACTTCGCGTCGCCGGAACGATGATCACTGCAATGATGATCAGCTTCGCCAGGTTCATGTAGAAAGAAAAATGCGGCTTGCCTACGGCGTTGAATACATAGCCATTGATGGCCGATACGGCGCGGAGCGCGCCAAATACGCAAAGCACCGGAAGTACGTCGGCGGCAGTGTTCCAGTTCGGTCCGAAAACGATCGTGACCAGTTCCCGGGCAAGCACCGCGATGCCAACTGCAGCGGGGATTGCGAGCGTGGCGACCATCCGAGTGGTCTGCAGATAGGCGCGATGAAGCGCCGGCCGATCATCCTGCAACTTGCTGTAGGCCGGGAACATCACGCTCGCTATGACCTTCGCCAGGTGCGTCGCCGGCAGATTTGCCAGCATGTAGGCGAGCACGTATGCGCCGAGGGCGTCCATGCCGAGAATCTTGCCGATCACCGCGTTGTCGATCTCGGTCGTCACATAGACAACGATCGTGATGCCGCTGATGTACTTGCCGTAACGAAGGAGCTCGCGGACCAGCCGGGGGTTCCATGCGAACCGAGGTCTGCCAGGCAACAAGAGATATGAAAGCGGAATGCTGACGACGGTCTTGACGACGTGCCCGATGATCAATGCCCAGGCATTTCGCAACCAGAATGCAAGCAGGATCGTGACCGCAGAATCGATCAATCCCAGGGATTGAGTCAGGTAGAACTGCGGCCGAAAGTTGAGCTCCTTCTGCGCCAGGACGAAGTTGATGTTTCCCAGACCGCCCAGCAGCAGGCTGATCGCCAGCACGTCGAGAAGTGGCTTGAGTGACGGCTGCTCGTAAAAGCCGGCGACCCAGGAGCTGGTTGCGAGCACGATCAGCGCAAGTAGGACGCCCCGGAATGCGGTCAGCGAGTAGACCGTATGTTTCGCCTGTTCAACGTCGCCTTGGCGCTGGATCAGGGCTGAGCCCAGGCCGGTTTCCGTGAACACCTGGAGCGCTCGCATCACCACCATGCAGATCGCCATCAATCCGAAGTGCTCGGGCGCCAGCAGTCGGGCGAGGATGATCGACTTGACGAATGACAGTGAGCCGAGGCCGATGCTCGACATCGCGACCCAGACGCTGGACCGCACGGTCTTTTGCCGCAAGCTGCCATCGTTGGCCAACAGGAATTGTCGGAAGCGGGCGAATGACTGCCTGACGCGATTCAGACGGAAATCTCCAGCCGGGCCATTGCCTTGCAACCACGAAACCTGCCCGCCCTTGCGCGCGGCAAGCGGCGCTGTATAGTCACATAAAACAACAAGCAGCTATTGGCGCTTGCCGAAATATGTCAAGCGTCGGGGCCGGTCTGGGGGGATTCCTGGTGCGCAAGAGCGGCGGGCGCCGCAGTAGTCCGATCCGGGTGCCTCTGTGCGTCCTGGCGGCCGTTCTTTGCCTGCCCCTGAAGGCCAGCGCCAATAACGTTGCGGGCGCCTGGTCGCCCGTCAAGCCCTGGCCGATGATCGCGATCCATTCGGTCCTGCTGCCCGATGGCCGGGTGCTGACGTATGGACCGAAGCCGGACGCAATCTATGACGTCTGGGATCCGTCGGCGGGACTGGATGCTGGCCACCTGACCATGCCGATCGTCGGTACATTCCTGTTCTGCAGCTCGCAGCTCGTGCTGCCTGCAGGCAATGGCGTGTTCATAGCCGGCGGGAACGTTGCGGGGAATCCCAGCAACGACAGCAATGTTTTCGACTATGGCAACGATCGACTGAACCGCACGAACGACCTCAATCGACCGCGGTATTACTCGACGACCACCACGCTTCTGAACGGTCATACCTATATCCAGGGAGGACTCGGAGGCGAGGATCGCCCGGAGGTCCGCGACCTCGCGGGGGTATTTCGGCTGCTGAGCGGCGCCAACACCAGCGGTCTGAATGCTGCGTATCCGCGCAATTACATCGCGCCGGACGGCAGGATTTTTGGCTACGACGACACCGGCTCGACGTACTTCGTCGACTCCAGCGGACAAGGGTCCCTGACGATGAGTGGACGGGTCACCGGGCCGATCGGCCGGGACTCCAGCGCGGCCATGTTCCGCCCGGGCCGAATCCTCCAGTTCGGCGGCAGATCGAGTGGTTCTCGAATCATCGACCTCACGGGCGGGAGCCCGACCATAACGAACGGCCAGTCCCTGTCGTCCCAGCGCAGGCTGGTGAACGCGACGATTCTCGCCGACGGCAAGGTCCTCGCGACCGGCGGCAGCGAAGTCAACAACGAGTTGATCAACGTCAACTACAGCGCGGAGATCTGGGATCCGAGCACGGGGCAGTGGACCCGCGGCGCCAATGCCGTTCGGGCGCGGCTGTACCATTCCACCGCGTTGCTGCTGCCCGATGCCTCGGTGCTGGTGGCGGGCGGCGGGTCCCCAGGCCCACAGAACAACGACAATGTCGAAGTCTATTACCCACCGTACCTGTACGACGCGAGCGGTGGCTGGGCAGCTCGCCCGGCCATCAGCACGGCGCCGACCTTCGTGGACATCGGCCAGGCTTTCGCCGTGGATCTTGCGGGGGCACCGCAGGTCGAGCGCGTCGTCCTGGTCAAGACGGGTTCGGTCAGCCACAGCTTCAATTTCGACCAGCGCTTCATCGAGCTGACGTTCCAGCGGAATGGCAGTCGGCTCACCGTCCAGGCGCCGGCGCGGGCCGCGGACGCGCCGCCCGGATTCTATCTGCTGTACGTGATCAATCCGGCGGGGACGCCTTCGGTCGGCCGCATCGTCCGGATCGGAGTCGCGTCGACATCGGGTCCTGCCGTGACACCTGTCCTGGTGGATCCCGGCAACCAGACCGGACAGGTCGGTGTTCCGGTCACACTACAGCTCTCCGCGACCGATCCGAATGGGGATGACCTCAGTTTCGGTGCGACCGGGCTGCCACCCGGGCTGACTGTGAGCGGTCCGACCGGGTTGATTTCCGGTACGCCGACGACCGTCGGCGCGTTCAACGTCGTCGTCACGGCGTCCGACGGCACGAACAGCGATAGCGAGAGCTTCCTCTGGACGATTTCCGGCGGCGGCTCCACTTTCGTATTGTTCCCGCCGCCGACTCCTGACCCGATCGTCGCAGGCAGCCAGGTCAGGTTCGAAGCAAGCGCCACCGGCGGGACCAACGTCAGGTACAAGTGGGACTTCGACGACGGGACCCCGGAAACGCCTTACTCATCATCGCCGGTCATCATTCACAGCTTTGCCAATCCCGGCATCTACTATGTGACAGTGACCGCCATCGATGCCGGCGGTATTCCCCAGGTATCGACGGTCGTCGTCACCGTGCACCTTGCATTGACTGCGAACCGGCCGGCGATCTCCGGAAATCTTGCATTCGAGGATCGCGCCACCGGCAGCGACCGGCTGTGGGTCGTCAACCAGGACAACGATTCGGTCAGCGTCTTCAACGCGGCGACGAATGCCCGGATCGCGGAGATCGCGGTCGGCACCGCGCCGCGTGCCTTGACGGTCACGACCGGCGAGATCTGGGTCACCAATAAGCACAGTGCATCGATCAGCGTTATCGCTTCATCCAGCCTGACGGTGACGCGCACCATTTCGCTGCCGTTCGCGTCTCAGCCATTCGGCATTGCGGCCTCGCCGACCGGCGGCGTTGTGTACGTCGTGCTGGAAGGTTCGGGGCGACTGCTGAAAATCAATGCAGGCAGCGGCGCAATCATCGCCAACATCAACGCCGGGCTCAATGCGCGCCATGTCTCGGTAACCGGCGATGGCAGCCGGGTCTATGTCTCGCGATTCATATCCCCACCCTTGGCCGGGGAAAGCACGGCGAACGTGCAGACGCCGGCCAATACCGGCGGCGAAATCGTGGTCGTCAATGGCTCGGCGATGACTGTGCTGGGAACCGTCGCCTTGCGGCATAGCGACAAGGAGGACTTCGAGATCCAGGGCCGGGGTATTCCCAACTATCTGGGAGCGGTTGCGATTTCGCCGGATGGGGAGTCTGCCTGGGTGCCGTCCAAGCAGGACAATATCAAGCGCGGATCCCTGCGTGACGGCACGGGTTTGACCTTCCAGAACTCCGTCCGGGCGATCAGCTCGCGGATCGATCTCGGTTCGAATTCCGAGGACTATCCGGCGCGCATCGATCACGACAATGCGGGCGTCGCCAGCGCCATCGTCCATGACCGGCTCGGTGTCTATCTGTTCGTCGCGCTCGAGACCAGCCGGGAAGTGGCGGTCGTGGACGCGCACGGCGGCTCGGAGATCTTCCGCATTGACACCGGGCGCGCGCCCCAGGGCCTGGCGGTTTCGGTCGATGGTCGAAGGCTGTATGTCGGCAATTTCATGGATCGCACGGTCAGCGTCTTCGATATCTCCCAGCTCATCGAGGAGGGGATTGCCGATGTGCCGCTGGTCGCCACCAGGTCGACCATCGGCACGGAGCGGTTGGGTGCCCAGGTGCTGAGGGGCAAGCAGTTCTTCTATGACGCGAAGGATCCCCGTCTTGCGCGCGACGGCTACCTCAGTTGCGCCTCCTGCCATAACGACGGCGGCCACGACGGGCGAGTCTGGGATCTGAGCGGCTTCGGCGAGGGGCTGCGCAACACCGTCAAGCTGCGCGGCCGGGCCGGGG
>JBOHZL010000004.1:0-105190 GCA_050738495.1 Steroidobacteraceae bacterium | reverse complement strand
GCCGACGCGCGTATTCTTCGTTTCACGGGATGCTCCCCTTTAGTTGATCGATCGAACGCTGTCACACGTTCAAATCGAAGGATGCATCCCGTTCTCGATTTACAGCAAGTTTAGGACTTCACCAATCGTTTGCGGAGTTCACTCGCAAGCGGATATTCGAACCATTGGAAATGACCCGGACTCCCTGGCGGGACGACTTCGGCCGGATCGTCAAGGGACGCGCGATCGCCTACGCGGAGTCAGAGACCGGTTTTCGGGTTGACATGCCATTCGAGAACGTCCACGGCAACGGCGGCTTGCTGACGACAGTCGGAGATCTGCTGCGCTGGAACTCGAATTTTGTCGAGCGGAAGGTTGGCGATGCCGACTTTGTCCGCGGCATGTAGATGCCGGGGCGTCTGGCCAACGGACAGTCGCATGACTACGCCATGGGCCTGGCTGTCGGTTCGTACAAGAGCGCACCTGAAGTGAGGCACAGCGGCACGACCGGGAGCTACCGGGCTTTTCTCGCGCGATTTCCGGCTCAGCACCTGTCCGTTGCACTGCTGTGCAACGCCGGCAACAGCACGCCGCGACAGACCGTACATGCCGTGGCAGACCTATATCTCGCGGGCTCGCTCAGGCCGGAACCGGCATCTGCTCGGCTGAAGCTGTCTGACGCCGAACTCGACGCACGCGCTGGCCTGTATCGGAACAAGACAAGGGGCGACGTGGTGAAAATCGAGCGTGAAGGCGACGTTCTACGCCTGGCGGACGGCACCGGACTCTTCGCACTTTCCTCGACGCGGTTTACCGACAACGACGATCTTATCGTCGAATTCGACGGCCTGAGTGGCGCAAGGATCGACGAAGGCGGCGGCACAATCATCGAGTTCGAGCGGGTTGCGCCCGTACACCCGACCATGTCCGAGCAGGCGGCATTGGCCGGCAACTACGCGAGCGACGAAGCCGAGACCACGATGACGCTGCGGGTGTGCAACGGATCCCTCGAATTGACGCGCCGGCCTGACAGCGTGTTCCGACTGACGCCCCTGTATGCAGATGCTTTCGACAGCGAGCTGGGGACGATCATCTTCAGGCGCGACGAGGCCGGGCGTCCTGTCGAGTTCAGCGTCGTCCGGGAACGAGTCTGGGACTTGCGTTTTCGACGGTCAGCGCCGCACGCGATGCCAGCTCTCGGTCGGCGAACCGCGCTGGTTCCAGCCATGGAACGGATGCTTGTCGAGCAGCCGCGGATTGCGGAACAGGAAGATGAGGATCGCGCCGGCGGCGAAGCCGCCGACGTGGGCCCAGAACGCGACCCCGCCACCCTGCGCGCCGACCGCGCCCCATCCGCTGACGAGCTGGAGCAGGAACCAGTAACCCAGCATCACCCACGCGGGCACCGCGATCGTCGTCACATAGAAGCCGAGCACCAGCAGCAGGTGCACGTGCACCCGCGGATAGAGCAGCACGTAGGCACCCATCACGCCGCCGATGGCGCCGGACGCGCCGACCATCGGAATGACGGAGTCGCGATCGGTCGCCGTCTGCAGCAGAGCCGCCGCGAGGCCGCACAGCAGGTAAAACACGACGAAGCGCAGATGGCCCATCGAATCTTCGACGTTATTGCCGAAGATCCACAGGAACCACATGTTGCCGATCAGGTGCAGCCAGCCGCCGTGCAGGAACATCGAGGTGATGACCGTGTGCCAGCCGGCGCTGTCGCCGAGCACGCAGGCGGCGCCGGGCCCGATCGGGAAACTGGTGCCGGCGGCGACAGATTGCAGCACCTGGCCCGGTATCAGCCCGAGGCGACAGACCGACGAGGACAGGGCCGGCTCGGTGCCGAATCCCTGCAGCAGGATCCACGCCAGCACATTCGCGCCGATCAGTCCGTAGGTGGCGTACGGCGTGAGAAAGTGCGGATTGTCATCCCGGATCGGAAACATCCGGGCAATTCTATGTCATCGGGCCCCTGACGCCGGGCCACAGGTTCGCAGTCATTGTTCGCGCGCTGGGGGGAGGGGGCAGCGGCGCGTTTGGTCAACCAATAACTGCGAACCTGTGGCCCGGCACCTTCACGGTAATCACGTCTCGAGCCGCGTGGCGGTGACCACAATCTCCGGCAGGACCACCGCGGCCCCGCTTGCCGCCACGTCGCGCTCGTAAACCACCTGCTGGCTGACGGTCAAGCCGTTGCTGACCACTCCGGCGAGGGCCGCGACCAGCACGCTGGCAAACCCGGTATTGCGAATCGTCGTATAGGCGTTCATTTCAGTGTCTCCTTGCATCCTTGTCGTATGGAGCATTCGAAAATCGACAATCAATGTCTGCCTATTACTTTGGATTCCCGGGCGGCCTGGAACAAATGCGGTTTCTGATGGCCGGTTAAGGGAAACTTGACCACCCGTGCCGGCGTCGCGACCGGCTGGAGGTCGAGATCCGCATCGAGGCGGCGGCCCGCGATCAGCTCAACCTGGCGGCGCTGGCCTTCGGCCATCAAGTCCAGGAAACTCAGGAAACCCTGCAATCTTGCGTTCATGGCATCTCTCCTTGGCGTCGGCGGAGCGGGCACTGCGCCCGTCCTTTCTTCGGGCTAGACTCTGACGCCATGGGGGCGCGCGAACAAACGCAGAAACTCAAGCTCGGTTAAGGGAAACTTTTGGCTGCCTCCGTCTATGGCCGACTGCCGCTGAACGCGCTTCGCGTCTTCGAAGCGGTGGCCACGCGCCTCAGTTTTGCCGAGGCCGCGGACGCGCTGAACGTGACGCCCGCCGCAGTTTCGCAGCAGATCAAGGCGCTCGAGGAATATCTGCAGATCCCGGTGCTGCGCCGCAGCGGGCGCAAGGTTTCGCTGACGCCGGAAGGCGCGCGCCTGCTGCCCGGCATCCAGTCCGGGCTCGACGCGCTGGTCACGGCGATGCGCGAGACGCGGATGACGCGCGCGAGCGGCATCATCAACGTCAGTACGCTGTCGTCGTTCATGCAGAAATGGCTGACGCCGCGCCTGCATCGCCTGCACGCCAAGTTTCCCGAGTTGACGGTGGACTGGCACACCTCGCGCGAAGCGGTCGACTTCGCGCGCAGCGATTTCCATGCCGCGGTCCGGCTCGGCGAGGGCGCGGCCTCGGGGCTCGACCACGAAAAGCTGATGGACGAGTGGCTGGTCGTGGTCGCCTCGCCCGAGCTCTTCAAGCGCCACGGCTCGATCGACGGCCGCGACACGCTGAAAGGCATCCCCATGCTGCAAGCCCGGGACGAGCCCTGGTCGCGCTTTGAGAAGAGCGCGGCGC
Source organism: Steroidobacteraceae bacterium (assembly GCA_050738495.1). Lineage (GTDB taxonomy): Bacteria > Pseudomonadota > Gammaproteobacteria > Steroidobacterales > Steroidobacteraceae > SCUD01. The sequence goes on along the minus strand of JBOHZL010000004.1, from coordinate 101,915 downwards.
CGACGCCCTGGCCGGCGGGTCCGACGATCATCGACGATTCGGTCAGCGTGCTCTCGGCAGTGCTCGAGGGGCTCGGCTATGCGCCCGCGCGCTGGTCGATCGCGGCGCACGACCTGATCGCGGGGCGGCTCAAGCTCGCGAGCACCACCATCGTGCCCTCACGCTTCCGCTACTGGTTCGTCTGCCCGCCGGCTTACTCGGACTTGCCGATGGTCTGCGCGCTGCGCACCTGGCTGAAGGAGGAAGCGACGAATTTTCCCACGCCGGACGGCTGGTTGAGCCAGCGCTAAGCGCTTGATCCGGCGGCCCTGCCGGCCGTTTTTCATCGGTTCGTCACCGCGCCGTAACAAGCCCGTTACCTGGGTTCCCGACAATGGCTCCGCACAAGGCGGTGCCATATGCGAATCGCGATCATCACGGAGACCTATCCGCCCGAAGTCAACGGTGTCGCGTTGACGGTGCACTCACTCGTCGCCCGGATGGCGGAGGATGGCCATCAGCTCCTGCTGGTGCGTCCGCGCCAGCCGGGCGTCTCGACGCTGCCGCTGCCGCAACCGATCGAGGAACTGCTGGTCGCGGGTGCCGCTCTGCCGAAATACCCGGGTCTGCGCTTCGGCTTTCCGGCTGGACGCAAACTCACCCAGAGCTTCAAGGCGAACCGCCCGGACGCCGTTTATGTCGCGACCGAAGGCCCGCTCGGCTGGTCCGCGGTGCGCGCCGCGAGCCGTCTCGGCATCCCGGTCGCAACCGGCTTCCACACGCGCTTCGACGCTTACGCCGGCGCTTACGGGCTGGGGCCGTTGACGCCGCTGGTGCGCCAGTGGCTCCGTCACCTGCACAACTCAGCCGGCGCCACAGTCGTGCCGACGCACGAGTTGCGGGAATGGCTGGAAGGCCACGGCTTCGAGCGTGTCCGGGTGGTGGCGCGCGGCGTGAACACCGCGCTCTTCGACCCGGCGCGACGCGACGACCGCCTGCGTGCCCGCTGGCATGTTCCGCCCGGCGGGCTTGCCGTGATCCATGTCGGGCGCATCGCCGCCGAGAAGAACCTCGCGCTCGCGATCCGGGCTTTCAAGCGCATCCGCGAACGGTGTCCGGATTCCCGGATGGTCTGGGTCGGCACCGGGCCGCTCGCGGAACGGCTCGAGCGCGAGTATCCCGGTCATTACTTCGCGGGCCTCCGGCTCGGTGAGGATCTCGCCGCGCATTTCGCCTCCGCCGACCTGTTCCTGTTCCCGAGTCTGACCGAGACCTTCGGCAATGTGACGCTCGAGGCCTTGGCAGTCGGCGTGCCGACCATCGCGTTCGACTACGGCGCCGCGCGCGCGCACCTGCAGGACGGGGTCAACGGGCGCGTGGTCGCCGCCGGTGACGACCGGGCGTTCGTCGACGCGGCGGTCGAAGTTGCTCAGGACGACATTGCGCGGCGCGAGATGGGCATGGCCGCGCGCAGTACCGCCCTGGCGCTCCGGCCGGAGCAGGTCACGCGTGAGTTCGTCGGACTGCTGGCCAACCTGACCGCAGGAGCACCCGCATGAGCAGCCTGCCCGCCGTTGAACTGCCGCTCTGCGTCGCGCTCAACCGCTGGGGCGCGAAGAGCTTCGTGCATGGCTTCTTCGCCACGATCAGCCGGCTGGGCGACGGCCTGTTCTGGTACGTGCTGATGATCGCCCTCGCGGTGGGCGGCGGGGCGCGCGGCGCCGCGGCCGCGGCGCACATGGCCGTGACCGGTCTCGCCGCACTCGCGCTCTATCGCGCGCTCAAGCATCGCATCCGTCGGTCGCGACCCTGCGCCGGCAACCAGGGCATCGTCGCGCTGGTCGCCCCGCTCGACCAGTTCAGCTTCCCGTCCGGCCACACGCTGCATGCGGTCTCGTTCACGATCGTCGCCTGCGCCTGGTTTCCCTCGCTCGCGCTGGTGCTGGTGCCGTTCACGGTGCTGGTCGCACTGTCGCGCGTGGTGCTCGGCCTCCACTACCCGAGCGACGTCGTCGCCGCCTGCGTCATCGCGGCGCTGCTGGCCGGCGCCTCCCTGGCCGGCGCGGAGTTCCTCGGCGTCACGTAAAAGTGCCTGTACGGTGCCGGGTCGTACATTCGAACATTTCGGATTTCCGTTGAAATGTTCGAATGTACGACCCGGCACCGTAGAATTGCCGCGTGGCAAAACGCGGCCATCTGTATGTCGTCGCTGCGCCGTCCGGCGCGGGCAAGACCAGCCTGCTGCATGCGCTGATGAAGCGCCGGCCCGCGCTTTCGTTTTCCGTCTCCTGCACCACGCGCGCGCCGCGGGCGCACGAGCAGGACGGACGCGACTACCACTTCATCGATCGCGCCGAATTCGAGCGCCTGGTCGCGGCCGGCGAGTTCATCGAGCACGCCAATGTGTTCGGCAATCTCTACGGCACCCGCAAGAGCGTAGTCGATGCGGCACTCACCGGCGGTCGCGACCTGATCCTGGAGATCGACTGGCAGGGTGCCAGGCAGGTGCGCGAGCGCCTGCCGGAGGCGGTGCAGATCTTCATCCTGCCGCCGTCACGGGCCGAGCTCGAAGCACGCTTGCGCAAGCGCGCATCCGACAGCGAGGAGGCGATCGCGCGCCGGCTCGCGGAGTCGGTGCTGGAAATGTCCCACTGGCAGGATTTCGACTACGTCGTGGTCAACCGGGACTTCGACCGGTCGCTGGCCGAGCTGGAAGCGATCTGCGACGGCCGCGGCGAGACCAGCCGCCGGGACCGCCCCGGCCTTGCCGCGGTCGCGGGCGAGCTGCTCGGGAACTGAGTCACAATGGCGAGGCCGGCCCCCTGTCCGGGGTCCGTGAATTCGCTAGCATGCGGTGAACCGGAGGTAAGGATTCGATGGCCGGCAAGGACAAGGGCGCGGGCAATTCGGAATCGCAGGCCAGCCGCTGGCACGCGGTTTCGGTCAAGCCCTGCGGCACCGCCTGCAATGCCGCGGTGTCGGGCAAGAACCGCCGCTGGCTCTCGCGCGAGGCGCCGATGCTGCCGCTGCCCGGCTGCACCCAGCCCGACACCTGCCGCTGCACCTACCAGCACCACGACGACCGGCGCGCCCGGAGCCGCCGCTCGGACGACGTGAACGACTTCAGCCAGCCGCCCCGGGTCGTCAACGAGCGCCGCTCGCGCAAGAGCCGCCGCACCACCGGCGGGGCATAAAAGCCTGCGATCCCGGAATCGCTGGCCGCCCGGCCCCCGTATCCGGTATGATTTCCGGTCCAATTCACTGAAATTACGGTCTTTTCCATGGCCCGCATCACCGTCGAAGATTGCCTGCATACGGTCGACAACCTGTTCGACCTGGTCCTGCTCGCCGCGAAGCGATCGCGGCGCCTGGTCAATGGCGCGGAAGCGCGCGTCGACTGGGAGAACGACAAGCCCACGGTGGTGGCGCTGCGCGAGATCGCGGAAGGCAAGATCACCATCGACCTCCTGAACGAGCCGGATCCGGAGCCGGAGCAGGAAATCATTCCTGAGAACCCGCTGGATCTCGGCGTCGACTTCCGCGCACCGCAGCTCGGCCTGGGAGACTGACCGAGAACCGGCCGATCCGATGAACTACGCGTCTTCCATCCTCGGGCTGTTGCCGGGCGGAAGACGCGCTCCCGGGATCGGCCAGCTCATCGCCAAGATCGAAGGCTACCTGCCGGCCGACCAGGTCGAGCGGGTCCGCGAGGCGCACGAATACGCGGAGGCCGCGCACCTCGGCCAGAAGCGCCGCTCCGGCGAGGCCTACATCACCCATCCGATCGCGGTCGCCGATATCCTGGCCGACCTGCATCTCGACGGCGCGACCCTGACTGCCGCGATCCTGCACGACGTCGTCGAGGACACGCCCTCTTCCGCCGCGGAGGTCGAGCAGAAGTTCGGCAAGGAAGTCGCCGAGATCGTCGATGGAGTGACCAAGCTGGACCAAGTCCAGTTCAAGAGCCGCAAGGAGGCTCAGGCCGAGAGCTTCCGCAAGATGATCCTGGCGATGGTGCGCGACATCCGCGTGATCATGGTCAAGCTCGCCGACCGCACCCACAACATGCGCACGCTGTCCGCGATGCCGCCGGAGAAACGCCGCCTGGTGGCGCGCGAGACGCTCGACATCTACGCGCCGATCGCCAACCGGCTCGGCATCCATTCGATCAAGCTGGAGCTCGAGGAGCTCGGCTTCCACACGCTCTACCCGCAGCGCTATCGCGTGATCGAGCGGGAACTCAAGCGCGCGCGCGGCAACCAGCGCGAATTCCTGCCGAAAATCGTCAAGGCGCTGCGCAAGACGCTGATCGCCGCCGGCGTCAACGGCCGCGTGGAGGCGCGCGAGAAGCACCTGTACAGCGTTTACGTGAAGATGCGCAGGAAGCGCCTGTCGCTGTCGCAGGTAGTGGACATGTTCGGGCTGCGCATCGTGGTCGCGAGCGTCGACGAGTGCTACCGCACGCTCGGCCTGGTGCACGGCCTGTACCGGCCGATGCCGGGGCGCTTCAAGGATTACATCGCGATCCCGCGCGTCAACGGCTACCAGTCGCTGCATACCGCGCTGTTCGGGCCGAATGGCATGCCGATCGAGGTGCAGATCCGCACCGAGGACATGCACCGCATGGCGGAATCGGGAATCGCCGCCCACTGGCAGTACAAGACCGGGGAGAAGGACGGCGAGGCGCAGCAGCTCCGCGCCCGCGAATGGCTGGCCGGCGTCATGCAGCTCCACGACGGCTCGGCCGAAGAGCTGATGGAGAGCGTCAAGGTCGACCTGTTCCCCGACAAGGTCTACGTGTTCACGCCGAAGGGCGACATCATGCGCCTGCCGCGCGGCGCGACCTGCGTCGACTTCGCCTATGCGGTGCACACCGGCGTCGGCCAGCGCTGCGTCGCGGCCAAGGTCGACCGGCGCCTGGTGCCGCTGCGAACCGTGCTCAGGAACGGCCAGACGGTCGAGGTCATCACTGCCAAGGGGGCGCAACCGAACCCGGGTTGGGCGAGCTTCGTCACGACCGCGAAGGCGCGCTCGGCGATCCGCCAGTACCTGCGCAACCTGAAGAAAGGCGAGGCCGCGGAGCTCGGCGGACGCATGTTGAACCAGGCGCTCGAGGAATTCGAGCTGTCGCTGAAGAAGCTGCCCGATGGCCGCCTCGACGAGGTCGCGCATTCGCTCGCGCTGAAGGATGGCAAGGAACTGCTGGAGAAGATCGGCCTCGGTGAGCGGCTCGCGCGGCTGATCGCGCGGCGCCTGCTGCCCGCCGACGACGAGCGGCCGGATGCGGGCCCCTCGCCGCCGCTCGCGATCGCCGGCACCGAGGGGCTGGTCGTCAGCTACGCGCGCTGCTGCTTCCCGATTCCCTACGACGCGATCGTCGCCTTCCTGTCGAGCGGGCGCGGCGTCGTCATCCACCGCGAGAACTGCTCGAATGTCACCGCCTTCGGCAAGCAGCCGGACAAGTGGATATCCGCGGTATGGCAGAAGGACCAGCAGCGCCTGTTCAGCGCGGGCCTCGTGGTCGAAGTGCAGAACCGGATGGGCATCCTCGCCGAGGTCGCGACCCGGATCGCCGCCGAGCAGAGCAACATCAGCCACGTCAATGTCGATTCCTCGCAGGGCGACCAGTCGACCATCCTGTTCGAGGTCCAGATGCAGGACCGCGCGCACCTCGCGCGCCTCATCCGCGCGATCCGCGGCATGCCCGACGTCATGAAGGTCGAACGGAGCCTCGCATGATTCGCCAGATCATCCACAGCGATCGCGCCCCGAAGGCGATCGGCCCCTATTCGCAGGCGGTCGCCGCCGCGGGCACCGTGTATCTGTCGGGGCAGGTCGGCCTCGACCCGAAGAGCGGGGAGCTGGTTGCGGGCGGCATCGAGGCCGAGGCGCGGCGCGCGTTCGAGAACCTGGCGGCGGTCGCCGAGGCCGCCGGGTCGAGTCTCGCCGCGGCGGTCCGGGTCACCGTGTACCTGACCGACCTGGGGCAGTTCGCCGTCGCGAACCGCATCATGCAGGAATATTTCCACGAGCCCTTCCCGGCCCGGGTGACGATCGGCGTGGCGGCGCTGCCGCGCGCTGCCGCGATCGAGGTCGACTGCATCCTCGTTCCGTGACCATCGAGTCGCGGCCGGTCACCGCGCTCAAGGGCGTCGGCCCGGCGCTCGCCGCGCGCCTCGCCAGGCTCGGCATCGAGACCGTCGCCGATCTGCTGTTCCTGCTGCCGAACCGCTACGAGGATCGCACCCATACGGTGGCGATCGGTTCCCTGCGTCCGGGCGCGCGCGTCGCGGTCGAGGGCGAGATCGAACTCGCCGAGGTGGTGTTCAGGAAGCGCCGTTCCCTGCTGGTGCGGCTGTCGGACGGCACCGGCTTCCTGACCCTGCGGTTCTTTCATTTCAGCGGCGCGCAGCAGCAGCAACTGGTGCGCGGCCTGCGGCTGCGCTGTTTCGGCGAGGTGCGCCGCGGCCCGCTCGGCCCCGAGATCGTGCACCCCGAATACCGGCTGGCGGAAGCGCCGGATACCCAGGCCGTGCAGGGCGCGCTGACGCCCGTTTATCCCGCGACCGAGGGCATCCAGCAGGGACGGCTGCGGAACCTGACGGCGCAGGCGCTCGCCGCGACTGGCGAGCGCGAGCTGCCCGACTGGCTGCCGCCCGAAGTGCAGCGCGACCTCTATCTGCCGGGTCTGGCCGCCGCGCTCCAGTACCTGCACCGGCCGCCGCCGGATGCGCGGCTCGAACTGCTCGAGGCCCGCCGCCACCCGGCGCAGCGCCGGCTCGCATTCGAGGAGCTGCTCGCGCACCAGCTCACGCTCAGACAACTGCGTCACGAGATCCGCCGCGATCCCGCCTGGGCGATCGCCGTTCCCGGCAAGCTGGCGAAGCGCCTGCTCGCGACCGTCGGCTTTCCGCTGACCGCGGCGCAGGAGCGGGTCATCGGCGAAATACGCGCCGATCTCGCGGTTCCGCACCCGATGCTCCGCCTGGTGCAGGGCGATGTCGGCTCCGGCAAGACCATCGTCGCGGCCGAGGCCGCGCTCGACGCCGTCGAGGCCGGCTGCCAGGCCGCGCTGATGGCGCCGACCGAGCTGCTCGCCGAGCAGCATGCGCAGAACTTCTCGCGCTGGCTCGCGCCGCTGTCGCTGGGCCCGCTGCTGCTGACCGGCCACATCGGCGCGCGCGCGCGGCGCGAAGCGCAGGCGGCGATCGCCGACGGCAGCGCAAAGCTCGTGATCGGCACGCACGCATTGTTCCAGGAAGAAGTGCGCTTCGCGCGCCTTGCGCTGGTGGTCGTGGACGAGCAGCACCGCTTCGGCGTGCACCAGCGGCTCGCGCTGCGCGAGAAAGGCGCGACCGGGCGCTATCCGCACCAGCTGATCATGACGGCGACGCCGATTCCGCGGACGCTCGCGATGACGGCCTATGCCGATCTCGATGTCTCGGTCATCGACCAGCTGCCGCCGGGCAGGAAGCCGGTGCAGACAGTCGTGATGCCGGACACGCGGCGCGACGAGATCGTGCGCCGCATCCAGAGCGCCTGCCTCGCGGGCCGCCAGGCGTACTGGGTCTGCCCCCTGATCGAGGAATCGGAGCTGCTGGCGGCGCAGGCTGCGGAAGACACCGCGGCGGCGCTCGCGACGGCCCTGCCCGACGTCACGGTCGGGCTCGTGCACGGGCGCATGCCGCCCGCCGCGCGCGAGCGCGCCATGGCGCGCTTCAAGGGCGGCGAGATCGAGCTCCTGGTCGCGACCACGGTGATCGAGGTCGGCGTGGACGTGCCGAACGCGAGCCTGATGATCATCGAGAACGCGGAGCGCATGGGCCTCGCGCAGCTGCACCAGTTGCGCGGCCGCGTCGGCCGCGGCGAACAGGCGAGCAGTTGCGTGCTGCTCTGGCATCCGCCGCTGTCGCCGCTCGCCAAGGAGCGCCTGAGCGTGCTCCGCAGGACCAACGACGGCTTCGTGGTGGCGCGCCGCGACCTCGAATTGCGCGGCCCGGGCGAGCTGCTCGGCACGCGCCAGACCGGCCTGATGCAGCTCCGGGTCGCGGACCTGATGCAGGATGCCGACCTGCTGCCCAGGGTCCAGCAGGCCGCCGACGTGATGATGCGCGCGCATGCAGCTAACATTGCGCCGCTGAAGCGCCGCTGGATCGGCGCATCGACCCGGTACGGGAAAGTCTGAAATGTCGTCCGTCGTTGCAAGCACCCAGGCCACCGCACCCCGCTGGAGCGAGCGGCTCGCGGACTTCGCCCCCGCGGCGGAGCCGGCGGCGGCCGCCTGGCTGCTGGAGACCGGCCTCCTGACCGAGCGATTGCGCGCCTGCTGCCGTGGCCAGCCGGGCTTGGTGATCGTGAAGGAATCGGAAGCGCCGCTTGCCGGCAGCGACGCGGCATTGCTCGGCGCCGCCGGCAACGCGGCATTCGTGCGCGAGATCGAGCTCACCTGCGACGGCCGTCCCTGGGTGTTCGCGCAGACCCTGATCCCGCAGGCGACGCTCGCGCGGCAGCGCTGGCTCGCCTCGCTCGGCCGCGCCGCCTTGGGCGAACGGCTTGCCGCCCTGTCCGTTCTCGAGCGCGGCCCGCTCGAGTTCGCGCGGCTCGCGGCCGGCGATCGCCTGTACCACAGGGCGCTGCGCGAGCGCCGCGATCCGCCGCCGGGGCTGTGGGCGCGACGCTCCTGGTTCGCGATCGACGGCGACCGGCTGCTGGTGCAGGAAGTGTTCCTGCCGGAGTCGCATGCGTGAACGCCGGCCCGGAACCGGCATCGCCCTTCGAGCCGGGCAGCGACCCGGATTACAAGCCGGCCTGGAAACCGAGTCCGGTTCGCGACGCGGCGAGCGCCATCCGCAGGACGCTCCGCGAATACGCCCTGCTGATGCGGCTGCACCGGCCGATCGGCATCTGGCTCCTGCTGTGGCCCGCGCTGTGGGCGCTGTGGATCGCCGGCGATGGGCGGCCCGATGCGGCGCTGCTGCTGATATTCGTGGCCGGTGTCGTGGTGATGCGCTCGGCGGGTTGCGTCATCAACGACTATGCCGACCGCGACTTCGATCCCGAGGTCGAGCGCACCCGCGACCGCCCGCTGGCGGCGCGGCGCGTGGCACCGGGCGAAGCGCTCTTCCTGTTCGTCGTGCTGGGACTGATCGCCGTCTGGCTCGCCATGCGGCTCGATCCGCTCGCGCGCCTGTACGCCGTCGGCGGCGCCCTGCTCGCGGTCACTTACCCGTGGCTCAAGCGCCTGTTTCACCTGCCGCAGTTCTATCTCGGCGTCGCCTTCGGCTGGTCGATCCCGATGGCCTTCGCGGCCGAGACCGGCGAGGTGCCGCGCATCGCCTGGCTGCTGCTGACCGCGGTCGTGCTATGGGCTGCCGTCTACGACACCATGTACGCGATGGTGGACCGTCAGGACGACGAGCGGATCGGCGTCAAGTCCACGGCGATCCTGTTCGGCGAGGCCGACCGCCACATCATCGCCGTGATGCAGGCGATGACGCTGTTCGCGCTCTGGCTCGCGGGCGAGGAGGCCGGGCGCGACCTCTGGTACCACGCCGGCCTCGGCGCCGCCGCGCTTTTCTTCGTCTATCAGCTCTGGCTGATCCGCCGCCGCGAGCCGGACGCCTGCTTCCGCGCCTTCAACAACAACCATTTCGTGGGGATGGTGGTGTTCATCGGTCTCGCGCTCGATTATCTATACCGTTGACGCACCGGCAGCGCGCGCGACCGCCCAGACCTCGACGCGGCGCAGGCCCGCACGCTTCAGTTCGACCGCGAGCGCCTCGACGGTCGCACCGGTCGTCAGCACGTCGTCGACAATCGCCACCGCCGCCGGCAGGGGACCGGCGTGCACCGCGAAGGCACCGCTGACATTCAGCCGCCGCACGACGGCGGGAAGCGCCGCCTGCTCCTCGGTCTCGCGGACCCGCTCCACGATGCGGTCGAGGACCGGCAGTTGCAGCAGTTGCCCGGCGAACACCGCGATCTCGCGCGCCTGGTTGTAGCCACGGCGCGCCTGGCGCGAGTGATGAAGCGGCACCGGCACGAGCGCCTCGACCCGCGGCCTGCCCTGCTCCGCCAGGCGCCGCGCGAGCACGGTGCCGAGGATCCGGCCGAGCGGGAGCTGTCCGCGATACTTGAGCCGGTGGATGAGCTCCACCAGCGGAAACTCATAGCGATAAGCGGCGAAGGCGGAGTCGAAAGCCCGATCCTGCGAACGGCAACGATCGCAGACACCGGCGCCCGCGCCCGGCATGGCGCAGATCGCGCAGGCCGGATGGTTGCGCGGCAGGTCGTTCTCGCAGCCCCGGCAGAGGTCGAGGCTGGGCGGTTGCCCGGGGTCGAGACAGAGGTAGCAGGTCGCCGGAAACAGCCGGTGCAACAAGGACCTGGAGCCGTCGTAAACCCTTTGCAGCAGTCTGGGTTGACAGTCCTCGAGGCTGTTCGAATACTGAAGCATCGAGCGAGACTGCGCCGCCGGCGCGCCGCGGATGGAGCGGTTTTTCGGTCCGAACGGGGAGCAATGCGATGGGCTTGAAGGCCGGCCGGCTCGGCGACGTCCGCAGCAACTGGACGCTCGATGAAGTGCGCGAGTTGCACGCACTCCCCTTCAACGACCTGATCCACGACGCGCAGGTTGCGCATCGCCGCCACTTCGACCCGAACCAGGTGCAGGTCTCCACGCTGCTGTCGATCAAGACCGGCGCCTGTCCCGAGGACTGCGCCTATTGCCCGCAGAGCATCCGCTTCGACACCGGGCTCGAGCGCGAGGCCCTGATGGATCCCGCCGCCGTGCTGGCGCGCGCGCGGGCCGCTCGCGACAGCGGCGCGACGCGTTTCTGCATGGGCGCCGCCTGGCGCAGCCCGAAAGACCGCGATATCGAGGCTGTGGCCGAGATGGTCCGCGGCGTCGCCGAACTCGGGCTCGAGAGCTGCGCGACACTCGGCATGCTGACTCCTGCCCAGGCCGCGCGTCTCGCCGCGGCCGGCCTCGACTATTACAACCACAACCTCGACACCTCGGCCGAGTACTACGGCGAGATCATCACCACGCGCAGCTACCAGGACCGGCTCGACACGCTCGCCGCGGTGCGCGACGCCGGCATCCGCGTCTGTTGCGGGGGCATCCTCGGCATGGGCGAGTCGGCTGCCGACCGCGTCGGCCTGCTGCACACGCTCGCAACGCTCGAGCCGCACCCGGAAAGCGTGCCGATCAACAACCTGGTGCAGGTCGAGGGCACGCCGCTCGCCGGGACCGCGAAGCTCGATCCCATCGAGTTCGTGCGCATCGTCGCGATCGCGCGCATCCTGATGCCCCGCTCGCACGTGCGCCTGTCCGCCGGCCGCGCCGGGATGAGCGACGAGCTTCAGGCGCTCTGCTTCCTCGCCGGCGCGAACTCGATCTTCTATGGCGAGAAGCTCCTGACCACGGGCAATCCGGACACCGCGAGTGATCACGCCCTGTTCGCGCGCCTCGGGATCCGGCCGGAGCCGGCTGCCGCCGCGGGCTAGGCCGTGACCGCCGCACCGATTGCGTTCGGTCCGACGCTCGCAGATCTCGACGCGCGGGGACTGCGCCGGCGCCGTCGCACGGTGCGTCGCGGCGACGACCGCATGAGCGCGGACATCGAGCTCGACGGCCGTGCCTGCGTCGACTTCTGCAGCAACGACTATCTCGGGCTCGCCGCGCATCCGGCGGTCGTGAAGGCCTTCGTCGATGCCGCGCGCGAGCACGGTGTCGGCGCTCGCGCCTCCCACCTGATCACCGGCCACATGAGCGAACACGAGGCGCTCGAGCGGGAACTTGCCGCCCATACCGGCCGCGAGCGGGCGCTGGTGTTCTCGACCGGCTACATGGCGAACCTCGGGCTCGCGAGCGCGCTCGTCGCGCGCGGCGGCGCCGTATTCGGCGACCGGCTCAATCATGCCTCGCTGATCGACGCCGGGCGCATGTCGCGCGCCACGATCCATCACTACCCGCACGGCGACGCCGCGGCGCTCGCCGGACAGCTTGCCGCCCGCGAATCCGGGCTGGCACTCGTCATGACGGACGGCGTGTTCAGCATGGATGGCGATCTCGCGCCGCTGCCGGCGCTCGCCCGCCTGTGCGCGGACCAGGCGGCGTTCCTGGCCGTGGACGACGCCCATGGCATTGGCGTCGTCGGCGCGACGGGGCGCGGTTCGCTCGAGCATTTCGGCCTGTCCGCGACCGAGGTGCCGGCGCTGGTCGGCACCTTCGGCAAGGCCTTCGGGACCTTCGGCGCCTTCGTCGCGGGCGGCGGCGAGCTGATCGAGACCCTGATCCAGCGCGCCCGCACCTACATTTATACGACGGCGCTGCCACCGGCGGTCGCGGCTGCGACCCGCGCGGCACTCGCGGTGTCGGTTGCCGAATCCTGGCGGCGGGAGCGCGTGCTCGCACTCACGCAGCGATTCCGCCGGCTCGCCGCGGGCGCCGGGCTCGCGCTCGCCGATTCCGCAACGCCGATCCAGCCGATCCTGCTGGGCGGGGCGGAGGCGGCGGTGCAGGCGAGCCAGGCACTGCTCGAACGCGGCTATTTCGTCGCCGCGATCCGGCCGCCGACCGTGCCGGCCGAAACTTCACGGCTGCGGGTCACGCTCTCCGCCGCCCATCGCGATGCCGACGTCGACGGCCTGGTGACGGCACTCGCGGAAGTCCTGGCAGCGACATGAGCGCGCCGGGCCCGGTAATCGATGCCGCGGTCGTGCGGCGCCAGCACGACCGCGCGAGCGCCGGCTACGACGGCTCCGCGGTGCTGCAGGCGCGGGTGCGCGAGTTGATGATCGCGCGCCTCGGCTGGATCGCGTTCACACCCGAGGTCGTGCTCGATCTTGGCTGCGGCACCGGGCACGCCGCCGCGGCGCTTGCCGCGCGCTGGCCCGATGCGCGCGTCATCGCCGCCGACTTCGCGCCCGGCATGCTGCGTGAGACCGGGCGACGCGAGGCCGCCGCGCGCATCGAGCGGCTCTGCGCCGACGCGCGCGCGCTGCCGCTACCGGATGCGAGCGTCGACCTCGTGTTCTGCAATCTGATGCTGCCCTGGTGCGACGACCCGGATGCGGTCTTCACGGAAATCGTCCGCGTGCTGCGGCCGCGCGGTCTCCTGAGCTTCACCAGCTTCGGGCCTGACACGCTTTCCGAGTTGCGCATGGCCTGGGCCGCCGCCGATGATTTCACGCATGTGCTGCCATTCGCCGACATGCATGATATCGGCGACGGGTTGGTACGGGCGGGGCTCGTCGAGCCGGTGCTGGACGTTTCCCGCTACACCCTCACCTATCCGGACCTGCGTTCACTGATGAAGGACCTGAAGGCGATCGGCGCGCAGAACGCGACCAGCGGCCGGCCGCGCGGACTCACCACGCCGCGCCGGCTGCGGGCCGTCGAGGCGGCCTACGAGGAATTTCGTCGCGATGGCGTGCTGCCCGCAAGCTACGAGGTAGTGTTCGGCCAGGCCTGGAGCGCGGTCGCGCAACCCGGCCAGCAACGCGACGGCGAGTTCGCGTTTCCCGTCAGCGGGATCGGTCGCCGCGGCGGCCGCAGCGGTTGATGACGGCCCACAGGCAGGACTCCGACTCGGACGCACTGGTGATCTTCGGCATCACCGGCGATCTCGCCTACCGAAAGATCATTCCGGCAGTTGCAGGACTGATCCGGCGCGGTCGCCTCAAGGGGACGGTACTGGGTGTCGCGCGCCAGGAATGGACGATGGAGCGGCTGCAACAGCGCGTTCGCGCCAGTCTCCGCGAACACGGCGATGGCCTCGATGAAACCGTTCTCGCGTCGCTGTTTCAGCGGCTGCGCTACGTCGGGGGCGACTACCGCGATTCCGCCACGTTCCGAATGCTCAGGGATCTCCTGGGCGAAGCGCGCTCGCCATTGCACTATCTGGCCATTCCCCCGAGCCTGTTCGGTGACGTGATAGCGCGACTGGGCGAATCCGGCTGTGCCCGCGGCGCACGGGTCGTGGTGGAGAAACCGCTCGGACGCGACCTGGCGTCCGCGCAGGCGCTCAACCGCTGCCTCAGGCGGGAGTTCGACGAGTCGCAGATTTTCCGCATCGATCATTTTCTCGGCAAGGAGCCGGTGCAGAACCTGCTGTACTTCCGATTCGCGAATGCCTTCCTCGAGCCGATCTGGAATCGCGAGCACATCGCGAGCGTGCAACTCACGATGGCGGAGTCGTTCGGAATCGAAGGCCGTGGCCGGCTCTACGAGGAACTGGGGGCGACTCGCGACGTCGTGCAGAACCACCTGCTGCAGGTGGTTTGCCTGCTCGCGATGGAACCGCCGGCGAATCCATCGAGCGACGCGATGCGCGACGAGAAAGTCAGGGTGCTTCAGTCGGTCCTCCCTCCCGGAGCCCTTGAAGTCGTTCGCGGCCAGTACGCCGGTTACCGGGAGGAAGCGGACGTTGACGCGGATTCCGCAGTCGAAACCTATGCCGCGCTGCGGCTCGGCATCGATTCACCGCGTTGGGCGGGCGTGCCATTTTTCATTCGTGCAGGCAAGCGGATGGCGGTGACGGCGACGCAGGTCTTCGTGCGCCTGCGGCAGCCGCGGCATGCGCTGTTCGAGGTCGCGCCGGGCGCGCCGAATCACGTACGCTTCCGGCTGGGTCCCGACCGTGTGTCGATCGGCCTCGGCGTGCGCACCAAGGAGCCGGGCGAGGACATGCGGGGCCGCGCCAGCGAGCTGCTGATGTGCGATGAGGAAGCAGGCGCGATTCCGGCCTACGAGCGCCTGATCGGCGATGCGTTACGCGGCGATCCGTCGCTGTTTGCGCGCCAGGACTCGATCGAGGCGGCGTGGCGAATCGTTGACGGGCTCGTGGACCCGGAATTCACGACGCCGCGACCGTACGCTGGGGGCAGTTGGGGCCCGGTGGAAGCCGACGTGCTGGCTCGCGAAATCGGCGGCTGGCAGAACCCGACCCCGGCCTGCTAGGCATGGAACGGGTCCAGAGTGACGATGTGGCGGTGACGGAGCGCGCGGCGGCCGAATTCATCGCCGCCCGCCTGACACAGGCTGCCCGCGAACGCGGGCTGGCGACGCTCGCCATCAGTGGCGGGAGCACGCCCTGGGGCATGCTTTCGCGGCTGGCCGCGCTCCGCCTGCCCTGGAACAGCGTTCATATCCTGCAAGTCGACGAACGCATCGTGCCGCTCGATGATGCGGCGCGGAACTGGCAGCGGTTTCTCGCGAATCCGCTGGCGCGTCGCATCCCGGACGCGAATCGGCATGCCATGCCGGTCGAAATCGAAGATCCCGAGCTTGCGGCCGGTCGATACGCGGACACGCTGGTCGAGCGCGCCGGCGATCCCCCCGAGCTCGACGTCGTGCACCTGGGGATCGGCGAGGACGGGCATACGGCGTCGTTGTTCGCAGGCGATCCGCTCTTGGAGGAAAAGCAGCGCTGGGTCGGCGTGAGCGGCCGCCACCAGGAACACCGGAGATTGTCGTTGACGCTGCCGGCGCTCAATCGGGCTCAATGCGTGGTCTGGTTTGCTGTCGGACCGACACGACGCGATGCAGTGAGGCGCCTGCTTGCCGGGGACCTCACGATCCCCGCGAGCCACGTCGAGCGCGACCGGGCGATCTGCTTCACGGATGCCGACGCGACGCCCGCGATGTAGGTCATTGATCGGGCAATGCGTGTCCGCCAAAGGCATTGCGCAGCCTGGCCAGCAGGCGCGCGCCAAAGTCGTCCTTGCCCTGCGACGAGAATCTCGCCATCAGCGCGGAGCTGATCACCGGGGCAGGAATGCCGAGATCGATGGCTTCCTGTACCGTCCAGCGCCCTTCGCCGGAATCCGCCACCTGGGGTGACGCCCTGCTCAGCGAAGACCCGTCTTCCAGTACGCCTGCCGTCAGCTCGAGCAGCCAGGAGCGGATCACGGTGCCGTGACACCACGCCCTTGCAATTTCGGCCAATGGCAACTGGAGGTCCTGCCGGGCAGCCAGCAGCGAGAATCCTTCGGCGTAGGCCTGCATCAAGCCGTACTCGATGCCGTTGTGGACCATCTTCGCAAAATGGCCGGCGCCCGAAGGCCCACAGTGCACCCAACCCTTGTCCGGCTCGGGTGCCAGCGCGCGGATCAGCGGCAGAATGGCATCGATGTGTTCGCGCGCACCACCCAGCATCAAGCCATAGCCCAGCTCGAGTCCCCAGACGCCGCCCGATACTCCGGCGTCGACGAAACCGACGCCCTTGCCTGCAAGCAGTTCGGCGCGCTGCTGCGAATCCCGGTAATGCGCGTTGCCGCCATCGACGACGATGTCGCCCGGCGCGAGTTGCCCGGCGAGCGCCTGGACGTTCTCGTCCGTCGCGGCGCCTGCCGGCAGCATCATCCAGACCAGGCGCGGCCGGGCGAGCGCCGCCAGCATGTCCTCGAGACGGCTCGCGACCGCGACATTCTTCTCGTTCGGGAGCCCGACGACGGTGCTCGCGCCCCGGCTGAATCCCTGCACGGATACTCCGTGCCGTCCCAGGCGACGCGCCATGTTGCCGCCCATGCGGCCGAGTCCAATCATGCCTACGCGCATCATTTGCTTCCGGCCAGGAGTTGGCGCAGGACCATTTGCAGGATGCCGCCGTGGCGGAAGTATTCGACCTCGGCCGGGGCGTCGATCCTGACCGTCGTCTTGAAGTCCACGCGGGAACCATCCGCACGAAGCGCCGAGACGCCGGCATCCTGCCGCGGCGTGATGCCCTGAGCGACTCCGGTGATGCGCAAGGTCTCGAGTCCGGTCAGGCCCAGCGTCCGGGCCGAATCTCCCGCCGCGAACTCCAGCGGGAGGATTCCCATGCAGACGAGGTTGCTGCGGTGAATGCGCTCGTAGGTCTCGGCGATGACGGCCTTGACGCCGAGCAGCGCCGGGCCCTTGGCCGCCCAGTCGCGCGAGCTCCCGGCGCCGTATTCCTTGCCGGCCAGCACGACGAGTGGCGTAGCTTCCCGCCGGTACCGCATCGCGGCGTCGTAAATGGTCATTCGGTCGCCACTCGGAACATGGAGGGTCCAGGGACCCTCGACTTCGGGGACCATCAGGTTGCGCAGGCGGATGTTGCCGAAGGTTCCGCGCATCATCACTTCGTGATTCCCGCGGCGGGAGCCGAAGCTGTTGAACTCAGCCGGCGGAACGGAGTGATCCACGAGATACTTGCCTGCCGGCGAGTCGACGGTGATGGAACCCGCAGGCGATATGTGGTCGGTCGTGAGCGAGTCGCCGAACATCGCAAGCACCCTTGCCCCCGTCACGTCGGCAGCCGACGCCGGAGCACTCGCATCGATGAAATAGGAAGGCTCGCGAACGTAGGTCGAATCGCCGTCCCAGTCGAACAGCGTGCCGGTCGGCGCCGGCATGTCCTTCCACCGCTCGTCGCCCGCGAATATCCGCCCGTACTCGAGATCGAACTGATCCGTTGACACTGACGACGCCACCAGGGATTCAACCTCCTCGGCGGCCGGCCAGATGTCCTTCAGGTAAACGGGCCTGCCATCGGCACCGCTCCCCAGCGGATCCGCGGTCAAGTCGCACTTGATCGTTCCGGCGAGCGCATACGCGACACACAGCGGCGGCGACGCCAGGTAGCTCGCTTTGACCTGCCCATGGATGCGTCCCTCGAAATTCCGGTTGCCCGACAGGACCGCGACGACCGCGAGATCCTTACCCGTCACCGCCTCGGCGATTTCGGCGGGCAGCGGGCCGGAGTTGCCGATGCAGGTCGTGCAACCGAAACCCACGAGGTTGAAGCCCAGCTTCTCCAGGAAGGGAGTGAGACCCGCCTTGGCGAGATATCTCGTGACGACTCGCGAGCCCGGAGCCAGGGAGGTCTTGACCCAGGGCTTGCACCCCAGGCCTGCCTTCACCGCGTTTCGCGCCAACAGCCCTGCCGCGATCATCACGGATGGATTCGACGTGTTGGTGCAGCTCGTGATGGCGGCGATGACGACGGAGCCGTCCGCGACGGACGCCGCGGCGCCTGGCTGCTGCAGGCGCTCCGGCGGGGATTCGAGAACGATTCCGCCCGGCTTGCCGCCTTCCCCCACGAGTCGTGAGATGGCCCTGCCTTCGACTGGAGCTTCAGCGCCTTTGAAGGCCGCCTCGAAGGAATTCCGGACCCTGGCCAGGGGCACGCGATCCTGCGGGCGCCGGGGCCCCGCGACGCTCGGTTCGACGCGCGACAGGTCGAGGTCGAGCACCTCGCTGAAGACCGGCTCCGGGTCCGAGTCGCTCCTGAACAGGCCCTGTTCGCGAGCGTAGCGTTCGACCCGGTCGACGAGCAGGCCGCGGCCCGTCAGCTTCAGGTATCTCAAGGTGTTCGAGTCGACCGGAAACAGCGTCGAGGTGGCGCCGAACTCGGGCGACATGTTCGAAAGTGTCGCGCGATCGGCGATGCCAAGGGCGCTCAATCCCGGCCCGAAGAACTCGACAAACTTGCCGACGACGCCGTGCCGTCTCAACAGCTCGGTCAGAGTCAGCACCAGGTCGGTGGCCGTCGTGCCGATCGGCAGCGAGCCGCGGGTCCGGACGCCAAGGACGATCGGTTTCGGCAGGAACATCGGCTGGCCGAGCATGGCCGCTTCGGCTTCGATGCCGCCGACGCCCCATCCGAGCACGCCGAGGCCATTGATCATCGGGGTGTGCGAGTCGGTCCCGACCAGGGTGTCGGGAAACAGCCAGCCATCGCGCGCCAGGACGACCTGCCCCAGATGTTCGAGATTGACCTGGTGGCAGATCCCCATTCCCGGTGGCACCACCCGGAAACCCTCGAACGCCTGCCGCGCCCAGTTGAGCAGGGCATAGCGCTCGCGATTGCGGCGGTACTCCCAGTCCAGATTGGCGGCATACGCGTCGGCACTGCCATAACGATCGACCTGGACCGAGTGGTCGATGACCAGATCGACGGGAATGAAGGGGTTCACCCGCCTGGGGTCGGATCCCGAACGCGCGATTGCGCTCCTCATGGCCGCGAGATCCACGACCGCGGGGACGCCGGTGAAGTCCTGCATCAATACCCGGGCCGGCATGAAGGCAATGGATGAAGCGTCGCCGTCCGGCCACCCGGCGAGCGAAACGACATCCGCTTCGGATACGTCACGGCTGCCGGCCCTTCGGGCGATGTTTTCGAGCAGGATCTTGACGGTGTGCGGCAGCCGCGCGACATCCTCGCCGGTCCTCGCAGCCAGCTTCGCAAGACTGACGTAACAGGCGGTGCCTGAATCGGTCTTCAGCGTTGCCGAGATGCTGAGTGGATCGTTCGTCACGCTGCGCACCTTGCTTCGCGGATGGATGCCGTAAAGCAGGACTAGAATACCCTACGCCCATTTCGCTGCCGGCACGGGCCTCCCGCTGTGCTCCGGAAACACGCGTACCATTCCGTCTGTCACAGGAGCCTCGCCATGACCGATTCCACAGCAATGCCGCCGTCCCAGTCCCTGGCCGCACGGCGCACCGCCCTCGCCCCGGACACCGAGCGTGCGTTCCGCGAATTCGGCAAGCAGGTGTTCGCGGAAGGCGCGCTCTCCACGAAGACCAAGGAGATCATCGCGGTCGCCGTCGCGCACGTGACGCAATGCCCGTATTGCATCCGCGGCCACACCCGTTCTGCCGAGCGGGCCGGCGCGACACCCGAGGAGCTCATGGAAGCGATCTGGGTGGCGGCCGAGATGCGTGCCGGCGCGGCCTTCGCCCACTCGGCGCTCGCGCTGGCCGAGATGAAATAGCGCCGCCGTGCGGCGCAGCTACTTCGTCACCGGCACCGACACCGGCGTCGGCAAGACGTTGGTGACGGCCGCGCTCCTGCGGCGCCTGCGCGAGGCGGGTATCAGGGTTGCCGGCATGAAGCCGGTCGCGGCCGGCGCGGTCGACGGGCCGGAAGGCCGCGCCAATGAAGATGCGCTGCTGCTGCAGGCCGAATCGAGCGTCCGCCATCCCTATGCGATCGTGAATCCCTGGCTGTTCGAACCGGCGATCGCGCCGCACATCGCGGCGGCCGAGGCCGGCATCACGATCGACACCGCGCCGATCGTCGCGGCGCATGAGCGCCTCTCGGAATCGGCCGAAGTCGTGCTGGCCGAAGGCGCAGGCGGCTTGCTGGTGCCGCTCGATGCGCGCCGCTCTTGCGCCGAATTGCCTGGCCTCCTGGGAATGGAGGTCGTGCTGGTCGTCGGGATTCGCCTCGGCTGCCTGAACCACGCCCTGCTGACGGCGGAGGCGATCGCCGCGCGCGGGCTCACGCTCGCGGGATGGATCGGCAATGCCATCGACCCCGCCTTCGACCGTGCCTCGGCCAACTGCGCGACCCTCGAAGCGCGGCTGCCTGCGCCCTGTCTCGGGCGCGTGCCGTGGATGCCTGAACCGGAGATCGCGCAGGCCGCTGCCGCGCTTTCCGGAGCGCTCCGGTTGAGACCCGCCTGAGGTCCCGCGGAATCGCCATATCCCGCTGGAAAGCAAGGAGAAAATCGGATTGCGGCGGGTTCGCGCGTCCCTTACGATGCGCGGGCCATGAGCCCGCTTCCGGCGGGCTGCCTGTCATGGGAGATCCGGTGAAGAGCGCGATCGAAAAATCGAGCTGGTCGATCGTCGGCAGCGCCCTCGCGGCGCTCGTCGCCGTCCCGGCCCGCGCGGACTGGGGCGGGATCAACATGCCCGAGGGCGTCAGCGAGCTGTCGCGCGAGATCTACGACATGCACATGGTCATGTTCTGGATCTGCACGGCCATCGCCGTCGTCACCTTCGGCGCCATGATCGTCGCGATGGTCCGGTTCCGGAAATCGCGCGGCGCGGTGCCCGACCAGAAATTCCTGCACAACGCGCGGCTCGAGGCGACCTGGACCATCATCCCGGTGCTGATCCTGGTCGGCATGGCGATCCCCGCCGTCGCCAAGGTCATCAAGATCGAAGACACTTCCGGTTCCGGACTCACCGTCAAGGTCACCGGATACCAGTGGCAATGGCATTACGAGTACCTGGGCCATGAAGTGGCTTTCTTCAGCCGGCTCACACGCGAGAGCGGCCTTGCGCGGCAACGCGGATCCGGCATCGACCCCGGGACGGTCCCGAACTACCTGCTCGACGTCGACCACCCGCTGGTCGTGCCGACCGGCGTCAAGATCCGGATCCTGCTGACGGCGAACGACGTGATCCACGCCTGGTGGGTGCCGGACTTCGGCATGAAGCGCGACGCTGTCCCCGGCTTCATCAACGAGATGTGGATCTCGGTCGATGCGGACAAGCCCGGCACGTATCGCGGCCAGTGCGCGGAACTGTGCGGCGCCGATCACGGCTTCATGCCGATCGTCGTCGTCGCCAAGCCCCCGGCGGAGTTCGATGCCTGGCTGCAGCAGCAGAAGACGGCGGCGTCCGGCAGGGCGCTCGCGATCACGACGGAGCAGACCCATGGCGCACGGTAAATCGGCCGCGGGTCACGACGATCATGCGCACGGGCCGCCGAAGGGAATCGCGCGCTGGCTGACGACGACGAACCACAAGGACATCGGCACGATGTACCTGGTGTTTTCGCTCGCGATGTTCCTGGTGGGCGGCGCTTTCGCGATGATGGTCCGCGCCGAGCTGTTCGAGCCGGGACTGCAGCTGCTCGACCCGATCCGCTTCAACCAGATGACCACCATGCACGCGCTGGTCATGGTGTTCGGCGCGGTGATGCCGGCGACCGTCGGGCTCGCGAACTGGATGATCCCGATGCAGATCGGCGCGGCCGACATGGCGCTGCCGCGCATGAATCTGTTCAGCTTCTGGCTGCTGGCCTTCGCCTTCCTGCTGCTGCTGTCGACGTTCTTCATGCCCGGGGGCGCGCCGGCCGCCGGCTGGACGTTCTATCCGCCGCTGGTGCTGCAGACCGGGCAGGCATTCCCGATGGCGATCTTCGCGATCCACCTGATGGGCGCCTCCTCGATAATGGGCGCCATCAACGTCATCGTGACCATCGTCAACATGCGCGCACCCGGCATGACGCTCCTGAAGATGCCGCTCTTCTCCTGGTCCTGGCTGATCACGGCGTATCTCCTGATCGCGGTGATGCCGGTGTTCGCCGGCGGCGTCACGATGCTGCTGACCGACTACTACTTCCATACCAGCTTCTTCAACGCGGCCGGCGGCGGCGACCCGGTGCTGTACCAGCACGTGTTCTGGTTCTTCGGGCATCCCGAGGTCTACATCATGATCCTGCCGGCGTTCGGCATCGTGTCGGAGGTCATCGCGACCTTCTCGCGCAAGCCGATCTTCGGCTACGAGGCGATGGTCTACGCGATCGCCTCGATTGCTTTCCTGTCGTTCATCGTCTGGTCGCACCACATGTTCACGGTCGGCATGCCGCTCGCTGGGCAGCTCTTCTTCATGCTGTCCACGATGCTGATCGCGGTGCCGACCGGCGTGAAGATCTTCAACTGGACCGCCACGATGTGGCGCGGCTCGCTCTCTTTCGAGCCGCCGATGCTGTTCGCGCTCGCGTTCCTGTTCCTGTTCACGATCGGCGGCTTCTCCGGGCTGATGCTCGCGATGGTGCCGGCCGACTACCAGTACCACGACACCTATTTCGTGGTGGCGCACTTCCACTACGTGCTGGTGCCGGGCTCGGTGTTCGCGCTGATGGCAGCCGTCTACTATTGGCTGCCGAAGTGGACCGGCCACATGTACGACATGGTGCTCGCCAAGTGGCACTTCTGGCTGTCGGCTGTCTTCATCAACGTGCTGTTCTTCCCGCAGCATTTCCTCGGGCTGGCCGGCATGCCGCGCCGCATTCCGGACTACGCGACCCAGTTCGCCGACTGGAACATGGTCTCCTCGGTCGGCGGCTTCGGCTTCGGACTCTCGCAGCTCCTGTTCGTCTGGGTGATCGTCAAGTGCGTGCGGGGCGGCGAGCGTGCCACAGCCGGGGTCTGGGACTGGCCGCACGGCCTCGAGTGGACGGTGCCGTCGCCGGCGCCGTATCACACCTTCGAAAAGCCGCCGGAGGTCCGGTGAGCCAGCGTTCCGGCAACCTGCGCATGGCGATCGCGCTCGGCGCGCTCGCAATCTCCGTCTACCTGCTGTACCTGCTGCTGCGGGTCCTGGAGCGCGGCGCTTGAACCCGCCGCGCGGTTCCAATCACGGGCTCACCGCCCGGCTCCTGCTGATGGCGGCCGGCAGCTTCGCATTCGGCTTCGCGCTGGTGCCGCTCTACGACGTGTTCTGCGAAGTGACCGGCGTCGGATCACGCGACCGCCTGAGCCGCGCCGCTAGCGTCGACACGACGCAGCCCGGGATCGCACGCACGGTCACGGTCGAGTTCACCTCGTCGGTGCCGGGCGGCGACTGGGAGTTTGCCCCGGTGGCCGCGACCATGGACGTGCACCCCGGGCGGCTGTACGAAGCGCACTACCGCGCCCGCAACCTCTCCGGGCGGAAGATCACCGGCCAGGCCGTGCCGAGCGTCGCGCCGATGCGCGCGACCCGCTATTTCCTGAAGACCGAGTGCTTCTGCTTCACGCCACAGCATTTCGAGAGCGGCGAAGAGCGCGAACTGGCGGTGCGCTTCGTGGTCGACCGTGAGCTGCCGGCCGAGATCGACCGCCTGACGCTGTCCTACGCCTTCTATGATGTCGAGCGCGTCGCCGGCGGCAGGACTTGACGGAGGACATCGATGGCGCAGCTCGAGCAGTCGACGGAACAGTACTACTTCCCGCACGGCAGCCGGCTGCCATTCTTCGGCTCGGTTTCGCTCTTCGTGCTGATGGCCGGCGCGGCCGCGACGCTGAATGGCGCCGCAAGCGGCGGCTGGGTGCTCGGGATCGGATTCGCGCTGCTGTTCACGCTCTTCTTCCTCTGGTTCGGCCAGGTGATCGGCGAAAGCCAGGCCGGGCTCTACAACGAGCAGGTCGACCGCTCGTTCCGCATGGGAATGATGTGGTTCATCTTTTCCGAGGTGATGTTCTTCGCCGCGTTCTTCGGCGCGCTTTTCTACGCGCGTCAGCTGTCGATCCCCTGGCTCGGCGGCGAGGGCAGCAAGGCGGTCACCGGCCTGCTCTGGCCCGAATTCGAGGCGGGCTGGCCGAGCAATGGTCCGGCCGTATTGAGTCCGCGCGACGACGGGAGCTACGAGATCATTCCCGCCTTCGGCGTGCCCGCGCTCAATACGGCGCTCCTTCTGACTTCCGGCCTCACGCTGACGATCGCGCACCACGCATTGAAGAGCGCCCATCGCGGCATCCTGAAAGTGTTCCTGGCGGTGACCTGGCTGCTCGGCTTCACCTTCCTCGGGGTGCAGATCTGGGAATACGGCCACGCGTACCACGAACTCGGGCTGCAGCTCGGCACCGGTATCTACGGCTCCACTTTCTTCATGCTGACAGGCTTCCACGGCCTGCACGTGCTGGTCGGCGCGATCATGCTGCTGGTGATCTGGCTGCGCACGATGAAGGGCCACTTCACGCCGCAGCGCCACTTCGCCTTCGAGGCGGTCGCCTGGTACTGGCACTTCGTCGACGTGGTCTGGCTGGGACTGTTCATCTTCGTCTACTGGCTCTAGAGCCGGCGTGGCTGCCGGCAAGCGCTTCATCGCGATTGCCGGCAACATCGGCGCCGGCAAGACCGAGCTGACGAAGTTCCTGTGCCGGCGCTACGGCATCAAGCCGTTCTTCGAGCCGAACGAGCAGAATCCCTACCTCGCCGACTTCTACCGCGACATGAAGGCCTGGGCCTACAGGTCGCAGCTCTTCTTCCTCACCCACAAGTTCCGGCTGCAGCTCGAGCTGCAGGACGAGCCCGGCACGGTGGTGCAGGACCGCACGATCTACGAGGATGCCGAAATCTTCGCGAAGAACCTGCATCGCCAGCGCACCATCGACGCGCGCGACTTCAAGGTCTACTGGCAGCTATACCGCTCGATCAGCGCGACACTGCGCCCGCCTGACCTGATGATCCAGCTCTCCTGCCCGGTGCGCACGCTCAGGAAGCGCATCCATCTGCGCGGGCGCGCGATGGAGCGGGACATCCCGGTGAACTACCTGAGCCGGCTCAACCGGCTCTACGAAGACTGGTTCAGGCGCTACGACCTGTCGCCGGCGCTCAAGCTCGAGACCGACCGGCTCGACTGGCTCACCGACCTCGTCGACCGCGCCGACCTGTTCCGCAAGATCGAGCGCTATCTCGACTGACCGACGCGATCGTCTCATTTGACATATAGGCCTCACATGAGGCGATGTCCGACTTTCTCTCCGTCGATCGAACGCGCATGATCGGGATCGAGGTTCACGCATGGCGGTCGAGTCCAATTTCGGCACTTTCAGATATGCGCGCGGCGTCGCCACGTCGCGCGACGACGACGCCACCGTCGAATTGTACCCGGACACGATGCAGATCGAGGTCGAGTCGTTTCCGGACACGATGGCGATCGACAACGCGTCAGCGCCGCGGCTGCCGGAGCTGACCGTCCAGCGGATGCTGCTGGCCGACGCCGCACGCCAGGAAGTCGATCCATTCCACGTCGGCGCGACACTTCGCGATCGCTACCGGATCGAGTCCGTGCTCGGGCGCGGCGGCTGCGCGATCATCTATCGCGCCCGCGACCTGCGCGTCGAGGATACGGCGAGCGAGCTCGCGCACGTCGCCATCAAGGTGCTGCGACCGGAGCTGCGCGGATCGGGACCCGCCGTCGAGAGACTCAAGCGCGGCTTTCGCGGACTGCGGCTGTTCACGCATGCGAACGTGGTGCGCGTCTTCGATCTCGATTGCCACGACGGCCACTGGTTCGAAGTGATGGAGCTGCTGGAGGGCGAGACGCTCGCCCGCTACCTGCATCGCCGGCTCGGAACACAGATTCCGGAACGGACCGCGCTCGCCATCCTGTCCGCCGCCGCCGATGCGCTCGCGACCGCACACGGTCACGGCGTCGTGCACGGCGACATCAAGCCCGGCAATTTCTTCCTGCTGCGGTCGGGCGAGCTGCGGCTTCTCGACTTCGGCGGCGACAGCGGCACCGGCCTGCGTGGCCCGATCCTGGCGACCCCGGCCTACGCGAGTCCCGAGCTGCTCGCGGGCATGACGCCGGAACCGCGCGACGATGTCTTCAGCCTGGCTTGCGTCGCCTGCGAGCTCCTGACCGGCAAGCATCCCTTCGGACGGGTCGATGCACGCACCGCCATCGCCCGCGGTGCGAAACCGTCGGTCGGCAGCAGCCTGGCCAGCGCACGCACGGCAGCCCTGGCACGCGGCCTCGCCGCGCGGCGCGCGGACCGGCCGGCCAGCGTCCACGAGCTGATCGACGCGCTGCAGGAACCGCGGGCGGCCCCGGCACCGCTTGCCGCTGAGACGGCGGCGAAGGCGATGGCGCCGCTTGCAGCTCCTGCCCGCGCGCGGGTGCGCGCACTCCGGGTACCGCTCGCACTGGCCGTGCTGCCAGTGCTTGCGACCGTGCTGTCGGTGGCGGGATTCATCCTTTATGAGGCGCCCGTGCCGCCCGCCCTGGCGGCGACGCCGGCCGTAACCCAGTCGGTGGACCAGCCGGCGCAATTCGCCTCGGCCCCGGCGGGCCTGGCGGGGAATCAGGTGGATGCCATGCGGGGCCTGGCTGCGTCGATCGCGGCGATTGCGCAGCCGCCGGTGGCCGATGCGACCCTCGCGGAGCGCCAGTACCTGTCGTTCTCGACCTCCCGGATGGCGGTCAGCAGCGCAGCCAACCTGGCGGCGCTGCCAGTCAGGCGCTCGGGACCGGCGGCCGGCATTACCCAGCTGGCCTGGCGGATCCATGAAAGGACGGCCGTGGCCGGCCGGCATTTCTCCGGCCCCCTGAGCGGCGTGGTGCCGTTCACCGAAGGCCAGCTCGCCAGCACGATCTTCATACCCATCGTCCCGGGCCAGGCCGAATCCGGTGAACGAGAGTTCGCCGTCACGATCGAAAGGGTGGCCGGCCAGGCTCGTATCGGGGACGTGGACCGCATCACGGTGCAGCTGCGCTAGCGCGTCGGCGCGTCGCCAAAAAGCGACGTTGCCGGGACACCGCGGACGCTCGCCGATGCCAGCATCGTCCGACAGGATTTCCCTTGCGTCGGGTGGCATATTGGGAGCCGGTATGCTGAACGATCAGAGTCATATCCAGACGCAGCCGCTGCGCGTGCACAGGATTCCGGGCGAGCCACGGGACAAATTCATAGTGGAACCCGTCAAGAGAAAGGACGCCACAAACGAGTCGGCGCCGTTCGATCGGCTGGTCGACGAGCGTTATCGCCTGAGCGCGCGGCTCGGCCGCGGACGGCTGGGCATCGTCTACGAAGCGCAGGACGAGCTGAACCGGAATTCGGGCATCGAGCGCCGTGTCGCGGTCCAGCTCCTCGACGAAGACCTCGTCGCGGGCCCCGGCTTCGCCGAAGAGTTCACGCGTGGCGCGGCGACGCTGCACGCGATCTCGCATCCGAACATCGTGCGCCTGCTCGAGCACGGCCACGACGGCAGTCGCTATTTCCTGGTGCTGGAATTGCTGGAGAGCGCATCGCTGCGCTTCGTGCTCAACGACGTGGCGCAGCTTCCGCTCGACGAGGCGGCTCCCGTCATCCGCGCAGTCGGCGACGCGCTGCAATACCTGCACGCCAAGCGGATCGTGCACGGCAACCTGAAGCCGGAGAACGCCCTCGTGACTTTCGGCTACGAGGTCAAGCTGCTCGACATCGTGCCGCCGGAATGGCCGGCCGCCGCTCAGGGTGACATCGACGACGTGGATTACATGGCGCCGCCGCGGCCCGACAGCCGCGACGACGTGTACGGACTCGCCTGCCTCGCCTACGAGATGCTCTCCGGCCGGCATCCGTTCAATGCCAACTCGCCGGAAGAGGCTTATCGCGCCGAGCTGGAGCTCGCGCCGATCGCGCGCCTGCCGGCAAGACAGTGGCGCGCGCTGGTCGGCGCGCTCGAATTGCAGCGCGAGCACCGCACGCCGACCGTGGCGCAGTTTCTCGACGAGTTCGGCGTCACCGGCATCGAGAAGCTTCGCACTGTCGTCTCGGGCGCGCCCGAGCCGAGCCGCACCCCGGCACCGGCACCGATCGCGCCGGCGCCGGCACCTCCGCCGCCGCGCATGAGTGCCGCGACGCTGACCGCGGAGCGCGCCATGGGTTACGGCGAGCCGCGCCGCTCCGGCATCGCCGGCATGCTGATGTTGCTGATCCTGCTGGTCGGGATCGGCGCGGTCGCCTTCATCTACCAGGATCAGGTGCGCGACCAGGCCACCGGACTGATGGCGGACATCGACGCCAGGCTCAATGAACGCGCAGCGGCGCCCGCCGCGGAACCGGCGGCCGAAGAACCGGTCGTGGCGGCCGCGCCGGTCGAGGATGCGCCGATCGTCGACGCGACGCCCGGTGCCGCGCCGGCGCCCGCCGATGAAGCGGCCACGAGTGCCGGGCCGCCTGCAGCGGCCGCTGCGAATGCGCCCGTTCCAGCGCTCGCGGCAGCATCGCCCGAATCCCCGCCTGCCGGCGCCGAAGCCGCGCCGGTCGGGGTCGAAACGACGGAGCCGGCGCCCGCCGAGGCGTCGTCAGGACCGGCGCGGTTCAGCTTCCTGCAGCCGGTCGCGACGGTCCGCGAAAGCGAGGTCGCCGCGCGCATCGTCATCCGCCGCACCGGGAATGCGAGCGGCCGCGCTGCGATCGCCTGGTGGACCGACGAAGGCTCGGCGATCGCCGAGCGGGATTACGCCGATCTCGGCCGGCGGGTCGAGGAGTTCGCCCCGGGCGAGCGCCAACGCACCGTGTTCGTGCCGCTCGCCAATGACACGGAACAGGAGCCGACCAAGAGCTTCAACGTCTATCTGGGCAGCGGCTATGCGGGCAGCGGTTCCGAGCCGCTGTCCGGCATGCGCATCGACGTCGTCGACGACGACTGAGCGCAGCGCCACGCCCGGCGCGGACTTGACTGAATCAGGGCGTCCGGACCTGCAGTATTTCGATCCGACCCTCGCGCTCGCGATTGAAAATGAGCCCGCTTCCGTCCGGCAGCCACTGCGGCCGATTGTCGGTGTAGGGGCTGTCGACGACCCGGATCATCCCGGATCCGTCGGCGTTCATGACGTAGATCTGGTATGCGTCCGACCGGTTGGAGCTGAACGCAATCCGCCGTCCATCCGGAGACCAGCTCGGCCAGCCGTCGAACCAGGGATGCCGCGACAGGTTGACGACGCCAGTACCGTCGGCGCTCATCACCATGACTTCCGAGTTGGCCAATGTCCCTTCGGGTCGGCGTTCGCGGAGCAGCCGCCGGAACAGGATCGAGCGCCCATCCGGTGAAAAGGATGGGAATGTGTCCCAGTGCAACCCGTTGTCCGTGAGCCGCCGGAGCCCGGATCCGTCCACATCGATGACATAGATGTCGTCGTTCTCGCCGTCCCCGCGCGTCGAGCAGAAAACGACCTGGCGGCCGTCCGGCGACCAGCTCGGATGGCTGTCGCTTCCCGGATGGTCCGTCAGCTTGCGCAGTTCGGAGCCATCGGCACGGATCAACCACAGGTCTTCATTGCCGCCCCGATCGGCGGCGAATACGATGCTCGATCCGTCCGGCGACCAGATCGGCGTCGCGTCGGAGCCAGGGCCGCTGGTCAACTGCCGTAGTTCGCTGCCATCGAGTCGAGAGACGAACAGCTTCGAGCCGCCGACACGATTGCTCTGAAAAACGACCAGACCCAGCCGAGACACGTGCGGATACGCATCCTGCACCGGCAGAACCGGCCTCGGAGTCGGAGGCGCATCGTCGATGGTCTGCGCCGCATGAATCGGCAGGGCGGCGAGTGCGCCTAGGGCACTCATCGCAAGAGCGGGGAACCTCAAGCTGTCATGTCCTCGGCTTCGGAGTTCGCGAGATGGCGAGCGCCGAGGTCGGATTCGCGGCGATCTTCACCGCCTGTCCGGGCCGCAGGCGTTCCCCGCCGCGCACGACCACCCGGTCGCCGGCCGCCAGACGGCCCGTGATCTCGACGCGATTCGAATCGCCGTTGCCGACCCGCACTGCGATGCGTTCGGCGACATCGCCCTTGCCGACGCGGTAAACGTGCGCACCGTCGGCGCGCACGATGACGGCGTCGCGCGGCACCAGCAGACCGGCACCCTGCCGGGCCGCCGGCAGGTCCACGCGCACTGCCGACCCGATCGGCCAGCCGGCGCCGTTCATCGCGACCCGCACCTCGATCATCCGCGAGCGCTCGTCGCCGACCGGCACGATGGCGCGGATTCTGCTCTCGGCCTCGCGCGCAGTGCCGCGCACGGTGACCGCCTGGCCGACCGCCAGGTGACCGGCTTCTGAGACCGGCGCGCGCGCGACCACCTCGACGTTGCCGGTGTCGGTCAGGCGCAGCACCTCGGTGCCGGCCGACACGAACTCGCCGAGCTGGCGGATGCGCTCGACCACGTGGCCGGGGAATGGCGCGCGGATCACCGCGCGCTCGATCAGGTGGCGCGTGTTGTCGCGCGTCGCGCGCGACTGCTCGAGCTCGTGCCTCGCCATGGCCAGCCGCGCCGCGGCCTCGTCGATCTGGCTCTTCGACGCGATCCCGGCCGGCAGTGCATTGAGCCGCGCGAGCTGGGTGCCGAGGAGCTCGGCGTTCGCGGCGAGCCGCGCGATCGCGGCGTCGTTCTCGCGCAGCGTCAGCTCCAGTGCCCGGGCATCCACGCGCGCAAGCGCCGCGCCCTTCGCCACCTTGGTGCCGGGCTCCGCGACCCAGTCGAGGCGGCCCGTCACTTCCGCCGCGAGCCGGGCGTCGTTGCGGCTGATGACGGTGCCGGTCGCCGTGACCATCGCGGCGAGACGGCCGTTGACGACCGCTGCGACCGTGACCGGGGCAGGCGGCTGCTCGGCCTGCTGCGCCCCGGCCGCGCTCGCCGCGAGGGAGGACACGGCCAGCGCGGCCAGCGCCGCGCTCCATGCAACGGAACGGCGGGTCTGCAGACTGTTCATCAGGCACCTTCCTCGACAGCGCCGCGGGGCGCGGCTTCGGCTGCGGCGCTGGCAGCGGGCTCGCCGAGGCGCAACAGGGCCGGCAGCAGCACCAGCATGAATAACGTGTTGAGCAGCATGCCGCCGGCGATGACCGTGCCGAGGCCGCGATAGAGCGCCGCGCCCGGCCCGGGCACGAGGATCATCGGCAGGAGGCCGGCGAGCTGGCCGAGCGAAGTCGCGAAGATCGGCCGCGTGCGCTGCTCGAGCGCGCTCCGCACGGCGTCGCGGCGGTCCATGCCCGCGCGCTCCGCCGAGCGCGTGCTGTCGACCAGCAGGATCGCGTTGTTGACGGCGGCGCCCAGCAGGATGATGAAGCCGACCATCGTCAGCATGTCGAGGGTCTGCGGCGTGAACAGGTTCAGAAGCCGGATGCCGAGCACGCCGCCCAGGCTCGCGAGCGGCACGGTCAGCATGACGAGCAGGCTGTCCCTGGCCGAGCGGAACAGCGCCGCCATCAACAGGAACAGCACGAGCAGCGCGAGGCCGATGTTGACGCGCATGTCCGCGAGCGCGGTCTCCAGGCTGCCCGCATCGCCGGCATAGCGGATACCGCCGTCGGGCGGCAACAGCGGCCGGATCGCGGGATCCACGTCCGTCTCGAGCTTCTGCATCGCCTGCTGCAGGGACATGCCCGGTGGCGCGATGACATTGATGCCGATGGTGCGCCGGCCGTCCACCCGGCGAAGCCCGGTGCTGGTGACGGTCGGCTCGATCGATACCAGCTCGCCCAGGCGCACGACGCCACCCGTGGGGGTCGCGACCGGCACCGCCGCGAGCGCGTCCGGGCTTTCCCAGCCCTGCGCCCGCAGGATCATGTCGAGCCGGCGCTCGCCGTCGAAATGCTCGCCGACCCAGATGCCGTCGCCGAGCGCGCGCACCACCGTCGCGACATTCGCGCGGTTCCAGCCCGACTCGCTGATCCGCCGGTCGTCCGGCACCAGGCGCAGCTCCGGCTCGGCGAGCTCCAGGTCCTGGAACGAGCGCACCTCCGCGCCCGGCATCTTCTCGGTGATGATGTCCTGCGCCTTCCGCGCGGTGGCCAGCAACGCGTCGTAGTCCGAGGATTGCAGGCGCACTTCGATGTTGCGCCCGTCGCCGAAGCCGCCGAACAGGTTGCCCTGCTGCGCGAATACCTCCAGGTCGGGGAATCCGCTGGTGATCTCCTCTTTCACGATCTTGCCGAGCTCGTCGATCTTCGAGGGATCGAGCGGGCGCGCGCCGATCGTGCCGCCGCCGGGGAAGATCAGGATGTAGTAGTTCTTGAGCCTCGGTTCCTTCTCGCCGGCCATGTAGGGCTCGAGACGCCTCACCATCGGCTCCACGACCTCGCTCTCGATCGCATCCACGTTCATGCCGGGCGGAAACTGGAAGAAGCCGTCGATCGCGTCGCGCTTGACCGGCGGCAGGTAGTCGATCGGCGGCAGCAGGAGCCAGGTGAGCACCGCGGGCGCGACCAGGCACAGGCCGATGGTGACCTGCCGCTGGCGCGGGCTGTCGGTCAGGGCGGCCATGCGCTCGCCGAGGCGGCGCGGCCATTCGCTCGCCCGGCGCGTGGCTTCCGAGGTCTTCAGCCAGCGCGCGGCCGCGACCGGCAGCACCGTCATCGCCACGACCAGCGACATCGCGATGGCCACCGAAATCGTGAGCGCAAGGTCCGCGAAGAGCTGGCCCTCGACGTTGTCCATGAAGATCACGGGCAGGAACACGATGACCGTCGTCAGGGTCGAGGCGAACAGCGCCGGCCACACGCGGGTCGCCCCCTCGAGCGCAGCCTGCGCGGCGGAGAGCCCTTGCTCGCGCCGCGAGAGGATGCTTTCCAGCACGATGGTCGCGGCGTCGAGCGTCATGCCGACCGCGAACGCGATGCCGGCGATCGAGATCACGTTCAGCGAGTGGCCGGTGACCAGCATGATGAGCACCGTCGCCAGCACCGACACCGGGATCGCGACGGCCACCAGCAGCGTCGAGCGGAACTGGCGCAGGAACAGCCACAGCACGCCGATCGCCAGGATGATGCCGGCCAGCAGGTTGCCGCCGACCAGGCCGAGCGCCTGATTGATGAACACCGACGGGTCGAAGGACTGCTCGATCGCGAGCCCCATCTCGGCGAGCGGTCCCTCGCGCAGCTCGCCGATCTCGGTCTTCACGGCCTCCAGGGTCGCGAGCACGTCCGCGCCGGATTCCTTGATGATCTGGATCGCGATCGCCGGGTTGTTGTTCTGCACCGCCAGCGAGTTGCGGTCACCGCGCTCGACCGAGATGGTCGCGACGTCGGCGAGCCTGACCGGGCGCCCGTCGCGCCAGTCGAGCACCAGCTCGCCCAGGTCCGCCGGCCGGTAGCGCCCGGCGAAGCGCAGCGTGTATTGCCGCCGGCCGAGCTCCGCGAAACCGCCCGAAACGTCGTCGGCGCTGCCGGCGACTCCGACGATGGACGGTATCGGGATGCCGAGCTCGGCGGCGCGGTAGGGATCGAATTCGATGCGCAGCTCGTCGGGCGCGCCGGCATTGACATTGACCGTGCCGACGCCCGGGATCGACTCGATCCGCGAGCGGAACAGGTCCTCGATGTCGCGCCGGTAGTTCTCGACCGGGCCTGGTGTCCCGGGTTTCAGCTGCACGAAGAACCAGGACAGGGTCTCGTTCGGCCCGTTGCCGCCATTCTCGCCGAGCGAGATGCGCGGCGCATCGGCATCCCGCGGCAGCGGCGGGAGCTGGTTCATGCGCGCGATCACGTCGATCAGCGTGCGGCCCATGTCGGTGCCGATCGCGAACTCGAGATTGATGAAAGCGCCGCCCGCGTTGGCGAAGGACTGGATTTCCTGCAGGCCGGCCAGCCCGCGGAGCGCCTGCTCCTGCGGCTCGATCAGCTCGGACTCGATCTCGGCCGGCGCGGCGGCGCGCCAGTTGGTGAAGATCGTGACGACCGGCTCGTCGATGTCCGGGAATAGCTGCACTGGCAGCCGGATCAGGCTGACGATGCCGAGCACCAGGATGAGCCCCACTCCGACCGCCACGCCGATCGGGCTCTTCAGCGATCTTGCCGTCAGGTTCACGCGGGCTTCTCCCTGCCGTACTTGCACTGATGCGTGAAAAGGGGAAAGGGTTGCGGCCTTTTCCCCTCCTTGCACGGTGATTCTATGAACAGGGACCGGCCGGCGGCGGAAACCGCGCAACGCCCCGGCGCGGGCGGCATCCGCTTCGTCGCAGCCTCATCGGTGCCGCTAGAATCGCTGCTTGAACAACGGCATGCGGCAGACCAAGTACCGGGCCATCCGCCTGCGCGCGCCCGGCGAGCGCCTGGTCGAGGCGACCCTCGAAGCCCCGGAACCGGGCAGCGACGAGGTCGTCGTGCGCGTCCGGGCGGCGGGCATCTGCCACTCCGATGCGCATTACCGCTCGGGTGTCGGGTCGACCCGCCATCCCTGCACGCTCGGCCACGAGGTGGCGGGCGTCATCGACCGCGTCGGCGCCGGCGTCTCGCATCTCGGCGCGGGCGATCGCGTCTGCCTGCACTATCTCGTCAGCTGCGGCGAATGCGTGCATTGCCGCGCCGACGCGGAACAGTTCTGCGCCACCGGCCAGATGATCGGCAAGCATCGGGACGGCGGCTTTGCGGAGCTGGTCTGCGTTCCGGCGCGCAATGCGCTGCCGTTGCCGGCCGCCATTCCGTTCGAGCACGGCGCCATCCTGATGTGTTCCTCCGCGACCGCGCTGCATGCCCTGCGGAAAGCCCGGGTCGGTCATGGCGATACCGTTGCAGTGTTCGGCGCCGGCGGACTCGGCGTCTCTGCGATCCAGCTCGCGAGGTCGCTCGGCGCCGCCGAAGTGTTTGCCGTGGACCTCAATGCTGCGAAGCTCGTGCTCGCGGCAGGCCTGGGCGCCGTCGCCGTGGACGCGCGCAGCGCGGATCCTGTCCGGGAAATCCGGCGGCTGACCGGCGGGCGGGGTGTCGATGCCTCGCTCGAGCTGATCGGACTTCCGCGCACCATGGAACAGGCCATCGAGGTCCTGGCCATCGGCGGGCGGGCGGCACTCGCCGGGCTGACGGATCAGCGCATCGCCGTCTCGCCCTATCGCGACATCCTGAACAAGGAAGCGGAGATCATCGGCGTCTCCGATCACCTGGCGACCGAGCTTCAGGAGCTGCTGGACCTCGTCGTGCGGGGCGAGCTCGACCTGTCAGGCGTGGTCAGCCGCGTCGTGCCGCTCGAGGCCGCGGCGATCAATGGCGTGCTGGACGACCTGGAGGCATTCCGCGACGCTGTCCGCAGTGTCATCAAGCCATGAGCATGCCCCCATCGGACGAAGTCGTGAGTGCCGCCGAGGTGCAGGCCGCACTCGATCGCATGGCGGCGTCGATCGATGCCCGGCTCGCGGGGCGGCGGCCGGTCGCGATCACCGTGATGAACGGCGGCCAGGTGTTCGCGGGCCAGTTGCTGCCGCGGCTCGGCTTCGAGCTCGACTGCAGCTATGTGCACGTGCGCCGCTACGGCGAGAACACGACCGGCGGAGAACTGGTATGGATCGCGGGTCCGCACGAACCGGTGCGCGGCCGCGTCGTGCTGCTGCTCGACGACATCCTGGACGAGGGTCGCACGCTCGCGACCATCCGCGCGCGACTCATCGAACAGGGCGCGCTCGAGGTGCTGATCGCCGCCTTCGCGGTCAAGGAACGCGGGACGCCCGCTGCGATCGCGGCGGACTTCACCGGTGTCGCGGTGCCGGACCGCTTCGTGTTCGGGTTCGGGATGGATGTCGCAGGCGCCTGGCGCAACCTGCCGTCGATCCGCGCGCTCCGCGGCGCGGCCGGGTGAGCCCTCAGCCGCCGACGCCGTGCGGCTCGATCAGGCCCAACTTCCAGGTCATCCACAGCACGATGAACAGTACGATGGACAGGCCGATGCGGACCGTGAGCGCGCGCACCATGCGCCGCGATTCGCCCTTGTAGTCGTGCACCAGGTGCACCATGGCCGATACCAGGCTCAGGATGATCGCGAAGAAGATGGCCAGCACCAGCCACTTGACGCCCGTCATGTGTCCGCCCCGCTTGCCCGGATGCGCGAGTATAGCCCGGTGCTGAATCGGGTCCGATCGCGATTCGCGCCGCGGCTCGTGCCCAGCCTCGCGGCCCTGGCCGCGGTCCTGCTGTTCGTCGCCCTCGGCAACTGGCAGCTCGGCCGGGCGGCCGGGAAGCGGGCGCTGGCCGCCGATTTCGCCGCTTCCGGACCGGCGCTCGTACTGAATGCCGGCGGCGCCACGCTCCCGCGCTATCAGCGGGTGACCGTGCGCGGCAACTACGACCACGAGCGCCAGTTCCTGCTCGACAACATGAGTCATGCGGGCAGACCGGGGGTGCAGGTGTTGACGCCGTTGCTGCTCGACGATGGCGAAGCGGTGCTGGTGAATCGCGGCTGGCTCCCCTATGGCGCCACGCGCCAGGATCTGCCCGATGTCGCGGTGACGGACTGGCCGCGCAGGGTTACCGGTCGGCTCGACGAATTGCCGCGGCCACCGGTCGAGCTGGAATCGCCGCCGGCGAAGGGCTGGCCGCGGCTGGTTCAGTTCCCGCGTATCGAGGAACTGTCTTCCGCCCTCGATCGGGATCTGAAACCGCGCGTGATCCTGCTCGACGCCGACCAGCCGGATGGCTATGTCCGCGCCTGGACCATTCCCGGCACCGCAGCCGACCGCCACCTGGGCTATGCGGTGCAGTGGTTCGCCTTCGCGGCGCTTGCGATCGCCATCTGGTTCGCAACCAGCCGGCGGCGCCAGGCGCAGCCGTCATGACGACGCCGACCCCCGAACAGCGTGCAGGCCGCCGGCACTTGCTGCTGGTCGCGCTGCTTTTCTTCGCGCCGCTCGCCTTCGCTGCCTGGATCTATTTCGGCTCGGGCTGGCGTCCGGGCGGCAGCGTCCAGCACGGCGAACTGGTCGAGCCGCCGCGCCCGCTGCCGCTCACGCCGCTGCTCATGCCCGATGGCGGCGTCATCGCCTCGGACGCGCTGCGCGGAAGCTGGTTCCTGGTGCACCTGGTCGAGGGCGAGTGCGACGACCGCTGCCTGGACGCGCTCGCCGAGTCGCGGCGCCTGCGGCTTGCGCTCGGCCGGAACATGTCGCGCGTGACGCGCGTGCTCCTGCACTCGGGCGGCTGTTGCAGCACGGATGTCCAGGCGGGACCGGGACGCGATCTCCTGGTGCTCGGTGCGCCGGGCCCCGAGGGCGCGGCATTGCGGAATCTCTTCCCGCCCGCCCCGGGTGGCGGCGCCGGCCTATATATAGTGGACCCGCGTGGCAGCCTGATCCTGAGTTACCCTGCGACCGGCCGGTCGCGCGGACTGCTCGAGGATCTCGAGCGCCTGCTCCGCCTGTCGAACATCGGCTGAGGGAATCGGGATGACGCGGCGATTGGGCTGGTTTCGCCGGGCAGCGCTCATCGCCGCGCTGCTGTGCGCGATCGTCGTCGTGGTCGGCGCCTGGGTGCGCCTGACCCATGCCGGCCTCGGCTGCCCGGACTGGCCCGGGTGCTACGGCCAGCTGCATCCTGCGCAGGCCGTGGAACGCGCCGCGGCGATCAGCGCCGAAAGCCCGGCGCGGCCCTTCGACTACCAGAAAGCGCTCAACGAAATGCTGCACCGCTACATCGTCGGCGCGCTCGGACTGCTCGTGCTCGGGCTCGCCACCCTCTCGGTCTGGAACCGGCGCGACCCCGCGCAGCCGCGGGTGCTGCCCTGGGTGATCGTGGTGCTGCTGGTGCTGCAGGCCCTGCTCGGCATGTGGACCGTGACGCTCCTGCTGAAGCCGCTGATCGTGACCCTGCACCTGCTTGGCGGGCTCGCGACACTCGCGCTGCTCTGGTGGCTCGCGCTGTCGCCCGAGCGCCGCGAGCTGAAAGCTGCCGAGCGGCCGGTTCGCCGGCTCGCCATCGCCGGCATGCTGATGCTCCTCCTGCAGATCTCCCTCGGCGGCTGGACCAGCAGCAATTACGCGGCCGCGGCCTGCCCGGATTTTCCGGCCTGCCAGGGAAGCTGGTGGCCGGAAATGGATTTCCCCGACGCTTTCGTGCTGTGGCGCGGCCTCGGCATCGACTACGAAGGAGGCGTGCTCGACGCCCCGGCGCGCGTGGCGATCCACTACACCCATCGTCTCGGCGCCTATCTGACCGCGCTGATATTGGCGCTGGTCGTGCTCGGTGCCTGGCGGCGCGCCCAGACGGCGCCCGCGCGCATCGCCGCGACCGCGGTCGCGATCGCGCTCGCCCTGCAATTCGCGATCGGCATGAACCTGATCTGGAAGGGATGGCCGCTGTGGCTCGGCACCGCGCACAACGCGGGTGCCGCACTGCTGGTGCTCGCGATGACTGCGCTGCTCAGGTACCTGAGTCCGCGATCGCAAGTCGGCCGCTACCGGCCGTCGCTTCGCTGAGCGCTCAGAGGTACTGCAACAGCAAGGGCAACGCAGCGATCAGCAGTGCCGCGCAGACTGCCAATGCCGAACGATGGAAGGAAAACATGTCATCACCTCGCAAGCCGTGGGATGACGGTACCGGCGACCGTTGTTCCGATAAATCACTCAATATTGACTTTATTGTTCATTTTTATTATCCAATACGGGCATGGAACTCCTCCATGCCATGCAGGCATTCAGCCGCGTAGCGGA
This sequence comes from Steroidobacteraceae bacterium, assembly GCA_050738495.1. GTDB lineage: Bacteria > Pseudomonadota > Gammaproteobacteria > Steroidobacterales > Steroidobacteraceae > SCUD01. The sequence continues at coordinate 63,283 of JBOHZL010000004.1, read as the reverse complement.
GCTCGGCTCATTTACACGCGCGGCCGAAGAGCTCGGGCTGTCGCGGGCCATGGTGAGCACGCACGTGCGCCGGCTCGAGCGCCGCTTCGGGCTGCGCCTCCTGAACCGCACCACCCGAAAAGTCGCGCTCACGCCCGCCGGCATCGAGTACCAGGCGCATTGCCGCCGGATCTTCGCGGAGCTGGTTTCCGCCGAGGAAACGCTGCGCCGCGCGCAGGAACAACCGGCCGGGCGGCTGCGCGTGGATGTGCCCGGCTCCTTCGGCCGGCACATCCTGCTGCCGGCACTGCCTGAGTTCCTGGCGCGCTATCCTGGCATCGACCTGGACCTCCGTTTCAACGAGCGGGTCGTGGACATCGTGCGCGAGGGCGTCGATCTCGCGGTGCGCGCCGGCACCGTCACGGACCCGAATCTGGTGGCGATCCGGGCCTGCGGCTCGCGCTGGATCACCTGCGCATCGCCCGTCTATCTGGCCGAGCACGGGCGGCCGCAACGCCTCGAGGATCTCGCGGATCACATCCTGATCGGCTCGATACCGGCCGACGCCGCCCAGGCCCGGCCCTGGGTCTTTTCCGGCGAGCCTGCAAGACCATTCGAGCCGCAATTCCGCCTGACCGTCAACGAGGCGGAAGCCGTGATGCTGGCGGCCGCGAACGGCGCCGGCATCACCCAGACGATGGACCTGCTGGCGGCTCGCGCGCTGGCCGAGGGCAGCCTGGTCGTGCTCCTGCCCGAGCACACGCAAAGCGGCCCGCCGCTTTCCATCGTCCACACGCCGGCAGCCCAGCGCCTGGCGCGGGTGCGGGTCTTTTCGGGCTTCCTGCGCGAGCTCATCGGGTCGGTCGTGCGGCGCGCCTCGGCGGCGACCGGGCTGCCGCCGGAACCCTGATTCCGCCGTGCTAGCATCGTGAGCCTCATGACGACACGGGAACAGAGCGCCGGCGCCGCCGCCCCTGGCCGGAGCCGGGCGCGCGCCTACTTCGAGCTGACCAAGCCGAAGGTCGTGTCGCTCATCATGTTCACCGCGATCGTCGGCATGTTCCTCGCAGTGCCGGGTTTCCCGCCCGCCGCCGCGCTGGTCTGGGGCACGATCGGCATCGCGCTCGCCGCCTCGTCCGCGGCCGCGATCAATCATGTGCTGGATGCGCGCATCGACGCGGAGATGGCGCGCACCCGTTTCCGCCCCCTGCCGCGCGGCACGGTGTCCGAGGCCTACGCGCTGTCGTTCGCCTTCGTGCTGGGCGCAGGCTCGATGCTCGTGCTCGCGCTCCTGGTCAACGCACTGACCGCGATCCTGACCTTCTTCTCCATCATCGGCTACGCGATCATCTACACCGTCTGGCTCAAGCGCGCGACGCCCCAGAACATCGTGATCGGCGGCGCGGCGGGCGCCGCCCCGCCGGTGCTCGGCTGGGCCGCGGTGACGGGTGCCGTCAATGCCGACGCGCTGCTGCTGTTCCTGATCATCTTCGCCTGGACGCCCCCGCATTTCTGGGCGCTCGCGATCGCGCGCCGCGACGAGTACGCGCGCGTCGGCATCCCGATGCTGCCGGTGACGCACGGCGTCGCCTACACCAAGCAGTTCATCTGGTACTACACGGTGCTGCTCTCGGTCGTGACGATGATGCCTTTCCTCACCGGCATGGCCGGATTCTTCTACCTGGCCGCCGCGCTGGTGCTGGACGGACAATTCCTGCGACAAGCCTGGCTCCTGCGGAATTCCGACCGTCCCGATCTGCCGATGCGGGTCTTCCGCTTCTCGATCAACTACCTCGCGCTGCTGTTCGCCGCGCTGCTGGTCGACCATTACCTGCCGAGCCCGTTCGGCTGAATCAGGCGCGCGCGGGAGGCAAGCGACATGAAATGGCGTGGACGCAGGCAGAGCGAGAACATCGAGGACCGCCGCGGCATGCGGGTCGGCCGCGGCGTGGTCGGCGGCGGCATCGGCACGGTGGTGCTGGTGCTGGTCGCGATGTATTTCGGCGTCGATCCCTCGGTCGTGATGCAGGGCGTCAGCACCGGCCCGGCCGACCCCGCGACCCAGGAGTCCTACGTCGAGTCGCAGCAGGAGGCGGAATGGCGCCAGCAGATCGCGGTCGCGCTCGCGGACACCGAGGACGCCTGGAGCGCGGAATTCTCGAAGCTCGGCGGTGCCTACCAGACGCCGACGCTGGTGCTGTTCAGCGACGCGGTCGAATCCGCCTGCGGCTCCGCGCAGGCGGCGATGGGTCCGTTCTATTGCCCGGCCGACCAGCGCCTGTTCATCGACCTGACATTCCTGGGCCAGATGCAGGCGCAGCTCGGCGCCAAGGGCGACGCCGGCCGTTCCTATGTCGTGGCCCACGAAGTCGGGCATCACGTCCAGAACCTGGTCGGCAAATCCGGGCAGGTTCATGAACTGCAGCAGCGCGTCGGCGAAGTCGAGGCCAACCAGCTCTCGGTGCGGCTCGAGTTGCAGGCCGATTGCTATGCCGGCCTCTCGGTGCAGCGCGCGGAAAGCCGCGCGGGCGTGCTCGAGCCGGGCGATATCGAGGAGGCGATGAACACCGCGAGCGCGATCGGCGACGATCGACTGCAGCAGGGCGCCGGCCGCGCGGTCGTGCCGGACTCCTTCACGCATGGCAGCTCGGAGCAGCGGCTGCGCTGGTTCCTCAAAGGCTTCGAAGGCGGCTCCTTCGAGGGCTGCGACACATTCAAGGCCGCGGACCTCTAGGACATGGACGTCCACAAGCACCCGGTGCCGCAGGCCTTCGCGGCCAAGGCCGTCATCAAGGGCGCGGACTACCGCCGGATGGTCGAGGAGTCCCAGCGCGACCCGGCGGCGTTCTGGGCGGGCATCGCAAGGCGCGTCGACTGGATGCGCTTCCCGACCCGCATCAAGGACACCAGCTTCGACCCGGCGGACTTCCGCCTGCGCTGGTACGAGGACGGCGAGCTCAACGTCTCCGTCAACTGCCTCGATCGCCAGCTCGCCAGGCGCGGCGACAAGACAGCGCTCCTGTTCGAAGGCGACGACCCCTCGGTATCGCGGCGGGTCAGCTATCGGGAGCTCCACGAGCAGGTCTGCCTCCTCGGCAATGCCTTGCGCGCGCTCGGCGTCAGGAAAGGCGACCGCGTCACGATCTACATGCCGATGATCCCGGAGGCGGCGGTCGCGATGCTCGCCTGCGCGCGGATCGGCGCGGTGCACTCCGTGGTGTTCGGCGGCTTTTCGCCCGAGTCATTGGCCGGGCGCATCGAGGACTGCGAGTCCACGCTCGTCATCACCGCCGACGAGGGCTTGCGCGGCGGCCGGAAGATCCCGCTGAAGACGAACGTGGACGCGGCGATCGCGTCATGGAAACTCCCCGTCAGGAACGTCGTGGTGGTGCGGAACACGGGCGCAAAGCTCGCCTGGGTGGAAGGGCGCGACCAGCGCTACGAGGAGCTGGTGGCGGCGCAACCGGCCAGCTGCGAGCCCGAGCGCATGAACGCGGAGGATCCGCTGTTCATCCTCTACACCTCCGGCTCCACCGGCAAGCCGAAGGGCGTGCTGCACACCAGCGGCGGGTACCTGGTGTACGTGAACTTCACCTTCGCGGCCGTCTTCGACCACCGCGAGGAGGACATCTACTGGTGCACGGCCGACGTCGGCTGGGTCACGGGGCACAGTTACATCGTTTACGGACCGCTATCGAATGGCGCCACCAGCCTCATGTTCGAGGGCGTGCCGAACTACCCGGACACGTCGCGCTTCTGGCGCGTCGTGGACAAGCACCTGGTCACGGTCTTCTATACCGCGCCGACCGCGATCCGCGCGCTGATGCGCGACGGCGACGCGCCGGTCAAGGCCGCGTCGCGCGCATCGCTCAGGCTCCTGGGCACGGTCGGCGAGCCGATCAATCCCGAGGCCTGGGAGTGGTATCACCGCGTGGTCGGCGACGGCCGCTGCCCGATCGTCGACACCTGGTGGCAGACCGAAACCGGCGGGATCCTGATTTCGCCCTTGCCGGGCGCGACCGACCTGAAGGCCGGCTCGGCGACCCTGCCGCTGCCCGGCGTGCAGCCGGCGTTGGTCGACGGCGAGGGTCGGGTGCTGGAAGGCGCCGCCGACGGCAACCTCGTCATCCTCGACAGCTGGCCGGGGCAGATGCGCACCGTCTACGGCGATCACGAGCGCTTCATCAGCACCTATTTCACGACGTTCCGCGGCAAGTACTTCACCGGCGACGGCGCGCGCCGCGACGAGGACGGCTATTGGTGGATCACGGGCCGCGTGGACGACGTGATGAACATCTCCGGGCACCGCATCGGCACGGCCGAGGTCGAGAGCGCGCTGGTCGCGCATGCCAAAGTGGCCGAGGCCGCCGTGGTCGGCTTCCCGCACGACATCAAGGGCCAGGGCATCTACGCCTACGTGACGCTCGTGTCCGGCGAGACGCCGACCGAGCCGCTTCGCACCGAGCTCGCGCAATGGGTACGCAAGGAAATCGGCCCGATCGCGCAGCCGGATCACATCCAGTGGGCGCCGGGTCTCCCCAAGACGCGCTCCGGCAAGATCATGCGCCGGATACTGCGCAAGATCGCGGCCGGCGAGCATGACCAGCTCGGCGACACCTCGACGCTCGCCGATCCCGCGGACGTCGACGATCTGGTCGCCAACCGGCGCCAGGGCAAAAAATGACCCGCGCCGGCCTGGCGCTCGTCCTGCTCGCGCTCGCCGCGCCCACCGCGACCGCCGCCGACGCGGAGCGGCTTTCGATCGCGACCTGGAATCTCGAATGGATGATGACGCCGGCCACCTTCGATGCGCTGGCCGCGAACTGCCTCGGTTCCGGCCATCGCGCGGGCGGCCGCGAGCGGGCGATTCCCTGCAACCTCGCGCCGCATGGGCGCTGGAGCGCGGAGGAGCTGGCGCGGCTGCGGGCCTTCGCGGCCACGCTCCCGCTCGACGTGATCGCGCTCCAGGAAACCGACGGTCCCGAGGCGGCTGCGCAGCTTTTTCCGGGCCGCGCATTCTGCTTCACGCGCCGCAAGCACGTGCAGAATGTCGGCTTCGCGATCCGCCGCGGCATCCCGTTTCGCTGCAACGACGACTATCGGGCGCTCGGGCTCGAAGACGACGACGTGCGTTGGGGCGCGGACCTGACGCTCTTTCCCGGCACCAGGCGCGAGCTCCGGCTCCTGTCGGTGCACTTGAAATCGGGCTGCAACCGCGACCCGCTGACGGCCGACCGGCCGGACTGCCAGGTGCTGCGGCAGCAGGTGCCGGTGCTCGAGCAATGGATCGACCGGCGCGCGCGGGCCGGCAGCGCATTCGCGGTGATCGGCGATTTCAACCGGCGCTTCGACCGCGAATCGAAGCAGCCGCGCGATGCGTCGGGGCGGATCGCCGCGATGTGGCCCGAGATCGACGATGGCGACCCGGCCGATGCCGATCTGGTCAATGCCGGCTCAGACTACGGCCCGGTCGGCTGCGCCAACGGGCATGGCAAGCGCGTGCCCATCGACCACTTCGTGCTCGGCCGCCGGCTCGCCAGGCAGCTCGTGGCCGGGTCGTTTCGCGTCTGGGACTATCCGTCAGGCAAGCGTTGGCCCGATCATTGCCTGGTCTCGATCGAACTCGAGCTGGAGGCCCGTCATGGCCTATGACCAGGACAACATCTTCGCGCGCATCGTCCGCGGCGAGATTCCCTGCCACCGGATCTACGAGGACGCCGACACGATCGCATTCATGGACATCATGCCGCAGGCCGAGGGCCACGCCCTGGTCATTCCGAAAAGCGCGGGCGAAGACGTCTTTACCACGCCGCCAGAGTCGGTGGCCGCGGCGGTGCGCACCGCGCAGAAGGTCGCGAAAGCCGTGCAGCAGGTCTTCGCGCCGCCCGGCGTCATGATCGCCCAGTTGAACGGCCCCGCGGCGGGACAGAGCGTGTTTCATCTGCACTTCCACGTGATCCCGCGCTATGCCGGCAAGGAACTTCGCATCCATGCCGCCGCGAAGGCGGACGACGCGGCGCTGGCCGAGCAGGCCGCGCGGCTGCGCGCCGCCATCGAGAAATTGCCCGCATGAGCAAGCCCGACACCCTGTTCTACGAGCGCATCCTCGCGATTGCCTGCCTGGCGCTTCTCGTCCATCTCCTCTACCGCATTCTCGAGCCCTTCCTCGCGCCGATCGCCTGGGCCGTGTTCATCGGTTTCCTGTTGCAGCCGACGCAGGCGGGCCTGGTCAGAAGACTGCGCGGCCGGGCGTCGATCGCTGCATTCATCCTGACGATGCTGGTGCTGCTCCTGTTCGTGGGCCCACTGACGGGTCTTGCGGTCACGTTCGCGCAGCAGGCCACGGAGCTCGCAACGATGCTCCAGCAATGGGTCGTGCAGCAGGAAGCGCGGAGCCTCGCCGACCTCGGTCATCTGCCGCTGGTCGGGCCGGTGCTCGCCTGGCTGGACCAATATGCCCAGGTCAGCGCCTTCGAGGTGCAATCCTGGTTGCTCGAGGGCGGCAAGCGCCTGCTCCAGCGCCTGGCCTCGCTCGGCGGCACGGCCTTCCTCGGCGCGGTCGGCACGGTGCTGTCCTTTACCGCGATGCTCTTCATCCTGTTTTTCGTCATCCGCGACGGGCGCGCGATGGCGGGTGGCGTCGCGAGCCTGGTGCCGCTCGAGCCCGAGCGGCGCAACGAGCTCGCCGCGCAGCTGGCATCGGTCACGCGCGCCGTGGTGCGCGGCACCGTACTGACCTCGATGATCCAGGGCCTGCTGCTCGGCGTCGGTTTCGCGATCGTGGGGCTGCCGGCGCCGGTCGTGTTCGGCGTGCTGGGCGCGCTGCTGTCCGTCGTCCCATTCGGCGGCACGGCGCTGGTCTGGGTGCCGGCCGTCATCGTGCTGCTGGTCCAGGGCCACTACGGCTCGGCCATCGGACTCATCGTGGTGGGCGCGATCGTCAGCAGCGTGGACAATTTCCTGAAGCCGCACCTGATCGCGGGGCGCGCCTACGTGCCGACGATCGGTATTTTCATCGGCGTCATCGGCGGTCTTGCGGCATTCGGAATGATCGGCCTGTTCCTCGGGCCGGTGCTGATCGCGCTGGCCCTCGAACTGGTCAGTTTCGCGCAGGAATCGGAGCGCCGATCCCGATAGCGGACTGGTCGTGACGGGCGGCGCACAGTTGTAGAATGCGCGCCCCATGTCCACAAGCCGGCTTCTTGATTCGCTGAACGAGGCCCAGCGCGCCGCCGTGACGGCGCCGCTCGGCCCGGTGCTGGTGCTCGCGGGCGCGGGCAGCGGCAAGACGCGCGTGCTGACGCATCGCGCCGCCTGGCTGATCCTGGAGCACGGCGTGTCGCCCCACGGGCTGATGGCGGTGACGTTCACGAACAAGGCGGCCGCCGAGATGCGCGGCCGCATCGAGACGCTGCTCGGCATGCCGGCCGACGCGCTGTGGATCGGGACCTTCCACGGTCTTTCGCACCGCATGCTGCGCCGCCACTGGCGCGAGGCGCGGCTGCAGCAGTCGTTCCAGATCCTGGACGAGGACGACCAGCAGCGCCTGGTGCGCAAGATCATCCGCGAACAGGAGCTGGACGATCAGCACTGGGTGCCGCGCGAGATTCAGCGCTTCATCAATGCCCACAAGGACGAGGGGCGGCGAGCGAAGAAGCTCGACGACCGCAACGACCCGACCCGCCGGCAGATGATCCGGCTGTATGGCCTCTACGAGGCGCGCTGCGAGCAGGCGGGCGTGGTGGACTTCGCGGAACTGCTGCTGCGGAGCTTCGAGGTGCTGCGCGACGTGCCCGAGCTCGGGGCGTACTACCGCGAGCGCTTCCGCCACCTGCTGGTGGACGAGTTCCAGGACACCAACGGCATCCAGTACGACTGGATCAAACAGCACGTCGGCAAGACCGGCGCGCCGTACGTCGTGGGGGACGACGATCAGTCGGTGTACCGCTGGAGAGGCGCCCGGGTCGAGAACATGCAGCATTTCCGGCGCGAGTTCGCGGCTACGGTCTACCGGCTCGAGCAGAACTACCGCTCCACGGCCGTGATCCTCGGGGCCGCCAACGCGGTCATCGCGCGAAACACCGACCGCATGGGCAAGGAACTGTGGACCGCCGCCAAGGGCGGCGAGCCGATCCGCGTCTATGCCGCATTCAACGAGCGCGACGAGGCGGACTTCGTGATCGAGCGCATCCGCGAACACCAGCGCCGCGGCCTGCCGCTCGCCGCCGCCGCCGTGCTGTACCGTTCGAACGCGCAGTCGTGCGCCTTCGAAGAGACGCTGATGGCCGCGCGCATTCCCTACCGGGTCTACGGCGGCCTCCGGTTCTTCGAGCGCGCCGAGATCAAGGACGCGCTCGCTTATCTCCGCCTGACGCAGTCGAGGAACGACGACCTGTCTTTCGAGCGTGTGGTCAACCTGCCCGCGCGCGGCATCGGTGGCACGACCCTCGAGCTGCTGCGCGCCAATGCACGTGATAACGGCCGCAGCCTGTGGGAAGCCGGCCATGCGCTCTCGGCAACGCTGCCGGCGCGCGCCGCGACGGCGCTCCGCGGCTTCTTCGCATTGATCGACCGGCTCGCGCTGGCGATCGCCGAGCTGCCGCTGCATGAACAGGTACAACACGTGATTCAGGCCTCGGGCTTGCGGGACCATCACGCGCGGGAGAAGGACACGAAGGGCGAGGCGCGGGTCGAGAATCTCGACGAGCTGGTCAACGCCGCCGAGGCCTTCACGCCCGAGAATGACGACGGGCTCTCGCCGCTCGGCGCTTTCCTCGCGCACGCGACACTCGAGTCCGGCGATACCCAGGCCGCGACCGGGCTCGACTGCGTGCAGCTCATGACCCTGCATGCGGCGAAGGGGCTCGAGTTCCCGACGGTGTTCCTGGTCGGCCTCGAGGAAGGCCTGTTTCCGTCGGAGCACTCGGCATTCGACGCCGACCGTCTGCCGGAGGAGCGCCGGCTCTGCTATGTCGGCTTGACGCGCGCGATGCAGCGGCTGTACCTGACGCACGCCGAGAGCCGGCGCATATTCGGGCGCACGTCCTATCGCGATCCTTCGCGCTTCCTGGCCGAGCTGCCGCCGGAAGCGATCGAGGAGGTCCGGCCACGGATCTCCGTCAGCCGCCCGCTGTACACGGCGCCGGGCGCTGCGATTGTTCGGCCCGGTGGCGGCGGCTCCGGGCAGCGCCGCTCGCGCGCGGCGGCGCCGATCGCCGGCGAGGAAACGCCGATGCGGCTCGGCGCGCGCGTCCGTCACCCGAAATTCGGCGAGGGCACGATCCTCCGATTCGAAGGCTCCGGCGAAAGCAGGCAGGTACACGTCAACTTCGAGCAGGTCGGGCAGAAGTGGCTGATGTACAAGCTCGCCCGGCTCGAACAGGTCAACTGAGCCGGTCGTCCGGACTGCGCTTGCCGGAACCCTCGCTCGCTCGCGCCGCCGGAACTTACGCGCTCGCTCGCGAGGTTCCGGCTGGCTTGTCAGCGCGACCGGCTCTGCTGCACCGATCGTGCGCTAGAATCCGGCACGAATTGCTGGCCGCAGCGCTAGTATGGGAGCGGACTTGAAGATCATCATTCTCGGCGCCGGCCAGGTCGGAAGCTCCGCCGCGCAGCAGCTCGCACGCGAACAGGCCAACGACGTCACGGTCGTGGACACGCGCGACGAGGCGCTGCGCGACCTGCAGGACCGGCTCGACATCCGCACCGTCTCCGGCAACGCCGCGCACCCGGCGGTCATGGAAGCTGCCGGCAGCAATGGCGCCGACCTGATCGTCGCGCTGACCAGCAGCGACGAAGTCAACATGATCGCCTGCCAGATCGCCTGGACGCTGTTCAAGACGCCGACCAAGATCGCCCGCATCCGCTCGGCCGACTACCACCAGCGGCCCGAGCTGTTCGGCGACAACGCCATCCCGGTCGATCTCGCGATCAGCCCGGAGCAGCTCGTGACGGAGTACGTCGAGCGCCTGATCAAGTACCCGCGCGCCCTGCAGGTGCTCGAGTTCGCCGAGGGCCGGGTGCGCCTGGTCGGCATGCGGGCGCTGCACGGCGGCAAGCTGGTCGGTCATCAACTGAAGGAGCTGCGGGCCCACATCCCGGACCGCGAGGTGCGCGTCGCCGCGATCTATCGCGCCGGGCGCAGCATCAAGCCCGAGGGCGACACCACGATCGAGGAGCACGACGAGGTGTTCTTCGTCGCCGCGCGCGACGACATGCGCGCCATGATGAAGGAGCTCAGCACCGAGGAGGCGCGGGTCCGCAGGGTCGTCATCGCCGGCGCCGGCAACATCGGCTTCCGCCTCGCGCGTGCGCTCGAGGACCGCGTGCAGGTGAAACTGATCGAGCGGAGCGCCGAGCGCGCCCGCCGCGCGGCCGAGACGCTCCGCAACACGCTGGTGCTGACCGGCAATGCGGCCGACGAGGACCTGCTGCTCGAGGAGAACATCGACGACGCCGATGCCTTCGTCGCCGTCACCAATGCCGAAGAAGCGAACATCCTCTCGGCGATGCTCGCGAAGAAGCTCGGCGCGCGCCGCGTCATGGCGCTGATCAACAAGCCGTCCTACGCGGAGCTGATGGAAAACGGTCCGATCGACATCGCGATCTCGCCACAGACGGTGACGATCGGCGCGCTGCTTGCGCACGTCCGCCGCGGCGACGTCGTGCGGGTACACTCGCTCCGGCGCGGCGCGGCCGAGGCGATGGAAGCGATTGTCCACGCCGACAGTCGCGACTCCGCGGTTGCCGGCAAGCGCATCGAGCAGATCAAGCTGCCGGAAGGCACGACCATCGGCGCGATCGTCCGCGGCAACGACGTCATCATGGCGCATCACGACTCGGTCATCGAGGCGGAGGATCACGTGATCCTGTTCCTCACCGACCGCCGCCACGTGGAGGAGGTCGGCCGGCTGTTCCAGTCCGGAACTCGCGCATGAACCTGCTGATGGTGCAGCGGATCCTCGGGCTGATGCTGATGATGTTCAGCCTCTCGATGCTGCCCCCGGTCGGGGTCTCGCTCGGCTACGGCGACGGGCACTCGACCCCGTTCCTCGCGTCCTTCGTGATCATCGCCATGGTCGGGACGCTCCTGTGGCTGCCGGCGCGGCGCGCGCAGCGCGAGTTGCGGCTGCGGGACGGCTTCCTGATCGTCTCCGTGTTCTGGGTTTTCCTCGGGCTCGCCGGCGCAACGCCGCTGTTCCTCAGCGACGTGCCGAGGATGAGCTTCACCGACGCCGTATTCGAGTCGGTGTCCGGGTTCACCACCACCGGCGCGACCGTGATCGTCGGACTCGACGAGCTGCCGAAATCGATCCTCTATTACCGCCAGCAGATCCAGTGGCTGGGCGGCATGGGCATCATCGTGCTGGCGGTCGCGATCCTGCCGGTGCTCGGGATCGGCGGCATGTCGCTCTACAAGGCCGAGACGCCCGGACCGATGAAGGACCAGAAGCTGACGCCGCGCATCACCGAGACGGCGCGGGCGCTGTGGATCATCTATGTCGGCCTGACCGTCGCCTGCGTGGTCGCCTACTGGGCGGCCGGCATGGGCTGGTTCGACGCGATCTCGCATGCATTCAGCACGGTGGCGACCGCGGGATTCTCGCCCTACGACGCGAGCCTCGCGCATTTCGACAGCCCGGTGATCGAAAACGTCGCGACGGTCTTCATGTTCCTCGGCGGCGCGAGCTTCGCCCTGCACTTCACCGCGCTCAGGCGGCGTGATCCGGGCACCTACTGGCACGACACCGAGTTCAAGGCCTACCTGATGCTGACGGCGTCCGTCACCGTGTTTGCGACCGTCTATCTCTGGGCCATGGCCGAGTTCCCGACGTTCCTGAGTTCGCTCCGTCATGCGGCCTTCCAGGTCGTGTCGATGCAGACCACGACCGGTCTCCTGACCGAGGGATTCGCGCACTGGCCGGGCGCGCTGCCGGCGCTGCTCGTGCTGCTGTCCTTCGTCGGCGGCTGCGCCGGCTCGACCACCGGCGGCATGAAGGTGATCCGCTGGATTCTCGTGTTCCGGCAAGGCTTGGCCGAGATGAAGCGACTGGTGCATCCGAATGCCGAGATCCCAGTGAAGCTCGCCGGTCGGCCGGTGCCGGAGCGCGTGATCATCGGCGTCGGCGGGTACTTCGCGATGTACCTGATCGTGTTCGCGGTGCTGATGCTGCTGCTGCTGATGTTCGACATGGACCAGGTCACCGCCTGGTCGGCGGTCGCCGCCTCGCTCAACAATGTCGGGCCCGGGCTCGCAGAGGTGACGATGACCTTCCGCGACGTGTCCGACTCGGCCAAGTGGGTCTGCGCCATCGCGATGCTGATCGGCCGCCTCGAGATCTTCGCGCTCCTGCTCCTGCTGACGCCTGCTTTCTGGCAGCGCTGATGGGGCTGCGCGAAAACCTCCAGTTGATGCTCGAGCGCGGCCAGGATTCGCCGCTGCTGCGCTTCGCGCTCGGCCAGGAATGCCTGAAGGCCGGCGACCTGGTGACCGCGATCGATCACCTGCGCCAGGCCGTGGACCAGAACCCGCGCTACTCCGCGGCCTGGAAGGCGCTCGGCGAGGCGCACGTGCGCGCCGGCTCGCCGGACCGCGCCGCCGGCGTTTACGAGCGCGGCATCGCCGCCGCGCGCGAGGCCGGCGACATCCAGGCAGCGCGCGAGATGGAGGTCTTCCTGAAGCGGCTGCGGAAGGCCTCGCGCGACAAGCCGGCATGATCGGCCTGCTGCAGCGCGTGACGGGCGCGTCGGTCGAAGTCGACGGGCGCGAAATCGCGAGGATCGGTCACGGGCTCCTGGTCCTGGTCGCGGTCGAGCGCGGCGACAGCGCGGCGACCGCAGACGTGCTGGTCGAACGGCTGGTGAACTACCGCGTCTTCGCCGACGCGAGCGGGCGCATGAACCGCTCGGTGATCGACGCCGGCGGCACGCTGCTGCTGGTGCCCCAGTTCACGCTCGCCGCCGACACCTCGAGCGGGCTCCGCCCCGGATTCAGCCGCGCGGCGGAACCGGCGGAGGCCGAGCGCCTGTTCGTGCATATGGCAAACCGCGCCCGCGAGCGCCTGCCGGGCACGCAATCCGGCCGTTTTGGCGCCCATATGCAGGTGTCGCTGACCAACGACGGTCCGGTGACGTTCTGGCTTGGCGTATCATGAGAAACCAGCGCCAGGTGCGCGGGCCGGAGTCATCGACATGGGTATTGGATTTCGCGAACTGCTGATCATCCTCGCGATCGCGCTCCTGATCTTCGGGGCGAAGAAGCTGCGCAACATCGGCTCGGACCTCGGCGCCGCGGTGCGCGGCTTCAAGAAATCAATGAACGACGGCGAGGCGGAGGAGTCCGGCAAGACGCTCGTCCAGGACGGACGCCCGGACGCCGATTTCAGCTCGGGCAAGCGCGACCGCGAGAACGCGGACAACTCGAAGAACGCCTAGAGCCTTCTGGCCGATGTTCGAGGTCGGTTTCACCGAGATCATCCTGATCCTCGGCATCGCGCTGTTGGTGCTGGGCCCCGAGAAGCTGCCGGGTCTCGCGCGCAAGGTCGGGCGCTGGGCCGGGCGCGCGCGCTCAATGGCGCGCCAGTTGCGCCAGCAGCTCGACGAGGAAGTCACCGTCGTCTCGAAATCCGACTTTGACCTGACCGAGCGCCGCCCACCCGGCACGCCGCCGCCTTCGCCGCCGTCACCGCAGACACCGCCGGTCGATCCGCCCGACACGAGCGGCGGGCCGCCGCCGTCGCCATGAGCGCCGCCGACGCCGAGCAGGAGAAGCTCGCCGAGAGCAGCCTGCTGTCGCATCTGCTGGAGCTGCGTGACCGGCTGCTGCGCGCGCTGATCGCGACCCTGGTGATCGCGCTGCCCTGCCTCTACTTTGCGAACGACATCTTCACCTGGCTCTCCGCGCCGCTGCGAAGCCAGCTCCCCAAAGGCGCATCGCTGATCGCGACCTCGGTGGTGGCGCCATTCATGACGCCGTTCAAGCTCGCGCTGCTCGCCGCGATCTTCCTGGCGATGCCGGTGATCCTCTACCAGGTCTGGGCCTTCGTCGCGCCCGGGCTCTACAAGCACGAGCGGCGCTTCGCGCTGCCGCTGTTCGTCTCCAGCGTGATCCTCTTCTATGGAGGCGCCGCGTTCGCGTATTTCGTGGTGTTTCCCGTGATTTTCCAGTTCTTCGTCATGACGACACCGGCGGGCGTCGAGATGATGACGGACATCACGCAGTACATGGACTTCGCGGTGCTGCTGTTCTTCGCATTCGGCCTCGCGTTCGAGATTCCCGTGGCGACGGTGCTGCTGGTGCGGACCGGCCTGGTGAAGCGCGAGACGCTTTCGAAGAATCGCGGCTACGTCATCCTCGGGATCTTCATCATCGCGGCCTTCCTGACGCCGCCGGATCCCGTCTCGCAGACGCTGATGGCGCTGCCGATGTACGCGCTCTACGAGGCCGGCGTGCTGATGTCGCGCGTGCTGGTCCGCGGGGAACCGCCCGATCCCCAGGACAATCCGGCTTGATGTTGCACCGCAACATGGCGGAGACTCGCCCGACTCCGGAGTAAATGTCGAATGACAACAGATCTCAAGATCCCGCCCGGGACTCTCCTCGGGCATCCGAAGGGCTTGTACCTTCTGTTCGTCACCGAGATGTGGGAGCGCTTCAGCTACTACGGCATGCGCGCGCTCCTGGTGCTGTACGCCGCGGCCGCGACGCATGCCGCGAACCCGGGACTCGGCTGGGCCGAGCCGCAGGCGGTGAGGCTCTACGGCTGGTACACGGGCCTCGTCTATGGCACCGCGATCTTCGGCGGATGGATCGCCGACAACTACCTCGGCCAGCGCAAGGCGGTGATCCTGGGAGGCATCGTCATGGCGCTCGGCCAGTTCTCGCTGGCGGCGCCGCTCGAAACCCTGGGCACCACGGGCGCATTTTCACTGTCCGCGCTCGACATCGCATTCCCGGCGACGGCCACCAGCTTCTACGTCGGCCTGCTGCTGATGATCGTCGGCAATGGCTTCTTCAAGCCGAACATCTCGACCATGGTCGGCGATCTTTATCCGCAAGGCGATGCCCGCCGCGACGGCGCGTTCGTGATCTTCTACATGGGCATCAACACCGGCGCCTTCCTCGCGCCGCTCGTCTGCTCGACGCTCGGCGAGGATCCGGCCTACGGCTGGCGAGTCGGCTTCTTCGCGGCAGGCATCGGCATGTGCCTGTCGGTGATCATTCAGCTCCTGTTTGCGCAGCGTTACATCGGCGATGTCGGCAGGCAGCCGGCGGCGCACCGCTCACTCGCGATGGCGGGCGGCGTCAAGCAGCCGCTGACGCCGGTCGAGCGCGATCGCCTGCGCGTGATCTTCGTGATCTTCACCTTCGTCGTGATCTTCTGGGCGACATTCGAGCAGGCCGGTGGCCTGATGAACCTGTTTGCCGACCGGCACACGGATCGCCAGATGGGATCTTTCCTGGTGCCGACCGGCTGGTTCCAGTCGCTCAATCCGCTTTTCATCGTCTTGCTCGGCATCCCATTCTCGATGTTGTGGAGCCGGCTCGGGGCGCGCGGCAGGAATCCGTCGACGCCGGTCAAGATGTACCTGGGACTCGCGCAGGTGGCGCTCGGCTTCGTCTTCCTGGTGGTCGCAGTGTTCGAGATGCAGCGCACGGGCGACATGAAGTCCAGCGTGATCTGGCTGGTCCTCGCCTATTTGTTCCACACGACCGGCGAGCTCTGCATCAGCCCGGTCGGCCTTTCGATGGTGACCAAGCTCGCACCGCTGCGGCTCGGCTCGCTGATGATGGGCGTCTGGTTCCTGGTGAACTTTTTCGGCAACACGCTCTCGGGCTATATCGGCGCATTCACGGAGAACATGGGCCAGTATGAGTGGATGGTGAAGCTTGCCACCGACTTCGGCATCCGTCCGGAACATGCGGGACTCCTCGGGGTGTTCGGCGGCCTGGCGGTCGTGCTGCTTGCATTCAGCCTGGTGCTGTGGGCGCTTTCGGGCCGCATTGTCGAGTGGATGCACGGGGCGGAGAAAGCGATCAAGTGAGGCATTCCATGCAGCGCATCGCAGTACTCCTCGGCCTGGCCGGAATTCTTGCCGCCTGCGGCGGCACCGGCGAGTCGAAGAAGGAAGAATCGGCCGACGAGTTCGCCGCGCGCGCGAATGCCGAGCTCGCCGAGAGCGGCCACGAGGGCGCGATGGCCACCTGGGTGCAGCTCACCTACATCACGCCGGATACCGAGGCGCTCGCGGCCAAGGCCAGCGAACGCGTGCAGGAGGATTATTCGCGCCTGATCAAGGAATCCGAAGTCTACGAGGGCAAGGACATCTCGGACAACGCGGCGCGCACGATCGAGCTCCTGAAGCTCGGCCTCTCGGCGCCGGCGCCGGATGATCCGGCAAAGCGTGCTGAGCTTTCCGAGCTGGAAGCGCGCATGGTTTCGGTCTACAGCGCCGGAAAATACTGCCCGAAGGGCTCGGAAAGCTGCCTCAATTTCGAGCAGTTGTCGGACATCCTGGCGAAAAGCCGGAAACCCGACGAATTGCTCGACACCTGGACCGGCTGGCACGCGATCGCGAAGCCGATCCGCAAGGACTATCAGCGCTTCGTCGAGCTGTCGAACGAAGGGGCGAAGGGGCTCGGCTTCAAGGACCTGGGCGAGCTGTGGCGGTCCGGCTACGACATGAGCCCGGTCGAGTTCGAGGCCGAGACCGAAAGGCTCTGGAAGCAGGTGAAGCCGCTCTATGACGGCATGCACTGCTACGCGCGGGCGCAATTGCAGGAAAAGTACGGCAAGGAGCTCGTGCCGGACGGCAAGCCGGTGCCGGCGCACCTGTTCGGGAACATGTGGGCGCAGCAGTGGAACAACATCTACGACCTGCTCGAGCCCTATCCCGGCGTCTCGAACCTGAACGTGACCTCGGCGCTCAAGAAGCAGGGTTACGACGCGGTGCGCATGACGCGCTCCGCGGAGTCCTTCTACAAGTCGCTCGGCTTCCAGGAGCTTCCGCAGAGCTTCTGGGACCGCTCGATGCTGACGCGGCCGCGCGACCGCGAGGTGGATTGCTACGCCAGCGCCTGGAACATGGACGCGAAGGGCGACGTGCGCATCAAGCAGTGCATCTACACGACCGAGGAAGACCTCTACACGATCTATCACGAGCTCGGGCACATCTATTACGACCTCGCCTACATCAAGCAGCCGTACCTGTACCAGTCGAGCGCCCACGACGGCTTCCACGAGGCGATCGGCGACACCATCAATCTCTCGATGACCGAGGGTTACCTCGCGGGCATCGGGCTCCTGCCCAAGGGGACGAAGTCGAGCCGCGAGGCCGTGATCAACCGGCAGATGAAGGTGGCGAGCGAGAAGATCGCCTTCCTGCCATTCGGCAAGCTCGTCGACCAGTGGCGCTGGAGCGTGTTTTCGGGCGCGATTCCGCCGGAGAAATACAACGCAGCCTGGTGGGAAATGCGCCGCAAGTACCAGGGAGTCGATGCGCCGGCTGCGCGAACCGAGGCGGACTTCGATCCGGGCGCCAAGTATCACGTGCCGGGCAACACGCCCTACACGCGCTATTTCCTCTCTTTCGTGCTCCAGTTCCAGTTCCACCGCGCGCTCTGCGAGCAGGCGGGATTCAAGGGCCCGCTGCACGAGTGCTCGATTTTCGGCAGCGCGGAAGCCGGCCGCGCGTACCACGAGATGCTGGCACTCGGCCAGAGCAAGCCCTGGCAGGATGCGCTCGAAAAGCTCGCCGGCACGCGGCAGATGGACGCGAGCGCCATCGTCGAATATTTCCAGCCGTTGATGGGCTGGCTCGAGGAACAGAATCGCGGTCGCCAGTGCGGCTGGTAGTAACCGTCAGGGAATCCGAGGGGGAATCCGCATGAACGCCCACGATCCGGCGCAATTGACCTTACGCGCGATCGTCCTGTCGCTGATCCTCGCGGTGCTGCTCGCCGCGGCCAACGCCTACCTCGGGCTCTTTGCCGGCCTGACGGTCGCGACGGCGATCCCCGCTGCCGTCGTCTCGATGGGCGTGCTGCGCCTGCTCGGACGATCGAGCATCCTCGAGAACAACATCGTCGCGACCGGCGCCTCCGCGGCGTCCTCGATCGCCGCCGGCACCATCTTCACGATCCCGGCGCTCGTGATCATGGGTCACTGGTCGAACTTCCAGTACTGGTGGGTGCTCTGCATCGCCGGCCTCGGCGGCCTGCTCGGCGTGCTGTTCTCCGTGCCGCTGCGCCGCACGCTGATCCTCGACCAGAAATTGCAGTTCCCGGAAGGCGTGGCGACCGCCGAAGTGCTGAAGGTCGGGCAGGACCCGGGGCACGGACTCAAGGCGCTGTCGCTCGCGGCGGCCACGGGCGCGCTGTTCAAGCTCGCACTGGCTGGCATGCGCTTCTCTCCCGAATCCTTCACGGCGGCGCGCTTCTTCGGTGAGCGCACCATCGGCTTCTTCGGCATCAATCTGTCCCCGGCACTGCTGGGCGTCGGGTTCATCGTCGGGTTCAACATCGGCACCCTGATGCTTTCCGGCGGCGCACTGTCGTGGTGGGTGTTCATCCCGCTGTACAACACGTTTTTCCATGACAGCAATCCGGCACTGGCCGCGCAGCTCGTCGGCCTCGAGGCCGAGGCCGCGGCCAACCTGATCTGGGGCCGGCAGGTGCGCTACATCGGCGTCGGCGCCATGCTGATCGGCGGCCTCTGGTCGTTGTGGTCGCTGCGCAGGTCGCTGCTGTCCGGCGTCAGGACCGGCATGGCGCTCAAGGGCGGCTCCGCCGCGAACGTACCGCACACCGAGCGCGACCTGCCGATGACCGCGATCCTGGCCGGTATCGTGCTGTTCGTGCTGCCGCTGTTCGCGCTCTATTACGCGGTCGTGGATTCGCTCGGCATCGCGTTCACGATGGCCGTGATCATGGTCGTGGCGGGATTCGTGTTCTCCTCGGTCAGCGGCTACATGGCGGGCCTGGTCGGATCCTCCAACAACCCCGTCTCCGGCATCACCATCTCGACCATCCTGTTCGCGTCGCTGATCCTGCTCGCGCTCATGGGCACGGGCTCCACCGTCGGGCCCGTAGCCGCGATCATGATCGGCGCGGTGATCTGCAACTCCGCGGCGGTCGCCGGCGACAATCTCCAGGACCTCAAGGCCGGCCAGCTCGTCGGCGCGACGCCGTGGCGGCAGCAGGTGATGCTCGGCATCGGCGCGCTGGCGAGCGCCGCCGTCATGGCGCCGGTGCTGAACCTGCTGCTGGAGGCCTACGGCATCGGCACGCCCGCGCGCGAGGGCGTGAACGCGCTCGCCGCGCCGCAGGCGACGCTGATGGCCTCGGTCGCAAGCGGCATCTTCGGCAACGGCCTGCCCTGGAACATGGTCGCGATCGGCGCCGCGATCGGCGCGGTCGTCATCGTGCTGGACGAGTGGCTCAAGGCCCGCGGCGCGAGCTGGCGGGCGCCCGTGCTCGCAGTGGCTGTCGGGATCTACCTGCCGCTCGAGCTGACGACACCGATCTTCGCGGGCGGCCTGGTCGCGGAGCTCGCGACCCGCTGGCACCGGCGGCGCAATCCCGGGCGCGACCCCGAGCTGTTGAAGCAGACCGGGCTCCTGTTCTCCGCCGGGCTGATCGCGGGCGAGGCCATCATCGGCGTGCTGATCGCGATCCCGATCGTCGCGAGCGGCGATGCCGATGTGCTCGCCGTCGCCGCATCGATGCGGCCAGGCAAGTGGGTCGGACTCGCGGCGCTTGCAGCGGTCGCCTGGTGGCTCTACTCGATCTCCATCCGGCGCGTGCGCGGGCAGGCGCAAGCGTAGGCTGCGGTTCTCTGGCGGCTCTCGGCGGCGACGTGGACAACGATGCGGGCTGAGTTGAAATTCATCGTCGTGCTGCTCGCCGGCGGCCATGGCGAGACCGGGTTTCGCCCTGACGAGTGACTCACTGCGGCCCCGCATCGCGATCGCTCTTGCGATCACCTACCTCGTCTGGGGATCGAGCTACTTCGCGACCAAGATCATGGTGACGGACGAGCCGCCGCTGGTCGCCGCGGGCCTGCGCTTTTCCGTCGCCGGCATCCTGCTGATGGCATTCGCCTGGTGGCGCAGCGGACCGCCGGTGCTGTCGCGCATCGAGTTGCGGCACGTGCTCGCGATGGCCATCCTGTCGGTGCTCTTCAGCAATGCCTGCTACGTGATCGCGATGCAGCACGTGCAGTCGAATACGGCGGCCTTGCTCAATGCGACACCATCGCTCTGGATCGCCTGGCTCGGCACATTTGGACGCCGCAGCAAGCCGGTTTCCGGCCCGGCGAAAGTCGGGCTTCTCGTCGGGCTCGGCGGCGTCCTGCTGGTGCTCGCGCCGAAAGGCGGATTCCATCTCGCCGGTCTTGGCTGGCAGCTCCTGATCCTGCTGGGATGCCTGAGCTGGTCGCTCGGAACCATCTATCACCGCAACTCCGACGCCAGGAATCCACCGCTGATGTTCGTCGCGATGCAGATGCTGGCCGGCGGACTCGGACTGCTCCTGGCCGCCGCTGCCTCGGGCGAGACCCTTGCGATCCAATGGACGCCACGCGCGCTCGCGGCCTTCCTGTTCCTGACGCTCGTGAGCTCCTGCCTCGCCTACTCCGCCTACGCCTGGCTCACGGTCCACACCTCGCCGGTCGTCGTCGGTTCCTACGGCTATGTGTGCCCTGCCGTGGCAGCGCTGATCGGGTGGCTCGCGCTCGGCGAGACGCTCGCCTGGAGTCAGCTCGCTGGAATGGCGGTCATCCTGCTCGGGGTCGCCCTGGTGACGGGTTACCTGAGGCCGTTGCCGAAGGGCCCCGCGAGGGTCGAGGCAAGCTGATGGGCCGGCGCGCTGCAGCGAGCTCCGGCGATGCCGTACACGAGACCGGCATCCGTCCCGTGCGCGCCGCGCTTTTCGACCTGGACGGAACGCTGGTCGACAGCGAGCCACAGACGGATGAAGCGATCAGGGCGGTCGTCGCGCGACACGGGATCCCCGATTTCGCGCTGCCCCACGCCGAGACCCGCGGGCGCACCTGGGCCCATGTCGCCGACGTCATCCGGGCGCGGACGAAAATCGGTCGCGAAGCACCGGCTATCGCGGCTGAGCTGCTGGCGTACTGGACCGACGCCACTGCAGATGTCACGCCGGTTCCCGGCGCGCCCGATGCCGTGCGCGCCGCCGCGCGCAGGATGAAAGTCGGCGTCGTGTCATCGAGCCCGCGCGCCGTGATCGACGCCTTCCTCGACAAGCTCGGGGTCTCCGACTGTGTCGACCGGGGCGCGCGCATCGGCGGCGGCGACGTGGGAAATGGCAAGCCCGACCCGGAGGGATTCCTGCTCGCAGCGCGTGCGTTCGACATCGACACGGGCGAGGCGGTGGTATTCGAGGACAGCCGGGCCGGCCTGCTGGCGGCAAGAGCCGCCGGGATGCGCTCGATGTTCGTCACCTGTTGCGCGTCGGACATCCCGGCAAATATTCCGCTTGCCACGGCCAGCTGCACGCATTACCGGACCCTGCCGCCGGGTTTCTGGGACGGGCTCGCGGACGGCAGCCTCGACCTCGCCGGCAAGTCGTACTCATGAACGAGACCGATGCGGGCTTGCTGCGTCGCTATCGCGCGCAGCTCTTCGTCGCGACCTGGCTGTCCTATTGCGGCTTCTACCTGGTCCGCAAGGTCTACGCGGTCGTCAAGCACCCGCTCAAGGAACAGTTCGGCCTCGACGACATCCAGGTGGCCTATCCGTGGACCGTCTATCTCGTCACGTACATGCTGGGCCAGTTCCTTGCCGCGTGGCTCGGCCGTCGCATGGAAAGCCGGCGCGTGCTCGCCTGGGGCATGTGCATCGCGGCCGCATGCAACATCGTGCTGGGCTTGCTGGTCGATGCGGGGCAGGCGAACGTGCTCCTGTGGATGTGCGTGACCATGGGGATCCATGGCTTCGCCCAGGCGACCGGCTGGCCGCACAACGTCGCCCTGTTCGCGAACTGGACGCGCCGTTCCGAGCGCGGAACGCTGTTCGGCATCTGGGGCACCTGCTACCAGTTCGGGGCCGTCTTCGGCAAGGGACTCGCCGGGTTCCTGCTGGGCTGGCTCGGGCTCGCGTGGTCGTTCCATGGCTCCAGCATCGTGCTGCTGGCATTCACCGCGTATTTCGTGCTGCGCGCCCGCGAGCGGCCGCAATCGGTCGGCCTGACGCTCGAGGACGATGCGGAGCCCGACGTCGCCGAGCCCGGTCCGCGCGAGGCGGCGGCGCGTGAGCCGGCGCTACCGCGCGCATTCATCGCGTCGATCGTGGCGATGGGCCTCATTTATTTCGGCTTCAAGTTCCTGCGCTACGCGCTGGACAGCTGGTCCGCGCTGATCCTCGGCGAGCACTTCGGGATGACGACTCCGGTTGCTGCCTACTGGTCCACCGCCTTCGACTGGATCGGCTTTCTCGGCGTGATCGTGGCCGGCATCTGGTCGGACCGCATCCCGGGCTCGCGCCGGACCCCCGTGATCTTCTGGATGACCGCCGGCTGCCTGGTCGCCACGTCCCTGATGTGGGCGATCGGCCTGAGGTCGCCGGTGCTGTTCGTGGCGCTGCTCGGCATGATCGGATTCATGGCGATGGGGCCGGACTCGCTGTTGTCCGGCGCCTGCGCGATGGACGTCGGATGCCGGCGCCAGGCCGCGCTTGCCGCCGGTGTCATCAACGGCTTTGGCTCGATCGGGCCGATACTCCAGGAACCGGCGATCGGCTGGCTGAAGCACACCCAGGGTCTCGACGCAGTCTTCCTGCTGCTGGTCGGCGTCGTGTTCCTGACGACCGTGGCCACCGGCCTGCTCGCCCGATTCGAGCGGCGCCGCGGCGTCTAGCGTCAACCCGCCTGCCGGTTCTCGCTCCGCGTCCCGTGCCCGAGCGTCAGCGAGACGAAGAAGATCGTCAGCAGGCAGCAGGCGACCATCGTCGAGAACACCCCGTCCCAGTCCCAGCGATCGGCGATCCACCCGACGCCGGTCCCCGCAACCGCCGACCCGAAAACGTAGCCGAAGAAACCGGTGAAGCCCGCGGCGGTCCCGGCCGCTTTCTTGGGCACGAGATCGAGCGAATGCAGCCCGATCATCATGATCGGCCCGTAGATGAGAAATCCGATCGCGACCAGGGCCGCGTAGTCGATCCAGAGCGGCCCTTCCATGTTGAGCCAGTAAACGACCACCGCGATGAGCGTCAGCGCCATGAACAACAGGGTCGCCGGCGCGCGCCTGCCCTTGAACCAGCGGTCGGACAGCAGGCCGCAGACGATCGTTCCTGGGATGGCCGCGTATTCGTAGAGCGACCACGCGATGCTCGACTCCCGGAACGAGAATCCCTTGGCGGTCTCCAGATAGGTCGGTATCCAGTTCACCACGCCATAGCGCACGAAATAGCAGAAGGCGTTCGCGATCGCGATCGCCCACAGGTACCGGTTCGGCAACACGTACTGGAGGAAGATCTCGCGGAACGCGAAGGTCCGCTCGTGCGCGTCGCTGTAATCCGGCGGGAAGTCGTTCCGGTGCCGTTCCACGGCGGGCAGACCGCGCGATTGCGGCGTGTCCTCCAGCAGGAACCAGACGCCGATGGCGATGAGCGCGGCAACCAGTGCGTTGAAATAGAACTTCGCGCCCCAGTCTTGGAACAGCATCACGCCGACCAGCGCAAGATTGGCGACCAGCGCGCCGCCGATGTTATGCGCGGTGTTCCAGGTCGACACGGTCATCCCGCGCTCCCTGGTGCTGAACCAGTGCACCATGATCTTGCCGCAGGGCGGCCAGCCCATCCCCTGCACCCAGCCGTTCAGCGTCATGATCGTGATGATCGCGGCGAGCGACGTATAGAGGGCATCGACCAGGCCGAATGCAGCCATGATCCCGCTCGAGACGAGCAGGCCAAGCGGAAGGAAATATTTCGGGTTGCTGCGGTCGGAGATCGAGCCCATCAGGAACTTCGACAGGCCGTAGGCGACGGACAGCCCGGTCAGCGCGGTGCCGAGTTGCGCCTTGCTGTATTGCGGGTATTCCGCCAGCAGATCGGGGATGGCGAGCGCCAGGTTGTTGCGGACGAGGTAATAGCCCGCATAGCCGACGAAGATGCCGGCATACACGCGCCGGCGCAGGCGCCTGTACTCCGCATCCACCCGGTCCGCGGGCAGGGCTTCACCGAATGCGGCCGGCTTGAGCCAGCCGATCATCGTATCAGCGGCTTCGGCGGCACCGCGATTCCCCTCGACTGGAGCAGGCTGCGCAGCAGGTCCGGCCGGTCGCTGATGATCCCGTCGACCCCCATGGCGAGGACGAGCGCCATGTCCCTCGGATCGTTGACGGTCCACGGTATGACGGCGAGGCCGAGCGCGTGAGCCTCCGCGACCAGGCGCGGGTCGAGATCCCGCGCATGCGGCGACCAGACCCGGGCTCCGATTGCCTGGACCATCCTCGGCACCGAGCCCCCGTAGTCGTCGACGTCGAGGCCCCCGAGCCAGGGCGAGGCGCCAGGCTTGCCGATTTCCATGGTGTCCTCGCCCGGTTGCTGGTCGGTCAGGGCGACCGTTGCGATCGCAGGCGCGAGCTCCCGCACGAGGGCGAGCGTCCGCCAGTCGAAGGACTGGATCGTGGTTCGCGATTCCATTCCTGAGTCGCGGATGACCGCGATCAGCGCTTTCACGAGAGGTTCGGGCTGTGCCGAGACCTCCGGTTGCAGCGGATCGATCTTGGTTTCCACGTTGAAGCGCACATTGTGGTTGTCGCTGTTCGCTACGAGCGCATAGACGTCGGCGAGGCGCGGGATGCGTTCGCCGTCCACCGGCTGCTGTTCCGGAAACCGGGCGGCGTAGTCGCTGCCGGGCCTGATGCGCCCGACGTCGTACTGCCGAAGCTCGTCGTAGGTGAGCGTGGCGAGCGCCGGGCCGGCGGACTCGAGGAATCTGCCGCCGACACCGCGCGTGAAATCGGGATTGAGCACCGGGTCGTGGCTCACGACCACGATACCGTCCTTCGTCAGGCCGCAATCGAGCTCGAGCGTCACGACGCCGACTTCGAGCGCCCGCCGGAAGCCGGCCAGCGTGTTCTCCGGCCACAGCCCGCGTGCGCCGCGATGGCCCTGCAGATCGAAACCGGTGGTGCTGCAGCCGCAGGCGAGCACGAGCGCGCAGGCCGCCAATCCCGTTCTCGACCTGATCATGGGGCCGTCCTCGCCTACCCGTTCGCGCCAAAAGCGCGCGTGGCAAGGGCGCCGATGATCTCGGTCTCGCCGCAGACGCCAAGCACCTGCCCCGCCTCCGCCAGCAATACTGGATGGCCGGTCTTCCGGCACAGCAGGATCAGGGCCTGGAGCGACAGCGACGCGGGCGCCACAACCACTGCGCGCTCATCCTGATCGCAGGCCGCATCCTCCCCGACGATCAGCAGGGGATGCGGCTGTCCGTTCAGCTTGAGCTCGACCGGCGCGAGGCGGGAGTCGAGCGTCAGCTGATAGCGTCGCGCACCGTCCAGGCAGACGGCGCCCCCTGTCCGGTCCATCCGCTCGCACCGGCGCATGACCATCGCGCCCGTCAGCACCGTCAGCGGATTCATATGCTGCACGAACTCCGCGACGTAATCGTTCGCAGGGCGAAGCACGATGTCCTGCGCCGTGCCGGACTGCACGATGCGGCCGTGATGCATGATCGAAATCCGGTCGCCGAGGCGAAGGGCCTCGTCGAGATCGTGGCTCACGAACAGGATCGTCTTCCTGACGCGCTCCTGCAGCGCCAATAGCTCGTCCTGCAGCTTGTCGCGGATCAGCGGATCGAGGGCCGAGAAGGGTTCGTCCATCAGCAGGATGTCCGCCTTCGTTGCGAAAGCGCGCGCCAGGCCCACGCGCTGCTGCATGCCGCCGGAGAGCTCGCCGACATCCCGGTCCGCCCATTGCGACAGGCCGACCAGTTCCAGCTGTTCCGTGACGATCCTCTTCCGCGTGGCTACGGTCTCACCGCGCAGTTCGAGACCGAGGCCGACGTTTTCTGCAACCGTGCGCCAGGGGAGCAGCGCGAACTGCTGGAAGACCATCGTGACGCGTTCGCGCCGCAGGCGCCGAAGACTCTCCGTGCCGCAGTGCCCCACGTCGATCGGGCCGTTCGCATCGCCGATCAGCACCTTGCCGCGGGTGACGGCCGTCAGGCCGTTCGCAGCCCGCATCAGCGTCGATTTCCCGGAGCCCGACAGTCCCATCATCACGCAGATCTCGCCCGGCGCGACCGCAAGGCTCGCACCGGCGACACCCACGGTCACGCCGCAGGCCTCGGCGATCTCCTCGCGGCTGCCGCCGGCGTCCAGCTTCGCGAGTGACTCGCGAACCGCGCGCGCACCCTTCTTCCCGCGCTCGCGGGGAAACAGGATGTCGACGTTCCCGAACTCGACCGCGTTCACTTGGTGTGCCCGGCGTGACCCGGACGGCTGATGCGGTCGAGGATGATTGCGAGCAGCACGATGGCAATGCCGGCCTCGAAGCCGACGTCCACCTGCACGCTGTTGAGCGCGCGCACGACCGGCACGCCGAGTCCGCCGGCGCCGACGAGGGCCGCGATCACCACCATCGACAGGGACAGCATGATGCACTGTGTGATGCCCGCGAGGATCGTCGGCCGGGCGCTCGGCAGCTCGATCTTGAGGAGGCGCTGCATCGGCGTCGCGCCGAAGGCATCGCCGGCCTCGAGGAGCGTCCGCGGCACGGAGGAAATGCCGAGGTGCGTCAGGCGAATCGGCGCCGGCAGCGCGAAAATGACCGTCGAGATGAGTCCCGGGACGACACCGAGGCCGAACAGCACCAGTGTCGGGATGAGGTAGACGAAGGTCGGCAGTGTCTGCATCAGGTCCAGCACCGGACGGAGCGCCGCATACAGACGCGGGCGGTGCGCGGCCGCGATCCCGACCGGCACGCCGATCAGCGTGGAAAAAGCCGCGGAGACGAACACGAGCGCGAGCGTTTCGAGGGTCGCCGCCCAGTAGCCCTGGTTCATGATGAAAAGGAGCGCGGCGATCACGAACACGACCAGCGGTATCGAGCGGTGCAGCAGCCAGGCAATGCCCGCCACCAGCAGGATCAGCAGCGCGCCGGGCATCCCCCCCAGCGCCGCGTTCACGCCATCCACCGAGCCCTGGATGACGGTCGAGACGCCGGCGAAGAATGCCTTGCCGTGCGCCTTGATGTAGTCGATCGAGGTCTCGACGGCGGGTCCCAGTGGAATCTTGTGCTGCGTTACCCAGGCCTCGAAGCCGCGCGCGCGGCTCGCCGCGGGTGTCTCTGCCGACGCAAGCGGCGCCGGCTTGCCGCCGAAGGCCGTGACACCGTCAAACCAGCCGGCGAGCGCATCGGGATTCGCCTTCAGCCATTCCGCGGCCGCCGCTTCAGGGGCGAGCTTGCGCTCGAGGATGCCGGCCATGATCTCGCTCTCGCCGCGCAGCGAGAACTTCAGGTTCCCGAGGAGGCGCCCGACGTTCGGGCACTCCTCGAGGTAGCCGGCGCGGACGTTGGTGTAGACGGTCGCGCCGCCGTAATCGGGCCCGAAACTCGAGTCGCCGCCGGTGAGGTAGCGCATGGCGAAGCGCGTGTTCATCGGGTGGGGCTCCCAGCCGAAGAACACGATCGGCTGCTTGGCGGCGATGGCGCGCTCGACCTGCGCCAGCATGCCCTGCTCGCTCGACTCCACCAGCTCGAAATCGCCGAGTCCGAATTCGTTCTCCTCGATGAGCGTGAGCACGAGGCGATTGCCGTCGTTGCCGGGCTCGATGCCGTAGATTTCGCGATCGAGCTCTGCCGCGAAGCGCCGGATGTCGGCGAAGTCCTTGAGGCCGGCGTCGTGCAGGTAAGCCGGCACCGCGAGCGTGTACTTGGCGCCGTCCAGGTTCGCGCCCACGACCTCGACCGAGCCCTCGACCTGGTAGGGCCGGAGATCGGCGGCCATCGCCGGCATCCAGTTGCCGAGGAAGACATCGATGTCGCGGTTCTTGAGCGATGCGAAGGTGACCGGCACCGACAGCACCGTCACTTCGGGCTGGTAGCCGAGCATGCGCAGAAGGTGGCTTGCGAGACCGGTGGTCGCGGTGACATCAGTCCAGCCGATGTCCGAGAAGCGCACCGTCCGGCAGGACACCGGATCGGGCGTCGCTGCGCCGGCCAGCAAGGGCAGGCATGCGCAGAGCCCGAAACCCAGGGACCGCATCGCCCTTGACCTGCCCCATCGGCTAACGAATGATCGTCCGGCAGGGGATTTGTTCGGCACGTTCGTGCTCCCGTAACTCTTTGCAGGCAAAGAATTTCGTGTCGACCTTCGATAGTCTCGCAGAACAGGGTTGACCGTGGCGAACGACCGCCTGGTTACCATCAATCCCGCGACCGGCGACATGCTGGCCGAGCTGCCCGTGGCCGGTCCCGCCGAGGTCGAAGCGGCAGTCCGTGCCGCGCGCGCCGCGCAGCGGGACTGGGCCGCACTCGCCGGGGCCGAGCGTGCCCGCATCCTGCGCCGGGCCGCAGGCATCCTTCGCGAGCGCAACGATGCGCTCGCGGAGCTCGAGACACGGGACACCGGCAAGCCGATCCAGGAGACGCGCGCCGTCGACGTGATCTCGGGTGCCGAGTGCCTGGAGTACTTCGCCGCGCTTGCCCAGAGCGCGGCAGGCGAACACATCGACCTCGGCCCGCAGGCCTTCGGCTACACGCGCCGCGAGCCGCTCGGCGTCACGGTCGGAATCGGCGCTTGGAACTACCCGCTGCAGATCGCCTGCTGGAAGTCCGCGCCCGCGCTTGCATTCGGCAATGCGATGATCTTCAAGCCGGCGAGCCTGACGCCCCTCAGCGCGCCGAAGCTCGAGGCAATCTACCTCGAGGCCGGCCTGCCGCCCGGCATCTTCCAGGTGATTCAGGGCCGCTCGGAGACCGGACGGCTGCTGACGCGCCACCCGGCGATACGCAAGGTCTCGCTCACGGGCTCCGTCGGAACCGGCAAGGCCGTGATGAACGACGCATCGGGCACGATCAAGGCCGTGACGCTCGAACTCGGCGGCAAGTCGCCGATCCTCGTGTTCGAGGATGCGAAACTCGACCAGGCCGTCTCCGGCGCGCTGCTCGGCAATTTCTATTCCGCCGGCGAAGTCTGCTCCAACGGCACGCGGGTCTTCGTGCACCGGTCCATCCGGGCAGAGTTCCTGCGTCGGCTCGCCGAGCGCGTGGAGGCGATGCGCATCGGCGACCCGATGGACCCGGCGACGCAGGTCGGCTCGCTCATTTCGGAGCAGCACATGCAGATGGTCCTCGGCTACATCGAGCGCGGCCGAAAGGAGGGCGCGCAGGTGGTGG
The DNA here is from genome assembly GCA_050738495.1 of Steroidobacteraceae bacterium. Taxonomy (GTDB): domain Bacteria; phylum Pseudomonadota; class Gammaproteobacteria; order Steroidobacterales; family Steroidobacteraceae; genus SCUD01. Next base: position 33,937 of record JBOHZL010000004.1, on the reverse strand, counting down.
TGGGCGGCAATCGCCGAACCGGGGGCGCGCTCGCGCGCGGTTTCTTCGTCGAGCCCACCGTCTTCGACGGCTGCCGCGACGACATGGGAATCGTGCAGGAGGAGATCTTCGGCCCGGTGATGTCGGTGCTCGAATTCGCGAACGAGGACGAAGTCGTCGCGCGCGCGAATGCGACCGAGTTCGGCCTGTCGGCCGGCGTCTTCACCAACGACCTCAACCGCGCGCATCGCGTGATTGCGCATCTCGAGGCCGGTACCTGCTGGATCAACCACTACAATGTGACCCCGATCGAACTGCCTTTCGGCGGCGTCAAGCTCTCCGGCCTCGGGCGAGAGAACGGACGCGCCGCGATGGAACACTACACACAGTTGAAAAGCGTGTACGTGGCGAAAGGCGACATCGATGCCCCCTACTGAGGAATTCGACTACGTCATCGTCGGCGCCGGGTCCGCGGGCTGCGTGCTCGCGGACCGCCTGACCGAGGACGGGCGGCACACGGTGCTGCTCCTGGAGTACGGCGGTTCCGACCGCTCGATTTTCGTGCAGATGCCCTCGGCGCTCTCCATCCCGATGGGCATGGAGAAATACGACTGGCGCTACTACACCGAGCCAGAACCCGGACTCGGCGGTCGCCGCCTGCACACGCCACGCGGCAAGGTGCTCGGCGGATCGTCCTCGATCAACGGCCTCGTCTACATGCGCGGCAACGCCGAGGACTTCAATCGCTGGGAGTCCGAAGGCGCGGCCGGGTGGAACTACGCGTCCGTATTGCCGTACTTCCGCCGCGCGGAGACGCGCGCCGAGGGCGGCGACGAGTATCGCGGCGACTCCGGCCCGTTGCACACGCGTTACGGAACGCTGGCCAACCCGCTGCACGCGGCCTGGCTGGAGGCCGGGCGTCAGGCGGGCTATCCGTACAACCCTGACCTCAATGGCCGCGAGCAGGAAGGCTTCGGGCGGCTCGACATGACGGTGAGCCCCGACGGGCGGCGCTGCAGCGCAGCGAACGCCTACCTGCGGCCGGCGGCGCGGCGCCTGAATCTCGCCGTGCGCACCGGCGCGCTCGTGACGCGTATCCTCTTCGAGGGCAGGCGAGCTGTCGGCGTCGAGTACCGGCGAGGCGACGCCGTGCAGATCGCAAGCGTGCGACGCGAGGTGATCGTCAGCGCCGGATCCATCAATTCGCCGAAGCTCCTGAAGCTCTCCGGCGTCGGGCCGGCGGCCGAGCTTCGTGAGCACGGCATCGCGGTCGTGCACGAACTCCCGGGCGTCGGCGAGAATCTGCAGGATCACCTCGAGTTCTATTTCCAGGTGGCCTGCACGCAACCCGTCACGCTCTATTCATCGATGGGCCTGTTCGCGCGTGGGTTGATCGGCGCGCGCTGGCTGCTTTTCAAGGATGGCCTCGGCGTGACCAATCATTTCGAGACCGGCGCATTCATCCGAAGCGGCGCGGGAGTGCCGTATCCGGATATCCAGTTTCATTTCCTGCCGCTTGCGGTGGCCTACGACGGCTCCTCGCTGGCGCAGGAGCACGGCTTCCAGGCGCACGTCGGCCCGATGCGCCCGAAGAGCCGCGGCCGCGTCCGGCTGGGCTCGCCGGACCCGCTCGCGCATCCGAAGACCCTCTTCAACTACCTGACCCACCCGGACGACATGGCGGAGATGCGTGCCTGCGTGCGCCTGACGCGCGAGATCTTCGCGCAGCCCGCCTTCGATCCCTATCGCGGCCGCGAGATCCAGCCAGGTGCGGACGCTGTAACCGACGAACAGATCGACGCGTTCGTGCGCACGAAGGTCGAAAGCGCGTATCACCCGTCGTGCAGCTGCAAGATGGGACGCCGGGACGACCCGATGGCCGTGGTGGATTCCGAGGGTCGCATTCACGGCGTCGAGAGTTTGTGCGTCGTCGATTCGTCCGTAATGCCGTCGATCACGACTGGCAACCTCAACGCGCCAACGATCATGCTGGCCGAGAGAATGGCGGACCACATCCGCGGTGGGCGGCTCCTGCCAGCGGCCGATGTGCGCTATTGCGTGGCGCCCGACTGGCAGACGTCGCAGCGATAATGTTTTCAGCACACTCAATCGCTTATGCGCTTGGTGGGTGATTGAGCGGCATGAATGACGTAAAACATCACGTCATTGGTGACGTTCAATACTAATTAAGCATCTCATGCACAAGAATGCGCTGCAAATCCCTCCCGATGCTTTAACTGACGAAGACGCGTTTGAGATCATGCGATTGTGGGTTGCTCACGGTTACTTGCACACGATCATCTCGAGCGACATGCAGGGCGGAGCCAAGGACTTTGGCGAGCTCCTGGCCGATTTTTTCGAGCACGCGTCTCGCATGTACGCAGAACGCGATGAACGTCCATTGAATGAATGCAAACGCGCAATGCTTGAGGAGTTCAATCGTCGGATGGCCTCACCCAATGACTCAATAGAGGGGGGATTGCCGGTCGAGCACTAAGATGCCTAACTATGCGTTGGAGCGGTCCGTGAGAAGTTCGAGCGAGCGCGCCGCAGGCGCGCGGACGATTTTCGCGCCTGCGGCGCGCCGGCCGCGCACTGCGCGGCCCGCTCAACGCGAACGTTGGACAACTCTCGACTTACACAATCCGCTTGACGCTTGTACCATTTATGGTACACTTCATCAATGGCCATCAGCCGTCCCATCAGAGTCGCTTTCTTTCGACTCGACTCAGGCGGCGAACCGGTCAGAGATTGGCTCAAGGATCTCCCAAAGGAGCAGCGCAAAGCAATTGGGGAGGATGTAAAGACATTACAGTTCGGTTGGCCTATCGGAATGCCGCTGGTTAGGAAAATGAGTGAGAACTTGTGGGAACTGCGGTCCCATATTTCGACGGGAATCGCCCGTACGTTCTTTACGATTTTTGACGATCAGATCGTGCTCCTGCACGGTTTCGTGAAGAAGTCCTGGAATACGCCACCAAGAGAACTCGCCCTGGCGAGGCGTAGATTAGCCAAGTTGAGGTCCTGAATATGGGTAAGAAAAATATCGGTAGTGACTTTGATTCCTTCCTCAAGGAGGAAGGTTTGCTTGAAGAAACCACGGCGGTTGCCGTAAAGCGCTATATCGCATATCGGCTTATCGAAAAGATGGCTCAGGCCAAGCTGAGCAAGTCGGATATGGCGAAGCGCATGGAAACAAGTCGCTCCGCTTTGGACCGACTCCTGGATCCGGATAATTCTTCCGTCACATTGCAGACGCTTCAAAGCGCAGTCCAAGCATTGGGCGGTCGCCTGAAAGTCGAGCTCGCTTTTGACAAGCGTGCGGCCTGAGTTGCCTACCTATGCGTTGGAGCGGTCCGTGACAGCTTGGGCGGTGGGCTCCGCGGGCGCCTAGTAACGGCGTACCGCGGCCCGCTCAACGCGTCCGTTAGGCGTCACAATCGCGGAGCGCGGCTCGGCGCCAATCAAGAAGCCAGCGAGGCCATTTCCATGCCTGTAGGGACCTGTCACTGCGGTGCCGTCACGATCGAGTTGCCTTCCGCGCCAGAGAACGCCACAAGCTGCAACTGCTCCATGTGCAGACGCCTTGGCGGAATCTGGGCCTACTATGAATTTGGCACAGTGCGGGTTACCGGGCACCCAGAACACACGCAGGAGTACATCCAAGGCGACAAGACCTTGCGAACAATTCGCTGCGCCACTTGCGGATGCGTTACCCACTGGGAACCATTGCCGCCGGAACCAGGGGCCCGCCATGGCGTGAACTTGAGAAACTTTGATCCAAAGCTTCTTGAGTCCGTTCTGGTGCGCCGCTTCGACGGCGCGGATACTTGGAAGTTCTTGGATTGAACGATGACGCCTAACCCTTCCATCGAGCGGACGTTCCAAAGGCGGCTTCGCGCCCTTTGGCCCGCCGCTCATGTCAAACGTTAGACTTCACTCTTGACATGCACTACAGTGTAGTTACACTGTAGGTATGGATGGCCTACGCTACGCGTGGGATAAGCGTAAGAATCGGGACGACTCAATCGGCGAAGACCGCTACATTCTTGTTGGTCTGAGCATTCGGCTGCGATTACTGGTGGTTTGCCACAGTTTTCGAGAGTCGGAGCGCATCATCAGAATCATTTCCGCTCGCAAAGCAGATCCTTCGGAACGACGTGATTACTCCAGGTGGCTACCATGAGAAAGCGCTACGATTTTTCCAAGTCCGTACCGAATCCGTATCTGAGCAAGCCCAAGCGCCAGATCACGATTCGACTTGATAGCGATACGGTCCAGTACTTCAAGAGTCTTTCTCAGCAGTGCGGCATTCCTTATCAAAACCTCATTAACCTGTATTTGCGGGATTGCGCGGCCGAAAAGAAGCAGCTCAAGCTCGATTGGGCTTCGTGACATCCAACTATGCGTTGGAGCAGTCCGTGAACGGTTTCAGCGAGCAGCGACTCACCTTCTTTCGCTCTTACAACCAGGGGCACTGGAGCATCAGACCGCCACCGCGGCGAAGCGCGACAACCGCGCATGCACAGAATGACGCCTGACAACATCATCCACTTCTGGTTCACGGAAATCGCGCCAGTAGCCTGGTGGACAGTCGATCCGGAATTTGACCGGCTACTGACCGAACGCTTCGGCGATCTGCTTCGCCGGGCGGCCGCCGCGGAGCTGTACGCCTGGCGCAGCGACGCGCGCGGACGCCTCGCGGAGATCATCGTCCTCGATCAGTTCTCACGAAATGTTTGCCGGAACACGGCGCAGGCTTTTGCGCAGGACGCCATGGCACTCGCCCTGGCGCAGGAAGCCGTCGCTTCGGGCGCGCATCGGGTGCTGGCGGCAGTCGAGCGGGCATTTCTGCTCCTGCCCTACATGCACAGCGAATCCAGGCTGATCCACGTGCAGGCCGAGGTGCTTTTCCGCGAGTTCGCGCCGCCTGGGAACTTCGACTCCGAACTCCGCCACAAGGCGATCGTCGATCGCTTCGGGCGCTATCCACATAGGAACGCGCTCTTGGGCCGTCGCACGACGCCGGAGGAAGCGGAGTTCCTGAAGACCCCGGGATCGAGTTTTTGATCACGATGATCAAGCCGCAAGCACGCAGAGGCGCAGAGTACCGGTGAACAAGCCAATCCCTGGCGTTCCATACGCATTCGCCATCGTCGTGTGCGGGTGGATGGACTACCAGAGCGCGGAACGGCCATGGCGGTGGGCGCTCGCGCTGTTCCTGTGCCAATGCCTCGCGTTGGGAATCAGGACCGGCGAGATCGGCAGTCTGTTTCAGCTCGGGCTGATCGTTTTCGGTATCGTGTCTCTCCCCGGTGTCAGCGCGGCGTTCCTTGGCGCCAGGATGCGCAGGAGATGGGCATGACCAACACGGCATCCACGATTCGCTTCAAGAAGAAGCTCCTCCGCCCGGCGACCCCGAAGTCCGCCACATGGACATTCCTCGCACTGCCCAGAAGCGCGAGCGCGAGGCTGCCATCGCGAGGCATGACGACGGTGGAAGGCACTCTCAATGGCGTCCCGTTTCGAGCGGCGCTCGAGCCGGACGGCAAGAAGAGCCACTGGCTCAAGGTGACCGGGAGACTCCGCGAAGCCGCGGGCGCCGAGGTCGGCGACATCGTCACGCTCGAGATCGCGCCGGCGGTCAAGATACTGGAAGCCCGGGTACCGGCGGACCTGCGAAAGGCGCTCGCGGCCGCCCCGAAGGCACGGGCGGTGTGGTCGGACATCACGCCCAATGCGCGCAGGGACTGGATCTTCTGGATCGACTCCGCCAGGCAGGCGGAGACTCGCACGCGACGGATCGCCAATGCCCGCAAGATGCTCGCCGGCGGAAAACGGCGCGTCTGCTGCTTTGATCGGTCCGGGTTTTACAGCAAGAGCTGCGCCGTTCCCGAAGCGGCGCCCTAGAAGCTTCGGTCAGTCGTAGCCGGCTCCGAAGCGAAACGACGCCGTCAACCCGTACGTCCGCGGCCTCGCATATACGCCCGCGACCACGCCCGAGAACAGCGAGCTGTCGAAGGCGTAGACGCGGTATTCCTCTTCCGTCAGGTTGTTGACGAAGGCCGCCACTTCCCAGCGTCCGTCCGGCGCCGCAAAGCCGATGCGGGCATTGGCGACGTAGTACGAACTTTCCTCTTCGACCGGCGCGCACAGCACCGTGAAGCAGAAATCGTCCGAGTACAGCACGTCACCTTGGATGGACGCGACGCCGCCGCCCAGCGGAAACTCGTAACGCGCGAGTGCGTTGCCCGAGAAGCTCGGCGCCTGCGGCAAGTCGTGGTCCACGACGGTCGCGAGATCGGGCAGCAGGATGTCCTTCACCTTGCTATCCATGAACGACGTGCCGAACTGGAGCGTCAGACCTTCCATCGGCCGCGAGTTGACCTCGACCTCGAGGCCGCTCGCCTCCGCATCGAGATTGATGACCGACTGCACCGGACCGACCTGCGCAAAGGCCTGGTAGTCCTGGTAGTCGTAGTAGAACGCCGTGAGGTTCAACGTCGTGTTGCCGCCAATCGTCGACTTCATGCCGATTTCGAATGCGTCGAGCATTTCCGGCTCGAACGGGATGCCCTCGAGGAAGGCGGCCTCGTTCGGCGAATACGGCGTGCCGGTCGAGAACGTGTAGCCGCCGCTCTTGCTGCCGCGGTTGAAGCTTCCGTACACGAGCACGTCGTCGCTGACCCGGTAATCGAGCTCCAGCCGCCCGGCGACGTCGTCGAACGAGGTCTTTGCATCGCCGGGCGTGATGGAACTGCCGCCAGGGAAGATCTCGTTCTGGTTGAAGATGATGGTGACGGCCGGCGTCAGGCCGGGCACTTCCGGCGCGCTGCCGAAGTACGCTCCTTCGCGCGTGTCGTGCCACCAGCGCAATCCGGTGATCAGCTTCCAGCGCTCGCCGACGCTCCATTCGTTCTGCGCGAAGATCGCGTAGGACGTCGTCTCCTGCGAGAACGCCACGTCCGGGTCGTAGCCGTAGAACGGATCGGCGAACTTGCCGATGTAGTCGCCATCCACCGTCATCCCGTAGACGCCGCCGACGAATTCGTTCGCGCCGAACGACCGCGACAGGCGGAACTCCTGCGACATCTGGTCGAGATCGCTGCCCTGGAAAAAGAACACGCCCTCGTCCGGCGAGGAATCGCCGCCCTCGGTGTAGAACTTCTCCGAGCTCTGGAAATCCGTGATCGAGACGAAGCCCCACTCCCCGATCTCGGAATCCACCCGGACCGTCGCGCCGAAGATCTCGCGATCCACGAACGAGGGCTCGATCTCCGCGGTCTTGAACGGGTCGCCGCCGCGGCTCGGGATGATGCTGTCGTCGCGGAAGCCGGTGCCGCTCTCGCCCGGGCCGGTGCCCCAGAACGGGCAGGCAAAGTCGGCGGGTGTGAACTCACCCTGGAACTGGTCGTTCGGGCAGGCAGGTTCATGGGAATACAGGCCGGCCTGGGTCTCGCCGTCCGCTTCCATGTAGCGCAGGATCACGTTCACGTCGGTGGCGTCGCCCGGCTGCAAGGCAAACGTGCTGCGCACCGCGTAATGATCGTTGCCGCCACGGTCGTCGACGCCGGGGACGATGGATTCCATCCAGCCGTCGTCCTTGTTGTAGATGAAGGCGAGGCGGCCCTGCACGGTATCGCTGAAGGGACCGGAAATGGCGCCGTTCAAGATTGTCTGGTTGAAGGACCCGACCGTCAGGTCGGAGTAGCCCTCGAATTCCCTGGTGGGCTTGCGCGAGATGAACTGGATCGCGCCGCCCGTGGCGTTGCGTCCGAACAGCGTGCCCTGCGGTCCGCGCAGCGTCTCGATGCGAGCGAGGTCGAACACCGGGAAGCTCGCGAGGTTGATCGAGCTCGAGTAGCTGTCGTCCTGGTAGACCGCGACCGGCGGTTCCTGCTGGTCGCCGTAATCGTTCTGCGAGACGCCGCGGATGTTGAATACCACCTGCGCCGACGAATACGCATTCATCTTGAGGCTCGGCACCGCGCGCACGATGTCGGTCGCAGTCGTGATGTTGAGATCCTTCAGCGTCTCTTCGCCGAGCGGCGTCACCGCGATGCCGACATCCTGGATGTTCTGTTCGCGCTTCTGCGCCGTTACGACGACTTCGCCGAAGGGCGTCGGTTCCGCCTGGTCCGCGATCGCGGATGGCGCCCCGCCACATAGCAGGGCGGCGCACAGCACCCGCCGGACTGCGACCCGTACGTCAAACGCCTGAACGTTGCGCATGATCGTCCCCCCCGCTTATTCTGTCCGCGAATTCCGACCGGGCTGCGTCCAGCAACAATTCCCGAACATAGTCCGAGTAGGAGCGCCAGACGTCCAGATGGTACTCCTCGGGTGCTTTTCGCCAAAGAACGATTTGCGCCTTGCCGAACAGCGTGCGCGTGCACATGCCCGGTGGAAATTCCGCCGGATCGAGGTCGAGCGGACAGCCGGAATTCAGGATCGCATCGGCATCGGGTCCGCCCAACCGCCATGCGACCTGGCGCTGACTGATGTCCACCAGCGAATGCGGGATGCCGGCGAGCGCGGTGGTCAGTTCCGTGGCGATCGTTCGCGCGTCGCCGAGCGGCGCGAGCAACAGGTATTCATCGGGTCCGAGCCACAGCGCAGCCCGCCCATCCGCTGCGTTCGCGCGGCAGGGTTGTTCCGACAGGACTTGCCTGAATGCGCCGCTCGCGGTCTTGCACGCGACCTGTCCACCCTGAAAGATGAATCGCGAGGTGGGTGGCAGGAGCGTCAGTTCAGCCATTGAGCCGCGCTCCGTCCGGGTCGTAGAACACGGGCGAGGTCACCTGCACGGCGATGTCGCCGCCCGGCATGGGCACGTGCAGCGTCTGGCCATGCCGAGCCCGGCCGCCCTCCACCATCGCGAGCGCAACCGAATGGCCGAGCGCCGCGCTCGGGTAGGACGAGGTCACGTGACCGCAGAGCTTCATCGGCGGCTTCTGCCCGGCAGTGGCCGCGACCTGCGCGCCTTCCTCCAGCACGGTCGCGGGATCCGCGGTGCGAAGTCCCACGAGCTGTTTCCGGTTCGGGTTCTTCATCGCCGCGCGTTCGAGCGCGCGCTTGCCGACGAAATCCGGCTTGCTGTGGCCGATCGCCCAGGCAAGCCCGGCATCGTCGGGCGTCACGGTGCCGTCGGTGTCCTGGCCGACGATGACGTAGCCTTTTTCCGCGCGCAGCACGTGCATGGTCTCGGTGCCGTAGGGCGTGATGCCATGTACCGCGCCCGCGGCGTGAATCGCCTCCCACACCGCGAGCCCCTGGTCGGCGGGCACGATGACTTCGTAGCCCAGCTCGCCGCTGAAGCTCACGCGAGCCAGCATCATCGGCATGCCGGCAATGCGGCCATACGCCGAGCCCATGTGCGGCAACGCGCCGTGTGAGATGTCGCAGTCGGCGACGAGCGGCGCGAGCACCTGGCGCGCGAGCGGTCCCTGCACGGCGATGACCGCGTATTGTTCCGTCGTGGAGGTCAGCCACACGTCGAGATCCGGCCATTCGGTCTGGCGATAGTCCTCCATCATCGCCAGGACGCGCGCCGCGCCGCCGGTTGTCGTCGTCACGTAAAAACGGTCCGCTGACAGGCGCGTGACCACACCGTCGTCGTAGATGAAGCCGTCGTCGCGCAGCAGGATGCCGTAGCGCGCGCGGCCGGCCGCGAGATTCGTCCAGTTGTTGATGTAGAGCCGGTTCAGGAACTCAGCCGCATCGGGTCCGATGACCGCGATCTTGCCGAGCGTCGAGGCGTCGAAGATGCCGCAGCCCCTGCGGACGGCGAGGCATTCGCGTGCAACCGCGGCATGCATGCCCTCGCGCGCGCGCGGGAAATAGCGCGCCCGTTTCCACAGGCCGACGTCCTCGAACACCGCGCCGCGTTCCGCGGCCCAGGCGTGCATCGGCGTCCTGCGCACCGGATCGAACAGGTCGCCGCGCGCTACGCCCGCGAAGCTGCCGAAGGTGACCGGAGTGTACGGCATGCGAAACGTCGTGAGCCCGACCGCGGTGATGGACTTGCCGAGATGCTGCGAGACGATATCGAGCGCATTGAGGTTCGAGGTCTTGCCCTGGTCGGTCGCCATGCCGGTCGTGGTGTAGCGCTTGACGTGCTCGATCGAGCGGAAACCCTCGCGCGCCGCAAGTGCGAGGTCATTTGCGGTCACGTCGTGCTGCCAGTCCACGAATGCCTTCGATCCGATTCCCGCGCGCGGGAGCGTGCCCGCGAGCGGCCCCGCATCGCTGCCGTTCTCACCACCGGTCACCGCGAATCGGCGCGTCGAGGCGCCGTGGCCGCCGGCCTTCGCGGCGGCGTTGCCGGCGGCTGTGCCATCCTCCAGGGCTTCGGCGAGCCCGAACACGCCACGGCAGGCGCCGGCTGAACGCTCGCGCTCCGCCGAGACTCCCGGCAGGAATCCCCGCGCCGAGGTGTTCCACTTCAGCGTGCCGCGGGATTGGGAGAAGAGGTGCACGCAGGGCGTGAATCCGCCCGACATCAATATGAGATCGCAGGGCCATGTGCGGCGAGCGCTCGCGCCACTGCCATCCGTCATCCCGATCTCGATGCCGCTGACCCGGAGATGCCCGCGCGTGCCCGCGACTGAAGCGCAGTGCCCGATTTCGATGCCCGCGCGGCGGGCGGCCTTCGCCAGCTCGCCGTCGGCGAACTCGCGCAGGTCCGCGATCGCGGCGATCTCGACACCTGCGGCCTTCAGATCGAGCGCGGCCTGATAGGCGCTGTCGTTCGTCGTGACGACGATGGCGCGGGATCCGGCGCGCACGCCGTATCGATGCAGATAGGTGCGCACGGCGCCGGCCAGCATGATTCCCGGCCGGTCGTTGCCAGGGAACACCAGCGGCTGCTCGATCGCGCCGGTCGCGAGCACGACCTCACGCGCCCGCACCTGCCACAGTCTCTCCCGCGCCTGAACCGGACCAGGACTTGCAAGGTGGTCGGTGAGCCGTTCGTCGAGGCCGATCAGGTTGTGCGGGAAGTAGCCGAACGCGGTCGTGCGCGGAAGCAGCCGGACGCGCGAATGCTGGCGCAGCGTCGCCTTCGTCCGCTCGAGCCAGGCTGCGGCCGTCAAGCCGTCAATTTGTACGGTAGTTTCCGCGAGCAGCGATCCGCCGAATTCCGCCTGCTCGTCGCACAGGATCACGCGCGCGCCGCTCCCCGTGGCGGCAAGCGCCGCCGCGAGCCCGGCGGGACCGCTGCCGACCACCAGCACGTCGCAGTGCGCGTAGCGCTGCGCATAGCGGTCCGGATCCGGCAGCGCGGGCGCCCGGCCCAGACCCGACGCGCCGCGGATCAGCGGTTCATAGACGGACGCCCAGAACGAGCGCGGCCACATGAAGGTCTTGTAGTAGAAGCCGGCGGGGAACAGCGGCGACAGCAGGTCGTTCGCGCGCCCCAGGTCGAAGCCGAGGCTCGGCCAGCGGTTCTGCGATTCGGCACACAGGCCATCGTGCAGCTCGACCTGCGTCGCGCGCAGGTTCGGCGTACTGCGCGCCGCGTCGCGGCGCACCGTGACGAGCGCGCTCGGTTCCTCGGCGCCGGCGGAGAGAATTCCTCGCGGGCGATGGTATTTGAACGACCTCGCCACAAGGTGCACGCCATTCGCCAGTAGCGCGGACGCCAGCGTATCGCCGTGTACGCCTTCGTAGGTTTTGCCATCGAAGGTGAATCGCAGTGGCCGTGACCGGTCGATGCGGCCGCCGCCCACCGTGCGGAATGCGTTCACGGTCTCTCACCGATGCGGTAGGTGACTGAAAACTGGTCGGTCGTCGTGTCGCGCACCGCATTGAAGAAGCGGCCGCAGCCGTGCACATGACGCCAGCGCTCGGCGTGCGGACCGCGCGGGTTGCTGCGCAAGTACAGGTAGTCCGCCCACTGCTGGTCGGAGAGCTCCGCGGGCCGCGCGATGTGCGCCTGTCCGCCATAGGCGAACTCGAGCTCGGGCCGCTTGCCGCAATACGGACAGTCGATCAGCAGCATCGGGGTTCAGTGCGCGACGGCCGCGGCCGCGGCTTCGTCGATCAGCGCGCCGTCGCGGAAGCGCTCGAGCGTGAACGGCGCATTGATCGGATGCGGCTCGTCCTTCGCCATGGTCCAGGCGAACACCTGCGCGGAACCCGGCGTCGCCTTGAAGCCGCCCGTGCCCCAGCCGCAGTTCAGGTACAGACCCGGCACCGGCGTCTTGCCGATGATCGGCGAGCGGTCGGGCGTCACATCCACGATGCCGCCCCAGTTCCTGAGCATCCGCAGGCGGCGGAAGCAGGGAAACAGCTCGCAGATCGCTTCCAGCGTGTGCAGGTTCACGTGCAGCGCGCCGCGCTGCGTATAAGAGGTGTAGGCGTCGGTGCCCGCGCCGATCACGAGCTCGCCCTTGTCCGACTGGCTGATGTACGCGTGGATGCTGTTCGACATCACGACGCAGGGGAACACGGCCTTCACCGGCTCGGACACGAGCGCCTGCAGCGGAAAGCTCTCGAGCGGCAGCTCGACGCCGGCGAGGCCCATCACGACGCTGGAATTGCCGGCCGCCACGACGCCGATGCGGCGGCTGCGGATCGGGCCGCGCGTGGTCTCGATTCCCGCGACCTCGCCGTTCGCGCCGCGGCGGATGCCCGTGACCTCGCAGTTCTCGATGATGTCCACGCCGAGCGCATCGGCCGCGCGCGCATAGCCCCAGGCGACGGCGTCGTGTCGCGCGGTGCCGCCGCGCCGCTGCAGCGCGGCACCCATCACCGGATAGCGGATGTCCGAGCCGATGTTGAGCGGCGGGCAAAAGGCCTTGGCTTCCGCCGGCGTGAACCACTCGTTGTCCACGCCATTGCAGCGGTTGGCGTGCACGTGGCGCTTCAGGACCTGCACGTCGTGGACTGAATGCGCGAGCATCATCACGCCGCGCGGCGAGTACATGACGTTGTAGTTCAACACCTGCGACAGGTCCGCCCACAGCTTGACCGCGTGGTCGTAGAGCCGGGCACTCTCGTCAAAGAGGTAGTTCGAGCGGATGATCGTGGTGTTGCGGCCGGTGTTGCCGCCGCCGATCCAGCCTTTCTCGACCACCGCGATGTTGGTCAAGCCGTGCTCGGCCGCGAGGTAGTACGCGGTGCCGAGCCCATGCCCGCCCCCGCCGACGATGATCGCGTCGTACTCGGCCTTGGGTTCCGCGCATCGCCATTGCTCGCGCCAGCCGCGGTGCCTGCCCAGGCTCCGCATCAGCAGGCTGAATCCGGACCAGGATTGCCGCTTCACGCCGGACGCTGCTCAACGATTCGCAACAAAAGTCCTCGCATGCCTGAGTTCCTCGCGGTCCGACGCTTGCGGACCGGTCTGTTGAAGGAGTTGCGAATAGAGTTGCGTGGCCTTTTCGCGATCGCCCGACAGTTCGGCCGAACGAGCGGCGCCGTAGAGGCTTCGCAGGCGGTTGGGATCCGCCCGCAGCGCTTGCTCGAAGGCGCCCAATGCCAGGGCGGATTCCTTCAGGTCAAGCAGCAGCTCGCCGAGCATTTCACGTACCGGGATGACCCGGCCAGGCATCATGATGTGCTCTTCGGTCCTGTCTTCCCGCTCGGCTGCCGCCCGCATGAGCTCGAGCGCGACATCATTGCGCCCTTCCGCCCGGGCAACCCAGGCGGTGACTGTGTCGATCTGGATGTTTGCCTGCTCAATCCAGTAGTCCTTCTTCTGGGCGGTCATTGCCGCGCGCAGCTCGGCGAGCCGCGCGATCTCCGACTTCGCCGATTCCGCATTTCCATCTCGTGCCGTGCCAAGGCCACGCGCGTAGGCATTCACCGCCTCGCCCTCCGGAAACGGTTTCCAGTCGAACTCGGCGGGCTGCGGACGCAGCGCCAGTTTCGCCGCTTCACGCCAGTCTCCGCGTTCGAGCGCGAAGCGCGCCGGAATCGCCGCTGCCGCGTAAGCGATCTGCCGCGTCTCCTCGTTCGGTTTTGGCGCGGTCAGGACGAATTCGACCCATTCCCGCACCTGTTCGTCACGACCGAGCTGGAGAGATGCGTAGACCATGTAATCGAGCGCATGGTAGGCGTCGCGGTCCTGCTTCGATGCAGCGCGTGACCGGCGGTTGGTATCGATGGAATCCTGCCACTGCCCGACGCGCGAGAAGATGTGCGAAGGCATGTGCAGGGCGTGTGGCGAGTCCGGAGCGATTGACGCGTAGTGCCTCGCCGCATCTACCCCGTGCTCGGCGATTGCCGGAAAGTCGTACGCGTGGATCAGGAAATGTGCTGCGCCGGGGTGCTGCGGTTGAGCGGCATATACCTTTTCCAGGATCCTGGCGCTCTTGAGCTGTTGCGCGTAAGTCTGGTCATTGCGATCCGCGGTGACCTGCAACCAGAATGCGTAGAGCACGGCGGCCTCGGAATCCTCCGGGTAACGCAGGTGGAGCCGCTCCAACGCCTTTTCATATGCCGCCGCGCGCGCCTTGAATGGGACCGTGTCGTGGTCCCTGAAGACCGTTTCCACGGCGCCGATGTAATCGCGTTCACGCTCAGACTTGGCGCCCAGCGCGCGGGCCTTCTGCACCGCTGCCCAACCTTCCCGTTCCTTCTGCGGCGTTGGCGGCGAACCAAGCGAATTGTCGAGGCTCGCGACGGCTTTCACCCAATACGCCATGGCGCAATCCGGGTCGGTCGCCAGCACATCGGCGACGGCCGCGTCGACCCGTTCCCAGTAGAAGGAATAGAGGATCGACGCTGCCGTGTTGAAAAGTTGCTGCGCATCCGGCGTGCACGATACGGGGAAGTTCACAGTTCCCAGCGAAGCCGGGTGCTCGCGATCGTGTCCGATCGCGCAGGGAGCGCAAAGTATCGAACTGATGGCAGCAACGGTGATAACCGCGGACCAGTTCATGACAGTCTCCTCAGGGCAGGCAGCCTGACGAACGCCTATGCCTTCAGATCTCCGTTTTCCGGATCGTAGGGCGAGTCCACCAGCACGGTCGCCTGCCGGCGCTCGCCGAGGATCTCGATCTGCAATCGCGTGCCGACGGTCGCAAACGCGGCTTTCACGTAGCCGATCGCGAGGCTCTTCTTCAGCACGTGTCCGTAATAGCCTGAGGTCGCGCGGCCGACCATCGCGCCCTTCTCGTCGAACAGCGGCTCGTTGCCGAGCGGGTCGGCATCCGTTACGCCGAGAACCTCGACCGTGACGAAACGATTCGGCGCGCCGGCAGCAGCCTGCTTCACGAGCGCTTCCCTGCCGATGAAGGCGCCCTTCCCCATGCGCACGAAGCGGTCCAGGCCGGCTTCGAAGGGCGTGTAGTCCGGCGTCAGGTCGAGTCCCCACATCCGGTAGGATTTTTCGAGGCGCAGCGATTCCATCGCGCGCATGCCCGCCATGCCGATGCCGAATTCCGCGCCTGCGGCGAAGATCGCGTCGAACAAGTGATGCGCGTACTCGATCGGGAAGTGCAGCTCCCAGCCGAGCGCGCCCACGAAATTCACGCGCAGCAGGTGGACGTCGGTCGCGAGGCCGACCTCGGCCGTCTGCGCGGTCAACCAGGGGAAGGCGGCGTTGTCGAGCGGCAGGTCGGTCAGCTTCGCCAGCACTTCGCGCGAGCGCGGCCCGGCGAGCACGAAGCAGCCGCGGGAGGTCGTGACGTTCTGGAGCGCGACCGAGCCGTCCGTCGGCAACTGCTTCCGCAGGTAGTCGCTGTCGTAGCGCTCGGCGGCGCCGGCGCTCACCACATAATAACGTTGCTCGCCGAGCTTGGTGATCGTGAACTCGGAGCGGATGCCGCCGCGGCGCGTGAGCGCGTGACAGAGCGCCATGCGGCCGATCTTGCCCGGCACCCTGTTGGCGACCAGATTGTCGAGCCAGGCCTCCGCGCCGAGGCCCGAGACCTCATGCTTGGTGAATGGCGTCAGGTCGATGACGCCCACCCGGTCGCGCACTCGCCTGCACTCCGCACCGACGTGCTCGAAGTAGTTCGTGCGCCGGAAACTCCAGTCGTCCTTCGGTTCGACGCCCGCCGGCGCGAACCAGTTCGCGCGCTCCCAGCCGTAACGCTGGCCGAAAACCGCGCCCAGGTTTTTCAGCTTGTCGTAGACGGGGCTCGTCTTCAGCGGCCGCGCATCGGGCCGTTCCTCGTCCGGGAAATGGATCGTGAAGACGTTCCGGTACGTCTCCTCGTTCTTCTGCACCACGTAGCGCTTGCTGGTGTAGGGGCCGAAGCGCCGCGGTTCGACCGCCAGCATGTCGATGCCCGGCTCGCCCTCGACGATCCACTCGGCGAGCTGCCAGCCCGCGCCACCGGCCGCGGTGATGCCGAAGCTGTGGCCTTCGTTGATCCAGAGATTGTGCATGCCCCAGGCTGGGCCGACCATCGGGCTGCCATCCGGCGTGTACGAGATCGGTCCATTGACGACTTCCTTGATGCCGCAGTTCGCAAGCGCCGGCACGCGCCGCTGCGCGGCTTCGACGTGCGGGAACAGGCGCTCGATGTCGCCGTCGAACAGGCTCTTGCCGAACCAGTCGGGCACGCCGTCGGCGAAGCGCGCGGGCGCGCCGGCCTCGTACGGACCGAGTATCCACCCGAGTCGCTCTTCGCGCAGGTAGTACGACTCGTCCGATTCGCGCAGCACCGCGAGTTCGTTCCCGCCGGCCTGGCGATAGGCTTTCAGCTCCGGCGACTCGTCGTAGACGATGTACTGGTGCTCGACCGGAATCGCCGGCACATTGAGTCCGAATAGCTGGCCGGTCTGGCGCGCGTAGTTGCCGGTCGCGCAGACCACGTGCTCCGCCGTGATGTCGCCCTTCGTCGTCTTCAGCAGCCATTCACTGGAGCGCGTGCGCGACACTGCCGTCACTCCGGTCTGCTCGTGGATTTCCGCGCCGAGGGCGCGCGCGCCCTTGCGCAAAGCCATCGTGAGATCCGCGGGCGCGATGTGCCCGTCGTCCGGGTGATAGAGCGCGCCGACGATCGCGGGCGTATCGGCGCTGCCGCCGAGTTCGACCAGCGGCCAGAGATCCTTCACTTCGCGCGGGCCGATCACCTGGAACGGCACGCCGATGGTGTTCGCCGTGCCGCAGTACTTGTGGTACTCGTCCATCCGCTCGCGGCAGGTTGCAAGCCGGAGATTGCCGGTCACGTGCAGGCTGACGTCCTGACCGGTCTCGGCTTGCAGGCGCTTGTACAAATCGACCGAATATTTGTGAAGCTGACCGACCGTATAGCTCATGTTGAAGAGCGGCAGCAGCCCGGCGGCATGCCAGGTCGAGCCCGCGGTCAGTTCCGCGCGCTCGACGAGCACCACGTCCGTCCAGCCTTTGTGCGCCAGGTGGTACAGCGTGCTGACGCCGACCACGCCGCCGCCGATCACGACTACCCGCGCATGCGTCTTCATCGAATGCAGTTTAGCCGGTGGCCAATGGACGGCAGCCCCAAAAGCGACAGGTTTATGTCGGAATCAGACATCCGCGGCCGCGCCGGTGGCATACTGAATCGCCATGCGAGACGCCGGGGACAGCGTGGGTGCCGCCGCGCCACTGCCGAAGAGCAGCTACGCGTTCCTGACCCTGCCGAATTACTCCCTGATTGCGCTTTCGAACGCAGTCGAGCCGTTGCGCATGGCGAACCGGGTCGCGGGCCAGGTCATTTTCGAGTGGTCCATCGTGAGCCTCGACGGTGGCCCGACGACCGCGAGCAACGGGCTCGAACTCACGCCGACCCTCGGCCTCGACAAGCTCGGCAAGGTCGAGATCCTGTTCGTCTGCGGCGGCATCAATGTCCGCGAAGCGGTATCGCCGCCCGTCCTGACGGCGCTGCGCCGCCTCGCGGATCGCCGCGTGGCGCTCGGGGCACTCTGCACCGGCGGCTATGCGCTGGCGCGCGCCGGCCTGCTCGACAACTACCGCGCCACCATCCACTGGGAAAACCTGCCGGCGCTGCGCGAGGAATTCCCGCGCGTGCAGCTCAACGACCAGGTGTTCAGCATCGACCGCGAGCGCTACACCTGTTCGGGCGGCACGGCGCCGCTCGACCTGATGCTGAACCTGATCCAGCTCAAGCACGGCCCGCAGATTTCGCAGCGCGTGTCCGAGCAGTTCGTACTCGAAAGGGTGCGCAGCGCCGAGGATCGCCAGTACGTGCCGCTGCGCGCCCAGGTCGGCGCCTCGCATCGCAACATGATCGAGGTGGCCCAGCTGATGGGGGAGAACATCGAGAAGCCGCTGTCGCTCGAAAGCATCGCCCGCGCGACCGGCCTGTCGCGGCGGCAGATCGAGCGCCTGTTCCGCCGGTACCTCGATTGCGTGCCGAAGCGGTATTACCTGGAGATGCGCCTGCGACGCGCCCGGGAGCTGCTGCTGCAGACCGCCATGCCGATCATGGACATCACGACGTCCTGCGGCTTCAAGTCGCCGCCGCATTTTTCCCGCTGCTACCGCAACCAGTTCGGCCATCCGCCGAGCGCGGAACGCCAGGTCCCGAAGCCGGGGCCTGCTCCGAGCTGAGGGGGTCAGACCCCCATTTGGGAACCGACTTCCCAGATCCCGGCCGCTTGTCGTTTGTGGACATGGCCTTGTCGCGAAACGGCCAGTCCCTGGACGACCCCCCGCTTAACATCCAGCCCATCGGCCTGTCCGGAGAGCGCGTAAATGCCTGAAGCAGCAGAGGGTGAGTTCGATCTTCGCACCCTCGACGACGCGGAGTTGACCGAACAGGTGCACGACGATCTGTACAACGGCCTGAAGGCCGAGGTCGAGGAAGCGACACGCATCTTCCTCGAGCGCGGCTGGGCGCCCGATCGCGTGCTGAACGACGGGCTGGTCGAAGGCATGCGGATCGTCGGCATCGACTTTCGCGACGGCATCCTGTTCGTACCCGAAGTCCTGCTCGCCGCGAATGCGATGAAGGGCGGCATGGCGATCCTCCGTCCCCTGCTCGCCGAGACCGGCATCGAACCGATCGGCAAGATCGTGATCGGCACGGTCAAGGGCGACATCCACGACATCGGCAAGAATCTCGTGTCGATGATGCTCGAGGGCGCGGGCTTCGAGGTCATCGACATCGGCATCAACAACGCGGTGGAGAAATACCTCGCCGCGCTCGAGCAGCATCAGCCCGACTTCCTCGGTATGTCGGCGCTCCTCACGACGACCATGCCCTACATGAAGGTCGTGATCGACACCCTCAAGGAGAAGAACCTGCGCGACCGCTACATCGTGCTGGTCGGCGGGGCGCCGCTCAACGAAGATTTCGGCAAGGCCGTCGGCGCCGACGCCTATTGCCGCGACGCGGCGATCGCAGTCGAAACCGCGAAACGGCTCCTTGCCTCGCGGCGCGCGGCGCAGCAGGCGCATTGAAGGATGATCGCGGTCGTGGACGCCCCGGCCAGGAAACTGATCATCGCCTGCGGCGCGCTCGCGCGCGAGATCGCGGCGCTCCGCCGCGCGAATGGCTGGTCCACGCTCGACGTCGTCTGCCTGCCGCCCGGGCTGCACAACCGTCCGGAGCGAATCGCGCACGCCGTGCGGGAGAAGATCCGCGCGCACCGCCATGAATATGCGGACATCTTCGTCGCCTACGGCGACTGCGGCACGCGCGGCGCGCTCGATGCGGTGCTCACCGAGGAAGGCGTGGAGCGGATCGCGGGCGCGCATTGCTACGAGTTTTTCGCGACGCCCGCGGCATTCGCCACGCTCGCGGATGCGGAGCCGGGGACCTTTTACCTGACCGACTTCCTGCTGCGTCACTTCGAGCGCCTGGTCATCCGCGGGCTCGGCATCGACCGGCATCCCGAATTGCTGCCGGCCTACTTCGGCAACTACCGCCGGCTGGTGTACCTGGCCCAGGCGCCGAGGGCGGAATCGGAGGCCGCGGCGCGGGCCATCGCGGTGCGGCTCGGACTCGAATACCGGTTTCAATCCACCGGCTACGGCGGTCTCGCGCGCGAGCTCACCGCCTTTGTCGACCGCCCGCGGACGCTGCAATGGCGAACCTGACGCTGATCTACTGGCGCGACATTCCCGCGCAGGTCGTGGTCAGGCGCGGCCGCGAAACGGCCAGGGTAAAGCTTTCATCGCGGTTTCAGGAAGCCGTAGACCGCGCCGCGATGCGCGCCGGCAAGGGCAGCTCCGATGCCTACCTTGCCGAGTGGCGTCGCTCGGACGCGGTTGCCTGCGGGGAAGACATCGAAAGCGAAGCCGCCGCGGAGGCGGCGCGGATCGAGGCGAGATACAGCGATGAAGACCTCGAACATCTGGTCCGGGCAAAAGGCGTGGCCGGAACGCGGGCGGATCCTGCGCCGCGACCTGCCGATTGAGCGCCAATCGATGTACCGGATGCGGCAGTGGTCCGTACTTCATGCCGGTGGACTCCACCGCGTCTATCGCTGGCTCGAATCCCTGCTCGTCGGCCTCGCGCCGTTATGGCGAGCCATCGGTCATCGGCGGCTCGAGAGGCCCGTTGCCGCCCTCGAGCGCACCGTCAAGGGCTTCCTGTTCGATTGCCGGATGTGCGGGCAGTGCGTGCTGAGCTCGACCGGCATGTCCTGCCCGATGAACTGTCCGAAGAACCTGCGCAATGGTCCTTGCGGCGGCGTGCGCGAAGACGGAGGCTGCGAAGTGATTCCGACGATGAAATGCGTGTGGGTCCTGGCCTGGGAAGGGGCGGGCCGCATTCCAGGCGGCATCGAATCGATGCAAGCCGTCCAGCCAGCCCTCGATCAGCGCCTGCAGGGAAGTTCCTCGTGGCTCGCCGTCGTGCGCGACAGGACCGGAGGGCGGGCGTGAAATTCGAGGACGAACCGGTTCCAGGATATCCGCTGCCGGTACTTCCCGGTCATGTGTCCCCGGGCCGTCTCGAGCGGGTGCTGCGCCGAGGCGGATTCGCCGTGACCGTGGAGCTCGCTCCGCCGGACTCAGCGGATCCCGACGAGGTCTACCGGCGTGCCCGCGTCTTCGACGGCCACGCCGACGCCATCAACGCAACCGACGGCAGCGGCGCCAATTGCCACATGTCGAGCATCAGCGTCTGCGCGCTGCTGACCCACGCCGGCTACGCGCCGGTCATGCAGATTTCCTGTCGCGACCGCAATCGTATCGCGATCCAGGGTGACATCCTTGGCGGCGCCGCGATGGGCGTGTGCAACCTGCTCTGCATCACCGGCGATGGCGTGCAGGCCGGCGACCATCCCCAGGCCCGGCCGGTATTCGACCTCGACAGCGTCTCGCTGCTCGAGATCGCGCGCAGGCTGCGCGACGAGCACCAGTTCGAGAGTGGGCGCAGGATCAGCGCCGCACCGCGCGTGTTCCTCGGCGCCGCCGCGAATCCGTTCGTGGAGCCGCTGGCGTGGCGGCCGCTCCGGCTGGCTAAGAAGATCACCGCCGGCGCGCAATTCATCCAGACCCAGTACTGCTTCGATATTCCGCGCCTGCGCCGGTTCATGACGGCTGCCGAGGAGCTGGGGCTCATGGACAGGGCGTTCCTGCTGGTCGGCGTGGGACCGCTGCGTTCCGCAAGGGCCGCGGAATGGATGCGCGCGCACGTTCCGGGAGTGCATATCCCCGACGGCGTCATCCGGCGCCTCGCGGGAGCCCGGGACCAGGCACTCGAAGGCCGCAATCTCTGCGTCGAACTGATCCAGGAGATCCGCGCCATTCGCGGCGTGCATGGCATCCACGTCATGGCTTACCGGCAGGAAGAGTCGGTTGCCGAGGTGATCGAACGATCGCAGGTGCTCGCAGGCCGCGTTCCCTGGTATCCGGCGCGCGATACCGCAAGCTTGTCAGACAAGAGCACCACATGACCGAGACCGTCGTCAGTTCCGCCACCCGCGAAGTCGTCATCGGCTTCGAGCAGCCTTTCGTCATCATCGGCGAGCGCATCAACCCGACCGGGCGAAAATTGCTCGCAGCCGAGATGGCGGCCGGCGACTTCAGCCGGGTCGAGGCCGATGCCCTCGCCCAGGTCCGGGCGGGAGCTCACATGCTGGACGTCAATGCGGGCATTCCGCTCGCCGACGAGCCGGCGATCCTGGCGCGCGCCATCCAGCTCGTGCAGTCGGTCACGGACCTGCCGCTGTCGATCGATTCCTCGATCGTCGCGGCGCTCGAGGCTGGACTCGCCGTTTACCAGGGCAAGGCGCTCGTCAATTCAGTCACCGGCGAGGACGAGCGCCTCGAATCGGTGCTGCCGCTCGTGAAGAAATACGGCGCCGCGGTGGTCGCCATCTCGAACGACGAGACCGGCATTTCGGAGGACCCGGACGTGCGCTTCAAGGTCGCGAAGCGCATCGTGGAACGTGCCCACGACCACGGCATTCCCGCGAGCGACGTGATCGTCGACCCGCTCGTGATGCCGATCGGCGCGATCAACCGGGGCGGCGCCCAGGTGATGCGGCTGCTGCACCGGCTGCGCCAGGAGCTCAAGGTGAACACGACCTGCGGCGCGTCGAACATCAGCTTCGGCCTGCCGAATCGCGACGGCATCAACAGCGCGTTCCTGACGATGGCGATCGCCTCCGGACTGACGTCCGCGATCACGAATCCGCTGCACGTCGAAACCGTGCGTGCCTGCATGGGCGCCGACGTCATGATGGGCCACGATCCGGACTGCGCACGCTGGATCGCCCGATTCCGCGAGGCGCCGCCCGCGGGGGCCGATGGCACAGCTTCGCGCGGCCGCCGCGAGCGCGGCCGCAGACCGCGGGCGTAGCGGGCCCGCGCCTGAGCGGCAACCCATGGCCGGCAACGATCCGCTCGTCGTCTTCATGCCCTCCGGCAAGCGCGGGCGCTTCCCGGTGGGCACGCCCCTGTTGCAGGCCGCGCGATCGCTCGGCGTCGACGTCGACTCGGTCTGCGGCGGTCGCGGCATCTGCGGTCGCTGCCAGGTGCTGGTTGCCGAGGGCGAGTTCGCCAAGCACGGCATCCGCTCCGGCGCCGGCAGCGTCTCGCCGGTCTGCGAGGTGGAGCTGCGTTATGCGAGCCGGCAGGGATTGCCTGCGGGGCACCGGCTTTCCTGCTCGACAAAGCTGCTCCACGACGTGGTCGTCGACGTGCCATCCAGCAGCCAGGTCCATCGACAGGTCGTGCGCAAGGATGCCGACGCGCGCGAGATCGCGCTGAACCCGGTCGTCCGGCTGCACTACGTCGAGGTTCAGCAGCCGGACATGCAGGATCCTTCCGGCGATCTCCGCCGGCTGATGAATGCGCTCGAACGGGAATGGCAGCTCGCCGGGCTCGCCTGCGACCTCGCGGTCGTCCGCGAGCTGCAGCCGGCGCTCCGCAAGGGCCAGTGGAAAGTGACCGTGGCCGTGCATGGCGGATCGCAGATCATCGCGGTGTGGCCGGGCTTTCACGACCGCGCCTTCGGCATGGCCGTCGACGTCGGCTCGACGACGGTCGCGGCGCATCTCTGCGATCTCGAGAGCGGCGAGCTGGTCGCGGCGGCCGGCGTGATGAATCCGCAGATCCGCTTCGGCGAAGACCTGATGAGCCGCGTTTCATTCGCGATGATGAATCCCGGCGGCGCCTGGCAGATGACAGTCGCGATACGCGAGGCATTGAGCGCGCTGGCTGCTGAGCTCGCGCGCACGGCCGGGATCCGACCCGCGGACATCCTCGAGCTTTCCCTCGTCGGCAACCCGATCATGCATCACCTGGTGCTGGGCATCGATCCGACCGAGCTGGGCGGCGCTCCATTTGCGCTCGCCATCGATCATTCGCTGACGCTCCGCGCCGCGTCGCTCGGCCTCGACGTGCATCCCGATGCGCGCATCTATGTCCTGCCCTGCATCGCCGGGCATGTCGGGGCCGACGCGGCCGGGATGATCCTCGCCGAGCGCCCGGATCTGGGCGCCGAGGTCACCTTGCTCGTGGATGTCGGCACCAACGCGGAAATCGTGCTCGGCAACCGCGAACGGCTGCTTGCCTGCTCCAGCCCGACCGGCCCCGCATTCGAGGGCGCGCAGATCAGCTGTGGCCAGCGCGCTGCGCCCGGCGCGATCGAGCGCGTGCGCATCGATCCCGCGACGCTCGAGCCGCGCTACAAGGTGATCGACAGCGAGCTCTGGTCCGACAACCCGGCGTTTGCCGCCGCCACGGCCGGTAGCGGCGTCACCGGTGTCTGCGGCTCAGGAATCATCGAGGTCATCGCCGAGATGTACCTGGCTGGTATCGTCAACCAGGACGGCGTCATCGACGGGCGGGTCGCCGGGCGGAGCGATCGCATCGTCGCCGATGGCCGCACGTTTTCCTACGTCCTGCATCGCGGCGCCGTGCCGATGCAGATCACGCAGAACGACGTTCGCGCGATCCAGCTCGCCAAGGCAGCCCTGCATGCCGGGATACGCCTGCTGATGGACCACCTGGGCAGCGAGCGGATCGACCGGATCCGCCTCGCGGGCGCCTTCGGCAGCCACATCGACCCGAAATATGCGATGGTCCTCGGCATGATCCCGGATTGCGAGCTGACCGCCGTCGCAGCCGTCGGCAACGCGGCCGGCGCCGGCGCCCGCATTGCGCTTCTCGATTCGACGGCGCGCTCCGCGATCGAGGATCTCGTCCGCCGCGTGGAAAAAATCGAGACGGCGATCGAGCCGGGGTTCCAGGCGCATTTCGTCGAGGCGATGGCGATCCCGCACAAGACCGCCGGCTATCCGGAACTGCGCAAGGTCGTGATCCTGCCGGCCGCGAAAGAGTCCGCGGCGCAGGGCGCGACGAGAGGCCGGCGGGGGCGCAGAATAGCCGCTCCCTGATTGGCGGGAATTCCGCATGGGCGCGCTGGACATCGTCATCCTCGTCGTCTACCTCACGCTGATGGTCGGCCTCGGCTTCTACGCGAAGCACCGCCGGCAGAACGTCGAGGATTATTTCGTCGCCGGCCGGCGCGTGGGCCCGATGACGATTGCATGCCTGTGGGTCGCGGCCTGGATCGGCGGGGCGTCGGTCGTCGGCACCTCGGCGCGGGTGTATGAATTCGGCGTCACCGGCGTCTGGTACATCATCGCAATTGCGATCGGCTGCCTCCTGTTCGGCCTGCTCGTGGCGAAGCGCGTGAAGCAGCTCGGGGACCGACACCGGCACCTGACCTATCCGGACCTTGTCGAGCAGCACTACGACAACCGCACCCGCGCGGTGGCCACGATCACGACGGTGCTCGCCTACACGGCGTATTCGGCCGGCCAGTTCGCTGCCGCGGCTTCGATCCTGCAAGTGCTGATCGGCTGGGGCTATGGTTCCTCCCTGCTGCTTGCGGGCGCGATCGTGATCCTCTACACGGCCGCGGGCGGATACCTGGCGGTGACTTACACCGACCGGGTGCAGGTCACGCTGGTGCTGCTCGGGATCGTGGCGGTCGGCGTTCCCGTCGCGATCGCGAATGCCGGCGGCTGGACCGACTTGCGTGCCGCCCTGCCGGGCTCGTACTACGACCTCGGCGCCCAGGGCTGGGACCGGGTTGCCGCGCTCGTGGTCTCGCTGGTGCTCAGTTTTTTCGTGGCAATGGACAGTTTTTCGCGCAGCTTCGCCGCGCGCGATGCGGCGGCCGCAAGCAGGGGTGCGCTGCTCGCGATGGTCCTGATCCTGCCGATCGCGCTCGCCGTGACCTGGCTCGGTCTCGCCGCGGCCGCGCTCTATCCGAACCATCCATCGAGCGCCAGCATCCTGGCCACGTTCGTACTGGATGCCTTTCCGGCCGGCCTGAAGGGCCTCATGGTCATCGGCATCCTGTCGGCCATCATGTCGGTCGCGTCGATCTGCGTGCTCACTGCCTCGGCGAACTACGCGCGCGACATCCACCAGCGCTACATCCGGCCCGCGATCTCCCCCAACGCGATGCTGCGGGTCGGGACGCTCGCGTCGCTCGGCGCGGGCCTCGCCGCCATGCTGATGGCCTGGAAGATGCGCGACATCATCGACATCCTGCAGCTCGGGTTCACGATCAACGCCGCAGCATTGTTCCTGCCGACGATCGCGGCTATCTACTGGGATCGCGTGCCCGCGGGCGCGGCCTTCTGGAGCATCAGCGCCTCGCTCGTCACCGTGATCGGCTGGCGCATCACCGCGGACGCCGGCGTCGGCGGCCTATTCGCCATCGATCCGCTGTGGCCGGGCCTGCTCGTATCCGCATTGGTGCTGTCGGGACTGATGACATTCGGCCCGCAGCGCGTCGCGAAGGCGGCTGCCTGAGCGGGTCATCCGCAACCATCGTTTTCGCCGAGATGCCCGAGGCGGAAGGCCGCGATCTGTCGATCGAACGTCGGCATCTTCCCGCCGGCGCGCGCCTCGAGCGGTTCACTTACCGCGGCGACCAGGCCGCGCTCATCGCGGCCTGCCGCGAGGCGGATGCGGTCCTGACCGACTATGTCCCGTTCGATCGCGCCGTGCTGCAGCGACTCGACCGCTGTCGCATCATATCGGTGGCCGCAACCGGCTGGGATTGCGTGGACCTGGCCGCCGCGATGGAACGAGGCATCCGGGTGAGCTGCATCGGCGAATACTGCACGGATGAAGTCGCCGACCATGCGCTTGCGCTCCTCCTTGCGCTCAATCGGCACTTGCTCGCCTATGACCGCCAGGTGCAGAACGATCGCAGCTGGCGGTGGAACGAAGTCAGCGGCCTGCGGCGGCTTTCCGGCCAGACACTCGGGCTGATCGGGTTCGGCCGCATCGGGCAGGCGGTCTGCCGTCGCGCGCTCGGCTTCGGCCTGAGGGTGCTCGCCTGCGACCCACGGATCGATGCGGCGACGGCGAGCCGCCTCGGCGCACGCCTGGTCGAACTCGACAAGCTCCTTGCCGAGGCGGACATCATCAGCCTGCACTGCAATCTCGACGCCGGAAGTCGCGGCCTGCTGGACCGCGAGGCGTTCGCCCGCATGCGACGCAAGCCCCTGGTCCTCAATGTCGCGCGCGGCGGACTGATCGTCGAGCCCGACCTCGTCGATGCACTCGACCGGGGCCTCGTCGCGGGCAGCGCGCTCGACGTACTGGCCGAGGAATCCCCTGACCTGCGGCATCATCCGCTGGTCGGCCGTTGCGACGTTCTCCTGACGCCACACGTGGCATTTCATTCGGAGACGGCACTGGAAGACCTGCGGCGCATCTCGGCGGAGAACATCCGGGCGTTTCTCGAAGGGCGCGCCGGGGATGTCTTCCGGCTCGTGTCGACTACGGAAGGTGCAGCATGAGCAGCGCTCCCGCCTTCGACGGCGCGCCGGAACGAGGCACCATCAATTTCAGCGTCGGACAGCCCTCAGCCGACCTGTTGCCGCTTGCACTGCTGCGCGGAGCCTGCGAACGGTATTTCGACGGCGCGCAGCCGCTCGAGCTGAACTACGGGGAGCGCCAGGGCGATGCGCGATTCCGCGCGGCGCTCGCGGCTTTCCTTCGCGATGCCGGCGGCAAGGCCACGCCGCCATCGCTGTTGCTCACGGCGGGAATCTCCCAGGCGCTGGACTTCGTCTGCGGCCGCTTCACGCAGCCGGGCGACACGGTATTCGTGGAAGAACCGAGCTACCTCTATTCGTTGCCCATCTTCCGCGACCATGGCCTGAACATCGTCGGCGTGCCGCTCGACGGAAACGGCATGGATCTCGGGGAGTGCGAGCGCCTTCTCGCACGGCACCGGCCGAAGCTGCTTTACACGATCCCGGCTTTTCACAATCCGACCGGACAGACACTCGACTTGCCGCGCCGCGAGCGGCTGGTCGCACTCAGTCGCATGTATGGATTCGTCATCGCGGCCGACGAGGTCTACCACCTGCTGCACCACGGCTCACCGCCGCCGCCATCGTTCGGCACTCTGGCCGAGCGCGGCAACGTGCTTTCGCTCGGATCGTTCTCGAAGATCCTCGCCCCCGGCCTCCGGCTCGGCTGGATCCAGGCCAATCAGGAGCTGATGCAGACGATGCTGGCCCAGGGGGCGCTCGTGAGCGGCGGCAACTTCAATCACTTCGCCTCGCACGTTGTGCGCCAGTTGATGGAGAACGGGCAACTCGCTTCGTTCGTCGCGCAGCTTCGGACCAGCTATGCGGCGCGGGCCGAGGCGATGAATGCCGCCCTGCAAACCCATCTCGGCCGCATCGCCACCTGGCAGAAACCGCTCGGCGGCTACTTCGTCTGGCTCAGCCTGCGCGAAAACGCCAATGCCGCCTCATTCGAAGCGGCGGCACGCAAGGCCGGCACCGGTTTCCTCCCCGGGACCGCCTGCTCCTGCGCCGGCGGACTGGCGAACTGCCTGCGCCTCAGCTTCGCGCATTACACGGTGCCGGAAATCCACGACGGCATCGCCCGTCTCGGGCGGGCGTTCGCCTGATGAGCGCGCCCACGCAGCCGGTTGGGAACCTCGATGCCGCCATGGCGCATGCCGCGCGCCTGCTGGATGCAAAGCCCGCGCTCGCCGCCGAACAGGCACTCGAAATCCTGAAAGCAGTCCCGGAGCACCCGCCCGCGGTGCTGTTGCTCGCCGCCGCGCGCCGCCGCGCGGGCGATCCGGTGGCTGCGCTCAAGGTGCTCGTTCCGCTGCTGCGGTCGCAAGGTGCGTGGGCCGCCGCCCACTTCGAGCGTAGCCTAGCACTCGCCGCCGTCGGCCGCGGGGACGAGGCGATCCTGGCCCTGCGCCGCACCGTCGAGCTGAAGCCGGAACACTCCGAGGCCTGGCGCATTCTCGCGGATCACCTGGTCGCGACCGGGGACACGGAAGGCGGCGACGCGGCGTATGCCCGCCACATTCAGTGTGCGGCACGAAATCCGGCGCTGAGACGGGCGGCGCTCGCGATGGTCAGGAACGACATGCCGCAAGCCGAAACGCTGCTGAAGTCGCACCTCAGACAGGCGCCGACCGACGTGCCCGCGATCCGCATGCTCGCGGAGGTCGCCATGCGCTGCGGCCACGACGGCGACGCCCGCAACCTCCTCGAGCGCTGCCTGGAGCTCGCGCCGACCTTCGCCGCCGCACGCTACCAGTACGCCGTCCTGCTGCACCGGCACAACGACGCGGCACGCGCGCTCGCCGAGATCGAGCGCCTGCTCGTCGCCGATCCCCGCAATCCCGCCTACCGCAATCTGTGCGCCGTGATCCTGAGTCGCGTCGGTGAGTACCAGCGCTCGAGCCGGATGTACGCCGAGCTGCTGAAGGAATATCCGGGCAATGCCAAGGTGTGGCTGAGCTATGGCCATGTGCTGAAGACCGAGGGTCGGCAGGACGGGTGCGTCGACGCCTACCGCCGGAGCCTCGATCTCGATCCGCTGTTCGGCGAGTCCTGGTGGAGCCTGGCGAATATCAAGACGTTCCGCTTTGCCGAGGCCGACCTGGCGACCATG
This sequence comes from Steroidobacteraceae bacterium, assembly GCA_050738495.1. Lineage (GTDB taxonomy): Bacteria > Pseudomonadota > Gammaproteobacteria > Steroidobacterales > Steroidobacteraceae > SCUD01. Next base: position 4,662 of record JBOHZL010000004.1, on the reverse strand, counting down.
CAGGCAAGGCTGACCGACCCGGCGCTCGACGAGCCGGGCCGCGTGCACCTGCATTTCGCGCTCGGCAAGGCCTGCGAGGACGCCGGTGATTTCCGGCAATCCTTCGAGCATTACTCGAAAGGCAATGCCGCGCATCGCGCACGCAATCGTTACGACGCCGATCTCAACTCGAAACGCCTCGAGCGGCTGAAGGAGGTATTCACCCGCGGGTTCTTTGTTGCGCGCCTGGGCCAGGGTTGCGAGGCGGACGACCCGGTTTTCATCGTCGGCATGCCGCGCTCAGGGTCGACGCTTCTCGAGCAGATCCTGTCCAGCCATCCGGCCGTCGAAGGCACGACCGAGCTGCCGGAGATCGTCACGATGGCCAAGGAGCTGCGCGGGCTCGCCGAGACCGAGGACCTCGGCTCGTATGCCGGCGTCCTCGCGTCAATGGCGCCGGCGGCGCTACGCGAGATGGGCGAGCGCTATCTTGCGCGCACCCGCATCCACCGCAAGACCGACCGACGCCGCTTCATCGACAAGATGCCGAACAACTTCCTGCACGTCGGCCTGATCCACCTGGTGCTCCCGAATGCGACGATCATCGACGCGCGCAGGCACCCGCTCGCCTGTTGCTTCTCGAATTTCAAGCAGCACTACGCGCGAGGCCAGCGGTTCAGCTACGACCTGACGGACATGGGCCGCTTCTATCGCGACTACGTCGATCTGATGGCGCACTTCGACCAGGTCCTGCCGGGACGCGTCCACCGGGTCTGCTACGAGCGCATGGTCGAAGACACGGAGTCGGAAGTGCGTCGCCTGCTGGATTGCTGCGGCCTGCCATTCGAGCCGGGGTGCCTGCGCTTCTTCGAGAACGAGCGGCCGGTGCGGACCGCGAGCTCCGAGCAGGTCCGCCAACCCATCTACCGTGAGGGCATCGACCATTGGCGGCACTTTGAAGAGTGGCTGGACCCGCTCAGGTCGGCACTCGGTCCGGTGCTGGATGCGTACCCGGCCGTTCCCCGATCTGAATCCGGATGATCGAAAAGTCGAGCGCCGTGGTCGCCGCGTTGTTGCGGTGCAATAGCCGATTTTGCCACTTTACGGCCAAATGGCTTAGGGCGTAGGCTGGCTCGCAACCAATAAGGGGGCGTCCATGCGGATTTCCCATTCAAAATTTCAGTTGCGCGGCCCGACACGGACACCGGTTGCGGCCGCCGTTCTGCTGGCCCTCGGGAGTCCCGCCGTGCTGGCCCAGCAGAGCACCACGCTCGGCGAGGTGGTCGTCACGGCGCAGAAGCGCACCCAGAATCTCCAGGATGTGCCGATCAGCATGGAGGCGCTCGACACGGAGGCGCTCGAAAAACTGAATGTCCAGGGCTTCCAGGACTACATACGGTTGCTGCCCACCGTCACCTCGGCGCCGAGTGCCGGCGGCGGCGCCGCGGCCGGCGGCGGCGGCTTCAACCTGGTGTACATGCGCGGCATCTCGACCGGTGGCGACGGGCAGGCGACGACCTCGCAGCCGAGCGTCGGCATGTACCTCGATGAGCAACCGATCACGACCGTGCAGGGAAGTCTCGAAATCCACCTCTACGACATCGAGCGCGTGGAGGCGCTCGCCGGGCCGCAGGGAACACTCTACGGCGCGAGCTCACAGGCGGGCACGATCCGCATCATCACGAACAAGCCCGACGCGTCGGGATTCGACGCCGGCTACTCACTCGAGGGCAATTTCGTCGACGGCGACGACGCCGGCTATGTCGCAGAAGGGTTCGTGAACATTTCGATTGGCGAGAAGGCCGCGATCCGGCTCGTGGGCTGGTCGACATCCGAAGCCGGGTGGATTGACAACGTGGAGGGCACGCGCCTCTATCCGGGCGTATTGGCCGACGCCGGCGATGATGTCGTCGCCGACAACTCGGAATTCGCGAAGGACAACTACAACACGGTCGACGTCTATGGCGCGCGCGCGGCACTGCGCGTCGACCTCACGGAGAACTGGGCGCTGACGCCGCAGTTCCAGTACCAGAGCACCGATCAGAAGGGCGTCTGGGGCGACGACCTCAGCGACTTCACGCCCGGCACCCATGCCGTGACGCATTTTGTCCCCGAGTATTCGTATGACGACTGGTACCAGGCAGGCCTCACGGTCGAGGGCCGCATCGCGAATCTCGACCTGATCTACTCCGGTAACTACCTGACCCGCGAAGTCGATGCCTCCTGGGACTACGCGGACTACGCCTACTGGTACGACACCGCCTACACCACGGGCTATTTCGCCGGGCTCTTCTTCGACAACGACGGCAATCGCCTGAACCCGGTCGCGAAGTACGTGAACCACGACGAATACGACAAGTCGAGCCACGAGCTCCGGCTCACAACGCCGCAGGACCGGCGCGTCCGCGGCCTGATCGGCCTGTTCTGGCAGAAACAGTTTCACGACTTCGTCCAGCCTTTCGGCCTGATCGAAGGGCTGGCGGACCAGATGCTGATGAACCGGGACGAGCCCGACGGCAACCAGTATCCAGGCGTCGTATACCTGAACAACATGGAGCGGACGGATCGCGACCAGGCGATCTTTGGCGAGATCAGTCTCGACCTCACTGACCAGTTCGAGCTGACGCTCGGCGCGCGTTATTTCGAGCCGGAGGTCACGGTCAAGGGCTTCTTCGGTTTTGGCCTCGGCTTCAGCGAGCCTGCTTTTGCCTGGTCGGGCAACGGCGAGGTGAACTGCTTCACGCAGGAGGATTTCAACGACGCCCCATGCCAGAACGTCGACAAGCGCATCAAGGAGAGCGACCACATCGGGCGCATCAACCTGAGCTGGCGCCCGACCGACCAGACGATGTACTACGCGACCTGGTCCGAGGGCTACCGCCCTGGCGGCATCAATCGCAATCCGTTCGCCGGCGACTACAGCTCGGACTTCCTGACCAACTGGGAGATCGGGTGGAAGACGCGGTTGCTCGAAGATCGGCTTCAGCTCAATGGCGCGGCATTTTTTGAGGAATGGGAGGACTTCCAGGTTGCGTTCCAGGGCGCGAACGGCATCACGCAGGTGCAGAACGGCCCGACGGCCGAAATTCAGGGGATCGAGGTGCAGCTGGATTGGCTCGCCACCGACAGGCTGAGGATCGCCACCGCGCTTGCGTTCTACGACACGGAGCTGCAGGACGAGTACTGCCCGGGCTGCAACGACGACGGCTCGCCCTGGGCGCCGACCGGAACCGAGCTCCCGATCACCGCCGACTTCAAGGGCAACCTGATCGCGCGCTACGAGTTCCCGCTGGGGAGCTTCGAGTCGCACCTGCAGGGCGCAATGACCTACGAGGGCAGGCGCACGTCGGACCTCAACATCGCCGACGCTGAAACCAAGGGCGATATGCCATCGAACACCTTCCTCGACCTCAGCTTCGGCGTCCGGAAGGAGAAGTACGCCGTGGAGCTCTTCTTGAAGAACGCCACCGACGAGGAGGCGCCGCTCTACCTGATCTCGCAGTGCGCCACCGGCACCTGCGGCGAGCAGATCTACGGCCTGCGAGCGCGACCGCGGACCTTCGGGATCAAGTTCACCCAGGAGTTCTGAGTCGGCGGGTCGCCGATCCGGCTTGCAAAGGGGCGCCAGGCGGCGCCCCTTTTTTTCGCTTACACGTTCGAGTCCGGAAACGAGGCCTTGCGCCGGTTGATGTAATCGAGCAGTGCCTCGTCGATGGCCGGATCGAGCGGCGGCGCGACGTACTCGGCCAGCTGTTTCTTCCACAATTCGTTCGCGCGCCTCGCCATGTCCCTGCGTCCTTCCGCGTCCCATTGCTCGAAGCTGTTGTTGTCCGCGAGCGGCGACCGATAGAACGCCGTCTCGAAGTTCGCGAGGGTATGTGCCGAGCCGAGGAAATGCTTGCCGGGCCCGACCTCGCGGATCGCGTCGAGCGCCTGGCCGTTCTCCGACAGGTCCACGCCGGCGAGCAGCGTATGCATCATCCCGGCCTGGTCGGTGTCCATGACGAACTTCTCGTAGCCCATCGCGAGTCCGCCCTCGAGCCAGCCTGCGACGTGCAGCACGAAGTTGACGCCGGCAAGGCAGGTCGGCAGCAGCGTCTGCGCCGATTCGAAGGCGGCTTGTGCATCCGGCAACTTCGACGCGCAGAGGCTCCCGCCGGAGCGGAACGGGACGCCCAGCCGCCGGGCCAGCGCCGCCATGATGTAGAGCACGAGCGCGGGTTCCGGCGTGCCGAAGGTCGGCGCGCCGGACTGCATCGACAGCGATGACGCGAAGCTGCCGAGCACCATTGGCGCGCCCGGATTCAGCAACTGGATGAATGCCATGCCGGCGAGCGCTTCGGCGAGCGTCTGCGTCGCGGTGCCGGCCACCGTCACCGGCGACATCGCGCCCGCCAGGATGAACGGCGTCACGATGCAGGCCTGGTTCGCGCGCGCATACACCTTGAGCGCTCCGAGCATCGTCATGTCGTAAGTCATCGGCGAATTGACGTTGATCAGGCTCACGATCACGGTGTTCGGCCGGCCGGTTGCCGGATCCATGTAGTCGTCGCCGAACAGTATCCTTGCCATCTCGACGGTGTCCGCGGCGCGCTCCGGGTGCGTCACCGAGCCCATGAAGGCCTTGTCGCTGTACTTCATATGGCTGTAGACCATGTCGAAGTGGCGCTTGTTGACCGGCAG
>JBOHZL010000003.1:0-110368 GCA_050738495.1 Steroidobacteraceae bacterium | reverse complement strand
GGCGCCGCGCCTGCGGGTGCCGCCCCGGGCGCAGCACCGGGAGCTGCCCCCGCCGCGGACGCAAAGGGCGCCGCGGGCAAGGGCGGGAAGGACGCCAAGAAGGGCGACGGCAAGAAGTAGAAGTAAGGTGTCTTGCCGGGACTACCGTTGCAGCTGATCGTCGGTCTCGGGAATCCGGGGCCGGAGCACGAAGGAACGCGGCACAACGCGGGCTTCTGGCTGGTCGACGAGCTGGCGCGCCGGCACGGCGCCCGGCTCAGGCCGAACCGGCGCTGCAATGCCGACGCCGGGCGCGTCACGATCGCGGGCCTGGAGCTATGGCTGCTGAAGCCGATGGGCTTCATAAACCGCAGCGGGCTCTCGGTGCGCGCGTTCAGCGACTACCTTCAGCTGCCGGTTGACCGGATGCTGGTGGTGCACGACGAGCTCGATCTGCCGGTCGGCGTCGCGCGCCTCAAGTTCGGCGGCGGCGCCGGCGGCCACAACGGCATGAAGGATGTCATCGCCCACCTCGGCGAGGAGTTCTGGCGGCTCCGGCTCGGCATCGGTCACCCGGGACGCCGTGACGAGGTGATCGACCACGTGCTCGAGCGCGCGAGCGCGGTGGATGAGCGGCTGATACGCGAGGCGATCGAGTTCGCGGTCGCCGAGATGCCGCGACTCCTCACCGAAGGTGCCGAGAAGACGATGAACCGGCTGCACAGCAGGCCGACCCCCGGAGAAACACCCGGCTGAGGCCGGGGGTTCTTGCGCCATGGGAATCCGCTGCGGCATCGTCGGGTTGCCGAACGTCGGCAAGTCGACGCTCTTCAACGCGCTGACCCGCGCCGGCATCGCGGCCGAGAACTATCCGTTCTGCACCATCGACCCGAACGTCGGCATCGTGCCGGTGCCGGACCCGCGCCTCGCGGCGCTCGCCGCGATCGCGAAGCCCGAGAAGATCGTGCCGACCACGGTCGAGTTCGTAGACATCGCCGGCCTGGTCGCCGGCGCTTCGCAGGGCGAGGGCCTCGGCAACAAATTCCTGGCGCACATCCGCGAGGTCGACGCGATCGCGCACGTGGTGCGCTGTTTCGACGATCCCGACGTGGTGCACGTCTCGGGACGCGTGCAGCCGGTTTCGGACGTCGCGATCATCAACACCGAGCTTGCGCTCGCCGACCTCGAGACGGTCGACCGCGCGCTGGCGCGGGCGCAGAAGTTTGCCAAGGCCATGGACAAGGACGCCATGCGCTGGCGCGACTCGCTGGAGCGGATCCGCGCGCGGCTCGACGAGGGCGCGCCGGTTCGCGCGATCTCGCTCGACGCCTTCGAGCGCGAGCGCATCCGCGAGCTTTCGCTGCTGACCGCGAAGCCGGTCATGTACGTCGCGAACGTGGACGAGCGGGGATTCGCGGACAACCCGCACCTCGATGCGCTCCATGCGGTCGCGGCCGGCGAGGGTGCCGAAGTGGTGCCGGTCTGCGCCGCGATCGAGGCTGAGATCTCGCTGCTGGACGAGGCCGATCGCGCGGGCTTTCTCGCCGATCTCGGCCTCGAGGAAGCGGGGCTGGACCGCATCATCCGCGCCGGCTACCGGCTGCTCGGCCTCCTGACTTTTTTCACGGCGGGCCCGAAGGAAGTGCGCGCCTGGACGGTGTGGACGGGCGCGACCGCGCCGCAGGCGGCGGGCGCGATCCACACCGACTTCGAGCGTGGATTCATCCGCGCGGAGACGATCGCCTACGACGACTACATCGCGGGCCGGGGCGAGGCCGGCGCACGCGAGGCCGGGCGGCTCCGCCTCGAAGGCAAGGATTACGTGGTCCGGGAAAGCGACGTCATGCACTTCCGCTTCAACGTCTGAAGGTAAGCTAGCCGTCTTGAAGCCCGATCCCTTACCGATGTCCCGGATCCCTGCCTCCACGCCTGCGCAATCGCCGGCTCCGGCGCCCGTGGTCCCGGTCGGCCGGCTGCCGATGTTCAATGTCGTGGGGTTTACCGGCCACCGGCTGCTTGCCGATGGTGCCGGCGCGGCCGCAGCAATCCGTCGCGCGCTGGAATCCCTGCGAGGCGAGATACCGGGCGAGTGGATCGCGCTGTCCTCGATCGCCGAAGGCAGCGATCAGCTGTTCGTCCAGCAGGCGCGGGCCATCGGAATGTCATGGCACGCGATCCTGCCGCTGCCGCGCGCGGAGTTCGCGCGGGATTTTTCGCCCACCGTGTGGCCCGCCGTCGAGCAGACGCTGGCGAGCGCCGATCATCTGCGCATCATCAGCGAGAACGGCGACCGGGGGGACAGCTATCTCGACTGCGGCATCGAGACCGTCAACGGCGCGGACGTGCTGCTCGCCGTCTGGGACGGCGATTCAGCGCGGGGCAAGGGCGGCACGGCCGAGGTCGTGCAATACGCCAAGTCGACCGGCAAGCCCGTGTTGATCATCGATGCCGCCACTCACGAGGTCCGGCGGGAGAATTGGGGAAATCTGGAGACCGGCGACGCAGTCCTTGCCGACCTGAATGCCCTGCCGGAAGCGGCGATTGCCGGGGCGGAGAATCCCTTCAGGGCGCCGGATGCCGTCTTCCTGTTCCAGCAGAAATGCGACTACCACGCGAGCCATGGCGCCCCGCACTTCCGCCGATTGATCGTCTCGACGGTCCTGGCGCACGTCGTGGCGACGTTGATCGCCACCGCGTCCGTGGCCTATGGCCTGCACCTGCTCGCATTGCCCTGGGCCGAGTTGCTGTTCGTGACCTTCGGACTGGGGGCGGCACTGGTGCTGCGCCAGCACCTGCGCTCGCACCACAGCTGGGTGCGCTGCCGGCTGGCCGCGGAATTCTGCCGCTCGGCACTCGCCACCTGGGGACTGCCCCGCGCGGCGCCGCTGTTGCAGGACCTGGATCTGGTGGGTGCACGCCGGCTGACACGCGCGTTGTACGTCCTGCACACCCGTTCGTCCGCGATCCGATCCCTGTCGATCGAAGAGTTCAAGCGGATCTATCTGGCAAAGCGAATCGACGACCAGCTCGTCTATTTCGACAAGCAGGTGAATCGCGCGCTGCCGCCCTACAAGCGGCTGATGGCGACATTCTGGATCGCCACGGTCTTCGCGATCGCGTGCATCGCGACCTATGCAATCACCAATACTCTGGGTGAAGCCGTCCCGGACTGGCTGCGGGCGACGACGTTCGTGTTCCTGCCGATCTCCCTGCCGGTCGTGGCGGCCTCGGTCATTTCCATCATCTCGATCAACGACCTGCAGCGACGCGTGGCGCGCTACCAGGAGATCCGCGCTCTGCTCCGGGCCAATCGCGCGCAGGTCTCGGCCTGCCTGACGTGGAACAGCCTCGAGCACATCGTGCTCAAGACGGAGCGCGCACTGTTGCAGGAGGTGATCGAGTGGCACTCGCTCAGGAGCTTCAGCGAGTCACCCTGAAGCGCCGCAGATGAACACTCCGTTCAAATACCGCGCGTTCATCAGCTACAGCCACAGTGACGAGAAATGGGCGCGGTGGCTGCACCGGAGCCTGGAAACCTGCCGCTTGCCGAAGCACCTCGTCGGCACGAAGACCGAGTTCGGCGACGTGCCGGAACGATTCGCGCCGGTGTTCCGCGACCGCGACGAGCTCGCCACGGCGACCGACCTCGGCTCGACGCTGATCAACGCGCTGGCCCAGTCGGCCTGCCAGGTCGTGATCTGCTCGCCGATGGCCGCGAAATCGCGCTGGGTCAACGAGGAGATCCTGACCTTCAAGCGGCTCGGGCGTGAGCACCGCATTTTCTGCCTGGTCGTCGCCGGCGAGCCGGGCGCCTCGCTCGATCCCGCGCTCGCGGAGCTCGAGTGCTTTCCGGAAGCGCTGATACACAAGCTCGGACCCGACGGGGAGCTCACCGCGGAACGCAGCGAGCCGATCGCTGCCGACGCGCGGCCTGGCAAGGATCACAAGCGCAATGCGCTGCTCAAGCTGCTCGCCGGGATGCTGGGTATTGGCTTCGACGAGCTCCGGCGACGGGAGGCGCGTCGCCGTTATCGCCGCATGCTGGCGCTGGTGTCGGCATCCGTGGCCGGCATGGTGATCGCCTCGGTGCTCGCGACGGCAGCCTGGATTGCCCGCAACGAGGCTGAGCGCCAACGTGCGCACGCGGAGCGGGAGGCAGAGACGGCACGGCAGGTCACCAGCTTCATCGTCGACCTGTTCAAGATCTACGACCCGAGCGAGGCGCGCGGCAGCCAGGTAACCGCCCGGGAAATCCTCGACAAGGGCGCGGCCCGCATCGACACCGAACTTGCAGACCAGCCGGCCATCCAGGCGACTCTGATGGACACCATGGGAACCGTCTATACGAGCCTCGGACTCTACGGCACCGCGATACCTCTGGCGCGCAAGTCCCTCGACAAGCGCAGGTCGCTCGCCGGCGAGAATGACGTGGCGATCGCCGAGAGTCTCGGCCACCTCGGCGAGGTGCTGGCGCTCAACGCGGATTTTTCCGAAGCGACGGATCGCCTCGAGGAAGCGCTGGCAATCCAGCGGCGCGTGCTCGGCAACTGGCATGCGGACGTCGCGGACACCCTTTCGGCGCTGGCCGACGTGATGTCATTCACGGGCGAGTACGCGAAAGGCCAGCCGCTGATCGAAGAAGCCCTGCGGATCCGGCGCAGGGTGCACGGCGAGCTGCACCCCGACGTCGCGAAGAGCCTCGGCGATCTCGGGGTCAATTTCGGCGAGCGCGGCGATTTCAGGCAGGCGGAGAACTACCTGCGGCAGGCGCTGGAGCTGCAGCGCAAGCTGCACGAAGGCGTGCACCCCGATCTCGCCGAGGCGATCAACAACCTGGCCTGGGCGCTGCAGGGACTGGACCAGGTCAACCAGGCCGAACCGCTGTATCGCGAGGCGCTGACCATCCAGCGCAGGCTCCTGGGCGACGCGCACCCGGAGCTGGCGGCCGCACTGAACAACGTCGCCTTCGTGCTCGAGACGCGTGGCGACTATCGTGGCGCCGAGAAGGCCTATCGCGAATCGCTCGAGATGAATCGCCGGCTCCTCGGCGAGAGCCATCCCGACATCGCGACCGGCATGAGCAACCTCGCTTTCGTGCTCGACGCAAAAGGGGACCGCCGGGCAGCGATCCAGTTGTTGCGCGAATCGGTCGACATGAGGCGCCGCGAACTCGGACCCGAGCATCCCGACGTGGCGGGCGGCGCTTCGAACCTCGCGTACTGGCTGACCTCGACGGGGGAGTATGACGAGGCGACGCAGCTCGTCGACGAGGCCCTCGCGATCCGCCGCAAGACGCTCGGTAACGAGCATCCGCGGGTCGCCAGCACCCTGACAGTGCAGGCCAACCTGCTCGAGGCGCGCGGGCGGCACGCGGAAGCGCTCGAGGTATCGACCGAGGCGCTCAGGATCCTGGCACCCAGCCTGCCGGACGATCACTGGCAGGTTGCGATGGCGAAGAATGTCCAGGGCGCCGCGCTCGCGGGCCTGGGGCGGTACCGGGACGCCGAAAAGCTGCTGCTCGCAAGCCTGCCGTCGCTCACGGGGGCGCCGATACCGGATCTTTCGCAACGCGGTCGCGCGCGGCTGGCGGATCTGTACGCCGCCTGGGGCAGGCTGGAGGAAGCGGAAAAGTACTCCCGGTAGGGCCGGGCCGCTTGTTCACATAACGCAGGGCGCTGCATGGCGCCGCGCCACGTCCAATGTCATGCGCGCGCCATCCGGAGTGATGTACTCTCGGTCGGCTGAGACCGAACGACAAGAATTCGAGGAGGGGGTATGTCGCGACGTTCCATGGTGCATGCGGTTCTCGCAGCTGCGGGTTTGTTGGGGGTTTGCGCGGCCGTCGATGCCGGAACCGAGGACGGCTTCTCCATCGACGTCGGCGTGCTCGATGCGAACGGCTGTTTCGGGCAGGCCGCCTGTGCCCTGGATGGTGCGGCAGTCTCGACCACCGGCGGCGTTCTCGCGAAGAAAGCCCATAACGGCGCTGCCGGTTTCGGCGTGAGCGGCGGTCCCTCGGGCGGCGAGATCGACATCGGTGAAACGCTGCGCGTCGATTTCGATCAGTCGCGCAGCATCATTGCGATCAAGTTCCTGTTTCTCTTCAACGGTCCCGAGCACGGCGACCGGGCCGAAAAGGCCCGGGTGACCGCCGACGGAACGGCATACACCCTGTCGATCCGCAATGACGCCGATGACGCTTCGGCCGACTGGAGCGGTCCCGGGAAGGTCACCAAGTGTGGTGCGTCGACCTCGGCCGGCACCGGCTGCTTCCTCGTCACCGATCCGTTTCCCGGAGTCGTCAGCAGCATCGCCTTCACCGCGGTCGCGGGCGGACAGCCATATCCGCCGTCCGGAGGTCCTGGCCCGAACGATTCCGACTACTCGATCGAATTCATCGACGTCGTGCCCCAGGTCGTCGTCAACCTGGAGGACTGCGCTGACGCGTCAGGCTGCCCGGTCGCCTCCGTCGGCGGCAAAGTGGCCGCCTCGTTGAGCTCCGTGGAGGCCGAGAATCCTGGCGGTTCCACCGAGGCGATCGTGATACCGGTGAGGCTGCCCGACTGCCGCTACATCCCGCACGCCTGCATCGATCTGCTGCCGCCGGCCGGCGATTCCGCAGCCAATGACGATGCCGCCCGCAAGCTCCTGATCGGCCTCGGCGTGATCAAGCCGCTCGATCTGTCGAAAACCTACCGGCTCAACCCGGCGACACAGCTGCTGAATGTCACGCCGCTCCTGCCAGCTGAAGTCAGCGCATTGTTCGACACGAGCGGCAAGCCGCCGAATGGCCTGCCGCCGCTTTACGTCTCCTCAAGGTGGCGCGGCCAGTCGATCAATGACTTCTGGTTCGACGGGCTGTTCTTCAAGACCGATGCGGGCGTCGTGTTCAGCGAGACTTTCGAAGGCCTCATCGACGTCTCCCAGTTGACGGGTGACGAGCTGGGTTGCGTGGCCAACCCGAACGACTTGCTCGCCTGGGACGTGATCACGTCGGTTTCGGAGCTGGCGAGGAGCGTCGGCGGCCGGCATGCAGACAAGGCCGTCAACGTCGGTTGTGAGAACCCGACCAAGGTCTCCGGCGAGCGACTTTCGCTCTATACGGTCAATTTCGAGATCGTACCGGACACTTATGCGCCGACGGTCAAGAGCCACAAGCCGACGATCACGGTCAACAATGACGCGGTTTTCGCGCGGCTCGTGCAGTCGCTGTGGAACGACATCGGTGAAACGCGCGCCCGCTATGCATGCCGGCAGGCGGATCCGGTGCCGTCCGGCGGAGCGCCGCCATTGTCCAGGCACGTTTGCAAGAAGCTCGCGACGCTCTGGAAGACCGCCGACGCCAGGCTCGAGCAATGCGTGAAGGCGACCTTTTATCCCGCAAGTGCGAATCAGACGCGGATTTGCGCGCGCGCGCGCGACTACGTCGACGCCTTCGAGGCGGTGCTGCCGGAATCGGCGGCCGGTCCCGACGTCTACAATCGCCTGGGCGAGCTCAAGGCGCGCGTCGACGTGTTCCAGCACGTCTGGGAAGAGCGATTCGTGAAGTCGATCAAGCCCGGCGGCTTCTGCCGCGAATGGGGCACATGCCCGCCGTGACCTGGCCGGCGCCGGCGAAGGAATTGCCAGCGTAGCGCGTTACGCCGGGCACTCGCGCCCGGGAAACCGTTCTTGACGCGCTCGCAAGTTCCGCCGCGAGGAGTTGCAGCCCGTCGCCTTGACAGCCACCGGCGCGGTCCCGACAATCGCGCCTCCCCGAGGGTACCTTCCCACCGCGTGGCTAGGTAGCTCAGCTGGTTAGAGCACGGGATTCATAACCCCGGGGTCGAGAGTTCGATTCTCTCCCTAGCCACCATCTATTCGTGCGTCCGGCGAGGTGTCCGGTCGGTGTCCGGCAGTCGAACTGAGACGAAACGCCTGAACGCCGCGATGGGCGGCGCTGCGCGCGCACCGGCTTGCCACTAACTTGAGTCCCGCGTCCGACAAGGAGATCCGAATGACTGCGTTCGTCCGAAGGATTGCCGCCACCGCCTGCGGCGTGCTGATGCTGGGATTCGCCGTGATGACTGCCAGCGCCCAGGAGCCCCCCGCTGCCGCGCCGAAGACCGAAGATGCGCGCCTCGCCGCCTTCTTCGAGGAAGTGTTTCAGCGGAACCTGAAGGACAGCCCGGTATTCCAGTCGCAGTTGGGCATGAAGGGGCCCGACTACGGCAAGTGGGGCGATTTCTCCGACACCGAGGCGAACTGGCAGAATGAACTGAACAAGCAGGACATCGCGCGCCTGCACTCCGACTTCAAGTACGACGCGCTCTCGGAGCAGATGAAGGTCAGCTACAGGATCTTCGAGCTGCAGCAGCAGACCGCGGTCGGCAACTTCCCGTGGCGCTTCCACAACTATGCGTTCTCCACCCAGGCGAACCCGATGACCCAGTTCGCGACCTTCTTGCAGAACATCCACCGGGTGGACGACGTCTCCGATGCCGATGCCTACATCTCGCGCATCCGGCTCCTCGAGCCGGCGATCCGGCAGGGCATCGAGACCATGAACATGGCGGCCGAGCGCGGCATCGTGCCGACTTCCTACTCGTTCGACCCGGTGCTGACCGATGGTCGGGCAGTGATCGCGGGCGCGCCATTCGACGACAGCGGCAAGGACTCGGCGGTCCTCGCGGACTTCCGCGGCAAGGTCGAAAAGCTCGAGATCCCGGCCGCCGACAAGAAGCGCCTCCTCGACGAGGGTATCGCCGCGATGCAGGGACCGATGCGCACGGGCATCGAGGCGATGCTCGCGAGCATCGGGGCGCTGCGCGCGAAGTCCCCCGGGCCGCACGGCGTCTGGAAGCTGCCGAATGGCGACGCCTTCTACAAGTCGCAGATCAAGTTCTGGACCACCGAGCCCGAGCTCGGCGCGAACGAGATCCACGACATCGGGCTCGCCGAAGTCGCGCGCATCCGTGGCGAGATGGAATCGATCATGCAGAAGGTCGGGTTCAAGGGCGACCTGCCGGCCTTCTTCAAGCATCTTCGCACCGATCCCGCGAATTTCTTTCCGGACACGGACGCCGGCAAGCAGGCCTACCTCGACCAGTCGAAGGCCTACATCGACTCGATCTACGCCGATGTCGGCAAATACTTCAACGTGCTGCCGAAAGCGCCGCTCGAAGTGCGCCGCGTCGAGGACTGGCGCGAGGAGACCGCGCCGATCGCCTTCTACAACCAGCCGACGCCCGACGGCAGCCGCCCCGGCATCTATTACGTCAACCTGAAGGACATGACGACCAAGCAGAAGCACGAGATGGAAACGGTCGCCTACCACGAGGGTGCGCCGGGACATCATTTCCAGATCGCGATCCAGCAGGAGCTGGAAGGCGTGCCGATGTTCCAGAAGTTCGCATTCTTCGGCGCCTACGTCGAGGGCTGGGGACTCTATTCCGAGCGGCTCGCGAAGGAGCAGGGCCGGTTCACGGACCCGATGCAGGACTTCGGCCGGTTGCAGAACGAGATGCTGAGGGCCTGCCGGCTGGTCGTCGACACCGGGGCGCACGCCAAGAAGTGGACCCGCGAGCAGATGATCAAGTACATGCTCGACAACAACCCGATGACGGTCGAAGACGCAACCAAGGAAACGGAGCGCTACATCGACAACCCGGGACAGGCGCTGTCGTACAAGATCGGCATGCTCAAGATCCTGGAGTTGCGCGACAAGGCGAAGACCGCACTCGGCGCGGATTTCGACATCCGCGATTTCCACGACGTGGTGCTGAAGAACGGCGCGGTAGCGCTGCCGATCCTCGAGGAACTGGTGGACGGCTACATCGCCTCGAAGAGGAAGACGGCCTGAAGGGCGGCGGTTCCCTAGCGCGCGGGCCTCAGCCTCGGCACGGTCGCGCTCGCGTCGGTCAGCAGTTCGCCGGCGACTTTCGCCAGGATCGCCAGGCCCTCGTCGACCACCGCATCCTCGGCGGTGATCGGCACCAGGATGCGCACCACGTTGCCGTAGAGCCCGCAACCCAGCACGACGAGCCCGAGCTCGCGCGATCGCGCCGTGAAGCGCCGCGTCAGCTCCGCCGCCGGCCGATTCGGGTCGCCGCTTTCGCCGAGCTCGAAGGCGAGCATCGCGCCCAGCCCCCGCACTTCCACGATGTCCGGGTGGCGCCCGGCAAGCCCATCCAGTGCGCCGCGAATCTTCGCCCCGAGGCGCTCGGCGCGCTCGAAGATGCGATCCTGCTCGAACAGGTCGAGGACGGCGAGCGCCGCGGCACAGGCGACCGGGTTGCCGGCATAGGTGCCGCCGAGCCCGCCGGGAGCGCAGGCGTCCATGGCCTCCGCGCGGCCGGTCACGGCAGACAGCGGAAATCCGCCCGCCAGGGATTTCGCAAGCGTCGTGATGTCGGCGGCGACGCCGTAGTGCTCCATCGCGAACATGCGTCCGGTGCGGCCGGCGCCGCTCTGGATCTCGTCCGCGATCAGCAGGATGCCGTGGCGGTCGCAGAGTTCGCGCAACCGGGTGACGAACTCCTGCGGCGCGACATAAAAGCCGCCCTCGCCCTGGACCGGCTCGAAAACGACGGCCGCGACCCGCTCCGGCGCGAGGTCGCACTTGAAGATCAGCGCCAGCGCGTCGAAAGCGTCGTCCACCGAAACGCCATGCAGCGCGTTCGGGAACGGCGCATGGTAGATCTCGCCGGGAAAGGGGCCGAAGCCGGTCTTGTAAGGGTCGACCTTGCCGGTCAGGGCAAGCGTCATGATCGTGCGTCCGTGGAAGCCGCCGGCGAAGCCGATGACACCGGGCCGGCCGGTGGCGGCGCGCGCGATCTTGATCGCGTTCTCGACCGCCTCGGCGCCGGTCGTCATTAGCAGGGTCTTGTTCGGGCCGGGGCCGGGAACGAGCCTGTTCAGGCGCTCGCAGAGCGCGACATAGGGCTCGTAGCCGGTGATCTGAAAGCAGGTATGCGTGAACCGGTCGAGCTGGGCGCGCACCGCTTCGAGCACGCGCGGATGGCAATGGCCGGTATTGAGCACGGCGATGCCGCCGGCGAAGTCGATGTAACGGCGCCCGTCGACATCCCACAGGAGCGCATTCTCGGCGCGCTCGATGAATACCGGGTGCGCCATCGCGACGCCGCGCGCCACGGCGGCCTGGCGCCGTACGACCAGTGATTCGTTGTTGCTCACGAGCTAGTGGATGGGGACTTCGTCGATGTCGTCGTCCTCGACGATCTGTTCCCAGGTAGTCGTCGCGGAATCGAGCGGATTTGCGGCTTCTGCGGTCGCATGCTCGAGGTCGGTATAGCCGAATTCGTCGGGCTCGACGTCGTCGAGCGGCCCGCCCCAGTCCTCGGGTTGTGCAGCGGCCTCGACGGCGAGGGCGCGCCACTCTTCGAGATCGAGCTCGTCGAGGCCGCCGTCGAATTCCTGGATCTCGATCGTGCCCGAGCTTTCGTCGAGCGCAACGACCTGGAACATCTCGCCCTTGTCGCGGTGCGAGTACCAGTTTCCGACGATCGGCGGCAGGCGATTGCTCACGGTCCCGCACCTCGTGCTGCGGGCCCGCCACGCACAGGTGACGGGCGGTGAATTCATCCTACCACCGATGGCAGGCATTACAATCGAAAAAACGAATCGGCGGAGACGGACGATGACGACACCGGCAATCGTGGACTTCCGGCGCAACATGAAAGGCGAGGAATCGGCGCCGGCGGCCGAACGCGTGGTGAAAGGCGAGCCGAAAACCACGGTGAAGAACTATTTCAGCGACCCCAGCGGCCAGTTTTTCGCCGGTACCTGGTCGAGCACCGTCGGCAAGTGGAAGGTCGAGTACAGAGAGAACGAGTTCTGTCACCTGCTCGAGGGACGGGTCGTCATCACCTCGGCGGAAGGAAAGCGCTGGCAATTCAACGCTGGGGACGCGTGGCTCATTCCCGCCGGGTTCAGCGGGACTTGGGAGACGGTCGAGCCCGCGCGCAAGCGCTATGCGACCTTCGAACCCGCAAAACCGGCAGGCTGACGGCTATTTCCAGCTCTTGCCGACGGTCAGGCCCACGGTCCTGGGCCTGACCGGCCACACCAGCTCGTTCAACAGGCCATAGCCGAACTGGTTGTCGGCGTCCGCATTCTCCCAGCCGCGCTCGAAATCCAGCTCTCGACCGCCGCATCCGGAATGTTGTCGGGGCCGCCGAACATCTCGTCGCGGTAGACGTGCTCGGTGGTGAAGAACATCTCGCCGGCGGCCAGCGGGCGCCGGTAAGTCAGGATCGCGAAGCTGCTGACCTCCGGTGCGAACGGCAGGTTGTTGCCCGCGCAGTCGCCGCAGGCGTCGAGCGCGATCATTTCCGTCGCGTCGGTGATTTCGGTGTCAAGCAGCGACAAGCCCATGAACAGGTCCCAGTTAGCCGTCGGGATCCAGCGCAGGTCGGCCTCCAGACCCTGGCCCTCGGCCTCGCCCACGTTCGCGACCAGTGACGAGCCGGTGTCGAAATACACCAGCTGCAGGTCGGTGTAGGTGTAGTGGAACAGCGAGGCGTTGAGTTGCAGCCTGTTGTCCAGGAGACGGGTCTTCGCACCGAGCTCGAAGCTCTCGACTTCCTCCGGGTCGAAGGCGATCGGCGTCGTGCCCGGTGGCGCGACGCCCTCGTCGCTGACCGGGAGGCCGTGCAGGTCGTAGCCGAAGGTGGCGAATCCGCCGGACTTGTAGCCCTTCGACGCATTCAGGTACAGCGTCACGTCGTCGTTCGCATCGAAACTGAGCGCCAGGCGCGGCGTGAAGTCGCTCCAGTCTTCCTTGTCGCTGACGAACCCGTCGGTGAAGAACTCGAAGTTGAAGTTGTTGCCGAGTGCGCCGCCGCTGTCCAGCACCGAGCTTCGCATCTCCTTCTCGTCGAAGGTATAGCGCGCGCCGACGGTCAGCTCGAGGTCGTCACGGATCTGGAAGGTGAAATCGCCGTAGGCGGCCCAGCCCTTGCTCTCGACGTCGACGAAGCTCTGCTCCGCCTTGTCGACCAGCAGGTCGGCGGGGTCGATGTCGTCTCCCCAGTATTCCTCGAAGAACGGGTCGTCGCAGCCGAGCACCGGGCCGCCGCTGAAATCCGGCGCCTCGGTGACGCCGAGCGCGCGGCACAGGTCGTCCTCGGAATAGAGGTACTCGAAGAATCCGTCGATCTCCTCGCGATAGATGCTCGCCCCCGCAAACCAGCTCACCCGCCCTTCGGCCGGCGAGGTGAGGCGCAGTTCCTGGCTCCAGTACTCGACCTCGTTCAGCTGGCGATAGTCGTTCACGTGGGTCGGCCCGCCGTCGTAATCCTCGAGGTAGTCGAAATTGAAGTTCTTGTAGCCGGTGATCGCCGTGACCGTGAAATCGTTGTCGAGCGACCACTCCAGGTTGGCGCGGAAGTCGAAGACGTCCGACTCGTCGAAGCCGTCGTCGCCCAGGGCGATGTCGACCTGGTCCGCGGGCAGGCCGGAGGCGGGGACCCAGTACATCGACGGGTCCTGCTCGCGGTCCTC
This sequence comes from Steroidobacteraceae bacterium, assembly GCA_050738495.1. Taxonomy (GTDB): domain Bacteria; phylum Pseudomonadota; class Gammaproteobacteria; order Steroidobacterales; family Steroidobacteraceae; genus SCUD01. The sequence goes on along the minus strand of JBOHZL010000003.1, from coordinate 96,886 downwards.
GTAGGACGCGGTGAAGGTAGCCTCCATCGCATCGCCGGCATGACGGAGCGCCAGGCGCGAGGATGCGACTTCGTGGAAGCCGAGATCGTCGCCGCCCGAGAGATTCTCCAGGAAGCCGTCGTTGCTCAGGCCATAGACGCTGCCGCGCAGGTACCAGCGCTCGCTGAGCGGCACGTTGACCGTGGCGGTCGCCTCGAAGTGGTCGTAATCGGCGACCGAGAGCTCGGTATCGGCCTCGAAGTTCGCCACCGGCTTGTTGGTGATGATGCTGACCGCACCCGCGATCGAATTGCGGCCGAACAGCGTTCCCTGCGGGCCCTTCACGACTTCCGCGCGTTCGATGTCGTAGAAGGAAGTCACCACGCCGCCGGTGCGACCTGCCCAGACGCCGTCGATGAACATCGCGACCGAAGGGTCGCCGCCGATGCCGAAATCATTGGTCGCGATGCCGCGCATCGCGAGCGCATCGGTGAAGCCGTCCTCGGTCTTGCCGCTGAACCCGGGCGTGAAGTCCACCAGTCCGCGGATGTCGCCGAGGCGACTCTCTTTCAGGAATACGCCCGAGAAGGCCGACACCGACAGTGGCACGTCCTGGAGCGACTGCTGCCGCTTCTGGGCCGTGACGATCACCTCACCGAGGCCGGTGATCTCCGCTGGCGCTTCCGTTTCCTGCGCCGGCAAGATGGTCGGGCACGAAAGCACGGCTGCGAGCGCGAACTGGCACCCGGCCTTCAATTGGCTGGACATGACGGGCACCCCCAACGCCCTGCACACCTTCTTTATTCTTCTGCGCTTCCAGGCTGCGCCTTCGCACATCCTCCCGTAGAGCCGGGAGGACCACAACCCGTCAGTCGACGCTGTCGATCACCGCTGCCAGCGTCTGGAATATCCGGTCGATGTCCGCGCGCACCAGGATCAGCGGCGGTGACAGGGCGATCGTGTCGCCGGTCGTGCGGATCAACAATCCCGCCTCGAAGGCCTTGACCAGTGCCTGGTAGCCACGGGCGCCGGGCGCACCGGTTCGCGGCTCGAGCTCGATGCCCGCGACCAGGCCGTAGGCGCGCAGGTCGACGACGTGTCGGCGGCCCTTCAATGAGTGCACGGCCTCGCTCCAGTGAGGCGCCATGGCTTTCGCGTGATCGAACAGGCCGTCCCGGTACAGCCGCTGCGTCGCCAGCCCCGCGGCGCAGGCGATCGGATGCGCCGAATAGGTATAACCGTGGAAGAGCTCGATCGTGCCTTCGGGCCCCTTCATGAACGCGTCGTGGATTCCGCCCGTGACGAACACGCAGCCCATCGGCACGGCGCCATTCGTCAATCCCTTGGCGCAGGTGATCATGTCCGGGACCACGCCGAATTCCTGGGCCGCGAAGGCCGAGCCGGTGCGCCCGAAGCCGGTGATGACCTCGTCGAAGATCAGCAGGATGCCGTGTTTCGTGCACAGCTCCCGGAGCCGCTTCAGGTAGCCCTTCGGCGGCAGCAGCACGCCGGTCGAGCCGGCGATCGGCTCGACGATCACCGCCGCGATGGTCGAGGCGTCGTGCAGCGCCACCAGCCGTTCGATGTCGTCCGCGAACTCGGCGCCATGCGCCGGCAGTCCGCGCGAGTAGAGGTTTCGCGCAGGATCGTGCGTATGACGGATATGGTCGACGCCGGGCAGCAAGGCGCCGAAGTACTTGCGGTTGTTCGGCATTCCGCCCACCGAGATCCCGCCGAAACCGACGCCGTGATAGCCGCGTTCGCGGCCGATCAGCCGCGTGCGGGAGGCGTCGCCGCAGACGCGATGCCAGGCGAGCGCAATCTTGAGCGCGGTATCGACCGCCTCGGAGCCCGAGTTGGTGAAGAAGACATGATCCAGACCTTCCGGCGCGATCTCGACCAGCGTGTTGGCCAGCTCGAATGCCAGGGGATGGCCCATCTGGAAGGGCGGCGCGTATTCCATGATCGCGATCTGCTGCGACACGGCCTCGGTGATCTCGCGCCTGCAGTGACCGGCATTCACGCACCACAGGCCCGCCGCGCCGTCCAGCACCTGGCGGCCCTCCGGCGTCCAGTAGTGCATGCCTTCCGCCCGCGCCAGCAGCCGGGGCGCCGCCTTGAACTGACGGTTCGCCGTGAATGGCATCCAGAAGGACTCGAGCGCGGCGCGCTGGGCTGTTTCCGGACTCATGACGAGGGCTCTCCAGGCTCGCGAACGATCAGGATAATTGACACTAATTGCACGGCGACGCGATATTACACAAGCACCGTTTAATATCCTAGACAGATTGGAGTGTTCGATGGTCAACGACGTCAGCGCCCGGCTGAAAGCCGTGCGGCAGATGCACGGGCTCTCGCAGCGCGAGCTCGCCAAGCGCGCCGGAGTCACCAACGGCATGATCTCGCTGATCGAGCAGGGTCGCGTCAGCCCCTCGGTCGCCTCGCTCAAGAAGGTGCTGGACGGTCTGCCGATGGGGCTGGCCGAGTTCTTCACGATGGACCCGGCGGGCACGGCCCAGGTCTTTTACCACGGCACGGAACTGGTCGAACTGGGCGAAGGCGAGGTGTCATTGCGCCTGGTCGCTGCGCACCGTCCCGGCCGGCGCATGGCGATCCTGCGCGAATCCTACGAGCCGGGTGCGGACACCGGCTCCGAGATGCTGAGCCATGCAGGCGAAGAGGGCGGGGTCGTGATCTGCGGGTGCATCGAGGTGACGATCGGCGGCCAGACCCAGGTGCTGGGGCCCGGCGACGCCTATTACTTTGCGAGCGCGGTGCCGCACCGGTTCCGCAATCGCGGCGGCGAGCGCTGTGAGATCATCAGTGCTTCAAGCCCACCGACACTCTGACGAGGAGCGATTGCCGTGAACCGGGAACAGAAGACCGTGGACTGGCGCGCATTGGCGACGCGATTTGCGCCCGCCACGCAGGCCTTCATCGACGGCAAGTGCCTGCCCGCCGCTTCCGGCGCGACTTTCGACTGCGTGAATCCGGCCACCGGCAAGGTCATCGCCCAGGTCGCGTCCTGTGCCGCGGCCGACGTCGATGCCGCGGTGGCGAGCGCCCGGCGGTCCTTCGATGCCGGCCACTGGTCGCGCCGGGCGCCGGCCGCGCGCAAGAAGGTGCTGCTGCGCTTCGCCGAATTGATCCGCAAGCACCGCGAGGAGCTGGCGCTGACCGAAACGCTCGACATGGGCAAGCCGATCACCGACGCACTGAAGATCGACATCCCTGCGGCCGCGAACTGCATCGCCTGGTACGCGGAGGCGATCGACAAGGTCTATGACGAGGTGGCGCCCACGCCGCACGATTCCCTGGCGCTCATCACGCGCGAGCCGGCGGGCGTCGTCGCTGCGATCGTGCCGTGGAACTTCCCGCTGCTGATGGCGAGCTGGAAGCTCGGGCCGGCGCTCGCGACGGGAAACTCGGTGGTGCTGAAGCCCTCCGAGAAATCGCCGCTGACGGCGCTGCGCATCGCTGCGCTCGCGATGGAGGCGGGGCTGCCGGAGGGCGTGCTGAACGTGGTGCCGGGGTTCGGTTCGACCGCGGGCGAACCGCTCGCGCTGCACATGGACGTCGACTGTCTCGCGTTCACCGGTTCGACGCGGACCGGCAAGCGGATGCTCGAGTATGCCGGCCGCTCCAACATGAAGCGGGTCTGGCTGGAATGCGGCGGCAAGGCGCCGAATGTCGTCATGGGCGACGTCGCCGACCTCGACCGCGCGGCGAATGCGGCCGCCTACGGTGTCTTCTTCAACCAGGGCGAAACGTGCTCGGCGGCCTCGCGCCTGGTCGTGCACGAGTCGGTCCGCGAGGCGCTGCTCGAGAAGATCATCGAGTTCGGACGCAAGATGACGCCCGGCGATCCGCTCGACCCGAAGACGCGGCTCGGCGCCATCGTGGACCAGGTGCAGCTCAACACTGTCATGGGCTACATCGAGTCGGGCGGCAAGGAAGGCGCTAACCTGCGCCTGGGCGGCAAGCGCGTGCGCGAGGACAGCGGCGGCTACTTCGTCGAGCCGACCGTGTTCGACGGCGTGACGCCTGCCATGAAGATCGCGCGCGAGGAGATCTTCGGGCCGGTGCTGTCCGCGATCACGTTCCGCGACGCCGAGGAGGCGGTCAGGATCGCCAACGACGTTAGCTACGGCCTCACTGCCGCCGTCTGGAGCCGCGACATCACGACCGCGCACCGTATTGCGAAATCATTGCGCGCCGGGACGGTCTACGTGAATTGCTACGATGCCGACGACATCACCGTGCCATTCGGGGGCTTCAAGCAGTCCGGCAACGGCCGCGACAAGTCCTTGCATGCCATGGACAAGTACACCGAGCTCAAGACCACCTGGATCGACCTGTCATGAAGGTCACCGTCGCCGCGACGCAGATGGCCTGCGGCTGGGACCGCGACGCCAATATCGCGAACGCGGAGCGGCTGATCCGCGAGGCGGCCGGACAGGGCGCCAACATCGTCCTGATCCAGGAGCTGTTCGAATCGCCGTATTTCTGCAAGGACCACCTCGCGAAGCACTTCGAGCTTGCGCTGCCGATCGCCGAGAACCCCGCGATCAGGCGCCTCTCGAAGGTCGCGAAGGATCTCAAGGTCGTGCTGCCGCTCTCGGTGTTCGAGCGCGCGCAGAACGCCTACTTCAACTCACTCGTCATGGTCGACGCGGACGGCGAGATCATGGGCGTGTACCGCAAGTCGCACATCCCGGAAAGCCCCGGCTACCACGAAAAGTTCTACTTTTCGCCAGGGGATACGGGATTCCGCGTCTGGCCGACGCGCTACGGCACGCCCGGTGTCGCAGTCTGCTGGGACCAGTGGTTCCCGGAGGCGGCGCGCGCGATGGCGCTCGCGGGCGCCGAGATCCTCTTCTATCCGACCGCAATCGGCTCGGAGCCGCAGGACGCCACGCTCGACTCGCGCTGGCACTGGCAGCGGACGATGCAGGGCCACGCAGCGGCAAACGTGATGCCGCTCGTCGCCTCCAACCGCATCGGCACCGAGCGAGGCGAGAAACTCGAGATCACTTTCTACGGACACTCCTTCATTGCCGATCACACCGGTGCGGTCGTCGCGCAGGCCGACGATCACAGCGAGCAGGTCATCACGGCAACATTCGATCTCGACGAGATCCGCCGCTACCGGCACTCCTGGGGCGTGTTCCGTGACCGGCGGCCGGATCTTTACACCCCGCTCCTGAAGCTGGACGGTGTCGCCGATTGACCCTTCGCTCGCGGGCGAGATCGCCTGCGTGGACCTCGAGACCACGGGCGGTCATGCCGCGCGCGACCGGGTCATCGAGGTCGGCATCGTATTGCTCTCGAGCGGGCGGGTCGTCGAGGAATACTCCGCGCTCGTCAATCCGGGCCGGCGCATCCCGCATGCGATCCAGCAGTTCACCGGCATCAGCGACGCGATGGTCGCGACGGCGCCGCCGTTCGCGGAGCTCGCAGACCAGGTGCTCTCGCGGCTGGAAGGCCGTCTGTTCGTCGCCCACAACGCTCGCTTCGACTACGGGTTCCTCCGTGGCGAATTTCGCCGTCTCGGCACGCGATTCCGCGCGCCCGTGCTCTGCACGGTCCGCCTGTCGCGTGCCCTGACGCCGGACGAGCGCGGCCACAACCTCGATGCCGTGATGCGGCGCCATGGCCTCGCCTGCGAGGCGCGGCACCGCGCGCTCGGCGACGCAAAGGTGCTCGCGGATTTCCTGGCGATTGCGCGCGAGCGCTGGCCTGCGGAGCATCTCGCATCGATCGTCACGAAGCTGTGCTCGGCCACGCGACTGCCGCCGCAGCTCGATCCCTCGCTCGTCGATGAATTGCCGGATGGCCCGGGGGTTTACCTGTTCTACGGCGAGCACGATGCGCTGCTGTACGTCGGCAAGACGAAGAACCTCGCGCTTCGTGTGCCCGCGCATTTCGCCGATCCACGGGCGCGCCTGGAGCTCGAACTTTCGCGACTCGTGCAGCGCGTCGAATGGGTCGAGACCGCGGGCGAGTTCGGCGCGCTGGTTGCCGAGGCGCGACTCGTCAGGGAGAAGCGGCCGTTGTTGAATCGTCGATTGCGCGCCAATGAAGAGCACTGGGTGATCCGCCTGCGGGACGACACCGACCGGCCGCTCGCCGCGATCGAGACACTCGACGCCGCCGCGACACCCGGCGACAGCTACGGCATGTTCCGCCGCCGCAAGGACGCCGAGCGCGCGCTCGAGGGGCTTTCGCGCACGCACCGGTTGTGTGCGAAGTGGCTCGGACTCGAGCCGGGCGAAGGATCCTGTATCGGCTACCAGCTCGGCCGCTGCCGCGGCGTCTGCGCCGGCAAGGAACTGCCGGCGCTGCATGCCGTGCGCGTTCGCCTGGCGCTGGCCGGGCTCAAGCGTCGCGACTGGCCGTTTGCAGGTCGCATCGGCATCCGCGAGCGCGACTGGCGCGGCGTCGAGGAAACCCACCTGTTCGACCGCTGGTGCTACCTCGGGGTCGCCTCGGGCACTACCGACCTCTCCGAGTTCGATGAGTGCCCCGACCAGTTCGATCCGGACCTCTACCGGATACTGGCGGGATTCCTCGAGCGTCCGCTGTCCGGCGCCGAGATCCTGACGCTGGACCGCACTTGAGCGCACGCCCGCTGTTCGTCACCGCCGCGCCGGGGACCGCCGATCTGCTGGCCGCCGAGCTCGCCTCGCTCGGCATCGCCGATGTGCGCGATATACACGCCGGTGTCGATTGCAGCGCGACGATCGAGCAGGCCTATCGCACCTGCCTGTGGTCGCGCATCGGGCTGCGCGCGCTGTGGCGGATCGGCGAATTCCCGGTCGCCAATGCGCAGGCGCTGTACGACGGCATCCGCGGCATCGACTGGTCGGAGCACATGGCTGTCGGCGACACGCTCGCCGTGGATTTCTCCGGTGGCGTGCCCGGCATCGATCACACGCAGTTCGGCGCGCAGCGCGTCAAGGATGCGATCGTGGACCAGTTCCGCGAGCGGACCGGCGAGCGCCCATCCGTCGATCGCAGCGACCCGAATCTGCGCATCAACGTCCACGCGGCGCGTGGCGCCGTTGCAGTCGCAATCGACTTTTCCGGGGACAGCCTGCACCGGCGCGGCTATCGCGGCGGCCAGGGCGCCGCGCCGCTCAAGGAGAACATCGCCGCAGCCATCCTGCTGCGTGCCGGCTGGCCCGCAATGGCGGCAGTCGGCGGCGCTTTCGTCGACCCGATGTGCGGCTCGGGGACGCTCGCGATCGAAGCGGCGCTGATCGCGGCCGACTGCGCGCCGGGGCTCGCGCAAGCGCGTTTCGGCTTCGAAGGCTGGAAAGGCCATGACCCGGAAGCGTGGCGTCAAGTGCGCGCCGAAGCCGGGAAGCGATGCCGCGCGGATTCACTGACGCATGGGCGGATTCGCGGTTTCGATCGCGACCCGGTGATCCTGCGCGATGCCGAGGCGAACGCGGGTCGCGCGGGGCTGGAGGGCCGGATCCTGTTCCAGCGCTCCGAGCTTGCAAACCTGCCGGCCGCCCCGGCGGCGCGTGGTCTCGTCGCAGTCAATCCGCCCTATGGCGAGCGCATCGGCGGGACCGAGGATCTGCGCGAGCTCTATGCACTGCTCGGCGCGCGCCTGCGCGACGGCTATCCCGGCTGGGAGGCGGCGGTGTTCACCGGCAATCCGGCGCTCGGCCGCGAGATCGGCATCAATGCGCGCCGCACCCACCGGATGATGAATGGGCCGATCGAATGCCGCCTGTTGCGGCTTTCGATCGAGCCTTCCGAATTCGTCGTCGCGCGCGCCCCGGGCCGGCCGCCGGTCATCGACGGCGACGCTGCCCGCGCGCGCCCCGGTGCGCAGATGTTCGCCAATCGGCTCCGCAAGAATCTGAAGACGCTGGCAGCCTGGGCGCGCAGGGAAGCGGTTGCGTGCTACCGGCTTTACGACGCGGACATGCCGGAATATGCCTTCGCGATCGACCTCTACCAGTCCGATCCGCAGGGTACTGCCGGCCGCTGGTTATATGTGCAGGAATACGCACCGCCGCCGACCGTCGACCGGGAGCGCGCCCGCGCGCGGCGCGCGGAGGCGATTTCGGTGCTGCCCGAGGTCACCGGTCTCGCCGCCGACGCGATCTACTGGCGCACGCGCCGGCCGCAGAAGGGAGGCTCGCAGTACGTGGCGCTGGATGACCAGGGCGAACGCCGGGTGGTCGAGGAGGGCGGCCTGAGGTTCCTGGTCAACTTCACCGACTATCTGGACGCGGGCCTGTTCCTGGATCATCGCCCGACGCGCGCGCGGATCCGGCAGGCGGCGCGTGGCAAGCGATTCCTGAACCTGTTCTGCTACACCGGTGCGGCGACCGTGCACGCGGCCTCCGGCGGGGCGATGTCGACCACGAGTGTCGACATGTCCCGGACCTACCTCGACTGGGGCCTGCGCAACATGGAGATCAACGCGTTTCGCGGAGATGCGCACCGCTTCGTGCAGGCCGATTGCCTGCAGTGGCTCGCCGAGGACGACGGTGCGCGTCACGACCTGATCTTCCTCGATCCGCCCACCTTCTCGAACTCGAAGCGGATGCAGGACGAGTTCGACGTGCAGCGCGATCACGTGGGATTGATCCGCGCGACAGCGGCGCGCCTGGCGCCCGGCGGTATGCTGCTCTTTTCGACGAATTTCCGCGGTTTCAGGCTGGATCAGCCGGACCTGGCGGGCCTCGCGGTCAGGGACATCTCGAAGGCGACGATCCCGAAAGACTTCGCGCGCGACCAGCGCATCCACCAATGCTTCGAAATCACCGTCGCCGGCTGAAAGCGCGTGAAACTTGCCAAAAACGCCGAGACTGAGATACTGCCGCTAACTTTCGTTGATTGCGGTAAAGAAATTCCTATGACTACGAAGCTCGACAAGTCCCTGAAGCGCGAACTGGATGTCAACGGCGTGCTCTATACGGTGACGATCTCGCCCGAGGGCCTGAAGCTCGTTCCGAAGGGCAAGCGCAACGGCCAGGAACATAGCTGGAAAGACCTGATCGGCGATCAGAGTGCATCGGCCGGAGGATACGACTCGCCGCTCGGTGGAATGGGCAACTGACGCCTGGCGGTCCGGTCAGAACAGCCCGCTGATCCTGCCGTCATCATCGACGTCGATGGCATTGGCGGCGGGCGCAGCCGGCAGCCCCGGCATCGTCATGATGTCGCCGCAGATCATGACGACGAACTCCGCACCCGCTGCAAGCCGCACCTCGCGGATGTTCACGGCGTGGCCGAGCGGCGCGCCGCGAAGTTTCGGGTCGGTCGAGAACGAGTACTGCGTCTTGGCCACGCATACCGGGTAGTGGCCGTAACCTGATTCCTGCAGCGTCCTGATGCGCGCGCGCACGCTGCTGTCGGCGATGATCTCGGATGCGCCGTAGACGCGCGTCGCGACCGCCTTCATCTTGTCCCAGAGCGTTGCTTCGTCGTCATAGGCGTACTTGAAGTAATTGGGATGGCCGCAGAGATCGACGACCTCCTTGGCGACTTCGATCGCCCCTGCGCCGCCCTTCGCATAGTGGCGCGCGACGATGGACTTGACGCCGTGATGCGTGACGCGGTCCATCAGCCAGCGAAGCTCCGCCTCGCTGTCCTCCGCGCGGTGATTGATCGCGACCAGGCAGGGCAGGCCGAAGACATCGCGCACGTTGTCGATATGGCGGTCCAGGTTTGCGATACCTTTCTGCAGCGCCGGCAGGTTCTCGGTGGCGAGGTCGGCCAGCTCGACGCCGCCGTGATACTTGATCGCGCGCACCGTCGCGACGATCACCGCCGCATCGGGCCGGAATCCCGCCTTGCGGCATTTGATGTCCACGAATTTCTCGGCGCCGAGGTCGGCGCCGAATCCTGCCTCGGTGACGACATAGTCGGCGAGCTTCAGGGCGGTGCGCGTCGCCATCACCGAATTGCAGCCGTGGGCGATGTTCGCGAATGGCCCGCCATGGATGAAGGCCGGGTTGTTCTCGAGGGTCTGGACCAGGTTCGGCGCCAGCGCGTCCTTGAGAAGCGCCGCCATGGCGCCGTGTGCCTTGATGTCGCGCGCGAGGATCGGCATGTGCGTGCGCGTGTAGCCGACGACGATCCGGCCGAGCCGTTCCTTCAGGTCCTTCAGGCTGGACGCGAGGCAGAAAATCGCCATGACTTCGGAGGCGACGACGATGTCGAAGCCGTCCTGACGCGGATAGCCATTCGCCGGCCCGCCGAGTCCCACCGTGATCTCGCGCAACGCCCGGTCGTTGATGTCGAGCACTCGCCGCCAGGTGATGCGGCGAACGTCGAATCCGACTTCGTTGCCCTGGTGGATGTGGTTGTCGATCAGCGAGGCGAGCAGGTTGTTGGCGAGCGTGATCGCGGAGAAATCGCCGGTGAAATGCAGGTTGATGTCTTCCATCGGCACGACCTGCGCATAACCGCCGCCGGCCGCGCCGCCCTTCATGCCGAACACCGGACCCATCGCCGGTTCGCGCAGGCAGATGATCGCCTTCCTGCCGATGCGGTTGAGCGCGTCGCCGAGGCCGACGGTCATCGTCGTCTTGCCTTCGCCCGCGGGCGTCGGCGAGATCGCGGTCACCAGCACCAGCTTGCCGTCGGGACGGCCGTCGAGATGGGTGCAATAGTCGAGCGAGACCTTGGCCTTGTAGTGGCCGAATGGCTGCAGCTCTGCCTGCGGAATTCCGAGTCGCTCCATCGCCAGCGGAACGATGGGCTTCATCGCCGCGTGCTGGGCGATCTCGATGTTGCTGAGCGCGGTGCTGCTGCGCCTGGACTTCGGCATGCGTGGCGGGCTCCCCTCCGGGACTGCGTCGTAGGATGCCTGCAACGCGGGCTGGCGGCCATTCGGCGCGGTCGGCGGTCGCTGATCGTGCGGTTTGGGGCGGAGTGTACATTCCATGTATTGCGGCGCGGCAGGCCGCGCTGGAGGTGATTCCATCGCATTTGTGATCTACTTGATTGTCGAGCGGCTATGGCGGAAACGAAGCAAATGGTGAACAAGACCGATTCCAGGATCCGTTTCAGGGCGAAACTCCTCCGGCCGGCCGGAGCCGCGAATGTCGACTCCTGGACATTTCTTACCCTGCCGAAAAACGCGAGTGCAAAGCTTCCCTCGCGGGGCATGACGACCGTCGAAGGCACCATCAATGGCTCGCCCTTCCGAGCTACGCTCGAGCCGGACGGCCAAAAGAGCCACTGGCTCAAAGTGCACCGGAAAATGCGCGAAGCCGCGGGCGCAGACGCTGGCGATGTCGTTACGCTGGAGATCGCGCCCGCTCCACGGGAAATGGAACTCAGGGTGCCGGCAGACCTGCGCAAGGCTCTCGCGGCTGCCCCGAAAGCCCGGGCAATGTGGTTGGACATCACGCCGGTCGCGCGCAGAGACTGGATCCACTGGATCACCTCCGCCAAGCAGGCGGAGACTCGCGCGCGCCGGGTCGACAATACGTGCGCCATGCTCGCTTCCGGGAAGCGACGTGTCTGTTGCTTCGATCGATCCGGGTTCTATAGCAAGAGCATCGCCGCTCCCAAGGCGGCGATCTAGACGCAGCCGTAGTTCGCGAACGTCAACAGCATGAAGGCCATGTCACTCTGACTGACACTGGTCATGGTCGCACTACCCGGGACCGCACTCGCGGACAGCGACGGTTGCCTGTGCGTTGGACCGAACTACCGGGCCCTGGAGAGCCGCTCGTTCGAAAGCGACAGACGACACCTGCTGTTCATCTTCTGGCTGCACGATGGCATTGGACCCAGAATTGCAGTTCGGCTCGAGCCGATACCTTGAAGCCGGGTGCTTCTGCAGTGCACGTCTCGGCGTGGCCATCCGGGCGACTCGGCGTCACCGGAACCAGGGACGAGACTTGCTTTGAGTTGCAGATCTGCAACTCCGTAGCGGAGTATTCCGGAATCAATGAGACCACGACCATTGCCAAGCTGCGTCACTTGACTGCAGACGGCGCATTCGTGGAACGCAGGATCATCGATGCGGGAACGTCCGTTGAGACTTTTGATTAGGGGTGATTGCGATGAAATACCAGGGTAGTTGCCATTGCGGCAAGATCCGCTTCGAAGTCGAGGGAAAGATTGACGGCGCAATTTCCTGCAACTGCTCGCTCTGTTCGCGAAAAGGGTCGCTGCTCTGGGCTGTCCAGCGGTCACAGCTTCACCTGCGTACGCCAGAGAATGCCGCAGGCACGTATACCTTCAACAAGCATTCAATCAGGCACCGCTTCTGTCCAAATTGCGGTATCCAGCCCTATAGCGAGGGCGTCGACCGCGAGGGCAATCGAATGGCTGTCATCAACATTCGCTGCCTGGAAGGCGTGGATCTTTCCGAAATTCCCGTCCAGGAATTCGATGGCAAGGCGATTTGAAGGTGACAGACATGGTTGACCGGCAACAGCTGACGACCGGCGGCTGTCTCTGCGGTGCCGTGCGCTACGAGGTCCGCGGGCCGCTCCGCGACGTGGTGAATTGTCATTGCAGCATGTGCCAGCGCCAGCACGGCAATTTCGGGCCGCACTCGAAGGCGCGCAAGGTGAACATCACCATTACCAGGGGTGAGGGCATGGCCTGGTACCAGACATCGGAAATCGCGCGCCGCGGTTTCTGCCGTCTGTGCGGCTCAGGTCTCTTCTGGGAGCCATTCGACCTGGATGGGACCGGCATCATCGCCGGGACCCTCGATGGCCCGACCGGGCTCAAGACCATCGGCCACATCTTCGTCGGCGAGAAACCGGATTTCTACCAGATAACAGACGGCCTGCCGCAGTTCGAGGGCTCTTCCGGTGGCGTGCTCGTCGACGACTATGCGTGAATTGAACCGAGGGGTGTCGACATGAACAAAGGCGAATTGATCTTCACGGCGGTTGCGGTTGCGGTCGCGTCGCTGGTCGCCGGCGGCGCCGATGCGCAACAACAGGCTGGCCAGAAGCTTTCCGCCGAAGCGGCGCGCGGCAAGTACCTGGTCCAGATCGCCGGCTGCAATGACTGCCACACCCCCGACTATGTGAACTCCGCAGGCAAAGTCGATGAGCGTCTCTGGCTCACCGGCGACCAGCTCGGTTGGCGCGGCCCCTGGGGCACGACCTATTCGGCCAACCTGCGCCTGGCCGTAAAGGACATGACGGCGGAACAATTCGTGAAATACGCGCGCAGCGAATTCCGTCCACCGATGCCGTGGTTCAACGTGCGCGACATGAACGACAGCGACGTCAGGGCGATTCACGCTTACCTGAAGCATCTGGGGCCTGCCGGCCAGCCTGCTCCGGCGTATCTGCCGCCCGGGCAGAAACCCCGCAGTCCCTACGTGCAGTTCCCGTCACCGCCCGCGCAAGCCGGGGACTGACGCGGGGCGGTCAACCGCTAGGGCATGAGATCCCTCAACCTGAACCAGCTCATCGCGAGCACCAGCGTCGGCCGCCGCAGCAACTTGCCCCCCGGAAAGTCGTGGTGCTTCAGGCGCGTGTACACGTCGAAGCGCTCCGACTGGCCGGCGATCGTCTCGGCGACGATCTTGCCGGCAATGGCGGTCACGACCATGCCGTGGCCGGAGAAACCCTGCAGGTAGTAGACATTCGGCTCGAGCCGCCCGAAGCTCGGGGCACGGTTCATCGTGATGTCGATGATCCCGCCCCAGGCATATTCGATCTCGGCGTCGGCCAGTTGCGGGAACACATTCAGCATGCGCTGGCGTGTCACCCGCGCCGTGCCGAGCGGGTCGATTCCCGAGTAACTGACCCGACCGCCGAACAACAGGCGATGGTCCGGAGAACGCCGGTAATAGTCGATGATCCAGTTGATGTCGGCGACCGCGATATTGTCGCGCAGGAGCGCCGCGGCGCGTTCCTCGCCCAGCGGATTCGTGGCGACGATATAGGACGCGATGCCGATCGTCTTGCGCGCGAGCTCCGGGGACAGCGACCCTTGCCCGATATTGCCGCAGAGCGCCACGTGCCTGGCGCGTACGCTGCCGCCGGTCGTCCTGACCCTCGCCGTGGCGCCGTGCTCGATGCCCGTCACGCGGCTCCCCTCGTGCAGCCGGACGCCGGCCGCAACGGCCGCCTGGCCCAGGCCGATGGTGTAGCGCAGCGGATGCAGGTGCCCGGAGCCGCTGTCGTGCAGACCTGCGACATAACGATTGCTCGCGATCCACTCGGAGACTTCGGCTCGCTCGAGGAAGCGCAGCTTCGTATAGCCGTAGTCGTCCTCCTGCTCTCGCTGCCATTCCTTCAATTCGTCGCGCTGCCGAGGCTTGATGCCGACGTGCATGTGACCCCAGGTGAGGTCGCAATCGATCCGATGGCGCGCGATCAGGTCGCGTGTCAGCTCGACGCCCTCGACGCTGAAGTCCCACAGCCGCCTTGCATCGGCCGGCCCGATTTGCGCGGCGAGCTTCGCCATGCCGCAGGCGTAGCCGGGAATGAGCTGCCCTCCCGAGCGCCCGGAGGCGCCGAAACCGACGCGTTCCGCCTCGAGCAACACGACGCGATAGCCGCGCTCTGCCAGATGCAGCGCAGTCGAGCAGCCGGCGATGCCGGCACCCACGACGCAGACATCCGCGTCGACGTCGCCGGCGAGCGGAGCCGCGGCCGCCGGCCGGCGGGAGGTCGCTTCGTACCAACTGTTTGCGGCGCGCTGGTTCATACCGCTTCCAGATACCACGCGAAGTCGAGTGCCGACAACCGCGAGTTGAAATCCTGCATTTCGCCGCAGCGCGTGAGTTCATAGAGCCGCAGGAAACGCGCGTCGAAGTATTCGCGCAGGAAATCGCTGGCGCCAAAGCACGCGAGCGCCGTGGCCCAGTCGCCGGGAAGTCGCGGCGCCGAGAGTCTCTGGGTGTAGGCATTGCCGGTGAGCGCGGCAGGCGCGGCCAGTTTCCTTTCGATGCCGTGCAGCATGCCCGCGAGCACCAGGGCTGCGACTAGGTAGGGATTGGCGTCGGCGCCGGCGACGCGATGCTCTAGCCGCCGGTCATCGGAGCCGGAAACCGGCACGCGCACGGCAACGCCGCGATTGTTGTAGCCCCAGGTGGCGTGCATCGGCACATAGGTTTCGGGTCGCAGGCGCCGATAGCTGTTGGCATTCGGTGCGAATACCGCCATGCCGTCGGCCATGGTCGCGAGCAGTCCGGCAGCGGCCTGATTGAGCAGGTCATTGCCGAGTTCATCCGCCGAGGCGAACACGTTCTGCCCGGCGGCGTCCTGGACGCTGACGTGCAGGTGCATGCCGCTGCCGGCCATGTCGCCATAGGGCTTTGCCATGAACGTGGCCTCGAGGCCGTTCCTGAGCGCAATCCCCTTGACGATGCGCTTGAAGCGGATCGCCTGGTCGCAGGCGAGGCGGGCATCCGCCACGTGGCGCAGGTTCACTTCCCACTGGTTAGGGCCGTATTCCGCGAGCGCGGCTCCGGTCGGCACGTCCTGCTCCTCGCAGGCGGCCGCAATCTCCATCAGGATGTCGGAAATCGAGTCGAGGTCGGCCATCGAGTTGATCTGGGTGCGGTTCTCGCGCCGGCCTGTCAGGCGCGAGCGCGGCGGCTGGACATGGCCATCGGCGGTGCGCTCCGGATCGACGAAATAGAACTCCAGCTCGAGCGCGATGACCGGCGTCCAGCCGCGCTTCGCATAACGCTCGAGCACGGTGTCGAGCGCATGTCGCGGGTCGCCGTAAAAGGGCTGTCCGTCGAGACCCAGCATCTGCAGCTGGAGTTGCGCGACAGTCGGGCCGAGCCAGGGCGAGGCTAACAGGCTACCGGGAACCGGCAGGCAGGGCCGGTCCGCGTCACCCTCGTCGAAACCGAGTCCCGTGGACTGGATCGTGCCGCCGAGCACATCGAGCGCGAACATCGATCCGGGCAGGTAGATGCCGCGTGCATAGACGGCCGGCAGATCGGCGATCTCGATGCGCTTGCCCCGCAGTACGGCGCAAAGGTCGGGCAGCAGGAGGTCCACGACCCTGACCGCCGGCCGCCGCGCCAGGAATGCCTCGGCATTGGAATAGTCGTCCCGGAGCAGGGCCATGGCGCACCTGGGCGTTTAAGATTTTATGGCGCGAGCCCGAAAAGGCCGCCCGGCAGGATAACCAGCGGGGCACATTCCGGGCAAGGATTATGCACGGCTACATAATGGCCCCGAACGCCAAAACTGGCCGAATGGAGCACAATTTGAGCTTGCCGGGCCGGCGGCGGCGGACCCCTGGTTTGTGAGACAATAGGCCCCGTCGGACGGCTGGCATTTCGCCGGCCGTTCAAAATAATCAACAGATGCCCATGCGCAAGCCTGTCATCGGGATTCCAGCCGATCGCCGCCTGTTGGGCTCGCATTGGTTTCACTGCGTCGGCGAAAAATACATCCTCGCGATCACCCAGGCCGCGGATGCCGTGCCGGTGCTCGTGCCGGCGCTCGGCGAGCGTTACCGTCAGGACACCCTCGCGTCCTTCGACGGGCTGCTGCTGACCGGCAGCGTCTCGAATGTCGAGCCGCACCGCTACCAGGGCACTTCGCCGGAGCCCGGCACGCTGCTCGATCCCGAGCGCGACGCGACAACCCTGCCATTGATCGACGGCGCCATCGCAGCCGGCCTGCCGATCTTCGGCATCTGCCGCGGCTTCCAGGAAATGAATGTGGCGTTCGGCGGCACGCTGGTCCAGAAGATCCAGGAACTGCCGGGCAAGCGCGATCACCGCGAGGACACGAACGCGCCGCTCGAGGCACAGTACGCGCCAGTGCACGAAGTCGAGCTCGCCGAGGGCGGCATGCTGCGGAAGATCGCCGGCGGCCAGAGTCGCATCAAGGTCAATTCGCTGCATTCGCAGGGCGTCGATCGGCTGGGGCGGAGCCTGGTCCCCGAGGCGACCGCCGACGACGGCGTGATCGAGGCGTTTCGCGTCGATGGCGCAGCAGGATTCGCGCTCGCCGTGCAATGGCACCCGGAGTGGAAGGTCATGGAAAGCCCGTTCTCGCGCGCGTTGTTCGCCGCCTTTGGCGATGCCGGGCGCGAGTACGCGAAAAGGCGCACCCGATGAGCGAAATCCAGCAGTTTCTGAAGGACCACGGAATCACCGAAGTCGAGGCGATCGTCCCGGACATGGCGGGGGTCGCGCGCGGCAAGGTCATGCCGGCGGACAAGTACGCCGAGGACGAGGGCATGCGCCTGCCCGAGTCGATCTTCCTGCAGACCGTCACCGGCGAGTACCCGGACGACGACAGCTCGATTCATCCTTCGGAGATCGACATCGACCTGACGGGCGATCCGAAGACGATCCGTGTCGTCCCCTGGGCGGCGGAGCCGACGGCGCAGGTCATCCACGATTGTTTCTACGACGACGGTCGGCCGGTGCCGATGTCGCCACGCTACGTGCTGCGGCGCGTACTGGATTTGTACTCCGCGCGGGGCTGGCGTCCCGTCGTGGCGCCAGAGCTGGAATTCTTCCTGGTCGAGCCTAACACGGATGCGGACTATCCGCTGAAGCCTCCGGTCGGCCGCTCGGGCCGGCCGGAAATCGGCCGCCAGGCCTATAGCATCGCGGCGGTCAACGAATTCGATCCGCTGTTCGACGACATCTACGCGTTCTGCGAGGCGCAGGACCTCGACATCGACACGCTGATCCACGAGGCCGGCGCCGCGCAGATGGAGATCAACCTCAATCATGGCGACGCGCTCGATCTCGCCGACCAGGCTTTCCTGTTCAAGCGCACGGCACGCGAGGCGGCGCACCGCCACAAGATGTACGCGACTTTCATGGCCAAGCCGCTCCAGGCCGAGCCGGGGAGCGCAATGCACATCCATCAGAGCGTGGTGGATGCCAATACCGGCGACAACGTGTTCAGCGACGCCGAAGGCAAGCCGTCGCCGCTGTTCGAGGCGCACATTGCCGGTTTGCAGAAGTACCTGCCGGCGGCGATGTCGCTGTTCGCGCCGAACGTCAACAGCTACCGGCGCATCACGCGCTACAACTCGGCGCCGATCAACGTGCAGTGGGGCTTCGACAACCGCACCGCGGGTCTGCGGGTCCCGGTTTCCGAGCCGCAATCGCGCCGGGTCGAGAATCGGCTGGGCGGTGCCGACGCCAATCCTTATCTCGCCATTGCCGCGTCGCTCGCCTGCGGCTATCTCGGCATGAACGAGGCGTTGAAGCCGACCGAGCCGATCACCGGCTCGGCCTATGACCTGCCTTTCTCGCTGCCGATGACGCTCGCCGATGCGCTGGCCCTGCTGCGCGGCTGCAAGCCGCTGGTCGAGCTGTTCGGCGAGCGCTTCGTCGCTGCATACTGCGCCGTCAAGGAAAACGAATACGAGACGTTCTCGCGGGTGATCAGCTCGTGGGAACGGGAGCATCTGCTGCTGAACGTCTGACGGGCGGGATTCCATGAGCGCCAAACCACGCATCACGAAACGAGCGACCCGCGACTGGCAGGAACTCGACTCCCGGCATTACCTGCACCCATTCACCGATTTCCGCTCGCTGGCCGCCGAGGGTTCCCGCGTCATCACGCGCGCGGACGGCGTGCATCTCTACGATTCCGAGGGCCTCGAGATCCTCGATGCGATGTCGGGACTCTGGTGCGTGAACATCGGCTACGGCCGCAATGAACTCGCCGATGCCGCCGCGCGGCAGATGCGCGAGCTGCCGTACTACAACTGCTTCTTCAAGAGCGCCCACCCGCCCGCGATCGAGCTCGCGCAGCAACTGGCGGCGCTGACGCCGCCGCAGTTCAACCGGGTGTTCTTCACCAATTCCGGGTCGGAGGCGAACGACACGATCCTGCGCATGGCACGGCGCTACTGGGACATCCTCGGCCAGCCGAAACGGAGCGTCGTCATCAGCCGGATGAATGCCTACCACGGCAGCACCATCGGCGCCGCGAGCCTGGGCGGCATGGCGGCGATGCACGCGCAGGGCGGGCTGCCGATACCGGACATCGTCCATATCGAGCAGCCGTACTGGTACGAGAACGGCATCGACCTGGGGCCGGAAGAATTCGGCCTGCGCGCGGCGCGCAGGCTCGGGGAGAAAATCGAGGAGCTCGGCCCGGAGCGCGTCGCGGCCTTCATCGGCGAGCCGATCCAGGGCGCCGGTGGCGTGATCATTCCGCCCGACAGCTACTGGCCGGAGATCCAGCGAATCTGCAGGGAATTCGGGATCCTGCTCATCGCCGACGAGGTGATCTGCGGATTCGGACGCACCGGGCGCTGGTTCGGCTGCGAGCACTTCGGCTTCGAGCCCGACTTCATGACCGTCGCCAAGGGCATCACTTCCGGCTACCAACCGTTGGGCGGCGCGATGGTTTCGGACCGCGTCGCCGAGGTGCTGATCGAGAAGGGCGGCGAGTTCCATCACGGCTTCACCTGGTCCGGGCACCCGGTCGCCTGCGCGGTCGCGCTCGAGAATCTGGCCATCATGCGCCGCGAAAAGCTGGTCGAGCGGGTCCGCGAGGATATCGGCCCGTACCTCCAGAAGCGCTGGCGCGAGCTGGCCGATCATCCGCTGGTCGGCGAAGTGCGCGGTGTCGGCATGGTCGGCGCGCTGGAACTGGTCGCGCACAAGGGCAGCCGCAGTTTCTTCAGGAACCGTGGCGCCACCGGCCTCATCTGCCGGGATCATTGCTTCGCGAGCGGCCTGATCATGCGCGCGGTCCGCGACACGATGATCATGGCGCCGCCGCTCGTCATGCAGCGCGAACACGTCGACGAGCTGATCGAAAAAGCGCGGCGCTGCCTCGATCTGACCGCAGTCGACGTCGGCATCGGCTGATCGCGGCCGCGCCGGTGGGCGCGGCAGCCTCGCCCGCTGTAGTATCGGCCGGACCAGGTCCCTTCCACGGAGGCGTTCATGCGCGGTGCATCCCGATGCCTATTAGCGGCCACGACCGTCATGCTGCTGGCTGCCTGTGGCGGCAAGCAGCAAGCGGCCGCCCCCGGCGGCAAGGCGGCGCCGGAAGAGAAGGTCCTGCGGATCCTGAACTGGTCCGACTACATCGGCGAAACGACGATCGCGGATTTCGAAGCCAAGTCCGGCATCAAGGTCACCTACGACGTCTTCGATTCGAACGAGGTTCTCGAGACCAAGCTGCTGGCCGGCCGCAGCGGCTACGACATCGTCGTGCCGACCGCCCCGTTTCTGGAGCGGCAGATCAAGGCCGGCGTATTCCTGAAGCTGGACAAGACGAAGCTGCCGAATCTCGAGAACATGGACCCGGACATCATGCAGCGCACGGCGCTGCACGATCCCGGCAACGACCACTCGATCAACTATCTGTGGGGCACGGTCGGCATCGGCTACAACCCCGACAGGGTCAGGAAGGCGCTCGGTACCGACACGATCGACAGCTGGAGTGCGATATTCGAGCCGGGCAATGCGGCGAAGCTCGCGAAATGCGGCATCGCAATGCTGGACTCGCCGACCGACGTGATGGCCTCGGTCTCGATCTACAAGGGCCTCGACCCGAACAGCGAAAAGCCGGAGGACCTCGCGGTCGTCGAAGAAGCGCTGGCCAAGGTCAGCCCGCACGTGAAGTATTTCCACTCTTCGTACTACATCAACGACCTGGCGGCCGGCGAAATCTGCGTCGCGCTCGGCTGGAATGGCGACATGCTGCAGGCGCGCGACCGTGGCGCGGCTGCCGCGAAGCCCGTCAAGGTCGTGTACGTGATCCCGAAGGAAGGCGCGATCAATTACTTCGACATGTTCGCGATACCGGCAGATGCGCCGCATCCCGGCAATGCCCATGAATTCCTCAATTTCATGATGGACCCGGCGGTGATCGCCAAGGTCTCGAACAAGGTACGGTTCGCGAATGGCAATGCCGCGTCCCTGCCGTTGATCGACGCCGACGTGCGCGAAGACCCGGGGATCCATCCCGGTGCGGACGTCAGGGCAAGGCTGCACCCGGACCTGGCCGAGTCGCCGGAGTTCAGCCGCCTCGGCAATCGCGCATGGACCAGGATCCGCACCGGCCAATGAGGTGCTGACGGCATTAGGGGGATGCTGAGCATGGCCAACGCGCGCCCGGAGCAACGTACCGAGCCCTGGAAGGATCCGGGTGCCACGCCCTACGTCCGCATCGAGAAAGTCACCAAGAAGTTCGGCGAGTTCGTCGCCGTCGACGACGTCTCGCTCGACATCTTCAAGGGCGAGATATTCTGCCTGCTGGGCGGCTCGGGCTGCGGCAAGACGACGCTGCTTCGCGTAATGGCCGGGTTCGAGACGCCGACCGCCGGTTCGGTCCGGATCGACAGCGTGGACGTGACGGCGATGCCGCCCTACGAGCGCCCCGTCAACATGATGTTTCAGTCGTACGCGCTGTTTCCGCACATGTCGGCGCGGAACAACGTCGCCTTCGGCCTGCGCCAGGACCGCCTGCCGCGATCCGAGATCGACGACCGCGTCCTCGAGATCCTGAAGCTGGTCCGCATGGAACAGCATGCGGATCGCATGCCCCACCAGCTTTCCGGCGGGCAGCGCCAGCGGGTCGCACTCGCGCGCTCGCTGGTCAAGCGACCGAAGCTGCTGCTGCTCGACGAGCCGCTGGCCGCGCTCGACAGGAAGCTGCGCGAGCACACGCAGTTCGAACTGATCAACATCCAGGAAACGCTCGGCGTCACGTTCGTCGTGGTCACGCACGACCAGGAGGAAGCGATGACGCTGGCCTCCCGCATCGGCGTGATGAATCACGGCGAAATCGTCCAGATCGGGACGCCCAGCGAGATCTACGAGTATCCGGGCTCACGCTTCGTCGCGGACTTCATCGGTTCGGTCAATCTGTTCGAGGGCCGCTTGATCGAGGACGAGCCGGACTACGTCCGAGTCGCGTCCACGGAGCTCGGCGGCACCTTCCACGTGGGTCATGGCGTCAGTGCGGCGCCCGACGCGACCGTGTGGGTGGCATTGCGGCCGGAGAAGATCCAGGTGACGCGCGAACGGCCCGATGGCGGGGACGACAACCGCGTGCAGGGCGTAGTCTCCGAGATCGCCTATCGCGGCGATCAGTCGGTCTATCTCGTGCGGCTCGCCGGTGGCCGCCAGGTGCGCGTCACCCAGCCGAACTCGATGCGCCAGGGCGGCGAGCGGATCCGCTGGGACGAGGCGGTCTGGATGTCCTGGGATTCGTCCAGCCCGGTGGTGGTCACCCAGTGAAGCGACGCTGGGCCGGTCGTGGACTGCGGGCGCGCGGCTACAGCGGCCGGACATTCGTCACGGCGATACCGTTCCTGTGGCTCCTGCTGTTCTTCCTGGTGCCGTTTCTGATCGTGCTCAAGATCTCCGTTTCCGACATGCAGATGGCGATGCCGCCTTATGCGCCGCTCGTCAACTGGATCTCGGAACAGGCCGTCGAAATCAGGGTCAATTTCGCGAACTACGCGTTCCTGCTGAGCGACTCGCTCTACGTCAATTCGTACCTGAACTCGCTGCTGACGGCGGCGATATCCACGCTCTTCTGCCTGCTGATCGGCTATCCGATGGCCTACGGCATCGCCCGCAGCAGCCCGGCGCGGAGAAATCTGCTGCTGCTGCTGGTCATGCTGCCGTTCTGGACGTCGTTCCTGCTGCGCGTCTATGCCTGGATGGGCATCCTCAAGAACAATGGCGTGATCAACAACTTCCTGATGTGGCTCGGCGTCATCGACGAGCCCATCGTCATGCTGCAGACCGATTTCGCGGTCTATCTCGGCATCGTCTATTCCTACCTGCCATTCATGGTGCTGCCGCTCTACACGGCAATCGAGAAGCTCGATCTTTCCCTGCTGGAGGCCGCGGCCGACCTCGGCTGCCGGCCCATCAAGGCTTTCGTCCGGATCACGGTCCCGCTGACGATGAGCGGCATCGTCGCCGGCTGCATGCTGGTGTACATTCCCGCCGTCGGCGAGTTCGTCATACCGGCACTGCTCGGCGGGCCGGATTCGCTGATGATCGGGCGCGTGCTGTGGGAGGAATTCTTCAATAACCGCGACTGGCCGATCGCGAGCGCGGTCGCGATTGCGATGCTGCTCCTGCTCGTGGTGCCGATCATGATCCTGCAACGCAACCAGGGCCGCCAGCTCGGAGCGCATCCGTGACCGGCCGGCGCTCGATCTTCGTCACGACGATGCTGATCGCGGGATTCCTGTTCCTGTACATCCCGATCCTGTCGCTGATCTTTTACTCCTTCAACGAATCGCGCCTGGTCACCGTGTGGGCCGGTTTTTCCGTCAAGTGGTATGCGGCGCTTTTCCAGAACGAGCAGATCCTCGGCGCAGCCTGGCTCTCGTTCAAGATCGCAGCGATCAATGCGACCGGCGCGACCATCCTCGGCACGCTCGCCGGGCTCGCCCTCGCGCGCTTCGGCCGCTTCCGCGGCCGCCCCCTGCTGACCGGGATGGCGACCGCGCCGCTGGTCATGCCGGAGGTGATCACCGGGCTGTCCCTGCTGCTGCTGTTCGTCGCGATGGAGCAGGCCATCGGCTGGCCGGCCGGCCGCGGCATCGTGACCATCACGATCGCGCACATGACATTTTCGATGGCCTATGTGACCGTCATCGTGCAGTCGCGGCTTTCGACGCTCGACGAATCGCTGGAAGAGGCGGCCATGGATCTCGGCGCCCGTCCGGCGAAGGTATTTTTCCTGATCACGCTGCCGATCGTCCGGCCCGCGATCCTGGCGGGCTGGCTGCTGGCGTTCACGCTGTCCTGGGACGATCTCGTCATCACCAGCTTCGTCACGGGCCCGGGCTCGAGCACGCTGCCGGTGGTGATCTTCTCCAAAGTGCGACTGGGCGTCAGTCCGGACATCAATGCGCTGGCGACCATACTGGTGGCGATCGTCGCGATCGGTGTCGCGGTCGCAGGCGTCACCATGCACCGGAAGCAGAAGCAGCGCGAACGGGACGTCCAGCAGGCGCTCGCCGGCAATCTCTGATGGCGCCGGACAGCAAGCTGCCCGGCGTCGGCACGACGATCTTCACCGTGATGTCGCGACTCGCCGCCGAGACCGGCGCGGTCAATCTCGGCCAGGGATTTCCGGACTTCGATCCCCCGGAGCGCCTGCGGGAACTCGTCGCGCTGCATCTTGCGGCCGGGCACAACCAGTACGCGCCGATGGCCGGACTGCCCGCGCTTTGCGAGGCGATCGCGGAGCAGGCCGCGCGCCGCCACGGCTGGCGGATCGATGCCGAACGGGAGATCACCGTGACGGCCGGCGCCACGGAGGCGATCTTCGCGGCAATACACGCCGTCGTGCGCGCCGGCGAGGAAGTGATCCTGCTCGATCCGAGCTACGACTCCTACGGCCCGGCGGTCGTGCTTGCGGGTGCGAAACCCGTGCGCATTCCGCTGATCTTGCCGGGCTTCACGATCGACTTCCGGCGTCTCGCCGAGGCGATCAACCCGCGCACGCGCCTGCTCATCGTCAACACGCCGCTGAATCCGGCCGGCTCCGTGCTCGATGTGGCGGACTGGGAGCGTATCGCCGACCTGCTCGAGCCGCACGATGCGCTGGTCCTTTCCGACGAGGTTTACGATTCGCTGGTTTTCGACGGCCGGCGGCACGCCGGCGTATGGTCGAATGCGCGGCTGCGCGAACGCGCCTTTGCCGTGTTTTCGTTCGGCAAGACCTACAACGCGACCGGGTGGAAGGTGGGTTACTGCGTCGCGGCGCCGCCATTGACCGCGGAGTTCCGCAAGGTGCACCAGTTCCTCACGTTTGCGGTATCGACGCCCATGCAGCACGCGATCGCCGATTTCATGCGGGAAGCGCCGGACTATCCGGCGGGACTCGCGCCATTCTATCAGGCCCGCCGTGATCATTTCGTCCGGCTGCTCGAGGGCTCGCGCTTCCGGCTGTTGCCCACGGCCGGCACCTACTTCCAGCTTGCGGACTACAGCGGCATTTCGCAGCTGCCGGATACGGATTTCTGCCAGCTGCTGACCCGGCAGCACGGCGTGGCGGCGATTCCATTGTCGCCATTCTGCGCCCAGGCACCGGACGCAAGACTGGTGCGCTTCTGCTTCGCCAAGCGAGACGCAACGCTCCAGCGTGCTGCCGAACGACTCCGCTCCGTCTAGCAACGAGCGAAGCCTGAAGCGTCACGACGAGTTCAGTTCGGGCGCCTGAGTGTCGAAGCCGGGGCCCGGTAGCTGCTGCGGCTGGCGTTGTTCTGGCTGCCCGCCGCGACTTCGCGCTGCGCACTGCTGCGCGCGGCGCTGTCGCCTCCGGCGCCGGAATCTGACGCGATCCGCGTCGGCGCGCGCGGAGCCGCGGGCGCTGCGGCGCCGGTTCCGCGCCGGCTTCCGGACGCGACTGGCGCGCGGGTTGCCGGCGAAGCCGTGCGCTGATCGGCTGCGACGGCCGCCGGCTCCCTGCCACGCGTGAGCGTCGAGCGCACGCGACCGTCGCGCGTGGCGGTCATCGGCAGGACGCCCGACGCACTGGAACGTCCGAAACGCTCGCGCAGTCCCGCCTGGCGATAGTCGACGCCGGAGCGATTCCGCGGGTCATGATGCCAGCGCTGGCCGGCCGTGTATTCGCGATGCGGCCGCCGGTGATGGCGGTGGCAGCCAGTAGGACGGCGGAAATGCCGGATGCAACCAGGAGCCATAGGCGCGCCGGGAATCGTAGTAGGGGACGTGGACGATGTGCTGCCGGACCGGTTCGATGGCAATGTTCTCATCCTCCCGGACGACCTGCGCATACTCGCTGGAATCCAGATTGCCGGCCTGGTAAGCCCGGTCGCGCAGGAACTGGACGCGGTCCATCAATTCGTCTTCCTGGTACGGGAAGGCATCGCCGAGGCGCCGTGTCCAGTCGAGGTCTTCGTCCATCTTCTGCAGGACCAGCGCGCGGCTTCGACGACCTCGAGCGGATAGCTCGACGCCATCAGGATCTGCGACAGCAAGGCATCGGGATACAGCGCGATCGGGGCCAGCAGCTGGTCGAGCTCGGCCACCGTGAATGCCTGCTCCGCGCTCGGCTCATCGGTCGAGGCCGTGGCGTACTGCTGTGCGATCGCGGGGGGTACCGCCAGCGCAAGCATCGCTGTGACGAGCATCAGGAGCGTTTTCATCGCAGGGCCCAATCGGGTTCAACTCGATCCTGAGGCTAGCATCGTGAACCTGAACGTACGGCAACAGAGCGGAAGCTGTTGAAAATGATGCGCTTTACGATGCGCGACCGGTCCTTGGCCAGTGTCGCCCGGAAACTTGGCCGGGTACGAGGCGGTCCAAACGCGCCAAAGGAGCTGCCATGACACCGCGTGCGCTATTCCCGGCCTGTCTCGCCTTTGCGTCCGTTGCCTGTGGCGGTGGCGACGGAGGCGGCTCCATGCAGCCCCCGCCCATGCCGCAGCCGCCCGCCTGCAGTACCGGCATCTCGACGCCTCTCGCGTTCCCGGACCTGACGTTCGCATCGCCCGTCGCGATGATGCAGGCGCCTCAGGATGCATCGCGCTGGATCCTGGTCGAACAGACGGGGCTCATCCACGCATTCGAAAACGACCCGGCCGTCACGACGACGGAGCCATTCCTCGACCTGCGCGGCCAGGTGCGTTTTTCGGGAGAAGCGGGGCTCCTCGGCCTGGCGTTGCATCCCGACTTCGCGACCAACGGAAGAGCGTACGTCAATTACAGCCGCTTGAACGGCGCGGCGTTGCAGGCCATCACTGCCGAGTTCACCAGTGCCGATGGCGGAGTGACGCTCGACCCGGCTTCGGAACGCGTGCTGCTGACGGTGGACAAGCCTTTCGACAACCACAACGGCGGCAATGTCGCATTCGGTCCCGACGGCTTGCTGTACATCGGTCTCGGCGACGGCGGCAGCGCCGGTGATCCCGACGAGCGCGCCCAGAATCCCCGGCAGCTCCTTGGCAAGATGCTGCGCATCGATGTCGACACCCAGCCGGGCGGCGCGCCTTACGGCATTCCTGCCGGTCCGACAGGTAATCCGTTCGCCGCCAATCCGCGTTGCAATGTCGACGGCACGGGGGCGCTGGAATGCCCGGAAATCTATGCGCTCGGCTTTCGCAATCCCTGGCGCTGGAGCTTCGACCACCAGACCGACGAGCTGTGGGTCGGCGACGTGGGCCAGGGCTCGTTCGAGGAGATCGATCGGGTCGAGCGAGCCGGCAACTACGGCTGGGACATCCGTGAAGGCGCGCATTGCTTCGAGCCGATGACGGGCTGCGCGACTACCGGGCTCATCGACCCCGTCGCCGAGTACGGCCGCGACCTGGGCTTCTCGATCACCGGTGGCTACGTCTACCGCGGCACGCAGTCGACGCAACTCGCCGGCCGCTATGTCTTCGGTGACTTCGGCGGCTTGATCGCCTCGCTCGCGCCGGACGGCGTCGGCGGCTTCACGATCGAGCAACTCGTCGAGCAGGATTGCACGCCGCCGGATGCGGCCGGTCCGCTGCAGATTTCCTCGTTTGCCGAGGACCTGGACGGTGAACTCTATGTGCTCGATTACGGCCGCGGGCAGGTGCGGCAGCTCGTTTTCACCGATTGAGGGAGCCCGTCAGCGCGCGCTGCGTGCGAGCTCGCGCGGCACCGGCTGAGCCGATCCCTGCATCACGCGGCGATAGACGCCGCGACCCGAGTTCCTGCGCGTCATCACCAGTTGCCACAGGTGCAGCTGCTCGACGTCGAAGGCCGCCTTGGATGCCATCAGGTAGTAGTTCCACATGCGCCGGAAGCGCTCGTCAAACGGCCGCGCGGTTTTCAGCGCGCGGATCCGGTCCCAGTTGGCGTTGAAGCGCTCGTACCAGGCCTGCAGGGTCGGTACGTAGTGGTGGCCGTAGTTTTCCCAGTCCTCGATCACGAAGCGTCCTTCGGCTGCATCCGCGAGCTGGCCCATCGCCGGCGCCATGGAATTCCGGAAGATGTATTTCTCCATCCACGGATCCACGACGGTGGTGCGCTCGCAGTTGCCGATCGTGTGCAGCAGGAACAGTCCGTCGGGCTTCAGCGACTCGTGAACGACGCGCATGAGCTCGGCGTAGTTCTTGTATCCGACGTGCTCGATCATGCCGACGATCGAGATCTTGTCGAAGGGGCCGAGCCCGGAGTCCGGCAGGTCGCGGTAGTCGAGGCGGCGGATCGCGACCGGCAACCCCCGCGTGTACGCGGTCGCGTAGCGAATCTGCTCCTCGGAGAGACTGATGCCGGTCACTTCGCAGCCGCGCGTGCTCGCCGCATACTTCGCGAATCCGCCCCAGCCGCAGCCGATGTCGAGCAGCCGGTCGCCGCGCTTCAGCTCGAGCTTGTCGCAGAGCATCTCGAGCTTGATGACTTCGGCCTGCTCGAGGTCGCCGGTGCCGTCGAAGAAACAGCAGGTGTACTGGTTCCAGGGACCCAGGAACAGTGCGTACATCCGGTGATCGATGTCGTAATGTTCCTCGGCGACCGCGCGCGAACGGCCCCGCGTCTGGAGGTTGACGAGGCGCGATTGCAGTACCTTGAAGCCCCGTGCCGCGCGGATCAGCGGGCTGTTGAGCTTGTTCGAGGAGAGCACGCGGCGGAACAGCTCGTCGAGGGCGTCGCAGTCCCAGTCGCCGTCGATGTAGGCCTCGCCGATGCCGAGCGAGCCCCGCAGTGCCCGGCGGTAAAGCCGCCTGCGATTGACCCGGATGTCCCAGGGCCTGCCGCCGTCGAGCGCGACGCCGGTTCCGTCGAGCAGGTTTTCGAACAGCGTCTTGAACAAGTGGTCCGTCACCTCGTCGGCCGGCGGCATTTTACGCCGCTGGCATCATGCCCGCGCAAGCGGCAGCACGGTCGACTCCTTGATCACGGTCACGACGATCGAAGAATTGACCGACTGCACGTTCGGGATCTTCGACAGGTGGTCGAGGAAGAAGGCCTCGTATTCCTTCATGTCGTGCGTGACGATGCGCAGGTGAAAGTCCCATTCCCCCGTCAGGGTGCAGCAGTCGAGCACCTCGGGCCGGTCGCGGACGGCTTTTTCGAACTGCGCGAGCGCGTCGCGGCCCTGGCTCGAGAGCCGCACGTGCACGTACACCATGACGCCGAGGCCGAGGGCCTCGCGGTCGAGGAGTGCGACCCGCTTCCTGATCACGCCGCCTTCCTCGAGCTGCTGGATTCGCCGCCAGCAGGTGGTCGTCGAGAGACCGACCTTGGAGGCGACATCGGCCGCGGACTGGGCGCCATTGTGCTGCAGCTCGTCGAGAATGCGCCGGTCGATGGGGTCGATGGTCATCTGAGACATTCGTTTCACAAAGCAGGAGAATGAGAAACGATTATTTCATTGTTTTGCATTACAGCACAAGAACTGGCCATCAGCGCGTTCCGGGCGCGTAGGATACGCATCGGAATTCCCACCCCGTCCGCCACGCGAGGAGTCGATGGCGACCAAATCACGCCTGCACGTCCCGAAGACCCCTGCGCGGCCCGGCGAAGCGCCTGACTTCGGCTACCTGAAGCTCCAGCCAGCCGGCAAGGTCGCGCGACCGGATGTCGGGGCGCCGGCGCAGGAGATCCGCGCCCTTTCGGAGGGGCTGGTCCGCGTACTCGACGACGGTCATCGCGCAGTCGGCCCCTGGCATCCGCAACTCGATGCCGAAGTTCTCCGAACCGGACTCCGCCACATGCTGCTGACGCGCGTATTCGACGACCGCATGCAGCGCATTCAGCGCTCGGGAAAGATTTCCTTCTACATGCGCTCGCTGGGGGAGGAAGCCGTATCGGTCGCCATGGCGATGGCCCTGCGGCCGGGCGACATGCTGTTTCCGTCCTATCGAAACCAGGGTCTGTACTTCGTGCGCGGCCGCCCGGTGGTCGACCTGATGTGCCAGCTCCTCTCCAACACGCGCGACATGTGCAAGGGCCGGCAATTGCCGGTGATGTACCACTGGCGCGACGGCAACATCTTCTCGATCTCGGGCAATCTCGCGACCCAGTTTCCGCAGGCCGTCGGCTGGGCGATGGCGGCGGCGATCAAGGGCCAGGATTCGATCGCCGTGAGCTGGCTCGGCGAAGGCTCGAGCGCAGAGGCCGACTTCCACCATGCGCTCCTGTTCGCCTCGGTCTACAAGGCGCCGGTGATCCTGAACGTCGTCAACAACCAGTGGGCCATCTCGACATTCCAGGGTCACGCGGGCGGCGAGCGCCAGTCGTTTGCGGCGCGCGGCCCGGGCTTCGGGATCGCCGGCCTGCGCGTGGATGGCAACGATTTCCTGGCGGTTCACGGCGTGACGCAATGGGCGGCCGAGCGCGCGCGCACCGGCGGCGGGCCGACCCTGATCGAGCACGTGACGTACCGCGCGGCGGCGCACTCGACCAGCGACGATCCGGCGCGCTACCGGCCCAAGGACGACTACCAGCGCTTCCCGCTCGGCGATCCGGTCGAGCGGCTGAAGAATCACCTGATCCAGCTCGGCGAATGGTCGGAGGAACGCCACGCCACGCTCGCCGCCGAGCTCGAGGACCAGGTCGCCTCATCGTGGAAGGAAGCGGTGACGCATGGCACGCTGACCGAACCGCCGAGGCTCGATCCGCACTTCATGTTCGAGGATGTCTTCAAGGACATCCCCGAGCACTTGCGCCGGCAGGAGGCCGACATGCGCGCCGAGCTGGCCGGGGAGTGAGCCGATGGCGCAGATGAACATGATCCATGCGCTGAACTCGGCCATGGACATCATGCTGGGGCGCGATCCGGCGGTCGTGGTGCTCGGCCAGGACGTCGGTTATTTCGGCGGCGTGTTCCGCTGCACCGAGGGCCTGCAGCGCAAGTACGGCGAGAGCCGCGTCCTGGACGCGCCGATCGCGGAGGGCGGCATACTCGCCGCGGCGATCGGCATGGCGGTGAATGGCCTGCGGCCCGTCGCCGAAATCCAGTTCGCGGACTATATCTACCCGGCCTACGACCAGATCGTCAGCGAGCTCGCGCGGATCCGCTACCGCAGCGCCGGCGAATTCGCGGCGCCCGTCACCGTGCGCACGCCCTGTGGCGGCGGCATCCGCGGCGGCCAGACCCATTCCCAGAGCCCGGAGGCGCTCTTCGCGCACGTCGCCGGTCTGAAGGTCGTGATGCCTTCGAATCCCCATGACGCGAAAGGCCTGCTGATCGCCGCGATCGAGGACGACGACCCGGTGATCTTCTTCGAGCCCAAGCGCATCTACAATGGGCCGTTCGACGGCGACCCGCACAAGCCGGCCGTGCCCTGGAGCGCGAACCCGAAGGGCGAGGTTCCCGAGGGCCACTTCACCGTGCCGATCGGCAAGGCCGAGATCGCGCGCGCGGGAGAAGACCTGACGATCGTGACCTATGGCACCATGGTGCACGTCTGCGAGGCTGCGGCTGCCGGCCTCGGGCTCGACGCGGAGATCATCGATGTGCGAACGATGGTGCCGCTGGACACCGACACGATCTGCGGCTCGGTCGCGCGGACCGGCCGCTGCGTGATCGTGCACGAGGCGACCCGATTCGCCGGCTTCGGCGCGGAGCTCTCCGCGACCGTCCAGGAGCAGTGTTTCTGGAACCTGCGCGCCCCGATCCTCCGGGTCGCGGGCTGGGACACGCCCTATCCGCATGCCTTCGAGTGGGAATACTTTCCGGGCCAGGCGCGTGTCCGCAAGGCGCTGAAAGCCGTCATGGAGGCTTCATGAGCCGCTACGTATTCAAGATGCCGGACCTGGGTGAAGGCACGGTCTCGGCCGAGGTCGTGGAGTGGAAGGTCAAGGTCGGCGACACGGTCAAGGAAGACCAGATCATCGCCGAAGTGATGACGGACAAGGCGGCAGTCGAGATTCCCGCGCCGGTCAGCGGCCGGGTCGTGTCGATCACCGGCCAGCCCGGCGACATGGTGGCGGTCGGCGCCGAGCTGATCGCCTTCGATACCTCCGGTGACGCTCCCGCAACGGACAATCCGGCGAAGGCTCCGCAGGCGGCGCCGCCGAAGCAGGCGGCGCCCGCGATCGCAGCGCCGGCCGCGGCAACCGAGCCGCGGGAGTTCGGCACGACCAGGCGCGTCATGGCCTCTCCGGCGACGCGCCGCAAGGCGCAGGTCGCAGGCATCGACCTGGCGACGATCAACGGCAGCGGCCCCGGCGGGCGGATCTCGGCCGGCGACCTCGAGGCGGTGATCGCCGGGAAGGCCAGCGGAGTCGCAAAGCCGGCGGTCCGCAAGGCGCAGAGCGGTACCGAGGAGATCAGGATCATCGGCGTGCGCCGCGTGATCGCCGAGCGCATGAGCGCCGCCAAGCGCAACATCCCGCACTTCGCCTATGTCGAGGAAGTCGACGTCACGGAACTCGAGTCGCTGCGCCAGTACCTGAACTCGCGCCAGCCGAAAGGCACACCGTCACTGACCTACCTGCCATTCCTGGTCGCGGCGCTGGTGCGGATTCTGGAGGATTTTCCCCAGTGCAACGCCCTGCACGACGCCGAGCGCAACCTGATCGTGCGGCACCGGGCCGCGCACGTCGGCATCGCCACGCAGACCCCGGACGGGCTCAAGGTGCCGGTCGTCAGGAATGCCGAGGCGCGGGGACTGCAGGACCTGGCGGCCGAGATCCGCCGCGTCTCGGAGATGGCCCGCAGCAACAAGGCGAAGCGCGACGAGCTCATCGGTTCGACGATCACGGTGACGAGCCTCGGCCGGCTCGGCGGTATCGCGTCCACGCCGGTCATCAACGCGCCGGAAGTCGCGATCGTCGGCGTCAACAAGGCCGTCGAGCGGCCGGTCGTCGCCGACGGCGCGATCGCCATCCGCCGCATCATGAACCTTTCATCGTCTTTCGATCACCGTTTCGTGGACGGCTTCGATGCCGCCGCGATGATCCAGGCGCTCAAGGAACGACTCGAGCATCCTGCCACCATTTTCATACAGGA
The DNA here is from genome assembly GCA_050738495.1 of Steroidobacteraceae bacterium. Taxonomy (GTDB): domain Bacteria; phylum Pseudomonadota; class Gammaproteobacteria; order Steroidobacterales; family Steroidobacteraceae; genus SCUD01. Next base: position 64,067 of record JBOHZL010000003.1, on the reverse strand, counting down.
ATGACACGCCCATGAACGCACAGGCCATGCCGAAGACCAAGGCTTCCGACTCCACCGCACGTCCCGCTTTCGGCAGCATCCTCGCGAGCACGATGGCGGTCGCGAGCTGGCGCGACGGCAGGTGGTCCACGCATGAGCTTCGCAAGTACGGACCGATCGAGCTGTCGCCGGCGATTCACGGCCTGCACTACGGCAGCACCTGCTTCGAGGGCTTCAAGGCCTATCGCTGGGCCGACGGCAGCATCAACATCTTTCGAATGGACCGCCACATCCAGCGGTTGCGCAAGAGCGCGACGGGACTCGTGCTGCCCCAGCCCGACGCGGCGCAGCTCGCGGCGATGATCACCGCGGTCGTGGACCGCGTTCGCGACGAAGTTCCGGAGGCGCCCGGAGCGCTCTACCTGCGGCCGATGCTTTTCGGCACCGGCGCCGGCATCGGCGGCGCGACCTCGCCCGCGACCGAGGCGATGCTGATCGTGCTCGCAAGCCCGGTGTGGGATTACTTCACCAAAGGCCCGAAGCCGCTGCGCATCTACATCGAGGAGAAAGCCACGCGCACCGCCTCGCTGATGGGCATGATCAAGACCGGCGGCAACTATGCGGCCGCGCTCGGGCCGACGATCGCTGCGCGCCAGCAGCACCAGGCCGACCAGGCGGTGTTCTGCCCGCACAACGAGGTCCAGGAGACCGGTGCCGCGAACTTCCTGCTGATCCGCGAAGGCAGGATCCTGACCCGGAGCCTCGACCCTTCGTTCCTGCACGGCGTCACCCGCGATTCGCTGCTGACAATCGCGCCGGATCTCGGCTTCAAGGTCGAAGAGCGCGTGTTCACGATCGACGAGATGCTCGACTGGGCGAAGGACGGCGAGGCCGCGCTGTCCGGGACGGCCGCGGTGCTCGCGGGCGTCGGCACGCTGGTGCGCGAAGGCGGGCGCGAGTATCAGGTCGGCTCGGGCGAAGTCGGCCCGCAGACCCGGCGCCTGCGCGCGGCGCTCTGCGCGATGCAGCAGGGCGAAGTGCCGACGCCGGCCGGCTGGATCACCCGGGTCTGAGTCAGGCGGCGGCGATCCCGCCGGAACCCCGGTGAAAGGCCGCAGCCGCGTCAATCATCCGCCCGAGGTCGGCCTGGCAGCGGACAATCGTCCGCTGGTCGCGCCGATCCACCAGACCGTCAAGTTCGCATTCGAGACGCTAGAGGAAACGCTGCGCGCCAGCCGCGGCGAGCGCGACGGCTACATCTACACGCGGACCTCGAACCCGACCACGCGCCAGCTCGAGATGCTGCTGGCGGAGCTGCAACAGCGCGACGACTGCATCGCGCTCGGCTCCGGCATCGCAGCGGTGTCGGCCTGCCTGCTCGCACTTCTGCGCGGCGGCGACCACATGCTGTGCTTCATCGAGAGCTACGGGCCCAGCCGGCAGCTGATCCAGGGAATGCTCGGCCGATTCGGCATCGAGCACACGATGTTGTCGATCGAGGACGATGCGGAGATCGAGCGCGTGCTGGCCTCGCGGCCGACGCGGCTGGTCTACTTCGAGTCGCCGACCAACCCGATCACGCGCATCGCCGACATCGCACACATCACGCGCGTCGCGCACGCGCACGGCGCCCTGACGGTGCTCGACAACACCTTCGCCGGATTCCACAACCACGGCCAGTACGGCGTGGACGTGTTCGTGCACAGCCTGACCAAATATGCCTCGGGCCACGGCGACGTGATGGGCGGCGCGATCATCGCCCGCACGGAGCTGGTTCGTGCGATGCGCCGCGAGACGATCCTGCTCGGCCCGGTGCTCGATCCGCATGCGGCCTTCCTGGTGATGCGCGGCATGAAGACCTATTACCTGCGCTATGAGGCACAGGCCGCGAGCGCGGCGCGGATCGCGGCCTTTCTCGACGCCCACCCGGCGGTCGAACGCGTGCATTACCCGGGGCTTCCGCGACACCCGCGCCACGCGCTGGCGCGCGGGCAGATGCGGGAGTTCGGCTCCATCGTGGCTTTCGACCTCGTTGGCGGGTCCGACTCGGTCCGGGTCTTCGCGGATGCGCTCGAGTTCTTCGCCATCACGCCGAGCCTGGGCTCGGTCGAGTCGCTGATGATGCCGCCTCAATTGCTGCGCGCGCGCGGGCTCGACGCGGGACAGATGGCGCGGAGCGGCATCGGCGAGGGCACGGTGCGCCTCTCGATCGGCATCGAGGACACCGACGACCTGATCGGCGACCTGGACTCCGCGCTCGCGCGCGTCGCCGACTAGTAGCTGCTCGCGACCCGCACCCGATGCGGGTGGTAGGGAAGGACCTCGACCACGTCCCCGGCGGCGAGGCGCTCCTGCAGCGCACGCCACCAGGCCGCCTCGAGCAGCTCGCCGTGCTTGTCGAGGAACACCTGCTTGAGCGGACCCTCGAATCCGAGGAAGCGGATGAAGGTCTCCGGAAACACGTCGTTGTCGGCGACATAGAACCAGCTTTCCGCGCGCATCTCGTCCTCGTCGGAGGTCGCCTGGGGCATGTCCCGGAACCGGCAATCGGTGACGTAACAGAGCTCGTCGTAGTCGTAGAAGATCACCCGGTCGTGACGGGTAACGCCGAAGTTCTTGAGGAGCAGGTCGCCCGCGAAGATGTTCGTGCAGGCCAGGTCGCGGATCGCCTGGCCGTACTCGATCACGGCGAGCTCCGCCTGCTCGGCCGAGGCGCTTCTCAGGTACAGGTTGAGCGGCGTCATCTGCCGCTCGATGTAGACGTGGCCGATGATCACGTCGTCGCCATCCTGCTGCACGTTCATCGCGCACTCGTCGATCAGCTCGCGAAGCATCCCCGGCTCGAATCGCCCGCGCGGCAGGCGGATCTGACGGAACTCCTGGGCATCTACCAGCCGGCCCGCGCGGTCGTGCCGGAAAACCATGTCGTACTTCGCCATGACCTCCTCGCGGCGCACATTCTTGACCTCGGGGAAGCGGTCGCGGATCACCTTGAAGATGACATCGAAATTCTCGAGGGTGAAGCAGGCCATGACCATGCCGCGCTCCCCGGGCGCGCGTACGAAGCCGTCATCGGTCGTGGCCAGGTGCCGGAAGATCTCACGGTAGCGCTCGGTCTTGCCCTGCTTGGCGCGCCCGAGCACGGTGAAGAGTTCCGACACCGGCTTGGCCGGCAGGATCGAGTGCAGGAACAGTACTGCCTCGCCGACCCGCTCGAGGTCGACGTGGAAATACGAGCGCGTGAAGCTGAACAGGATCGAGACGTCGCTCTCCTGGAGCATCACGGCATCCACCAGCACGCCGCGCTCGGTGTTGCGAAAGACGATCGCCAGCGGCAGCATCCAGCCTTCGCCACGCAGGCGTCCGACGACGTAGGCGCGGCTCATCTGGTAGAACACCGGCCGGATGACCTCGACCTCCCTGAGCGGTCGCGTCTCGCCGAGCTCGCCGAGGTGCAGCTCGATGTCGGTCGCGACGTGCTCGACGCTGCCCTCGAAGTCCCGCCAGCGCGTACGGAAGCGGTAATCGGACAGGAGTTCCTCGACCAGCAGCCCGACCGAGCCGCGGTTTGCGTAGCGGTTGGTCACCACCTCGGTGTCGATGCCGCGCAGGGGGTCGAGGTCGAGCGCCACGTACTCGATGGCCGGGCTGACGCCGACCGTGCCGAACAGCCGCCGCGTGATCGAGCTGAAGAAGGTCTTCAGGAACTCCGGGTCTGCGAGCCTGGCGATGCGCTCGCTGTAGGCCGCCTTGATCGCGATCCAGGGTCCGGTGTCGAGCGCGTCCTCGCCGAGGCGCCGGCGCAGCTCGACGACGGTCTCGTTGACCTTGCTGGCATAGAGCTCGAGCCGCTCGACCACGTCCGCCTGCGACCCGCGCCAGTCCCGGTTCTCGAATCGCTCGGGCGCGCGGCGCGTGATCGCGCGGTATGCGGAGTTATACCGCGCGAAGGCCGAGACGATCGCCGCCGCGCATTCCGCGGCGCGCGCGTCGTTCAACGCATGTTGCGGATCAATGCGTCACCGAATTCGCTGCACTTGACCTCGGTCGCGCCTTCCATCTGCCGGGCGAAGTCGTAAGTCACGGTCTTGTCCGTGATCGTGCGATCCATCGCGGCGAGCACCAGGTCCGCCGCTTCGGTCCAGCCCATGTAACGGAGCATCATTTCGCCCGACAGGATCACCGAGCTCGGGTTGACCTTGTCCTGGTTGGCGTACTTCGGCGCGGTGCCGTGCGTCGCCTCGAATACGGCGTGGCCGGTGACGTAGTTGATGTTGCCGCCCGGCGCGATGCCGATGCCGCCCACCTGGGCGGCGAGGGCGTCGGACAGGTAGTCGCCATTGAGGTTCATCGTCGCGATGACGTCGAAGTCCTCGGGCCGCGTCAGCACCTGCTGCAGCGTGATGTCCGCGATGGCGTCCTTGATGAGGACGCGCCCGGCGGCCAGCGCCTGCTTCTGCTCGTCGTTGGCGACCGCATCACCCTTGGCGGCGCGCGTGCGTTCCCACTGGTCCCAGGTGTAGGTCGACTTCGCGAACTCGCTTTCGGCGAGCGAATAGCCCCAGTTGCGGAACGCGCCCTCGGTGAACTTCATGATGTTTCCCTTGTGCACGAAGGTCACGCTCCGGCGCTTGTTGGTGACGGCGTACTCGATCGCGGCGCGCACCAGACGCTCGGTGCCCTCGCGCGAGACCGGCTTGATGCCGATGCCGGAGCTCGCCGGGAAGCGGATCTTGCCGTGCGCCTTGGGAAAGTTTGCCTTGAGCAGCGCGAGGAACTTCGCGCTGTCGGCCGAGCCGGACTCGAACTCGATGCCCGCATAGATGTCCTCGGTGTTCTCACGGAAGATCACCATGTCCACCTTCTCGGGCGAACGGACCGGAGAGGGCACGCCCTTGAACCAGCGCACCGGGCGCAGGCAGACGTACAGATCCAGCATCTGGCGCAGCGCGACGTTGAGCGAGCGGATGCCGCCGCCGATCGGAGTGGTGAGCGGGCCCTTGATCGAAACCAGGTATTCGCGGCAGGCCTCGACAGTCTCGTCCGGCAGCCAGGAGTTCTTAAGCCGGTTGGCCTTCTCGCCGGCGTACACCTCCATCCAGGCGATCTTGCGCTTGCCGGTGTAGGCCTTCTGCACGGCGGCATCGAATACGCGCACGCTGGCGCGCCAGATGTCCGGGCCGGTGCCGTCGCCCTCGATGAAAGGGATGGTCGGATGTTCCGGTACCTGCAGCTTGCCGCCCGCAATGCGGATCTTCTCGCTCATGCGCAAATGCTAGCACGGCATCGCGTAGAATCGCCGCCATGAAGAGTACGCCCGCGCGTGACGGATTCCGCATGCCCGCGGAATGGGAGCGGCATGCCGGCACCTGGATGCTCTGGCCGGAGCGCCACGACAACTGGCGCGACGGCGCGCTGCCGGCGCAACGCGCCTTCGCCGCTGTCGCGCGCGCGATCGCCGTGAGCGAGCCGGTCACGATGGGCGTATCCGCGCAGAACTTCGAGCAGGCGCGCGCCGCGTTGCCGGCGGGCGTGCGCGTGGTCGAAATTTCCTCGAACGATGCCTGGATGCGCGACGTCGGACCGACCTTCGTCGTCGACCGGCGCGGCCGCCTGCGCGGCGTGGACTGGATCTTCAACGCCTGGGGCGGGCAGGAGGGCGGGGCCTATGCGCCCTGGGACCTCGACGACCAGGTTGCGGCGAAGGTTCTCGAGATCGAGCGTTGCGAACGTTACCGCGCGCCGTTCGTGCTCGAGGGCGGCGCCATCCACGTCGATGGGCGCGGCACGCTGGTCACGACCGAGGAATGCCTGCTGAACCGGAACCGCAATCCGGACCTGAAGCGCGGCCAGATCGAGTCGCTGCTCGAACGCTACCTCGGCGTGCGCGCGATCGTCTGGCTGCCGCGCGGCGTGTGCAACGACGAGACCGACGGCCACGTGGACAATCTCTGCTGCTTCGTGCGCGCAGGCGAAGTCGCGCTGACCTGGTGCGAGGATCGCGAGGATCCCCAGTACGAAATCGTGCGCGAGGCCTTCGAGGCGCTGCAGAAGGCGCGGGACGCCCGTGGCAAGGCCTTGAAGGTCCACCGGATCATGCAGCCGGCTCCGATGGTCATGACGGCGCAGGAAGCGGCGGGCATCGAGGCGTCGCCGGGCACGCGGCCGCGGGTCGCGGGAGATCGTCTCGCGGCGTCGTACGTGAACTTCTACATCGCGAATCGGCAGGTCGTGATGCCGCTCCTCGATCCGCGCACGGACCGCGGGGCGAAGACGGCGATCGCGCGGCTGTTCCCCGGACGCAAGGTGATCGGCATACCCTCGCGCGAGATCCTGCTGGGCGGCGGCAACATCCACTGCATCACGCAGCAGCAGCCGCGCGCCAGAGGGGACGCTTCCCTTTAGAGGGGTCGCTGCCCTCTGAAGGGAAGCGACCCCTCTAAAGGGAAGCGTCCCCTCTGACTCTCACGCGCGGCGCGCGAGCAGGAACACTCCTGCGACGACCAGGAGCGCGCCGGCGATTCGCCAGCCGTCGACCGGGCGCACCGGAAACCCGAGCACGCCGTAGTGATCGATCGCGATCGCCGCGATCATCTGCCCCGCGACCAGCAGCGCGAGAAAGGTCGCGCCGCCGATCAGTGGTCCGAAGGCCGTCGAGGCGGCGATGAACATCGCACCGAGGAATCCGCCGGCCCAGGCCCACCAGGGCGCAGCACCCGCCTGGGCGAGAAGCGGCAAAGAACCGCGACCGAGCAGGACGATCACGAACAGCACCAGGGAACCGACCACGAAATTGATGAGTGCCGCCGCCATCGGCGAACCGACGTGCCGGCTCATCGTCGCATTGAGCCCGATCTGCAGGGCGAGCGAGGCGCCCACGAGCGCGGTCAAGGTCATTGCGGCGATATTCATGTTTCAGTCCTTGCGCCAGCCCAGTTCCAGGAACCAGGCGCGCCCGCGCCCGGGGAAATAGCGATGTTCGCCGAAGGCGAAGTCCGCCCGGTCGGCGTAGGCCTCGTCCAGCAGGTTGCTGATCCGCAAGACAACGGACCAGGCATCGCCCGCACGCAGGGACAGGCGCAGATTCGCCAGCTCGTGCCCGCCGTAGCGCGCGGTATTCGTGGCGTTGGTCCAGTAGCCGCCGACATGCAGCCATTCGAGCTCGCCGGCGATCCTGCCCGCGTCATGGCGCAGCCGCAGGGCGTGGACGCCGCGAGGCGCCGTATCGATGTCGTCTCCAGCGGCGATCTGCTCGCTCTGTTCCACCGCGGTGGTGAAGCGGTACTCGTGCCGCGCAAATGTCCCCGTGGCGCCCAGCGACCACCGGTCGGCAATCGTCCAGGCGGCGTCGTACTCGATGCCACGATGACGGGTGCGGCCGCCGCTCAGGTTGAATCCGGCCGAGTCCCGCAGGATCACGTCGCTCTTGTCCATGCTGAAGGCCGCGACATCGATCGAAACTGCGGCGCCGCGCCAGCGTAGTCCGAGTTCCGCGGCGTCGACGCGCTCGGAATCGAGGGCCGCGACGGTCTGCTGGCGTTGCAGGCGGTAGAGCTCGGTCACTTCAGGGGCACGGAACCCGCGCGCGAGGGAAAAGTATGCCGAGACGCCGTCGGTCGGGTGCCAGACGAAACCGGCGCGCGGCGCGAGGTTGGTGAAGCGGTCGGAGCGGTCGGCGGGCCTGGAATAGAGGCACCCGCCCGGGCAGGCGACGCCATTCTGGTCGGTGTTGCCGTCGATCATGCGATTGTCGTACTCATAGCGGACGGTTTCGAGGCGCGCGCCGGCCTCGAGCGACCAGCGCGGCGTCAGGCTCATGCGCCATTGTGCATAGCCGGCGACGACGCCGGAGTCGACGTCATAGTCATAATGGCGTCCGGCGGGGCGGATCGCATTGGCCGCGGGTGGCCCGTCGGTGGTCGGGCCGTCCTGGAACTGGAGCAGCGAGCTCGCCGCGAGCTCCGCGTCGATCCCGAGCGCCAGTTCTCCGCCGGCAAGACGGCGACCCGCCCAGGAAAGCATCGCGCCGGCGCTGTCCTGCCCGTTGTCCTCGATCGGCTGGCCGAGCAGGAAATGCTGGAGGAAATCCATGCGTGAGCTCCGCGCGAAAGCGCGCAGCTCGAAGCCGTTGCGGCCCAGGCGATGCAACGAAGCCCGCAGGCTCTGCGCATCGCGATACGCCTCGGGATTCAGGTTCGAGCGCGCGATCGCCGCGTCGCGGTAAGCATCCTCGCCGAATATGAAGCCGGCGGTTTCCTGGTCGAGATTGCTGGCGGCGAGCCGGGCGGTCAGCGCGCCGCCGTCGCCCGTGCGCGTCCAGACGGCATTCAACTTCTGTTCTTCGAAGCCCGCGGCATCACGCCAGCCGCCATCGTCGGTGGCGTGCACCACAAGCCCCAGGCCACGCGCGTCCGTCCCGGCCGAGGCCGCCAGGCGCAGGCGCCGGTAGTCGTCGCTGCCGGCCTCCAGTCCGGCACCGACGGCCGGTATCTCGTCCGGCAGCGGCGGGATGACGTTGACGATGCCATGCACTGCGCTCGAACCGTACAGGACGCTCCCGGGTCCGCGCAGGATCTCGACCGCAGCCGCCTGCTCGACATTGACCTCGAAAAGCTCGTTCACATTGCAGGAACCCACCGGCCTGATCGGGATGCCGTCCTCCAGCACCAGCACGGCGCCGCAGGCGCCGGCGCCTGTCAGCACCGGCGAGCGCAGCGCGGTCAGCGATTCCTGTCCGCTGCCGCGCTGGACCATCGCTCCCGGCACGCGATTGATGAGTTCCGACGAATGCGTCGCGCCGGTCAGCTCGACGGCAGCCGCGGAGACGCGCGTCGCGCTGCCCGCATAATCGGCGAGCGAGAGGGGCGTGCGCGTTGCCGTGACGATGACTTCTTCGAGCACCTGGGCCGTCGCGGGCAGTGCGCACAGGACCAACATGGCCGCGAGCGTCGCGCGGTGCAGGGGCATCGCGTTCATCCGCGCGATTATAGTGGCGCGCAGCCGACCGGCCGCCCGCCACGACCGTGCTAACATCGGCCCGACCGATGATTTCCGACATGGGCCGTCTTCTCGCACTCATTTTCATGATGTTCGCGGCCGTGCCGACGAATGCCGCCTTGCCAGCGGAAACTCGTTCGCAGGCGACCGTAGCGCCGGAAACGAGCCCGCCGGGACGGCTTCGCATCGGGCTCGTCCTGTCCGGCGGCGGCGCGCGCGGGCTCGCCCACATCGGCGTGCTCCGGGCTCTGGAAGCGCAACACGTGCCGATCGATGCGATTGCCGGCAGCAGCATGGGCGCGGTCGTCGGGGGCCTCTATGCAGCGGGCATGACACCCGCCGAGATCGATGCGCTGATGCGGACACTCGACTGGAATGCGGCATTCCGCGACCGCCCGCCGCGCAACATCCTCAACTTCCGCCGCAAGCAGGACGACCAGGAGTTCCTGGTGCGATTTCCGATCGGCATCAAGGGCGGCAGCTTCCGCGTGCCGCGCGGGCTGATCCAGGGCCAGCGGCTGACCCAGATCCTGCGGCGCGAAACGGTCGGCGTCGCGGGCATCGACGACTTCGACGACCTGCCGACGCCATTTCGTGCGGTCGCCGCGGATCTCGAGACCGGCGAGCGCATCGTGCTCGGGCAAGGCGACCTGACCGCGGCCATGCGCGCCAGCATGTCGGCGCCGGGCGTGTTTGCCCCCGTCGAGATCGACAGCCGGCTGCTGGTGGACGGCGGGCTGGTCGAGAACCTGCCGGTCGACGTCGTCAAGGAAATGGGCGTGGATGTCGTGATCGCGGTGGACGTCGGTTTCCAGCCGGTTGGAAGGCGCGAGCTGACTTCCGCGCTCGCCGTCTCCAACCAGGCGATCACGATCATGATGCTGCGGGAAACGGCGCGACAGCGCAGCCTCCTCGGGCCCGACGATATCCTGATCACGCCGGACCTCGGCAATCTGCAGTCCACCGATTTCGGCGCGTCCGACAAGACCATCGACCTGGGCCTCGGCGCGATGCGCGACAAGCACGAACGGCTGGCGACGCTTTCGATCGACGCAGCGTCGTGGGAGCGCTTCCTGGCCGCGCGCGTGGAACGGGGCTCGGTGCTGCCGCAGGTGCATTTCGTGCGCACCGACCGCAAGTCCGAACGTTATCGTGAACGCATCCAGGCGGAACTTGCCCCGATCATCGGCGGCGCCGTCGATCCGGAAGCGCTGGACAAGCGCCTGTCGCAACTCTATGGCAGCGACAACTTCGAGGCCCTCGATTATCGCCTGGTGCGTGACGGCTCCTTGAGCGGCATCGAGGTCAGTGCGAGGCGGAAGAGCTGGGGTCCGAATTACCTGCACTTCGGACTCGAATTGCAGGACGACTTCGAGGGCACGAACAGCTTCAATGCGGGCGTGCGGGCCCGGGTCACGGAGGTCAACCGCTACGGCGCCGAATGGCAGACCGACCTGCGGGTCGGGGCAAATCCGCGCATCCGCACCGAGTTCTACCAGCCGATCGGCTTCACCTCCGACTGGTTCGTGGCGCCCGCGCTCCTGGTCGAGCGGCACAACCTCGACATCATCGAGGATGACGACCGGCTGGCGACCTTGCGCGTGCGCGAACAGCAGGCCGGGCTCGACTTCGGTCGCGAGTTCGGCAGCTGGGGTGAGGCACGGATCGGCATCCTGCGCGGCAGCGGCAACCGGACACTGCTGGTCGGCGATCCGGCGAGCCCCGGCCTGCCGCCGCGCTCGCACTTCGATCGTGGCGAGCTGATCGCACGCCTGTCCGTCGATCGGCTGGACGACGTCTATTTTCCGCGCGACGGCGAACTCGTCACGCTGCAATGGAACGCCCCGCGCGAGGCCATCGGCGGCGAGGCCGATGCCGATCGGATCAGCGTCGATACCACGATCGCCCGCTCATTCGGCCGCAGCACCTACATACTGTCCGCGACCGGCGGCGCGGCGGTTTCCGGGCCGACGGATGCCGTGCAGGATTTCTACACGCTCGGCGGCCTGTTCAACCTCTCCGGGCTCTCGCCGGACGCGATCAGCGGGCCGCATTTCGGCATTGCGCGCGCAATCTACTACCGCCGGATCGGCAGCGGCCAGGAAGGTCTGTTCGACGTGCCGACCTATCTCGGCGTCTCGCTCGAAGTCGGCGATGTCTGGCAGCGGCGCGGCGATGCGAGTTTCAGTTCCGCGCGGATCAATGGCTCGGCGTTTCTCGGCTTCGACACCTTCCTCGGTCCGATCTATCTCGCCGCGGGTTTCGAGGAGGGCGGCGGCCAGAGTTTCTACCTCTTGCTCGGTCGCATCCGATAGCGGCAATCAGCGCGCCAGCTTCTCGAAGACCACCGCCGGCTCGTCGCCGCGGCGCGAGTAGACATGGCGACCCGCCATGTCGGCGAGAACCGCATCGCGATCGCGCTCGGTCGCGAACCAGTGCAGCTTCTGCCAGTCCGCCCCGACCAGGCGCGCGAAGGGATCTCCGGGCTTCAGGCTGACCCGGATGCCGTACGGCTTCTCGCCGGCCGGCGGAACGTGGAGGTTGTGCTCGTGCGCGATCGCCACGGCGCAACGATAGCCGAACGTCCGCCGCGCTCCAAGCCGGCGACTCGGAACAGGATCGGCTGTGTCTACGCCGGACGGGGCAGCCCGCCGTCCGGCTCCGGGCTCTTTGCAAAGAGCAGGAATGCGGTTCCGATCAATGCCGCCACCAGGGATGCCGCGAATACCGCGAGCTTCGAGGCGGCAAAATCGGCCGGGTCCGGAAATGCCTGCCCGGCGATGAACAGCGACATGGTGAAGCCGATTCCCGACAGTGCGCCGGCGCCGGCCAGTTGTTGCCAGGAATAGCCCTGCGGCTTGATCGCGATGCCGAGCCGGACCGCGAGCAGCGACACCAGAAACATGCCGACCGGCTTGCCGACCACGAGTCCCGCCAGCAACGCAAGCATCAACGGCTCGCGACCTTCCAGTACGTCCGCATTGACGACCACGCCGGCGTTGGCGAACGCGAAGATCGGTAGCACGACATAGCTCGAGCGGGGGCCGAAGTTCCGAAGCGTGCGCGACGCCGGCGATTCCATGCGGTCGTGGATCGCGTCCAGCGCGCGCAGCACCGGCTCGGACGGCCCGTGCCGCAGCACCTCGCCCCCATGGCGCGCTTCGGCCGCGAGGATCGCGTCAGCCTGGGCCATCAGCGAGTTGTAGCTGGGTGGCTGGCGCGTCGGGATGAACATCGCGAGCACGACTCCGGCCAGCGTCGCGTGGATTCCGCTGGCCTCGACGCAGGCCCAGAGCACAGTGCCCAGCAACATGTAGGGAAAAATCGCGTAGACGCGCGCGTGGTTCAGCAATGCGAGCGCCACGACGATGCCAGCCGCCGCGGCCAGGTAGGCGCCATCGAGCTCGCCGGAATAGAAGATCGCGACGACGACGATCGCGCCGATGTCGTCGACAATCGTCGCGGCCGTCAGGAACACGCGCAGCTCGAGCGGCACGCGCGAACCGAGCATCGCGATCAGTGCGATCGCGAATGCCGTGTCGGTCGCCATTGGCACCCCCCAGCCGTGCGCCCAGGCGCCGCCGCCAATCACCGCCAGGTACAACAGCGCCGGGGCCACCATTCCGCCGATCGCCGCTGCGATCGGCAAGGCGGCCGACCGGCGTCCCGCGAGGTGGCCGACGGTGAACTCGCGCTTGACCTCGAGCCCGACGACCAGGAAGAAGATGCTCAGCAATCCGCTGGTGATCCAGTGCCGCAGCGAATGCTGGATCCCGGCATCGCCGAACTGGAATCCCACCGGCTGTTCCCAGAAGCGCTCGAAGGCCGCGCCCCAGGGTGAATTCATCAGGACGACTGCCAGCACCGACGCGAGCAAGAGCAGCATCCCGGCCGACGGCGCCCAACTTGCGAACTCGAGTGCCGCGGCGCGCAGCCGATAGCCGAGCGAACCCAGCATCGCGTCGCTGAACGAGCCTTCGTCCCAGGGCCCGTCATAGCGGCGGCCATTGATGAAGAAGGTGGGCGTAACCCTGACGCCACTGGCGCTGGCGCTCTGCGTGTCTTCCAGCACCCGCGCGCGGGCGCGCATGGCTTCCGCGCTTGCGTGGTCGCCGCCGGCATCATCCACGCCAAGTTCGCCGGCAATGGCGCGCAGGTCGTCCGCGGTCAGCGTCGTGGAACGGGTCATCAGCTTGTTGTGCGCAGCCCAGAATTCCCGGGGCGTCGTGGCCCGTTCGGCGAGCTCGGCCGCCGGCAGCGCGAGCGGCGAGCCGCTGAGCGGCTTATGCCGGAATACATAGCGCAGGCGCTCGCCGAACCGGTCGCGCAAGCCGGCTATGCGCTCGTTCGCTGCCCGGCAGTGCGGACAGGCGTAGCTGCCGTACTCGACGAGAGTGATGCCGGCATCGGTGGGACCGAGCACGTGATCGCGGGTCTCATCGACCGCACGGTCGAGGCGGTACGAGGGGGCGGCAATAGCCATGGCGGATGATACGCGTTCCCCCCGTCGCTGCAGCAGCCCGCACGACGCGCCAAAATCCAGTCACGATGAACGCGAAGCTGCGCAAAACGACGATGCCCGCGGCCGCGGATGCGCTGACGGGGCGCAAGGATGCAATGTCCGTGCCGGATCGGGATTTCGTTCTATTACGCCGAGGACTGTCACCAGCAATACCTGGCGAAGAACCCCGGCGGTTATTGCAGTATCGGCGGGACAGGCGTCGCCTGCCCGACGAGTGCGGGCGTCAACTCGTCCTGATATGCACCGGACCGGCGCATCGCGCCGGCCGGCTTTCCCGGGATGCGGCTTTCAGCGCGGTTCGGCGCCGGGCTCCTGGTCTTCCATCGGATAGGTCTTGGCTTCGGTCGGGCGTTCCTTCGCAACCTCTTCCTTCTTCTTCAAGTCTTCGCTGGCGACGCTGTCATTGGCACTCGAAGTCAGGCGCGTGACCTGGGCGACCAGTTCGGCGGCCGGCGCGGGCGCCGGGTCCGTCTGCGCGATGATTGCCGCGGCACTGGCCTCGCCGTCATAGAAACGGCGATTGGCCTTCTTGCCGATGAAGATGCCGTTGCCCTCGAGCGAGACGCCCGCGAACAGGCCCTGCGACCGGGAATAGGCGTAGACCTCTGAATCGAATGTCACGCTGGTCGAGGCCATGGCGGTGCGGCCGACCGGGCCCGCCGCCACCGAGGCGTCGGCGCCGAGCGTGAGCTTGCCGTCGGTGATCCCTTCCACGCTCTGGCGCGTGGTCAGCACCAGCACGATGTCGGAGACCTGGCCGCCGGCCTGGAAGCCCCAGCTCCCGCCGCCGGTCGAGACGAATACGGGATTGCTCCAGCTCCGGTCGGGCCTGCGCACCAGCATCACGCCGTTGCCGAAGCGCGCGCCGAAGATCAGGCCGACTTTCACATTGGCGGGCAGGATCACGAGGCCCTCGGCGCGCGACAGCAACAGGTCCGGGATCTGCTGGTCCGGGATGGCCTGCAATTCGCGCAGCACGAGCATCGCGTTGTCGACCGTCGCTTCTTCGCGCGTGACGGCCGCGGCTGGCGTTGCCGTGAGCGTGGCCCCAAGGGCGGCGGCAGAAATCAGGGTGCGGAACTTCATGACGTTGATTCCTGTTCAGGGCTCGACTGGACAGACCGCGCCGGCGACGGCGGGTTCCCGGTGGAGCGGGTTCTGGAGCCGATTGTAGCTGTTATGCGACGGTTCGTCGGGCAGATCGACATCGCGGCGCCGTATCGTCCAAACTGCGATCGTGATGATGCGCCGATTCGCCGCCGCGGTCACGCTGCTCGCATTGTTGCCTTCCGCGGCGCGGGCCGAATGGCACGAGCGCGAAGCCGCGATCATGGGCACGCGCATCGACGTCGAAGTCTGGCACGAAGACGCGTCCCGGGCCGCGGCGGCGATCGATGCGGTGATCGCCGAAATGCACCGCGTCGACGCGCTGATGTCGCACTTCAAGCCCGATAGCCAGCTCTCCGGGATCAATCGCGACGCCGCCGCCAGGCCGGTCAAGGTCGATCCGGAACTGGCCGCCCTGATCGCCAGGTCGCTCCAGTTCTCAGAGCTTTCCGGCGGCGCATTCGACATCACCTATGCGAGCGTCGGCTATCTCTACGATTACCGCGAGCGGCGCCATCCGAGTGAGGCGGAGATCGAGGCCGCCCTGCCGGCCATCGACTGGCGCCAGGTCGTCGTCGACCACGCGACCTCCACGGTCCGTTTCCTGAAGCCCGGCATGCGCATCGACCTGGGTGGCATCGCCAAAGGCCATGCGGTCGACTCGGCCATCGCGATCCTGCGCCGCATGGGCATCGAGCACGGCACGGTCACGGCCGGCGGCGACAGCCGCGTTCTCGGCGACCGCCGCGGGCGGCCCTGGATCGTCGGTATCCGGCATCCCGACGACCGCGAGCGGGTGATCGCGAGGATCCCGCTCGAGGACGCCGCGATTTCGACGTCCGGCGACTACGAGCGGTATTTTGACGAGGACGGCGTGCGCTACCACCACATCATCGACCCGAAGACCGGCAAGAGCCCGAAGGGGGTGCGCAGCGTCACCGTGATCGGGCCGGATGCGACCTTGACCGAGGGCCTGACCAAGAGCGTCTTCGTCCTCGGCCCGGAACGAGGGATGGCGCTGATCGAGGCGCAGGAAGACGTGGATGCAGTGGTCGTCGCCAGCGACGGCCGCGTGACCTATTCGAAAGGCCTAGAACCAGCCAGCTACTAGAACCAGCCCGAGAAGAATAGCCGGATGACGTCGGCGTCGAAGGTGTAGAGCGGCTCGGTGCCGGGCGCCAGGCCGGTCGGGCGCAAGTCGCGGAAATCGTCGTAGTCGAACCGGATCCGGTCGTACTTCAAGTTGATGGCGGCCTTGCCGAGGAACTCGAACCGGGCTGGCTTGAACTCATAGGCGACGCCGAAGCCGAGCGTGTGGCTCTGCATCGCGGCGAGTTCCTTGTCGCGCGCCAGGAAGTTCTGGAAGTCCGCCCGCGGAAACAGGTCCGCATAGAACTCCGCGGCATTCTGGTCGTAGAAGCGATAGTGGACGTCGAATGTCCATTCGTCGTCGAGCGGGTGCGTGTAGGCGAACTCGGCCGTATTCGACTGGATCTCCCAGGTGTCATTGTAGAAGCGGTAGTCGGCCTGCAGCGCCGCGCGGTACGGCAGGTACCAGCGCGCCCGCGCCGAGAAGGCATTGCCGGTGCGGGTGCGCGGGTAACGCTCGAACTCGTAGGAATAGCCGAGTGCCGCGTCGGAGTCCACGAACCGGACCTGGCGATACGGGTTGTTGAGGAATCCTTCCTCGGTGATCGTCTCGAAAGCGAAGCCGAGGACCAGGCGCTTGGTGGCGATCTGCGAGACGTCCACGCCGTAGATGCGCCGGTCGACGCTGTCCGCAAACAGCGGGTCGCCGCGGCGCGTGACGTCGTCCCAGCCGCGGGTGAACGACAGTGCGACCGTCGTCTGGTCGCCGAACATGTCCTGGCTGATCGAGAGGCTGGCGGTGTCCGCTTCGTAATCGTTCTCGCTCGAGTTGCTGAACGAAGCGGCGTAGGTGACCTTGCCACGCAGGTACTCGAAGCCGACGCCGTACTGCGTGCGCTCCTCGTCATACGGGCTCGCCGTCGTGATCACGTCGATCGACGCCGACGACACCATGTCGATGTAGTAGCTGGCGCTGACCGCGTACTTCTCGGCGAATTTCTTGCGCACCAGCAGCGACGGGCCGTCGATCGTGACGCCACCGCCGTCGTAGTAGTGGTACATCAGGTCGGCGCGATCCTCCGGCAGGACGCCGGCTACCGCCGTCAGCGGCAGCAGCACCAGCAGGAGCCCGGCATTGCGGATCAGTTGCATCCGCAGCCGCCGCCGCTGGCGCCCGATGCGCCGCGCCCGCCTTCGCGCGATTCGTAGACGTGCCGCATGTAGGAGGAGGACACCGGGTCGCGATCCCAGGCCATGATCGGGTCGGCCAGGTTCTCGCGTTCGTAGGGCTTGACCCAGGGCTCGACGCGCGAGCAGCCGGTGGCGGCGGCCAGCACCAGGAACAGCGACACGACGCGCGCGAACGTCACGACTTTTCCCTGAGCGCCGCGCGGAC
Source organism: Steroidobacteraceae bacterium (assembly GCA_050738495.1). Lineage (GTDB taxonomy): Bacteria > Pseudomonadota > Gammaproteobacteria > Steroidobacterales > Steroidobacteraceae > SCUD01. The sequence goes on along the minus strand of JBOHZL010000003.1, from coordinate 46,977 downwards.
CTGCTCGATGTACTTGGCCTCGTCACCCGGCTTGAAGGCGCGGTGCTGCCAGCGCACGCGGCCCTGGCGGTCCACCAGCACGGTGGTCGGCATCGCGCTGACGCCGTAGCTGCCGCTGACGCGGTTGTCGGGGTCGAACAGGATCGGGAAGCTGACCTTCTGCATGCCGAGGAAGCGCTCGGCATCGGCTTTCTCGCTCTCGACGTTGATGGCGACCAGCGTGAAGCCCATCGGCTTGTACCTGGCGTAGATCTGGTCGAGCGCCGGGAACTCCTGGCGGCAGGGACCGCACCAGCTCGCCCAGAAATTGATCAGCACGACCTGCCCGCGCAGGCCCGACAGCGAAAGCTCGCCGCCGGCTCGGTTGGCGAGCGTGAAGTCCGGCGCGGCCGGCGCGCCGTCGCTTGCGACCGCGGGCCAGGACAGGGCGACGAATGCGGCGACGAGGGCGCCGAGCGGCAGTCTCAGGATCGCTTTCAAGCAACCTCCTCAGAAGAACGCCGTCAGCGACAGCGTCGTCTCGAAATTGTGGCTGGTCTTGTTGCTGCCCAGCACGTCGATCTCCATCACGTGGTCGCGCATGTCGAGGTGAACGGCCAGCCAGTCCCTGACGAACACCCGCGCCCCGGCACCCGCCGTGAGCGTGAACCGGTCGTCGCCGGCGAATCGCGTGCTGCCGGCGCCGAGCGTCAGGTAGACGGCGCTGTTGAGCGCGCGCCGGCCCCCGAGGAAGATCTCGCCCGGTAGCGCATTCCAGCCGAATCCGAGGCTGTAATACGTGAAACGCCTCTCACTGTCCGTCAATAGCGGCGCGCTGCCCGACAGGCGCTCGAAGCTGGACAGCCCCGCATCGCTGCTGCCTGCGATACCCTCGGCGAAGAAGTCCTCGTTGATGTGATAGGCGGCACGCGCGCCGTAGACCACGTTGACCTCGAAGTCCTCGACCGAAAGCGACCCGATGGATGCACCGACCTCCCAGTTCTCGGTGTCGATGCGAGCCGGCTCGACCTCGCGCCGCTCGACCTGCGGCTCGATGACGACCGGGGTTTCGCCGCTGGGCTCGCCCGGCGGCGGCGCCGACGCGGGCTCGTCGTCGCGCCACGGCAGCGACGAGCAGCCTGCCGCCAGCACCACGGCGCTCAGAAGAAAAATGCGAATCCGACTTTCCATTCGGTGGCTTCCTCGTTTTCATCGCGGTCGGTGAAGACCACGTACTCCTTGTATTCCGCGCGCACGATGAATCGTCTCGCCAGGTAGGCGCGAGCGCCGAACCCGACATATGCGAGCTGGTCGGTCCGTTCCGGCGTCTGCACCTGCGTCCCCTTGGGCTGGATGCGGATCATGCCCGTGCCGATCGACAGGAAGGGCTGGATCCGCCAGTCCGGGCGCGGCACATGGGTCAGCCCGAGGGTCGCGACCTGCCCGTCGGAGAAATTGCCGAGCACGTGGGACAGCGCGAGCTCGGCCGAAAGGTGGCCATTGAACGAGTACGCGCCGTAGGCGGTGACGACGTTCGCGCCGTCGAAGTCGCCGAACAGCACTCCGGCCTCGCGGCGATGCGCCCCGAAGTCTTCGCGAGCGGGATCGTCGATCTCGAGGCGCTCGCCGGCTGGCACGAGCGTTTCCTTCATCTGGTCGATGTGCACCCAGCCATCGCGGCCATCGGCGTCGACCACGTCGAACCAGTCGGTGCGGCGCTTCAGCACGCGCACTGTTGCGCCGCGCTCGACGACGTGCACGATCGGGAATCCGCGTCCAGGACCGGTGCGCAGCTCGAGAAACGGATCGGCGACAACGACCTCGAGGCCTTCGGCCCGGGCCGGCGGGACAGCTGCCTGACAGAAAAGCAGCGCGCAGAAGACAAGGCGCGCCATCGCCTCAGTTAACCGGTGCCATGAAGGGGTCGTTGTAATACTGCCCACCGATGTCCAACCACTCGGCGATGAGCCGCAGTTCCGCCGGCGTGAGCCAGCCTTCGTGCGATCCGCCCGTATCGAAACGCCCGAAGAACGGCACCGAAGCCCGCGCACCGACGGCGCTCATCGACGGGCTCACGGGCACCGGCACCAGGGTCGGCTGTCCGGTCACCGGATCCGGCGGACCCGGCACCAGGATGTCCTGCAGCGCGCCCATGTTAACTTCCTGCGCGTTGTCCGTGAACAGCAGTTCGCGGAACGAAATCAGGTGATCGGCCTGGTCGGGGGAATCGCCGCCCGACAGGTCGAGCTGGCTCGCCGGCACGCGCACGGCGCCCATGGCGTCGACCGGACTGTGGCATGAGATGCAGGTGTTGTCGGCGATCACCGTGCCGCCGCCGTCCACCACCTGCCGCAGTACGGACCAGAGCGGATGGATATGGTTCGGATAATGAATCGTGATCCGGCACAGCGAGGTCCAGGCCGACTGGCAGGACGCGCTGGTCGGCACGGTGCTCGTCAGCAGGTTGTAGCGATACGCGAAAGACGCATCCGCCGCCCGTCCGGCCGCGACCGGGTCGGTCCAGACGTCGTCGTACAGCACGTCCACGGACGGAAGCTGCGCGGCACAATCGGTCTGGCAGCTGATGCGCGCGCGCGCCTCGGCCATGGATTCGCTCTGATTCGCGAACAACGCCGGATTCGAGTTCGGGAACGGCTGGCCCGTGGTCGGCGCGCCGGCCCAGGCCGATGCGAACAGCTCGTCGCGGCCGTGGGAGACCGCGGAAGCGCCGCCCTGTGCGCCCGCGGGCATGTGGCAGCCGTTGCAGCTCCGCACTTCGCCCGCGCGCAACTGCAGCCAGTTCAGGTGCCGCGGCGTAATGCGCCGGCCATTGGCGTCCAGCACGCCGATCGCAAATGGCACGCCGGCCGGAACCTTGATCTGCACCGAACCGTCGGGTTCGATCGGCGCGTAACCGAGGATCTCGCGCATGCCGAGGCCGCCCGCGGCACCAAATGCCGTGGCGCGAAAGTCGCGGACTTCGTCGTCCGGCAGTCCGACCGCTTTCTCGATGCGCAGGAATCGTGCCGGCCGCGCGGCGGCCAGCGTCTGCGCGGGGTCGGCGAGCACGGCGATGCCGCCGGGCGCGGTGTCCGCGCCATCGAAATCGTAGACGCTGCGGATATTCAGGATGCCGACATTCTCCGAGGCGAGCACCGGGTCGAAGTCGATGCCCGGCACCGCGTCCAGGATCACCGCCGGCAACGGCACGCGCGGCGCGAGCGAAATGACTTCGGAATAGCGGATGCCCTCCGCAGGCTGGAGCACCGGTCGCTGGGTCAGGTCGCGCGGATCGTAGAGCCATACACCATATAAAGGAGGCGCCGCGACCAAGGTGGCGTCCGCCAGGTTCTCGGCGGTGCAGGGCAGGGTGCGGCCGTCAGTATCGTTGAGCCGGCACATGGTCCAGGTCGTCAGCAGCCGGCCGGTGCCGTCGCGAAGCGGAAACACGGACGAGTAGCGACCGCCCGGCGAGAGCCCGGGATCGGTGCGCACGTCATTGACCGACAGCCTCGCCTGGGCCGGGCCAGGCAGCCCGGCGTTCGGCAGCGTCGGCTGGCTGATCTCGACGAAGGCCGCGGTGTCCACGGCGACCGGGTCGCCGCCGCGCTCGGTGCCGTTGAATGGACGCAGGAGCGCGACGACGCGACCGTCCTCGGCCGGCCGCGGCGCGAGGAACTGCACGTTCGTCGTGCCGGTGCCGGTCGCGTGGCTGTTCGCGCCGTACAGGAGCTCCAGGCCGCTGCCGTCCGGATTCACCGTATATAGATGTATCGAGCTGCCGCTGGCGTTGTCCCAGCGGCTGAAGACGATGCGGCCGTCGTCGAGCACGGCAGGGTCGAGGTCGTGGCTCTGGTTGAACGAGATCTGGCGGATGCCCGAGCCGTCCTCGTTCATCACGTGCAGCACGAAGGCGTGCTCGTTGCGGTCTTCGTCCTCGGCCGAGAACTGCGGCTTGCCTTCGTCGATCAGCACCGCCTTCGCCTGGCGCTGGCGCGTGGACGAAAAGACGATGCGTCCGTCCGGCAGGTAGTGGGGCGCGGCGTCGTGGCCTTCCTCGGCGACCAGGTCCGAGGCGATGACCCGGCGCAGCACGTCGGTCGTGCGGTCGTACTCCCAGATGTTCCAGGTCGGCTGCTCGCTGTCCATCGCGCCCGGTATCAGCGGCATGCGCATCGCGAACACGAGCTTGTTGCCGTCGTACGAGGCGTCGACGTCGCGCACGTCCCAGAGCCCGCCGGTCACGGCGAATGTGACGTTGCGCTCCGGCACGTCGGGCGCCGCTCGATCGCGCAGCCACAGGTCGTTGCCGGCGAGGAAGGTCTCGAGCTCGCGCACCTCGTCCAGATCGTCGTCGGGATCCACCGGCAACGCGCCCCTGACGTACGCGACCGGGATGTCGAGCACGACGGGGTCTGGCGACTGCCCGCCGCCGATGTTGACGTCGCCGTCGTGCCCGGTGGCACAACCGGCGAGCGCCACGACGCCAAGTGACAATAACCATGATGTCGGATTCGTGACAGCCATCTCAAATCACTCCGGTTTCCGGGGTGCCATCCACTCGACAGAATGCAGTCGGACTACTGCATCGCGGACCACGATACCCATCTGCGTTTCCTTGGATACAAGGCATTTGCGCGTTAAACGACCCGTTGCGGAATCAGCGTAACCCGGCGTTCGTCGCACGTGAATGTCGCCGTTCAGAGACATTACCCGGTCCTGGACCCGCCGATATATTCGACCGCGTTTCGAAAAACCGCGAGCGAGTGGAGCACGGAAATGCGCTGGTCGTCATGTTGTGTCAGTTCGATCGTGATGCGCGTCACCGCCGTGGCGGCGGTCGCCGCGTTCGCAGTCTCGGCGCAGGCCGGGCCGCGCGAGCAGGCCAAGCGCATGCACGACCGCATCGCCGGCGTGCCGCCGAGCGCCGCGGTGCTGAACGCGATGCAAACCGAGATCGCCGCGGGACGCGAAGAGAACGCGGCGCTGATGGCGATGGACAACCCGTCGTTCTACGCGGTGACGCTCAAGAACCTCGTGACGCCGTGGACCAATCGCGACCAGACCGTGTTCGCGCCGCTCAACGACTACACCGCGACGGTCATCGGCATGGTGCGCGACGACCTGCCGTTCGATGAGCTGCTGTCGGCCGACATCCTCTACGTCGGTGCCGCGGGCCTCGGCCTGCCGGCGGCTTCGGCTTCGTCCAATGCCCACTACGAACAGCTCGAGACCAGCGGCGCCGACTTCCGCACCGGACTCAGCCGCACGACCCAGTCGGGCGTCTATGGCACGCCGCCCGCGGCGACCGCGGGCGTGATGACCACGCGCGCCGCCGCGCAGTCGTTCTTCATCGCCGGCACCAACCGCGCGATGTTCCGCTTCACGCTGTTGAACCACATGTGCCGGGAACTCGAGGAAGTGCAGGACACCTCGCGTCCGCCGGATCGCATCCGCCAGGACGTGAGCCGCAGTCCCGGCGGCGACGCGCGGCTGTTCCTGAACAACTGCGTCGGCTGCCATTCGGGCATGGACCCGATGGCGCAGGCGTTCGCGTACTACACCTTCGACGAGGCCCAGGGCCGGCTGGTGTACACGGCGGGCACGGTGCAGCCGAAGTACTTCAACAACGACGCGACCTTCGCGCCCGGCTTCGTGACTCCGAACGACGGCTGGGAGAATCGCTGGCGCGCCGGCCAGAATGCATTGCTCGGCTGGGAGGCGTCGCTGCCGGGGACCGGCAGCGGCGCGAAATCGCTCGGCCAGGAGTTCGGCGCGAGCGACGCGTTCGCATCCTGCCAGGTCGAGAAGGTGTTCCGCACGGTCTGCCTGCGCTCGCCGCAGGACGCTCCCGATCGCAGCCGGGTCGCCAGCATGGCGACATCGTTCCGTTCGAGCGGCTACCGGCTCAAGCAGGCGTTCGCGGACGCCGCCACCTACTGCATGGGCGATTGAGGGCAGCCAGATGAACCGCAACCCGAATCCCCGCATGCGAATCTTCACCGCGCTGTCGCCGGTGCTGCTTGCGCTCGCCTTCGCGGGCTGCGGCGGCGGCGCTTCGACCACCGAGAATCCGAGCACCACGCCGCCGCCGGCTGCCGGCTATTCCGGTCCGCCGCCCGCGAGCCAGGACGTGCAGGCGTTCAAGCTCAATGTCTGGGACAACCTGCAGGCCAGCAATCGCTGCGGCGCCTGTCACGGCACTGGCGGGCAGGTACCGAGCTTCGTGCGCAGCGACGACATCAACCTCGCCTACGAGGCGGCGAATGGCGTCGTCGAGCTGGGCAATCCGTCCGCCTCGATGATGGTCACCAAGGTGGGCGGCGGCCACAACTGCTGGCTCGGAGCCGATTCGGCCTGCGCCGACCAGCTCACGGTGTGGATCCGCAACTGGGCGGGCCAGACGCTCGGCGGCACGCGCGGCACCACCTTGCAGCCGCCGCCGCTCCGCGACGTCGGCTCGAGCAAGTCCTTCCCGACGAGCAGCGCGCTCTTCGGCTCGACCGTCTATCCGTTGCTGACCCAGTACTGCTCGCGCTGCCATTCGTCCGGCTCGACGACGCCGCAGTCGCCGTTCTTTGCCGAAGGCGACGTCAATGTCGCTTATGCGGCGGCGCGCGCCAAGATCAACCTCGACACGCCCGATCAGTCGCGCCTGGTCGTCAGGCTGCGCGACGAGTTCCACAACTGCTGGACCGATTGCGCCCAGAGCGCGGCCATCATGCTGGCTGCGGTGCAGGACTTCTCCGACGGCGTGCCGGTCACGCAGGTGGACCCGGACCTGGTGCTGTCGAAGGCGCTGACGCTCTATGACGGCACCGTCGCGAGCGGCGGCAACCGCTTCGACAACGCCGCCATCGCACTCTATGAGTTCAAGACCGGCACCGGCACGGTGGCCTACGACACCTCGGGAGTCGAGCCCGCGCTCAACCTGACGTTGTCGGGCGCCGCCGGCTGGGTCGGCGGCTGGGGCATCGACCTGCGTGGCGGCAAGGCGCAGGGCACGACCGCATCGTCGCGCAAGCTCCACGACCTGATCCGTGCGACCGGCGAATACACCATCGAGGCGTGGGTCGCGCCTGCCAACGTCGTGCAGGAAGACTCGAACATCGTCGGCTACTCGGGCAGCGCAACTGCGCGCAACTTCACGCTCGGCCAGACGATGTACAACTACGACTACCTCAACCGCAGCACGACCACGACCGGCAACGGCACGCCGGTGCTGTCCACGCCGTCCGCCGACGAGGTGCTGCAGGCGACGTTGCAGCACGTGGTCGCGACCTACAGCGCGGTCGACGGGCGGCGCATCTACGTCAACGGGGCGCTCAGCAGCGCGGCGGACCCGGAGGGCGCGGGACTGCTGACCGATTGGAACGACACCTTCGCGCTGGTGGTCGGCAACGAGGTCTCGAACGACCGCACCTGGCAGGGCGTCGTGCGCATGGTCGCGATCCACAACCGTGCGCTGAGCGAGGCGCAGATCACGCAGAACTTCGAGGCGGGCGTCGGCGAGCGCTTCTACCTGCTGTTCTCGGTCGCGCATCTGGTCAACGTGCCGCAGAGCTATCTGATGTTCGAGGCCAGCCAGTTCGACAGCTATTCGTACCTGTTCCAGAAGCCGTCTTTCATCAGCCTCGACGGCAGCCAGGACCCGGACCAGATCCGCGTCCGTGGTGTGCGCATCGGCGTCAACGGCGCCGAGGCCAAGGTGGGGCAGGCCTACGCGCCGCTCGACCGCACCGTGACCGCAGCCGGGTACCAACCCGCGACCGGGTTCGGGCTCGCCAGCATCGGCACCGTGGTCGCGCTCGACAAGGGCCCGGCCGCGGACGAGTTCTTCCTGAGCTTCGAGCAGATCGGCAGCAACACGCACGCCTATGTCGAACCGGCACCGACGCCGCTGCCGCCGCCGCCCGACGGCGACCCGGCATCGGAGATCGGGCTGCGCACCTTCGAGGAGATCTCCGCCTCGATGTCCGGCATGACCGGCGTGCCGACGACCGACGCGGCGATCGAGGAGACCTACGGCCGCGTGCGCGAGCAGCTGCCGACGGTCGAGAACATCGAGGGGTTCCTCTCGTCGCACCAGGTCGGCACGGCGCAGCTCGCGATCGAGTACTGCAACGCGCTGGTGGACGACACCGGCCTGCGCGCGACCTACTTCCCGGGATTCAACTTCAACGCGTCCGCCGCGTCGGCCTTCGACACGCCGGCCGAGCGCGCGCTGGTCACCGGCCCGCTGGTCGCCCGCGCGGTCGGCACCGGCCTCGCGACCCAGCCCACGTCGGCCGAGATCACGGCCGAGGTGGACGCGCTGATCGGGCGGCTCACCACCTGCGGCGGCGGCTGTGCCGCCGACCGCACCGAAGTCGTCGTCAAGTCGGCCTGTTCGGCGGTCATCGGCAGCGCCAGCACGCTGCTGCAATGAGGTATTCGCAACGATGAGCAGAAAATCGCGACGCCGCGCGCTTGCCCCGGATGCGCCGCTGTACCAGCCGGATCATCCGCGGCCGGTCACGCGCCGCCAGTTCGTGGCCCAGGGCTTCGTCACCGGCGCGGCCACGGTCATCGCGCCGACGCTGTTCGGGCTCTTTGCCAACCCGCGTGCCGCGCAGGCCCAGTTGTCGCCGGACCTCGAGACACTCAAGACGAGCTGCGGCATCGCCGTGCAGGGCGCGGGCAAGATCCCGTTCATCTGTATCGACCTGGCCGGTGGCGCCAACATGGTGGGTTCGAACGTGCTGGTCGGCGGGCAGGGTGGTCAGCGGGACTTCCTGTCGGTCGCGGGCTATGGCCAGCTCGGCCTGCCGGGCGACATGGTGCCGAATGCGCCGAATCCGGGCAGCCCGACCAACGACTTCATCCAGAGCGCGCTCGGTCTCGCATTCCATTCCGACAGCGCCTTCGTGCGCGGCATCCTCGAGCGCGTCAGCGTGACGACGGCCGCGTCGACCAATGGGGCGGTGATCCCGGCGCGTTCCGAGAATGACACCGGCAACAACCCGCACAACCCGATGTACGGCATCTATCGCGCCGGCGCGGATGGCGAACTGCTGACGCTGATCGGCTCGGAGAGCTCGGAGTCGGGCGGCAACTCGATGGCGCCGGCCTCGATGATCGACGTCTCGGTGCGGCCGACCAAGGTGGACCGCACCAGCGACGTGACCGGGCTCGTCGACACCGGCAAGCTGGTAGGGCTGCTGGAGCAGAGCGACGCGGTGCGCGTCATGGAGTCGATCCAGCGCCTGTCGGACCGCAAGCTCGCGCGCGTCGACACCGGCACCGGCATCACTCGCGACGCGGTCATCAAGGACCTGGTGCGCTGCAACTACGTCAAGGCGGCGGACCTGACCGACCGCTACGGCGACCCTTCGGCGCTCAACCCGGAGCTCGACCCGGACATCGTCGGCCCGGCCGGCATCTTCTCGCAGGCCGAGTTCGACAACGACGACGAGTTCAGGAAGACGGCCGCGGTCATGAAGCTGGTCATCAACGGCTATGCCGGCGCCGGCACGATCACGATGGGCGGCTATGACTACCATGGTCAGGGTCGCGCGACCGGCGAGCTCCGCGACCTGCGCGCCGGCCGCTGCATGGGCGCCTGCCTCGAATACGCCGCGATCAGAAACGTGCCGCTGATGCTCTATGTATTCAGCGACGGCTCGCTCTCCGCCGACGGCGTGGTCGACAACAGCGTCGACGGCCGCGGCAAGTTCGACTGGTCGAGCGACAACCAGCAGACCGCCGCGTCGTTCTTCCTGGTCTACAGCCCGAACGGGCGGCCGCAGCTCTACACCGGCGACAGCCGCCCGCCCGAGCAGCACCAGCAGCTCGGCTGGTTCCGCAACGACGCGTCGGTGGAGACCGCGTCGACGCCCGCGGCGAACAACGTCAACCTGCTGGTCGAGGCCGTGGTGCTGAACTACCTCGCGCTGCACGGCGAGCAGGGCCAGTTCGGCACGCGGTTCCCGTCGCACGGACTGGGATCGGCTTCACTGCAGAACAGTCTCATCGCGTTCAATCCGATCGCCTAGCGGCTCCATTGTGTGACGTGCGCCGAGATCGCCGCGCTTGGCTGAGTGAACATATGCCAAGCCGGCGGGGCCGGCGTTATGTCATTTGGGCCGACATCCAGGAGTGTCGACGGGCGCCGATTGCAGGCGCAGCCGGCAGAAACGATATGGATCAACGCAAACATTGCAGCCGCCCGGTCGTGCGACTCGCAGCGAGCGCGGCGCTGGCCTTCATCTCCGCCTTCCCGGCGATCGCCGGCGCGAACGACGTGCCGAAAGCGCCGGATTTTGCGCTGGCATCGATTGCCGGCAGCAACTACCGCCTGTCCGAGCATCGCGGCGAGGTCGTCGCGCTGCTGTTCTGGGCGAGCTGGTGCGGCGACTGCCGGCAGGAGCTGGAGCGCTTCGAGCGCCTGCGCCGGACTTACTCGAACGCAGGCTTCGTGGTGCTCGGCGTCAGCCTCGACGACGAGCCGGCGCGCGCTCGCGCGCTCGCCGAAGCGGCCGGCATCGGCTTCCCGGTGCTCGCCGACGGGGCCAAGGACGTCAGCAAATCGTATCGCGTTGACGACCTGCCGCTGATCGTATTGATCGATCGCCACGGCGTGGTTCGCGCGCGCCACGACGCGCTCGACGAGCGCGAAGAACGCGGGCTCATGGTGAGCCTGCGCGACCTCATCGACGAGTAACGGGAACCGGATCATGCGAATCGCGACCTGTGCGCTGCTGTTGTGCCTCGCTTCATCGATGGCCGGTTCGCCCGTCGCCGCGCAGGAGGAAACTTCCGCGCCGGCCGACCGCTCGGTTCTCGACGCGCAGGTGCAGGAACTGCGCCGCGAGGTCGTCGATCTCAACCGCGACCTGTTCCTGCTCGAGGAAGACCTGCTGTTCCCTGCCAGCACGCAGGTTGCCGTGTTCGTGTCGATGGACATCGGCACCTTCTTCGCGCTCGATTCGGTCCAGATCAAGTTCGACGACAAGGAGGTCGCGAATTACCTCTACACCGAGCGCGAGCTAGAGGCGCTGAAGCGCGGCGGCGTGCACCGCATCTGGCTCGGCAATCTGAAGGCCGGCGAGCACGAGCTGGTCGCATTCTTCACCGGCAAGGGAACGCACGAGCGTGACTACAAGCGCGGGGCGACGCTCTCCGTCGAGAAGAGGGTCGGCGCCAAGTACGTGGAACTGAAGATCAGCGACCGGTTGCGCAAGCTGCAGCCCGAGTTCGTGGTCCGCGTCTGGGAGTAGGCGCTTGATCGGCCGCCTGACACGGGTGATCGCGGCGCTTGCCGCCTGCGTGCCAGCCGCGGCGGACAGCGTGCCGCCGCCGGGACTGCCGGCCATCAAGGTGCAGGATCTGCACTACGGCGACGTCCTGTTCCGCTTCTACCAAGACGACTTTTTCGACGCGCTGGTGCGGCTCGCCTCGTATCACGACCAAGGTCGCCTGGCGCCGCATGCGCGCGATGCGGAGCTGCTGCGCGGCGGCCTGTACCTGTCGCTCGGCCAGCATCGCGAGGCGCGCGAAATCTTCGAGCGCCTGCTCGCCGACCCGGCGACGCCGCCGCAGGTCCGGGACCAGGCCTGGTTCTATCTCGGCAAGGTGCTTTACGCATCCGGAATCCATGAAGACTCGGAACGTGCGCTGCGCTCGGTCGCCGGCACGCTACCGGTCGCCATGGAGTCGGAACGCCGGCTATTGCTCGCGCAGGGGCTGATGTACCGCGGCAGCTTCGATGCCGCCGTGGCTGAGCTCGACGGCTGGCAGGGCGCGCCGGCTTGGACCGCCTACGGTCAGTTCAACCTGGGCGTTGCGCTGGTCCGTGCGGGCCGCGCCGAGCGCGGCCTGCAATTGCTCGATGCCGTCGGTCAGCTTGCGACCGACAATCCCGAGCTGACTGCGCTGCGCGACAAGGCCAACGTCGCGATCGGCTACGCGGCCCTGCAGGCCGGCCACCCGGTCCCGGCGCGACTCGCCCTCAACCGTGTGCAGCTCGCCGGGCCGCAGTCGAGCAAGGCCCTGCTCGGGGCCGGCTGGGCCGATGCCGCGGAGGGCGGATTCCAGAGTGCGCTGGTTCCCTGGCTCGAGCTTCACGGCCGCGCGGTGCAGGACGGTGCGGTGCAGGAATCGTTTCTGGCGGTCCCGTACGCGTATGCGGAACTCGGCGCCATCGGCGAGGCGGTCCGGTACTACGAGCAGGCGATCACCTCGTTCACCTCCGAGCGCGCGCGCATCGATGAATCGATCGAGGCGATCCGTGCAGGTCGGCTGCTGCAGGCCGCGCTCGCCGCGGCCGGAAACGGTCGGCAGGGCTGGTTCGGCCAGCTCGCGACCGTCCCGGACTCCCCGGAATCGCGCTATCTCTATCAGCTGATGGCGGGCCACGAGTTCCAGGAAGGACTCAAGAACTACCGGTCGCTGCAGTCGATGTCGAAGAATCTTCACGCCTGGGCCGAGAGTCTGGGGGCCTTCAGCGACATGGTCGAGACCCGCAAACGGGCTTTCGTCCAGCGCCTGCCGGGCGCCGAGGAACGGCTTGCCACCGTCGACGTGGGAGACGTCAACACGCGGCGCGACATGCTGCGCGCGAAGTACGAGACGGCGATCGCGCAGCGCGATGTCGCGGCGCTTGTGACCGAGCAGGAGCGCGCGTGGCTGGAGACGCTCGACGGCGTGGATGCGGCGCTCACCGCTCATGCCGGCGATCCCGGTTACGACGATGCGCGCGAGAAGGCGCGGCTCGCGCGAGGCGTCGTGCTCTGGCGGCTCGATGCTGCCTGGAAGACGCGCACCTGGCAGGCGAATCGGGCGATGCGCGAGCTCGACGCGACGGTCTACGACGCCCGAACCCGTGCCACCGCGTCGTCGCAGGCGCGCGTCGGCGCACCCGGGCGGAACCAGGCGCTCGCCGAACGTGTCGCCGCGGTGACGCCGCGGGTGGCGGCGCTCACGATGCGCGTGGATGCGGCGAAGGCGGCACAGGAGCGCTTCCTCGGTGACATCGCCATCGGCGAGTTGCAGGCGCAGCGCCGGCGGCTGGACGAGTACGCGGTGCAGGCGCGATATGCGATCGCGACGATCTACGATCGCGCGAGCGCATCGGTCAGGTCGCGATGAAACGCGTCGCCGCATTTCTGATGCTGGCAGCGTCGGCAGGCGCCTGGGCACAGACGATCGGCGACCTGAAAGGGCGCGCGGCGCCCGTCAAACCCGGACCCGTTGCTCCGGTCGATGAACAACGCGTCCGCGCGGCGTACCGGCATTTCCTCGAGCTGGAGGCCGGCGATCCGGCGATGCGCGCCGAAGCCCTGCGCCGGCTCGCGGACCTCGAGCTCGAAGCCGCCGACAACGCCCGGGGCGAGGCCACGAGCGTGACCGCGGGCGCGAGGGAGACGCGCGCCGCGATCGCGCTGTACGAGCAGCTCCTCCTGCAGCAACCCGACCACCCTCGTGTGGACTCGGTCCTCTATCAGCTCGGTCGCGCCTGGGAGGCGGAAGGCGACTCGCAGCGGGCGCTCGAATACCTCGACCGGCTGGTGGTGCAGTATCCCGGGAGCCGCCACATCGACGAGGCACAGTTCCGGCGCGGCGAGATCCTGTTCAGCGCCGAGCGCTGGTCCGAGGCGGAGCAGGCCTACCAGGCGGTCGTCGCGATCGGGCCGGAGTCGGCATTCCACGAGCAGTCGCTCTACAAACATGGCTGGTCGCTGTTCAAGCAGTCGGACGTCGAGGCGAGCGCACAATCGCTGCTCAGGGTGCTCGACCTCAAGCTTCAGTCGCCCGCGGGCGTCGAAATAGCGGATGTCGACTCGCTGTCGCGGCCCGATCGCGAGCTGGTCACCGACACGCAGCGCGCGCTCGGCATCCAGTTTGCGGCAGAGGACCCGGCGGGCTCCCTGGCCAGGGCGCTCGGCCGTCACGGCTGGCCAGTCTATGGCTGGCGCCTGCACGCGGCTCTCGGCGACCTGCTGGTCGAAAAGGAGCGGTACACCGACGCCGCGGACACCTACCGCTCGTTCGCTGCGCGCAGTCCCGACAGCCTGCGCTCGCCGGAGTTGCAGTCGCGCGCCATCGAGGCGTATGGCAAGGGCGGCTTTGCCGACCTCGCGATGCAGGGCAAACGCGAGTACGTGGAGCTGTATCGCTTCACTGGCCCGTTCTGGGCGTCGCGCCAGCGTTCGGATGCGCCCGAAGTCGTGCGCCAGCTGAAGGCGCACCTGCGCGACGTTGCCCAGCACCAGCACGCAATCGCCCAGGCAAGCAAGAATCCGACCGAGTACGAGCAGGCTGCCCGCTGGTATCGCGACTTGCTGGAGTCGTTTCCGGATGAGCCGGACAGCGCCGACACGAACTATCTGCTGGCGGATGTGCTGTATGAGAGCGGCCGTTACGGCGAGGCCGCGCTCGAGTACGAGCGTACCGCCTATGTGCAGGCGCCGGGGCCGAGAAGCCCGGCGGCGGGCTACGCCGCCCTGGTCTCACGCGAGCGCCACGAGTCGGGGCTGCACGGCGATGCACGCGCAAGCTGGCACCGCGAGAGCATCGCCAGCGCCACGCGCTTCGCCACCTCCTGGCCCGGGCATCCGCAGGCCGCGCCGATGTGGCTGCGCAGCGCACGTCAGCTGTTCGCGCTGCGCGAATACGAGCCGGCCGCCAACGCCGCGCGCCAGGTCGTGACCCACATGCCGCCAATGCCGGCGGAGGACGAGCGCAGCGCGTGGAGCGTGATCGCGGACTCAAGCTTCGAGCTCGCCCGGTACTCGGAGGCCGAGGGCGCCTACGCCGAGGTCCTGTCCCGGCTGGGTGCGGGCTCGAACGAGCGCGTGGCGGTGACCGAGCGCCTCGGCGCATCGGTCTACAAGCAGGGCGAGGCCAAGCAGCAGGCGGGGGACACCGCGGGCGCCGTGCGGGATTTCCTGCGCGTGGCCACGGCCGCGCCGGGCTCGCGGCTGACGGCAAACGCGCAGTTCGATGCCGCAACGCTTCTGTTGCGCGAGCGTGACTGGACGGCAGCGATCCCGATCCTCGAGATGTTCCGCCGAGACCATCCGGAGCACGAACTTTCCCGCACGATTCCCCGCAACCTGGCGGTCGCCTATTCCGAGACCGGCCGCCATCACGAGGCTGCCGCCGAGTTCGAGCGCGTGGCGGACGACTCTGCGGAAGATCCGGCATCCCGGCGCAATGCCCTGTTGCAGGCCGCGGAGTTCTACGAACGGACCGAGGACCAGCCGGCGACGGCGCGGGTCTGGACACGATACGTGGAGCGATATCCGGAACCGCTCGACGCGGCGATGGCGGCACGGCAGAAGCTGGCCGACTTCGGTCGCGAGACGGGTGACTACAACGCGCGGACGCACTGGCTGCGCGAGATCGTTGCAGCCGACGTCGCGGCCGAAACGGCGCGAACGGATCAGAGCCGGCTGCTGGCGGCGCGCGCAACGCTCGAGCTCGCGACGCCGCTCCGATTCGCGTTCGAGGCGGTGCCGCTCGACGCGCCGCTCGAGAAGTCGCTGAAGGCCAAGCGCGATGCGATGGAAGCGGCACTCGCCGCGTATCGCGCTGCCGCGGACTACGGCATCGCGGAAGTCGCCACCGCGGCAACTTTTGCCACCGCCGAGATGTACCGGAAACTGGCCGCGGACCTGCTTGCCTCCGCGCGGCCGCCGGGCCTGAGCGAGGAGGAGCAGGAGCAGTACGTACTGTTGCTCGAGGAGCAGGCCTATCCGTTCGAGGAGGAAGCCATCGAGCTGCACGAAGCGAACGCCGCGCGCGCTTCGGAGGGCTTCTACGACGACGGCGTGCGTGCGAGCTATGCCGCGCTCGCCGAGCTGAAGCCGGCGCGCTACCGCAAATCCGAGCGGTTGCCGGAAGCGTCCGGGCATCCGGAGCTCGCGTCGGCACTCGCGGCCCTGGCCGGCGGCCGCTGGGCGGAGGCCGAGACGGCGCTCGCGCTCGCCGAACCGGGCGTGGCGGCCTGGACGGCAATCGGCGTCGCGCGCCGCAACCTCGGACGCATGGAAGAGGCCCGCGAGGCCTACGAGGGCGCGGCGATGCTGGATCCGGCCGACCCCCTGCCGGCGCTCAATCTCGGCGTGCTGCTCGACCTTTACCTCGGGCGCCCGGACGCCGCGCTGGCCGAGTACGAGCGCTGCCTGCTGCTGTCGGGCGGACCGGACGTGCAGCTCACGGCCTGGATCACGGAAGTGCGGGTGCGCGCGGGCAATCACGAACAGAGCGCGGGAATCCTGCCATGAGGCCACTTGGCATCCTTGCCCTGCTGATCATCACGGGAGCCGCCGCCGCGGACCAGAAAGCGGAATCACCGGCGGCGATCAGCACCGCAAAAGGTACGGCAGCCGCGAGTGCGCCGGAGCCGGCCGCGGCCGGACGCGAGACGCGATTCGGCACGATGGACCGGCTGGAGCTTGGCACCACGTCGATCACCGGCAACCAGGAGCTGCCAAAGGTCATGTACGTCGTGCCGTGGAAAAAGGCGGAGCTTGGCGACCTGTCCGGGAAGCCGGCCCGATCGCTGATCGACGAGATCCTCGCGCCGGTGGACCGGGACGTCTTCCGGCGCGAAGTCGGCTATTTCGAGACGCTGGCCGGAGAATCCGCGGTCCCGGCCGCGCAAGTCGAGAATCCGGTCACGCCGGAAACGGCGCAACCGTAGCACTTTGGGCAATCGTCCGGGAGACACCAGGAGTCACCCCATGGATACGTATACGTTGATCGTGAAATTCTTCCAGGAGGGCGGGGTCTTCATGTACCCGATCGCCCTCGTCGCGGCGCTCGGCACCGCGGTCGCGCTCGAGCGCTGGCTGCACCTGTGGCGCACCGAGAGCCTCAATCGCCGCATGTGGGACGAGGTGTCGCCGTTCCTGAAGACCGGAGACTACCGTCGCGCAATCGCGGCGACGGCGAGCTCGGGCTCCGCCATCGGCCAGATCCTCGGCTACGGGCTGGCGCGCGTCCAGACCGCGAAGCGTCGCGACGACGTCGAGAAGGCGATGGAGGAGAGCCTGATGGAGGTCGTGCCGAAGCTCGAAAAGCGCACGCACTACCTCGCGAGCTTCGCGAACATCGCGACGCTGCTCGGGCTGCTCGGCACCATCATCGGCCTGATCCAAGCGTTCCAGGCGGTCTCCAATGCGAGCCCCGCGGAACGCGCGGACCTGCTGTCGGCCTCGATCTCGGTGGCGATGAACACCACCGCGTTCGGCCTCATCGTGGCGATTCCGCTATTGATGATCCACTCGGTGCTGCAGTCCAAGACGACGTCGATCGTCGACAGCCTGGAGATGGCCTCGGTCAAGTTCCTGAACACGGTCGTCGAGCGACGGCCGGAGGCGGCGTGAGCGTCACCACCCGCGCTGCCAGGAGGCATCGCCAGCGCGAAGCTGGCGACCTCTCCATCACGGCCTTCATGAATCTGATGGTCGTGCTGACGCCGTTCCTGCTGATCACCGCGGTGTTCTCGCGCATGACCATCCTCGAGCTGAACCTGCCGAGCTCCAGCCAGGCCGTGCCTGAGTCGACCCAGGCGATCAACCTGGAGATCGTCGTCCGCCAGTCGCGCATAGAGGTGGCCGACCGCGCCGGCGGACTGCTGCGGGCGTTTCCTGACACGGCGAAAGGCCGCGACTACGCCGCGCTCGGCAAGTTCCTGGCTGACGAGATAAAGCCCCGCTTCCCGAGCCTCGCCGCGGCGACCATCCTGATCGAGCCTGACATCCCGTACGACACCGTGGTGCAGGTCATGGACCTCACGCGGGTGCGCACCGTCGTCGACGGCGGGCGGACCTACCAGCTCGAGCTGTTTCCGGAGCTTTCGATCGGCGATGCGCCGGCGCTCGGAGAGAAGTCGTGAGCCACTCGACGCGCGCCAAGCGCATGGCCCGGCACCACGCGCGCTCGAAGCCTGCGTCGCTGTCGCTCGTGTCGCTGATGGACATCTTCACGATCCTGGTGTTTTTCCTGCTGGTCAACTCGGCCGAGATCCAGACGCTCGAGCCGCCGAAGTCGCTCACATTGCCGGAGTCGATCGCGCAGGACCGCCCACGCGAAACGGTGATCGTGCTGGTGACCGGCGAGACCGTGTTCGTGCAGGACCAGCCTGTGGTCAGCGTGGCCAGCGTCGACCGTGCCGGTGGCGTGATCATCGCTCCGCTCAGGCGCGCACTGGCACGGCAGGACGACCGGATACTCGAGCGCGCCGCTGCGACCGACGCGAGCGCCCGCGAGGTCACGATCCTCGCCGACCGCGACGTCCCGTATCGCGTCCTGAAGAAGATCATGGCGACCTGCACCGAGGCCGATTTCGGCAAGCTGTCGCTCGCCGTGATGCAGAAGGAAGAGGCCATGCATGTCACCGTGGCTGCAAGCTGAGCCCGGCCCCATGAGCGCGCGCGCCATCCTGCTGCACCGCAACTTCGAGCTGCCCTGGACCGTCTCCGAGGAGGAGCAGGAGCGCTTCCGGCGGATGTGGCGGACGGCGCTCGGCGTCGTGCTCCTGATCTCGATCGCGATGCCCTGGCTGCCGGTTCCGGAACGGGCGTTCGACGTGCCGCCACCGGTACCGCCGCGGATCGCCCAATTGGTGCTCGAGCGCGCAATTCCGCCGCCGCCGCCGCCGCCGGTTCGCGAGGAGCGCGTCGAGACCCGACCGCAGACCGAGCAGCGGCCGGTCGAACAACCGGTCCCCGAGCTGAAGCGCACGCAGGACGCGCGCAAGAAGGCTTCGCAGGCGGGACTGCTGCCATTCGTCGACCAGCTCGCCGATCTGCGTGACCGCTTCGACGTCAAGCAGGACGACCTGAAGCCGCTCGCGAGCGCCAAGGGCGACGGCGGCACGCCGCGCGCCGAGCGGTCGCTGATTACGGCGCGCACCGGCACCCTGACGGGCGGCATCAACACCGCCGGCATCAGCCGCGGCTTTGGCTCCGGCACCGGCACCCTCGACGGCCACGGCACGACCCGCATGCAGCTGCCGTTCGGCGGCTCCGGCGCGGGCAACGCCATCGGCGGTGCAGGTGACACCGTCAGCCGCTCCGGCGGCGGCAAAAAGGCATCGCGCAGCCAGGCCGAGATCGAGCTCGTTTTTGACAAGAACAAGTCGGCGATCTACTCGCTATACAACCGGGCGCTGCGCGACAACCCGGCGCTGCTCGGGAAGGTCGTATTCGAGCTGACCATCGCGCCCTGGGGCGAGGTCACCACCTGCAGCATCCTTTCCAGCGAGCTCAAGGATTCCGAGCTCGAGCGCAAGCTGATCGCCCGCATCCGCATGTTCCGCTTCGAGGACAAGGACGTCGAAGCGATGACCACCACCAAGCCCATCGAATTCTTCCCGGCCTGACGGCAAACGGCTACCATTCGGCTCCTGCCAGCCGCAGGGGCCTGCCGTGCACGTCGACAAGAACCGCGTCGTCCTCCTGAAGTACACCCTGCGTGACGAGCAGGGCACCGTGCTCGACAGCTCGAGCGGGCGCGGTCCGCTCAGCTACCTGCACGGCAAGGGCAACATCATCCCGGGCCTCGAACAGGCGCTCGCCGGCAAGAGCGCGGGCGACGAGCTCGACGTCACGGTGCCGCCGGAGCAGGGTTATGGCCGCCGCGACGAGCGGCTGGTGCAGATCCTGCCGCGCACGAAGTTTCCGGAAGGTGCCACGCTCAGCGCCGGCATGCAGGTACGCGCCGACGGAGCGCAGGGCGCCCGTCTCGTGACCATCGTGCGCGTGGAGCGCGACTTCATCACCATCGACGCCAATCATCCGCTGGCGGGCCGGACGCTGCATTTCTCCGTGCAGATCGCGGAAGTGCGCAAGGCGACGCACGAGGAAGTCTCGCACGGTCACGTTCACGGGCCAGGCGGGCACCCGCATTAACCGGGTCACCAGCGTGGCATCGCGGCAGCGCGCGTGATCCAGCGTCAGAATCTCCAGTTCCCGGACAAGGAGGCGGCGCTCCGCGACGACGTGCACGCGCTCGGCGGGCTCGTCGGAGAAGTGCTGTTCGACCAGGGTGGCGAGGAGCTCCTCAATCTGGTCGAGGGTGACCGGGTCGCCGCCATCGGGCGCCGCGAAGGCAATCCCGGCCATGCCGTCGAGCTCGTGGTCCGTACCGCGGATCGCGATGCCCGCCAGGCGCGCGACCTGATCCGCGCGTTCAGCAAGTGGTTCGAGGTCGTGAACCTGGCAGAGCGCGTGCACCGCGTGCGCCGCAGGCGCGAATACCTGCAGCACAGCGACCGGCCGCAACCGGGCGGCATCGGCGACTGCATGCATCGCCTGAAGGCTGCCGGACTCGACGCGGGGCAGGTGCTGGAGCTTCTGTCGGGCGTGACCATCTATCCCGTGTTCACCGCGCATCCGACCGAGTCGACGCGCCGCACCATGCTCCGCAAGCACCAGCACATCGCTGACATGATGATCGAGCGGCTCGACCCGACGCTGACCCCGTCCGAGTGGCGCTCGGTGTGGGAGCGGATCCGGATGGAAGTCACTTCGAGCTGGCAGACCGAGGCGCATCCGCACGAGCGCCTGACGGTGGCGGACGAGCGCGAGCACGTGCTGTTTTACCTGGCCGAGGTCGTCTACCGGGTCGTGCCAGCGCTTTACGAGGAAATCGCGCTGTGGATGGAAACGGTCTTCGGCATGCCGCCGGAGCCGGCGCGGATCCCGCTGATGCTGCGCTTCGGCAGCTGGGTCGGCGGCGACATGGACGGCAACACCGAAGTGCACGCCAAGACCATCCGCGAAACGCTGCATCGTCAGCAGCAGCGCGTCATCTCCGCGTATTTCGAGAACTGCCGCGCGCTGGCGAACCAGCTCTCGCAGAGCGCGGGGCGCGTGGGGATCAGCGCCGAGCTCGAGGCGCGCATCGCCGAGTACGACATCCTGCTGCCGAAGGCGCGCGAAGCCGCATCGACGCGTCACGACCGCATGCCCTATCGCATCTTCCTCGCGCAGGTCGCCGAAAGGCTGCGGACGACCTACGAGGGGCGGCCGAACCACTACGAATCGGCGCAGCATTTCATCCGCGACATCGAACTCGTCGCCGCGAGCCTGCGCGACAACCACGGACGCCACGCCGGCCTGTTCCCGGTCGAGCGCCTGCTGTGCCGCGCGCGCACTTTCGGCTTCCACCTGGCGACGCTGGACGTGCGTCAGCAGGCAGGCGTGCATCGCGGCGTCGTGCGCCAGGGGCTCGGGCAGGCGGACTGGAACTCGACCAAGTCGTCGATGCGCACCCGCGTGCTCTGCGACACCCTGACCCGCGACGTCGGGCCGGTGACGGCTTTCGACGCCGTCGGACGGCGCACGGTCGCCGTGTTCGAGGCGATGATGCAGGCGCGATTCAAGTATGGCGAGCGGGCGATCGGAAACTACATCGTCAGCGGCACCGAGGCCGCCGACGACGTGCTTTCGGTGCTGCTGCTCGCGCGCTGGGCGAACATCACGGATCGCGACAGCGGCCAGGTGCCGCTAGACGTCGTGCCGCTCTTCGAGACCATGCCGGTGCTCGAGGACGCAGGTGCCGTGCTGAATTCGCTGCTCGCTGAGCCATGCTACCAGCGGCACCTCGCCGCGCGCGGCGGCAGCCAGACCGTGCTGATCGGCTATGCCGAGAGCAACAAGTCGGCCGGCATCGCCGCCTCGCGCCACGCCGTGTATCGGGCGCAGGCCGAGTTGATGAAGGCGGCCGCCGCAGCGGGCGTGGACCTGACACTTTTCTATGGACGCGGCGGACTGGCGAGCCGTGGCGGCGGGCCGATCGACAAGCTGGTCGAAAACGCGCCCGCGGGTGCGACCCGCGGGCGCCTGCGCGCGACCGAGCAGGGCGAGGGAATCAGCAACAGCTACGGGCTGCGGCGCATCGCCCTGCGCAGCTTCGAGAAGGCGGTCTGTGCCGTGCTGCTGGATCGATTCGAAGTACCGCCGGCGGCCGCCGACGAGGCGCGGCTGCAGGCGCTGATGCGCACGATCGCGGATGCGAGCCGCATCCAGTACCGCAAGCTCATCCTCGATCGTCCGGACTTCCTGCAGTTCTTCCGCGACGTGACGCCGATCGACGTGATCGAGCGGATGCAGATCGGCGGGCGCGTCGCGCACCGCGAGGGCACCGGGCTCGCGGCGCTGCGGGCGGTGCCATGGACCTATGCCTGGATGCAGAGCCGCCACGTGCTGCCGGGCTGGTACGGGATCGGCACCGGTCTCGAGGCCGCAGCGAGCGAGCACGGTGCCGCGAGCCTGTCGAAGGCCCGGGAATCCTGGCCATTCTTCGCCAACCTGCTGGATGACGTCGAGATGGACCTGGTGCGCGCCGACCTCGACATGGCTTGCCACTACGAGGGCCTCGCGAGCCAGGACGTTTCGGACATCGTCGCGGAGATCCATCGAGAAAATGCGCTCGCCAGGCGCTGGGTCACACGAATCAAGGGCGAGGCGGATCTCCTGGACAGCCGCCCGCAGATGCAGCGCTCGGTGCTGTTGCGTGCCCCTTACAGCGATCCCATGCACCTGATGCAGGTCGACCTGCTGCGCCGCTGGCGCGCTGCGAAGCGCGAGGACGCCGGCCTGTTCGAGGCATTGCTCGCGAGCGTATCGGGTATCGCGCTCGCTCTTCAGGCGACCGGCTGATGACGAGCCCTCAGCCGCAGAGCGTCTGCGTCTACTGCGCCTCGAGCCAGGCCTGCGACCCGCATTTCCACGACGTGGCGCTGCGCATGGGTACGATCCTGGCGACCGTCGGCTGCACGGTCGTTTACGGCGGCGGGCGCGCGGGCTCGATGGGCGCGCTCGCTGCCGGCGCGCTGGCCGCCGGCGGGCGCGTGGTCGGCGTGATCCCCAGGTTCATGGTGGATCTCGAGTGGGGCAACAACGACCTGTCCGAGCTGCACGTGGTCGAGGACATGCGCACCCGCAAGCACGAGATGCTGACGCGGGCCTCGGCGGTGGTCGCGCTCGCGGGCGGCACCGGCACGCTCGAGGAGCTGTTCGAGGCGATGACACTGAAGCGCCTCGGCCTGTTCCTCGGTCCAATCGTGCTCGTCAACACGCGCGGTTACTACGATCCGCTGATCGCCCAGCTTGCGGGGGCGATCGAGGGCCGTTTCATGGACGCACGCCACGACCGCATGTGGACCGTGGTCGCGGAGCCGGAGGACGTGCCGGCGGCGATCGCGGCTTCGCCCGACTGGAACCCGGCCAGCCGCGACTTCGCGGTCGTGCGCTGAATCGGATAAAATCGGCGCATGAGCAACGAACGACCCGGCGACGCGCAGATGGATGCGGCCACGCTGTACCGCGAGGACGTCTTCACCGACCAGCGCGTCGGCACCGTGCGGCGCCTGACGCCGGTCAGGCCGGATGGCGGCGATGACGCCGCGCGGCAGGTGCTGTTCATCGGCCAGGCCACGATCATGACGCCGATGGGTTCGCTGCCGCTGTCTTTCGAGCTGGAGGCCACCACGCTCGCCGAAGCCGTGGAGCGCTTCGGGCCGGCGGCACAGCAGGCGATCGACGACGCCGCGCGCGAGCTGCAGGAAATGCGCCGTCAGGCCGCTTCGTCCATCGTGATCCCCGATGCCGGATCCGCCGCTGCGCTCAAGGGCATCGGCGGCAAGGGCGGCGGCGGAATCCAGATGCCCTGAATAGAGGGGACGCTTCCCTTCATCGGGATGAAGGGAAGCGTCCCCTTCATTCCAGATACTTCGCCAGCCAGTCCTGCACTTCCCGGTAGAAGTAGCGGCTGTTCTCTCCCTTCAGGATCCAGTGATTCTCGTCCGGGAAGATCACCAGCCGGCTTGCGACCTGCTGGCGCTGGAGCACCGTCCAGAACTCGAGGCCGTTGTTGTACGGCACCCGGAAGTCCTTCTCGCCGAACGTGACGAGGATCGGCGTCTTGAGCATCTCCGAGAGCCAGAAGGGGCTCTGGTCGGTCCATATCCGGCGTTCTTCCCAAGGCGGCCCGCCGAGATTGCGCTCGCGTGAGTAGGCGATATCGCTCGTCGTTCACTGGGTCTTGAGATCGTAGAGCCCGGCATGGCTCACGAGCGCGCGGTAACGCGTCGTCGAGACTGCGAGCCAGTTCGACAGGTGCCCGCCATAGCTCGCGCCGCCGGCCGCCTGGCGGTCCGCGTCGATGAACGGAAACCGCCGGATCGCCTCGTCCGCGGCCTGATTGATCTCCGCTGCCGGGCCCTCCAGCGGATCGCCCTGGATCGCCTGGGCGAATTTTTCGCCGAAACCGGTCGAGCCCGTGTAGTTCGTCAAGAGCACCACGTAGCCCGGCTGCGCAAGCAGGTGGAAGTTCCAGCGCACGAAGAAATAGTCCTTGAACATGGTGTGCGGCCCGCCATGGATCATGACGAACAGCGGGTACTTCTTCGACGGATCGAACTTCGGCGGCAGCGCGATGAAGTTGTGGATGCGGCGCCCGCGTTTCGACTCGAACCAGAATTCCCGCAGCGGCTGCCAGTCGATCGCCGCCACCCGCTCGGCGTTGAATGCCGACAAAGCGCGGCGCGCGCCATTGGCAGCATCCACCCGCATCACGTCGGGCGGGTTCACCGCACTCTCCCAGTTCGCGACGATGACCGGGTTTTCCTCGCTGCCTTCGAGCTGCAGCCCGGAGTAGATCCCGGACTCGAGCCGGCCGAGCTCGCTCGCCTGGCCGCCAGCGGCAGCGACCGCATAGAGCCGGTCGTGGCCTTCGTCCTCCGCCAGCAGGACGATCCGCTCGCCGTCCGGCGTCACCCGGAAGCTGTCCACCGATCGATGGAAATCGATGACGACCGGACGCGGCTTGGTGCTGGCCCAGTCGAAACGCACCAGGCGATCGTCGTTGTAGACGTAGCGCGTGTTCGGTGCCATGCGCGCGTACAGGGCCGACCCGTCCGGCGCGAACTGCGGGCGCGAATAGCTGCCCTCGGTGCCGGTCAGCCGGCGCGGCTCGCCGCCGCCCGCCGGCATGGCGAACAGGGCCTGCTGCACGATCGCGCGGGCGGCCTGGTCGCGTTCAGTCGTCGCGGTGAACACGATCGTGCCGCCATCCGGCGACCAGGCGACGTCCAGGCGCTCGCCCTCGTTGTCGAGATCGCCGCCGAAGCCGCTGCCGCGCGTGAGCTCGCTGCCGGTCAGCAGGTCCCTGACCTCGCCATCGGGACCCAGCGTCTGCAGCATCAATGTCGGGCGGCGTTCGTCGAGCCAGCGATCCCAATGCCGGATCGGAAACTGGTCGAATGCGCGGGCGTTGTACTTGCGCGACTTGTGCTCCTCCATGCGCCGGCTGTTCTGTTCAGCGTCGACTGCGCCGGGATAGACCATGCTGGCAAACAGGATCGCTTCGCCGTCCGGTCGCCACTCCGGCCGGGTCGCTCCGGTCGCCACCTGCGTGACGCGCTCGGCTTCGCCGCCGCCCGCGATGTCGAGCACGTAGATCTGCGGTTCGGACTCGCCGTCGCGCTTGGCCGAGAACGCGATGCGCCGCGAATCCGGGTTCCAGGCAGGATTCGACTCGCTGCCATTCGAGAATGTGAGCTGGCGCGGCGGCGTGCTGCCGTCCGCCGGCATCAGCCACAGGTCGCTCGTCTTCCTGCTCTCGTCATAGGCGGGCTCGGTGACGGGCACCACGACGAGGCGGCCGTCCGGACTCAAGGCCGGGGCGCCGGGCCGTTTCATCAGCCAGACATCCTCATGCGTGATCGGGCGCTTCGCGACGGGCCCGGCGGCGAGCGCGGCGGTTGCGGCGAACAACAGCAGGAATCCGGTCAAGTGTGCTTTCATGGGTGTCCTCAGGCGCGCCACTGACGGGCGCGCACATTCTGCAGGAGCCACGGCTGATCGGCGATCAGGCGTTCCTGGAACAGTTCGCCGCGGCCCTGCAGCGGCGTCCAGTCCGTGAAGGCGCCCACCAGCGAGCCCAGGTAGGGGCGCGCGATTTCGAGCGCTTCGCGGAAATCCAGATCGTCGGCTTCGCGCAGCCCCTCGCGCGGATGCCGGATAGCCCAGATCGTGGCGGCGAGCGCGCCGGCGGCGACCTGCAGGCAGGTCGCGTTGGTGTAGGGCACGTGGCGCCTGGCCTCGGCGATCGAGAGCTGCGAGCCGAACCAGTAGGCGTTCTTCGGATGGCCGGCGAGCAACACGCCGAGCTCATCCATGCCCGTCACGATCTCGGCGCGAATGATTCGCCGCGTCGGTTGCGGCAGCCAGCCGCGCCCCTCCAGCTCGAGCGCGGACAGCATCGCGTCGTCGCAGGGATGGTAGACGAACATGACGGTCGGGCGGTATTCGATCTTCGAGGCCTGGCGCAGCGTCAGGTAATCGGCAATCGAGAAGACCTCGTCGTGCGTCATGAGCAGTCCCTGGAAGCCGCCGGACGATGGCAGCCAGCTTCGCGCGAACGTGGCGCCGCCCGGCCGGTGCAGGTAGACCGAGCCGCATCGCGGCCGGTGCCAGTGCGAACCGGCAGGCTTGCGCGGTTCGGTGGTCCCGATCGAAAGCTCGGAGGGCTGCATCAGCTCGTCGACGAACCCGTCGATCGACCAGGTGTTGACGAACTCATTGGGCCGCTTCGGCCGATCGGTGGCCTGGGTGTCGCGCTCCGAGATCTGGATCAGGGATACGCCGAGGTCGCGGGAGAGCGACGCCCAGCCGGTGGCGTCGGACGGGATTTCGCCGGCGCGATTGAAGTTCGCGCCGAGGTCGAGCAGAGCCTGCTTGACGAAATGCGAGACCAGCCCCGGATTCGCGCCATGGTCCACGACCGCGGTCGGGGAGTCGGGCTTGAGCCTGCGCCCGAGCTTCAGCATGTCCTCGCGCGTCCGGTGATTGGTGCGCTCGCGCATCGTCAGCATCGGGTTGTCGAACACCCCGGGCCAGGGCTCGATCGAGGTGTCGACGTACAGCACGCCGTGATTCGCGCACCACTCGACGAGGTCCAGGCTCGACACGTCCACCGACAGGTTGAGCAGCAGGTCGCCCGGCTTGAGACGACGGCGCAATTCGCGCTGGTAGGTCGATGGCTTCAGGTGACAGTGGACGAAGCGCGCCTGGTTGGCCGCCGCGAGCGCGCGGCCCTGCTCGCTCGCTTCCAGCACCGCGAGTCCGTCGTCCGGCAATGTCAGGTGGCGGCGAAGCAGGGGCAGCATGGCCTGGCCGATGCTCCCGCACCCGACCATCAGCACGCGCCCCGGGAATTCAGCCGTTTCGATACGGTTGTCCCGCACTGCGGCACCCTAGCAAAGCGCGGGCGAGCGCGCACGTCCGCCACGCACGACGCGCCATCGACGCCCGGCCGGTGCATAATCGAGCGCAGATGAATACCAAGCGCTTCCTGTCCGGATTCCTCGGCGCGGTGGCCACGGTGGCGCTGACGGCGGATCTGCTGCGGAGCGCCGCGCCGGAGGGCGTGGAGCTTTATTTCATTTCGCCGACCGACGGCGCGACCGTCGCCGGACCCGTCACCGTGCGCTTCGGCCTGAGCGGCATGGGCATCGCGCCGGCCGGCATCGCGATGGAGAACACGGGCCATCATCACCTGTTGATCGACGCCGAACTGCCGGCATACGACCGGCCCGTGCCGGCCGACGATCGTCACGTCCATTTCGGCAAGGGCCAGACCGAGGCGGTCGTGAAGCTCGCGCTTGGCCGGCACCGGTTGCAGCTCCTGCTCGGCGACCACCTGCACATTCCGCACGAACCACCGGTCGTGTCGAAGCCGATCGCGATCACCGTCCGCTAGTCGACACTTCCGCCGCCGATGCGACCGATCCGCCTGCTGCCGCTTTTCCTGCTGGCCCTGGCCTGCGCCTGTTCGACGGAGCCGGCGTACGACCTCGTGGTGCGCGGCGGCACGATCTACGACGGCAGCGGCAAGCCCGGTGTTCCGGGCGATGTCGCGGTCGCCGGCGACCGGATCGTATACGTCGGCGCGAAAGCGCCCGGCGAGGGGCGGCGCGAGATCGATGCGCGCGGCCGCGCGGTCGCGCCCGGCTTCATCAACATGCTGTCCTGGTCGAACGAATCGCTCCTGATCGACGGCCGCGGCCAGGGCGAATTGCTCCAGGGCGTCACGCTCGAGGTCATGGGCGAGGGCGAGTCCATGGGACCGCTGACACCCTGGATGAAGCAGGAGGCCGTTTCGCAGCAGGGCGACCTCAAGTATTCCGTCGACTGGACCACGCTCGGCGAATACCTCGAGACGCTCGAGCGCAAGGGCATTTCACTGAATGTCGCCTCGCACATCGGCGCGGCGACCGCGCGCATGAATCTGCTCGAAGCGCAGGACGTCGACCCGACTCCGGAGCAGCTCGCGGCCATGCAGGAAGTCGTGCGCAGCGCGATGGAGGAGGGCGCGCTCGGCGTCGCCTCATCGCTGATCTACGTGCCGGGCACGTTTGCCGGTACCGACGAACTGGTCGCGCTCGCGATGACGGCCGGACGATGCGGCGGGATCTACGCGACACACATGCGCAGCGAAGGAGCGGGCCTGCTGAAGGCGGTCGACGAGACCGTCGAGATCGCGCGGCGCTCCGGCACACCCGCGGAGATATATCACCTGAAGGCCGCGGGCAAGGAGAACTGGCCCAGTCTCGACGGCGCGATCGCGCGGATCGAGGTCGCGCGCCGCGAGGGCATCCGCATCACCGCCGACATGTATGCCTATCCGGCGGGCAGCACGGGTCTCGACGCCGCGATGCCGCCCTGGGTGCAGGAGGGCGGCAATTCGGCCTGGTTCGCCCGGCTTCGCGACCCGGCTACGCGGCGTCGCGTGGCGGAAGAAATGCGCGCCGAGGACACCGGCTGGGAGAACCTGATGCGCATGGCCGGCGGCGCGGAGCAGGTTCTGATCGTCGTGCTGCGAAATCCGGAGCTCAAGCCGCTGATCGGCAAGACCCTCGCCGAGATCGCGAGCGCGCGCGGCGTCACTCCCGAGGAAGCAGCGATGGATCTCGTCGCCAAGGACGAAAGCCGGGTCGGCTCGATCTATTTCCTCATGTCGGAGGACGAGGTACGACGCAAGGTCAAGCTGCCGTTCATGAGCTTCGGCTCGGACGGGACGGCAGTCAGCGCGGAAGGCGTTTTCCTGAAGAGCAACCTGCACCCGCGCGGCTACGGCAACTTTGCCCGCGTGTTCGCACGCTACGTGCGGGACGAGAAGCTCGTGACCATCGAGGACGCGGTGCGACGCATGACTGCGTATCCGGCGTCCGTGCTGGGACTCCGTGACCGCGGGCGGCTTGCGGCCGGATTTCATGCGGACGTCGTCGTTTTCGACCCGAAGACGATCCAGGATCACGCGACCTACGTGAAGCCCCATCAGTACGCGACCGGCGTGTCGCACGTGATCGTCAATGGCGTCGAGGCTCTCATCGACGGCGAGCCGACCGAGGCGCGGCCGGGCCGCTTCGTGCACGGGCGTGGCTGGACCGGCTGGAAAGACGGCGGTTGCCGGAAGTCGCCGCAGGACTGGGATTGGCCCTGAGTGCCGGTCGAGTTCCTCCTCTTCGGGATCACGCTCGCAGGCGTCGCCGTGTTCCACCGGCAGGCGCTGCCGATCGCGGCGACCGGGCTCGTCGTGGTCATCGCATTCGAGTGGCTGTTCACGCAGTTTCCGGCGGGGCCGGGCGCGGCCGGGCTCGCCGCCCACTTCGCGCACGAATGGGTGATCCTCGTCAACCTGTTGCTGCTCCTGGTCGGCTTCGCGCTGGTCGCGGCGCACTTCGAGCAGAGCGGGCTGCCGGCGGCGCTGCCGCGCCACCTGCCTGAATCCTGGCTCGGCGCATTCGCGCTGCTCGTCATCGTCTTCGTCGTGTCGGGATTCCTCGACAATATCGCCGCCGCGCTGATCGGCGGGGCGATGGCCCACACGCTGTTCCGCGGCAAGGTCAGCGTGGGCTACATCGCGGCGATCGTCGCCGCTTCCAATGCGGGCGGCGCCGGCAGCGTGATCGGGGACACGACCACCACGATGATGTGGATCACCGGCGTCTCGCCGCTCGAAGTTCTGCATGCCTACGTGGCGGCCGTGGCTGCCCTGCTCGTATTCGGTTTCTCGGCCGCCCGCTGGCAGCAGCGCCATGCGCCCATCGTCAGGGACTCATCGGCTCAGGGACGCACGGACTGGGCGCGCGTGATGATCGTGGCATTCGTGCTCGCGAGCGCCGTCACGGTCAATGTCTCCGTCAACATCCACTGGGCCGGGATCACCGGCGATTTCCCGTTCATCGGCGCCGCAGTCGCGCTGTCTCTGCTGCTGACGATCGGCATCCGCGCGCCGGACTGGCACGCGCTTCCGGGAGCGTTCAAGGGCTCGATATTCCTGCTGTGTCTCGTGGCGCTCGCGTCTTTGATGCCGGTCGAGCGCCTGCCGGAAGCGTCGTGGAAAACCGCATTGGCGCTGGGGTTCGTTTCGGCGGTCTTCGACAACATTCCCCTGACCGCGCTGGCCCTGAAGCAGGGCGGCTACGACTGGGGCGTGCTCGCCTATGCGGTCGGCTTCGGCGGCTCGATGCTCTGGTTTGGCTCGTCGGCAGGCGTCGCGATCTGCAGCATGTTTCCGGAGGCGCGATCGACCGGGCGCTGGCTGCGCGAGGGTTGGCTCATCGGGGTCGCGTATGTCGCGGGCTTTGCGGCCCTGCTCCTGACGCTGGGCTGGCAGCCATCGGGGCGTCCTTGACGATCAATGCATACCGATGGCCGGAGCCGAACCAGGCCAGCATCGGCGCGGCCACCAGTCGCGCGCCGTGCGCGCGCGCGAGCCCGGCAACCTCCGCCGTGGTCATCGTCACCTTGGCCGGCTTTCGGCTGAATGGACCACGCAGACGTTTCACAATGTTGATCGGGGATTGGTAGTCGAAGTAGGTCACGATTACGAAGCGGCGCGATACCCGAAGCAGCTCCCGGAACAGGCGAGTCCGCTCTTCCGGCGTCGGCAAGTGATGTGAAAGACGCACGCAGACCGTGCCGTCGACGCTGTCGTCGCGCAATGGAATGTGGAAGGCCGAGGCAGTCATCCAGATCCGCGGCGTCGCGATCGATGCGGCGGACCGCCCATAGAGGATCTGGCCGATGCCGATATCCGCTTCGATCACCAGATCGGAGAAGCCGGCGAACGCAGGCGTCAAGCGGCCGCCACCGCAGGGCAGCTCGAGCACGCTCCGCGAGCGTCCGAGGCGGCCGAAATGGCGGCGCAGAAGCTGGAACTCGCGGCGCGTACCGAGCAGTTTCGGGAGCTGCCAGCGATGCTTGCGGTTGTAGGCCGCGGCCGTCTCGAAGTCCTGGAATTCGGACTGGTATTCAGTTCCCCGGCTGAGCTGTTGCGGCACGCCCCAGGTTTCGGAGGAGCCGTGGATCGCGAGCAGCGGGACGTCGTCCCGGATCTCGAAACGGCGCTGGCAACCGGCACACTGCAATGCGCCGCTCGCGCCCCTGAGTGCCCCGCGGCAGGCCGGGCACTGCAGAAGCCCCGCAATCGGCGCGAGCCCGGCCGGAACCGGCGGCAATTCCAAGGCTGGCGGTAATTGGAGATCGAGCATCGCGCCTCGACGGTACGCTCAGTCGGCGCCCACCGCGACCGCAGGCTGTGCAAATCGTTGCCGCGACTCGAGCCAGGCCCAGAGCGCATCCCATTGCTCGAGATCCGGATGCACGCGTGCCGGGTTCATGTCGTGCAGGCCGAGCCCCTGCTCGCCGGCGAAGATGTAGTTCTGCGAGTCCCGGAATGTGGTGACGATCGGGATCTGCATCTGGTCGAGGAAGCGCATCAAGGTGCGGAAGATGATCGTGTTCGGCTTGACCCGGTTGGCGATGACGCCGAGGCGGTGCTCGCGGCGCTTGATCTTGCCGGAGATCAGCAGGTGACCGATGCACCGCGAGCAGGCGTGGATGTCGGCGTCGGACGGCATGACCGGCACCAGCACCGCATCCGCATTGCGCACGTGCTCGTTGAACTGCGGTGGCGGCAGGGCGGCGGGCGTGTCGACGATCACCCGGTCGATTCCCTGCGGTACGCGCAGCTGGAAGCTCCGGGTCACGCCAAGCGCTCGGGCATAGGCGGCGATACCCTGAATGTGGGGCAGTTCGGAGGGACGCCTTTCGAGCCAGCGCGAACTGCTGCCCTGGGGGTCGAAATCCATCAGCACGGGTCGAAAACCGCAGGCCGCGTACATGGCCGCGATGCCGGTCGCTATCGTGGATTTGCCCGAGCCGCCTTTCGGGTTGAGCAGGACGATGCGTAGCATGGCACCCTCCGGAGCCGACGAATCAGACTACGCCGGGCCCGGACGCCCGGCAAATCCCGGGCCGCGGCACGGCACTGCGGCAGCCGGTCTATACTTCGGAAATTATCTTTAATACCAAGCTCTTACGTGAATCGTCCCCGCATCGTCATCGTCGGCGCAGGCTTCGGAGGGCTGGAGGCGGCACGGGGCCTCGCCCGGGCCGATGCCGACATCACGCTGATCGACCGGCAGAACCATCACCTGTTCCAGCCGCTGCTCTACCAGGTGGCGACGGCGGGCCTGTCGCCTGCCGAGATCGCCTGGCCGGTCCGCCGGTTGTTTAGAAGCCAGCGCAACCTGCGCGTGCTGCTCGGCGAGGTCACCGACATCGACCCCGCGCGCCGGGTGGTCATGCTGGGCGACGGGCCGATCGCCTACGACTGGCTGGTGGTGGCGACCGGTGCCACGCATGGCTATTTCGGCCGCAACGAATGGGCGGAGCATGCGCCCGGTCTCAAGAGCCTGGACGACGCCACCGGCATCCGCAGGCGGGTGCTGCTCGCATTCGAACGGGCCGAGATGGCATCGAGCCCGGAACTGGGTGCGCGGCTCCTCACGATCGTGATCGTCGGGGGCGGACCGACCGGTGTCGAGATGGCGGGTGCCGTGGCGGAACTGGCACGCCAGGCGCTGGCGGCCGACTTTCGCGAGATCGACCCGCGCCAGACCCGCGTGCTCCTGGTCGAAGCCGGCCCGCGCCTGCTGCCGACCTTTCCGGAGGAGCTGTCGCAGTACACGGCGGCGGCGCTCCGTCGTCTCGGCGTCGACGTGCGTCTCGGCGAGCCCGTCACGCGTTGCGATGCCCGCGGCGTGCAGGTCGGAGATCAGCAGATCGAGGCCGGCACGATCATCTGGGCAGCGGGCGTCACGGCATCGCCCGCGGCCGCGTGGCTTCACGTCGCCGGCGATCGCGCGGGTCGCGTGCCGGTCGCGCCGGACCTGCGCGCGCCCGGCCACGACAATCTGTTCGTGATCGGCGATACGGCCGCCGCGAGAAATCCGGATGGCACGCCTTTGCCCGGCATCGCGCCGGTCGCCAAGCAGCAGGGCGCGTACGTCGCCCGCGCGATACTCGCGAGCCTGCGCGGACGCGATGCGCTGGCTCCATTCGTCTACAGGGATCGCGGCCTGCTCGCGACGATCGGGCGCAAGGCCGCAGTCATTTCCTACAAGCGAATGCGGCTTTCAGGATGGCTCGCCTGGTGGATCTGGGGCATCGCGCACATCTATTTCCTCGTGAGCCTGCGCAATCGCCTGATCGTCGTGACGCAGTGGCTCTGGTCGTACGCCGTATTCGAGCGCGGCGCGCGGCTGATCACGGGACTGCGGCGATTCTGAGTCGGCGGGCGCCTGCACGATCTGGTGATGCAGGCCGACAACAAGCGCGGGGTCCCGGCGACAGCCAAAAATTGCTGGATCGATTCTCCTGTGAACATGAATCGGCTCAGTGCAATCCTTTTCGCAACCAGCCTGGCCGGAGCCTGTGCCACGACCGGCAGCCTCGACTCCGCTGCGACTCGCCTGGACAGCTCGGCACAGCGCTTCTACGAGCAGATCGACTCGCGATCGTTTTCCGGCCGCACCGCCGACGACGCTGCGCGACTGGCCGAAGCGACGCGCGATTTCGAGATGGCCGTCGATGGTGCCCGCTCGCGCGACGAGCTGCGACCGCGCTTCGAGCGGGTTTCAGAGCGGTACCACAATCTTCGCGAGCAGGTGGAAGACGGCGATCCGATGTACCGGCGCCAGGACGTCGCGTTCGAGCGCGTGACGGATGCCTATCTCGATGTCGATCGCATGCTGAATCACGGCGATGACCACGATCACGACGATCACCACGACTGACCGCACCGCAGTTGACTAGCCCGCGCCTTCCTCCCTAGGATACAGCGCCCCTAACCGGGCGCAGCAATCAGGGGGATCCCATGCACCGCTTACTGAGCCATGCAGCGCCATTGTTCGTCCTGTTGCCGTCCGCGGCTCTCGCGCAGCTCCCGCCGGACGACGCGGTTGCCGTGGATCCCGACGTCCATAGCGTCATTCTGGACAACGAACATTTCCGCGTATTCGACGCGCGCGCCTCGAAGGGCACCAGGAGCCCGATGCACACGCACCCGCCGATGGTCCTCATCAGCGTCGGCAAGACACGGTTTCGCATGACGGCGCCGGATGGCAAGGCGACGATATTCGACCTGAACCCGGGCGACGTGCGCTGGGTCGAGGGCGCGCGGCACTCCTGGGAGCTGCTGGCTGGCGAGCTGCACGCCATCGGCGTCGAGATCAAGTCGGCCCAGAAGGGCGGCACCCCGCCGGCGCCAGCGGGCGAGGCGCGGCCGAACGACGCCGTGGTCGCCGACCCGGAAGCACACCACGTGATCATGGACAATCCGCATGTGCGGGTTTTCGAGGGGCGGACCTCGCACGGCAGGTCGAGCCCGATGCACTCGCATTCGCCGACCCTGCTGGTGAGCCTCGACTGGATCCGCCTGAAACTGGCGCTGCCGGACGGCAAGAGCACGATTCATGACTTCCACACCGGGCAGGTGCTCTGGTTGCCGGAGGGTGGCACGCACTCCTGGGAGGCGCTCGCCGGCAGCGGCCGGGTGATGGGCATCGAGGTGAAGTCGGCACAGGCGGCGGCGCCGACCCAGTAAATCCCTCGCGGGCGGGGCCCCACGCCAGTTTCGTCCTACAGCTGTTGGCGGTGAAGGACGATAAACAAAGGTCGCGCGAAGGCCCGATATAGCAACTCCACGACAGGGTAGTGACACCCGCGCAAGGGAGTTGCGGAAATGAGGCACCTGATCCTGTTCTGTCTGCTTGCCGCTGGCATGGCGCTCGCCGCGGAATCGTCCAGCCCCGTCCAGGATTTCTACTCCAAGGTCGCGGTGGCGGGCCTCGCTGAGGTCGAGGCCGGGAAACTCGCTCAGCGCAAGGGCAGCTCCCGAGGGGTCCGCGAGTTCGGTTCGATGATGGTGGCCGACCATGGTGCGGCCAACGCCAAGCTCAAGAGCCTGGCGGCGCGCAAGAACGTCAAGCTGCCGGAACAGCCGGACGCGGAGCACCAGAAGGCCAGGGCCGAGCTCGAGGCAGCCAATGGGCCCGCCTTCGATGCCGCCTACATCAAGAACCAGGTCGCCGGCCACGAGGCGGTGGAAGCGCTGCTGAAAAAGGAGATCGAGTCCGGCAAGGACGCGGATGCCAGGGCGTTCGCCAGGGAAATCCTGCCGACCGTCAGCGAGCACCTGAAGACGGCGCGAGAACTGGCTTCGCCCAACCGGCAAGCCGCGCCGGGCGGCCGGTAAGTCGGCCCCGTTCCATGCTCAACCTGAATACCGCAGCCCGTCGCATGCTCGTTGCCGCCAGCGCCTCAAGCAGCCAGGGATTGTCACTCGAAAGCGAATGCTCGCTGGATGGCTTCGATCGGCCTGTCGCCGCCGGGCGGTCATTCGATGCGGCTGCGGACCCAATCGAGCGCGCCGACTCCGGCGCGGGCCGGGTCGACGGCGGCATCGAGTTGATCCAGAAGATCTGCCGCGACATGCAAGCGCAGGGCGAGGTCTGCATCCTGCTGGCAGGTTCGGCCCCGGACTGCATGCCGGCCCGCTTCCATCCCGCCTATGACTCCGCCCGCAAGGAAGCCAGCTCGTTCTCGTGGACACTGGGGGACGAACTCAAGGATACGGACATCACGGCTGTCTGCGTGCTGCCCGGCCTGGCAGGCAGGGACTATTTCGGGCGTCACGACGAACCCATCGAACGGGTTGCCGCCGACGTGTCCCTCGCCTGGAACAAGCTGCATGCGGCGATGACCCAATTCATGTTGTGGACGACGTCGTTGCTCGGACTCCAGCGAGCCTGAACCTGCACGCCCGGATCAATCGGTGAGTCGCTGCCACCAGTTGCGGACGCGATCCGCGAACCTGTCGAAATCCTGCGGATAGCACTCGCTCGTGTATTCGAGCAGCGTGCCTCGCGGCACGGGCACGGAAATCAGATCATGCGCGCATTCCGCATACGGCGGCACGAGGCCGGTGGCGTAGTCGATCGAAGCTTCCTCGAGCGTTGCCGGCATCGGCGCCTGCCAGGAGCGCCGTGCGATCTCGCCCATCACGTTCGCCCACAGCGGCAGCGCGCCCTGCGAGCCCGTGAGGCCGGCCGGCGAATTGTCGTCGTGCCCGACCCAGGCGACAACAAGATGGCTGCCGGAAAACCCGGCGAACCAGCTATCGCGCAAATCCGACGAGGTGCCCGTTTTTCCCGCCGTAACGAGACCCCCGGGCAGCCGCGCCGCACCGGCACGGCCCGTGCCGCGAATCATCACCTCGGCAAGCATGCGATCCAGTTGATAAACGGCGGCTGGATCGGCTGCCTTGCGCGCCTCGTGCGGCCTGGATTTCAGCAGGCTCCCGTCGCCCATGGCGACCGCCAGGACCGCGCTGAGCGGGCGATCGATACCGCCGTTGGCGAATGCGTTGTATAGCTGCGCGACTTCGATCGGCGCCAGGTCGACGGCGCCGAGCAGCAGCGAAGGCACCTGGGCAGGCTCGCGATCGAGGCCGAGGGCGCGGAACTTGCCGGCAATCGGCGCGAGCCCGACTTCGAGTCCGAGCTGCACGGTCGCGAGATTGCGTGAATCGGCCAGCGCCCGGACCAGCGGCATCGGGCCCAGCATTTCCCGATCGATATTCTGCGGGCGCCAGTGCTGGCCGTTCTTCATGCGCACTTCCACCGGTCCGTCGTTCAGCGGACTGGCGGCGTGGTACTGCCCGGACTCCAGTGCCGCCAGGTAAACGATCGGCTTCACCAGCGAGCCGATGGGTCGTTTCGCATTCAGCGCCCGGTTGAACCCGGCGACCTGCGGCCGCCGTCCGCCGACAATCGCGACCACCTCGCCGCTGCCTGGCAGGGTCACGATCAGCGCCGCCTCGAGCGGCTGCTGCTTCGACTTGCGCCGCGCATCGAGTTTCGGCAGCTCTTCGGCCACGGCGCGCTCGGCAGCCGCCTGGACCCGGGGATCGAGGCTGGTGAAGACTTTCAGGCCGGCGCGGTTCAGGTCCCCGCCGTCAAAGTCGCGGCGCAGCTCCCGACGCACGTACTCTAGATAGCCGGGGTAGTAGCTGCGGGTCGTCCGGGGCACGACGCCGAGCGGGCTCCGGGCGGCTGCGGCCGCCTGCTTCGCGGTGACGACTTCCAGTTCGGCCAGTTCGGAAAGGACGAAGTTCCGGCGTGCGGTGGCGCGCTCGGGCTGGCTGCGCGGGTTGTAATAAGACGGCCCGCGCACGATGCCGACCAGCAGCGCAATGTCGGCAAGTTCGAGTTCATCGAGCGGCTTGCCGAAATAGAAGCGGCTCGCCAGCCCGAACCCGTGAATCGCACGGTCGCCGTCCTGTCCGAGGTAAATCTCGTTGACATAGCCATTCATCAGTTGCGACTTGTCGAAGTGGAGCTCGAGCAATACCGCCATGACGGCTTCCCGTGCCTTGCGCCGCAGCGAGCGGCTCTGATCGAGGAAGTAGCTCTTGACGAGTTGCTGGGTCAGCGTGCTGCCGCCCTGTTCCACGCGGCCCGCGCGCAGGTTGACCCAGGCCGCGCGCAGGATTGCCTTCAGGTCGACGCCCGCGTGCCGGTCGAAATTCCGGTCCTCGATCACTTTGAGCGCTGCCGGCAGAAGCGCGGGTACTTCCTCCGGCGGGACGATGATCCGGTCCTCGCCGTGCACCGGGTGGAGGTTTCCCAGCAGCGCAGGCTCGAGCGGCACGGCACGGAGCTCGCGGCCATTGCCGTCCTGCACGGCGCGGATTCCGCGCGAATTGGCGACGACATGGATCTGTGTGGCGTCGCGCATTCCATCGGCGAGTCGCGCCTTGCGCAGGTGGATATCAAACTGCGAGCCGTCGTGACGATAGCTGCCCGGATTCCGCGCGCTGCCCTCGCGATAGCCAAGCCGTTCCAGCTCCTGTGCGAGGTCCTTGGCCGACAGCGGAAGGTCTTCCTGCAGCATGACGGGCCTTGCATAGACCTGCGTCGGCACCGTCCATCCGCGGTCCCTGAACTGGCTGGTGACGACATAGTCGAGCCAGCCGATATAAATGAATGCCAGGGCGAGCAGGATGAGCAGGGCGCGCACGACGATGCGGCGGCGCTGGCCGGACCCGCCACTCCCGTTCCCTGACCTGCGCCGTACGGCCCGAATCACCAAGTCGCGGTCCTCGCGTCGAAGTCGGCCTGGAATGCCAAGCCTGCCACGAGACGAGCGGTCCGGGGGATCAGGTGTGGAGGAACGGGTCCGGCGCGTTCAGCGTGCGAGGCACTCGGCGCTGCGCCCACCGTTTTCGCGCAGCATGCCGACGTAGTATTCCGCGTACTCGAGCGCCATCCGGCGTACGCGCTCGTCGCCGCCAATGAGCGAGGCGACGCCGTCGGTCCAGCCTGCCGCGCATTCGGCAGGCGCGGAATCGCCGTCGACGCAGTCGATGAAGACCTTGAAAGCATTGTGGTAGCTGTCGAACTGCGCGCGATCCATCGGCTCGCCATGACCTGGAACGGCCTTCTTGAAGTGTAGGGCGCCCACTTCATCCAGCGCGGCACGCCAGCGGACGGGGCGCGCGGTTTCGAAGAATGGCGCCGGCAGGGTGACGAGGTCGCCGAGCACCGCGATACCGCTCGCCGCGTCGAATAGCCAGACGTCGGCGTCGGTCACTGCGCGCTCGGCGACCCTGACATCGAGATCGCGGCCGCCGATCTGCATCTCGCCGCCCCGGTCGATTGCGACGTCCGGGCTCAGGATTTCGCGTTCGTCCATGGTCGCGATGAAGATCCGCACTTCATCCTTGCGGACTTCGTCGAGTTCCGGATCAACCAGCATCGGGCGGGCCGATTCGAGATTGCGTGCGAGCAAGCCGCCTTCCGCCAGGGCGCGATCGACGGCTTTCGTCGTGAACAGGCGCGCGGCGGGATGAGCTGACTTGATTCGCCCGTTGCCGCTCGAATGATCGAGGTGCCAGTGCGTGTTCACGATGGCGGCGATCCGCCGCCGCTCCGTCCTTGCGAGCGCGAGAATGGCGTCGCTGTGCCAGGCGTGCCGGCCGGTATCGATCACGACCAGCCCCTGCGGCGTCTCGAATGCCACGCTGTTCCCATCGGGTCCGCGCCCGGGAAGCATGGCGCCACGCAACAGGTGGACACCCGGCGCGATTTCCTCGGGAGGCGGCGCGGAGGCCGGCGTCGATACGTCCGCCGCAGCCTGTGCCACCGCCAGCGCGAGGGCGACGATTGCTTCGTTCATGGCCTCTCCCGGCCCCGACCTGGCGCAATGGCGAATCGATGTCGCGATCTTAGGTCCCGCGGACCGGAATTCAGCGCGTCCTGCGACAAGACGATCGCTGCCCGCGCCGGGCTGGAACGCAATCCGGAATGATTCATCTGTCGTTCTACTGTTTTGGAGCCCGGGAGAATGAGGTCCGAAATATGAGCAAGGAACGGCTGCCTCAGGCAGGTTATCCCCTCGACGACACGGGCATCCGATTGATGCTGGCCCGGGAGGCCATTCAACTCGCGAGACTGCCGCTTCGCCCGCCGGACCACATTCTGGGCGGCTCCGGCGATGGCACGGATTGCGCGGTCTGCGGACTGTCCATCGGGCTGGCGGAGCTTGGATACGAGCTCGTGTTCGCCCAGAATGGCCGCCATTCGGTCAGCCATAAACTTCACATACGATGCTTCGCAGCATGGGAGACCGAATGCCGGAATGCCGGGACCGCTGCTTCGGGCAAGGCGGGCGCCGAAAATGCGCCGGGAAGCGTGGATGACAGCGCGCATTCCGGGAACGGGCGCGACGCCGGACACGGGCGAGAAACACCGTGACGATCATCCTGGCACCCTCGGCGATCTGCTCTACGCCGGCAGGTCGAAGGCCCGGATACCCGAGATCGAATGGGT
The DNA here is from genome assembly GCA_050738495.1 of Steroidobacteraceae bacterium. Taxonomy (GTDB): domain Bacteria; phylum Pseudomonadota; class Gammaproteobacteria; order Steroidobacterales; family Steroidobacteraceae; genus SCUD01. Next base: position 6,758 of record JBOHZL010000003.1, on the reverse strand, counting down.
CGGAATCGTCCGGGCCATTGCCGCGGGCGACCAGTCGGCCTTGCACGCACTCTACGAACGGTCCCATCGGATCGTATTTACCTTGATCATGCGCATGACAGGCGACCGGCAGACCGCCGAGGAGCTGACACTCGACGTGTTTCACGATGTCTGGCGACGAGCCTCGCAGTACGACACCGTGAACGGGCCGGTGCTGGGATGGATCCTGAATCAGGCGCGGTCCAGGGCCATCGACCGGCTCAGATACCGGCAGCGACGCAAGCGCGTGGATCCCTTTCCGGGCGACACGCTGCCAGCGCCTCAATCGACTGATTGCGGCGAGGCCCTCGATCGTGAAGTGCAGGGGAGACGCGTGCGCAATGCCGTGGCCGCGCTCACCCCGGACGAGCGGAAAGTGATCGAGGCGGCGTACTTCCTGGATTTGACCTATGCCGAAGTCGCGGCCCGCCTCGATGAGCCGCTCGGGACGGTCAAGACACGCATCCGCACCGGACTGCGGAAGCTCCGGCAGGAACTCGCGTCGGACAAGGAGGATTCATGAATACGCCGACCACCGACCGTGCATGCGGCCAGACGGAGCTGGCTTGCGCCTATGCGCTCCAGGCCCTGCCTGCGGACGAGATACCGGTCATCGAGGCGCACATCGCCAACTGCGCCGAATGCCGACGGGAGGTGGAGTCGCTGCGTCCGGTCGTCGAGTCCTTCGCGAACTGGCCGTCGGACGTGCTGCGGCCACCGGGCTCGCTTTGGGATCGGCTCTCCGATCGCATTGCACCGGAGGCAAGCAAGGCGTCGGATTCCGCGGCCTGGCAATGGTCGGAACCCGAATGGGAAGACGTCGCACCCGGAATTGCCTGCAAGCTGCTCGCGACCGATGCGGACGGGGATCATGTGAGCATGCTGGTTCGCCTGGCGCCAGGAGCCGCTTATCCCCCTCATTCCCATGCGGGCGTGGAAGAACTGCATCTGCTCCACGGCGAATTGTGGATCGAAGACAGGAAACTGCGCCCGGGCGATTTCAATCGGGCGGAACCCGGGACCTCCGACGATCGAGTCTGGACCGAGACCGGCTGCACTTGCGTGCTCATCACGTCGTCGAGAGACGCGCTTCGTTGATCGCAGGGTGCGCCGCTAGCCGCGGGGCGTCCCGAACATCTGCGCCCAGTAGATACCTGCCGAACTACGCGCTTCCACCGCGTAGGCGACGCCCATCTCGGTGAAATCGGCGTCCATGAGATTGGCGCAATGACGCGCACTCTTGACCCAATCCGCGACGACCTGCTCGGCAGTCGTTTGACCGGCTGCGATGTTCTCCCCGACGGCGCGCCACCGGTATCCGGCACGGGTCGCGCGCTCGGCAGGCGTGCTGCCGTCGTGACCGACATGGCTCAGGCTGCTGCGGCCGGCCATGTCACGCGCATGGGTCAGCGCAATCCGCTGCAGGGCATTCGACGGCAGGAGTGGTGCCGCCGCGTCGAAAGGCGTTCCGCCGCAGCGTCGCGGGCGCGCGCGGGCTTCATTCACGAGTCCTAGCACCTGGCGGCTGACCGAGTCGGCGTCGCCTGGCGCGGGCAGCACGACTGGCGCGGCCAGTACGATCCACGCTTCGTTGGGGCGCTCTGCAATGCCCACATCGCGAAAATCGGGATCCGTGATTTTCTCGCATCCGCGCCGTGCCAGCGTGCGCGCGACCCCCTCGCCGCCGCCGGATACCTCGAGGGACGACGACCGCAATGCGCGGTAATCGGCGGTCTTCATCGCCTCCGCCAGTCTTTTCCCAGACATCATCGCCTGCGCGACACGATCCAGCAGGGGATCGGCGCGCAATGGCGAATCGACCGCCCGATGCCGCGCACAGCCCTTGGCACGCAAGCCGTTGATGGTTGCCAGGAGATCCGGACTCGACGCCGCTCCATGAGATGCAGTCAGCTCGAAGATCGCGAGCAGGATTGCGACCAGAGCTCTCATCGTGATGCCGGTTCGATCTAGCGGAACAGCGCGAGCGACTGGCTCACGGTGATCCACACGCCCCAGGCAAGGGGCAGCCCGACCGCAGTCCATGCGGCGATCAGCAGCGCCTTGCTGCTCGGTGCCGCCGCCATTTTGTCGGCGGGTACAGTCGTTGCCTGCTCGTGCGCCCCGGCACGCTCGGCCGCGAGCTGCTCGCCGCTCATGAAGTGGTGCTCCTTGACCGGCCGGATGAGGAAATTGCAGAGCAGGCCACCGAGCAACATGGCGGCCAGCACGTACATCGTGATGTTGTAGGCCCGGTCCGGCGGGACGCCTTGGCCAAGCTGGAATTCGCGGATGTAGTTGACCACGACCGGGCCGACGATGCCGGCCACGGACCAGGCCGTCAGCAGACGCCCGTGAATTGCGCCGACATGTTGCGTACCGAAGAGATCCGCCAGGTACGCCGGGATGGTGGCGAAGCCGCCGCCGTACATCGTGAGGATCACGCAGAAGATCGTCACGAACGCGGCGATACGACCGGCCTCACCGGCAAGCGGCGCGCTGACATAGAGCGCGATGCCGAGCAGGAAGAAGATCATGTAAGTGAGCTTGCGGCCGATCACGTCGGAGAACGATGCCCAGGCGATGCGTCCTGCGATATTGAACAGCGAAAGGAGTCCCGCGAATGCGGCGGCGATCGTCGCGACTTGTGCGCGCTGGCCTTCGGCGAGCCCGGCCAGCCGCAATGGCACGCCGATCAGGCCGCCGCCGAACACCTCCTGCAGCATGGGCGAAGCCATGCCGATCACGCCGATGCCGGCGCTGACGTTCAGGCACAGCACGCCCCAGAGCAGCCAGAACTGCGGCGTGCGCAGGGCCCGGTTGACGTGGACATGCCGCGCCGTCACCAGCCGATTGCCGTTCGCGACCGCTGCGTAGTTGGCCGGCTGCCAGCCCGGCGGCGGCAAGCGGTAGCCGAACGCGCCCAGCATCATGGCGACGAGGTACAGCGCTCCCATGACGACGAAGGTCTGCCACACGCCCACGGTCGCGTGACCCGCGAACAGATTCATCAGCCGATCCGCGAATGGCGCGCCGATCATCGCCCCGCCGCCGAATCCCATGATCGCAAGACCCGTCGCCATGCCACGGCGGTCGGGAAACCACTTGATCAGCGTCGAAACCGGCGAGATATAGCCCAGACCGAGACCGATACCGCCGATGACGCCCGATCCCAGCCAGATCAGCCAGATCTGATGCGCGTAGATGCCGAGCGCGGAGACCAAGAGGCCGCCGCTCCAGCACAGGGCGGCGACGAACCCGGCCTTGCGCGGCCCGGCCCGCTCGAGCCAGTGACCGAACAATGCCGCGGACGAGCCAAGCAGGACGAAGAACAGGGTGTAAGTCCAGCCGAGCATCGAGATCGGCCAGTCGCAGGTCGTGGACGTGATGAGGGTGAGAAACCCCACGCCGTCGCAGCTTGCCGGCTGCTGGATCCCGACCGCGCGCCCGAGCGGCAGCCAGAACACGCTGAAGCCGTAGGCCATGCCGATCGACAGGTGGATCGCCAATGCCGCCGGCGGCACCAGCCAGCGATTGAAGCCGGGGACTGCGATCGTCCGCTCCTTGTCGAGCAGGCGCGGCGTGGTGCGGGCCGGGCTTGGCATGAGCGGGAATGATAGGCGCGCAGCGCTCAGGGTGACAGGATTGCGAGGGAACTCCGCGGCGCCTGGCCGGGTCGCAAGCCTGTGTAACAGGAGACCATCGACAGAAGTCACGATGAACTGGCGTCGCATCATCCGGGTCGGTCTGGGCGCCGCTGCATTCTGCGGCGTGATCGGCGCTGCCTGGCTTGCCTCGCTGGCTCCGGCGCCGCCCGGAGTGAGTACGCCGCCGATTGCGTCCGAGGAGGCCGCCGCGACTGTCGCGGCCTTGAAGCCGCCAAAACGACAGCGCCCGCTGATTGCGATCATCGGCATCAATGACGCCACGGAGGTTACCGACTATCTGATGCCCTACGGAATCCTTCGGCGCGCCGACGTCGCCGACGTCGTGGCGCTCGCCACGGAGCCCGGACCGGTGAAACTCTATCCGGCGCTCACGGTCGAGCCGCAGGCTACGATCGCGCAGTTCGATGCACGGCAACCGGCAGGCGCCGACTATGTCGTCGTCCCCGCCATGAGCCGCGACGATGACCCGGCGGCCCTGAACTGGATCCGCGGCCAGGCGGCCAAGGGCGCAATCATCATCGGCGTCTGCGCGGGAGCCAAGGTGGTCGGCAATGCCGGACTGCTCGACGGCAAGCGCGGGACCACCCACTGGTATTACCTCGACGAACTGCGCGACGAACATCCCACAATCCACTATGTCGCCGACCGGCGGTTTGTCGTCGACCAGAGCGTTGCGACGACGACGGGGATCACCGCCACCATGCCGATGGCACTCACCCTGATCCAGGCGATCGCCGGCCGGGCCAGGGCGGAGGCAGTGGGCCGGTCTCTCGGCTTGACGCACTGGGATGCGCGTCACCACAGCGACTCGTTCAAGTTCACGCGCCCGTTCGCGTTGACGGTGCTCGGCAATACACTGGCCTTCTGGAACCGGGAGCGGCTGGGGATAGAACTTGCGCCCGGCGTCGACGAGGTGTCACTCGCCCTGGTTGCCGACGCCTGGTCGCGAACCTATCGCTCGCGCGCAGTGACGTTTTCCCCTACCGAGGATGCGAAGCTGAGCCGCAACGGCATCCGGATAATTCCTGATGAGGTCGCAACGAGCTGGCCTGCTGCTCATCGTCTGGCTCCCATCGGGGAGCGGCGAGCGGCAAGCGCCCTGGACGAAACGCTTCAGGCAATCTCGGCCCGCTACGGAATACGAACGACTGACATCGTCGCGATGCATCTCGAATATCCCGGTCACGGCGTGACGGAATGAAGCTGGCCGGCTGAGTCGCGAAATCCCGGCATCCCGGCGCATCCCGATACAATGGTGTCGATCGCGCAGTCTAGGGAGGCGGCCTTGGAAAAACCGGAAGTGCATAACCCACACGCCCGCCATGGCGGCCTGCCTCGATGGCTCGAGCTCGCCATGGCGTCCTTTGACGCAGCATCGATGTCGGCATCTTCCCAGATAGCAGGTACCGGCGACGGTAGACTGCTCAAGAAATTCGTGGGTGCAGCGGCCTTCAGCCTCTCGAACCGAGCTTTGATTTCGCGGACTTCGCCGCACTCCTTGTCGCGCATCTGGGTGCGCCACTCCTCCCAGGCGATTTCCGCAACTACGATGCGCAGAGATCGAGCCTTCTAGCGCAAAAGCAATTTCTGCAAGTCTGGATTGCGAGAACCAGTGCTCCTCAGGGATGAAGCGTCCACAAACAGAATGTCAAAGCCATTCTCAGGCATATCGGGCTCGGGGGTTCGATTCCCGTTCCTCGGGATGGAATTAACTCTCACACTTTCAATGGTGCGCCATCAAGGCATCAAAAATGGATCCCACTCGCTACCATCTCTACGCGCTGTTGGATGAAAAATAGGGAGCAAAATTCATGAGTGGATATGGCGGGGCCTCCTGAGCCAAGACTTGGCCCGGTGTTCGACTCCAGGAATGCAGCTACGGAGACGATCCGGTGGAACGACGACCACGGCGGCGGGCGTTGGCTGGCACTGGCGGGGCAGTAGTCGGGTAATAGACGAACCACTTGTTAGTAAGTGGTGCTATAATTGCCCAGTATGAAAACCCGGGATCTCAACAACGCACTCCAAGCTTTCCGCGATAGGGGCGGCACGCTGCGTACCCGAGATCTGATCGCGCTCGGGGTGCACACCGACGCACTATACGCCCTGCGTGAAAGCGGTCGCATCGTCGAGCTCGGCCGCGGCCTCTACCGACTGGCTGAAATCGGCGAAACCGAGCATCCCGATCTCGCCGTCGTCGCAGCGCGCGCGCCGAACGCGGCCATCTGTCTGATCAGCGCGCTCTCGTATCACGGCATCACGACCCAGATCCCATCCAGCGTTCACATGGCTGTGCCGCGGGGCAGCTATCACGGCATCAAGCTGTCGACGCCCGTTACGGTGTATCGCTTCGATCCGAAGACCTTCAAAGAAGGGCTCGAGACGCATCGCATCGGTGGAATGCCGCTGAAGATCTACAGCGCTGCGCGTACGGTGGTGGACTGCTTCAAGTTCAGGAACAAGCTCGGGCTGGACGTCGCGCTCGAGGCGCTGCGTCTGGCGCGACAGCGAAAGCGTGTGCAGAACCGCGAGCTGCTGCGCTACGCGCGGCTGCTTCGTGTCGAGAAGCCCATGTCACCGTATCTGCATGCAATCGAATGAACGGAAGGAAATGAAAAACGTTGCGGCCTCTGTGCTTGCACGGCTGCGAAACACCTCAATGTCGAGCGGCGCACCGTTTCAGCAGGTACTTCAGCTGTACACCATCGAGCGATTCCTGTATCACATCTCGAAGTCAAGGCATGCGCAAAGCGTCATTCTGAAAGGCGCACTACTACTGCAGACGATCGGCATCCCCAGAGCGCGCCCAACCGTGGACATCGACATGCTGCGCAAGGGCAAGGCCGATCAGGCCAGCCTGGTGGCGCTCGTCAAGGACTGCGCGGCCCTCGACGTGGCGGCGGACGGCCTCACCTTCATCGCCGACAGCGTCGTGGCCGAGGAAATCACGAAGGATTCGGGGTCAAGTCTTTTCTTTGCTGTAAATTCTCGGACGGGATGCGGATGACACGACCGCTGCCGTGCGTTGCTTGAACTCGCTGTCGATCTCGATTCTCAGTTCGTCGAGCTGTTTCA
>JBOHZL010000002.1:0-119401 GCA_050738495.1 Steroidobacteraceae bacterium | reverse complement strand
CCTGAAGGTTGGCTTCGTTTCGGGCGGCGCCGTCGAACCGGTGGCGCCCGCTTCCTGACGCCGGGCAGCCGGCCGGGCGCGGGCCATGCGCAGGTCCGTGACAGCCGTGGTGATCCTCGGAGTGGCATGGGCCGCGACCGGCCTTGCTGCGCAAACCGGCCAGCTGCGCCGCTTCGAGCTTCCGAACCTCGATACGCTCGAGCTCGTGCTGCCCGCCGGCTGGGTGGACAGCGTCGACCAGCCGCCGGGCGGTGTGGACATGACCATCCAGCTCCGCCCCGCCCAGGGTGCGCCATTCGAGGTGTTCATCGCGCCGGAATGGCCGGACGCCGACGACCTGGAGGTTCCGGACAGCGGCGCGCTCAAGAGCGCCGTCGCCGACGCGGCCATCCGGATCCAGGCGCAGGCGGTCGAGCGACCGCTGGAAATCCGCAGCCTCGAGGGAGCGAACGGCATCGGTTACTACTTCTCCGCGACCGATGCGGCGCCGGCCGAGGATGCATTCAAGTACATGAATCAGGGTGCGCTGCAGGTCGGAAACCTGACCGTGTGGTTCACGATACTGACGAACGACGGCCAGGAAAATGTCGTCGCCGACGCCCTCGCCATGATCCAGCAAGCCGTGTATCGCGGCACCGGCCTCGACCGCCGCTGAGCTCATTTCAGCGTCAGGGCCATGTCGACGGCGCCTTCGGCCGCTGCGACCGGCTCGCCGCGGATCAGGAAGACGCGTGCGGGATCCACCGTGCCGTCCACAAGCAGCGCATCGCGCACCGATTCTGCCCGAGACTGGGCGAGCTCGGCGAGTTCCGCGTCATCGACGGCGATGGTGGCCCTGAGCTTCGGCTCCAGGTAGGCGATCGCGTGCTCGACCGGATCCACTTCGGCTGCGCCGGCCGCGGGCTCGGGAGCGCGGGGTATGTCGGGTCTGCCGCCGAGCAGATCGCGATGCAGCTCGACTAGGCGATCGCGGTATGCCGGCCGATTGGTTCGCAGCGCAGCGACCTGCGCGCTGGCTGCGGGGGAAGCCGCGACCGCTTCGCCGCCGACCAGCAGGATCCAGCGCCGCTGCTCGAGCGCCTCGCGATCCGTCCGTGGATCGAGAGTCGAAGGAATGTCGATGCTGAGGCCGGGCCGCTCGACCAGCGCCTTCCGGAGCGCCGCGACTTTCCCGGCCGAGTCCGCCTCGATCTCGGCCGACCCCGGCGCAAACGGCAACTCCGACAGGTCCTCGCCGCCGCCGAACAAATTGCCGAGCAGCGCGAACGGTGAAGTGACGATCTTGCCGAGCAGGTTCAGGAGCGCCTTCCAGATCAGCGGCCCGAGCCGGAACTGGGGATCGTCGAGCGAGCCGGTCACCGGCAGGTCGATGTCGATGACGCCATTGCGGTCCTTGAGGAGCGCCACGGCGAGGCGCAGCGGCAGCGAGACGGCGTCCGGCGACTCGACGCGATCGCCGAGCTGAAGCTGGTCGAGCGTGAACTGGTGCCGGGCGTCGAGCATGCGGTTCTCGACCCGGTATTTCGTCTCGATCGAAAGCTTGCCCTTGTCGATGCGGTAGCCGGCGAACTTGCTGGAATAGGGATTGAAGCTCGTCAGCTCGATGTTGCGGAATTGAGCCGCGAGATCCATGTAGGACTGCGCCGCGAGCAGGTTCAGCTCGCCCCGGATGCGCGCTGGCGCGTAGCGGTCCACTTCGCCGGCGAGCTCGACCCGGGCATGCTCCGTGGCGACCGACGTCATCCCGGTGATCGTGCCGCCGAGACGCTCGACCGCGATCTGGAACGACGGTTGCAGCGTGTAGTCGGTAAAATTCAGGTTGGCATTCTCGATGCGGATCGTGCCGATTCGTCCCGGAAGCCGCGGCGCCGCCGGCGGTTCCGCGGAATCCCCGGTTGTCTTCGCCTGCTTTCCACGTTTGCCGCGTCGCGACGTTTTCTTCTCCTGTTCCCGTCCGGCGCGCTGGGCCGCGATCTCGGCGGCAAGCCGGCGGGCGCCCTCCGGGTCGAGCGCCGACTGGATGTTGGTAACGCCGTTCGCGGCGAGGATCAGCCGGAGGTACGGCTCCCTGGCCCGGATCTCGCGGATCTCCAGCCGGGCAGGCTCCTGTGTGACCTCGAGCTTGCGCAGCTCGAGCGACGACCAGTTGACGAGATCCTCGCCGAGGGCCCGGTCCCGGATATTCAGGCCGGCAATCGTCATGTCGCCGGAGTAGCGGAGCCTCGGGCGCCCTTTGGCCGCAAATTGCACGCGCCCGGTGCTCGAGAGCTGGCCGCGGCGCAGCACGAGATCGGTGTCCTGCTCCAGCCAGGGCTGGAGCGCACTCAGGTCGAGCTTCGTCGTCCTGAGTTCTGCATCCAGTTTCAGCGGATCCGGCTCGAGCGTGCCCTGCAATGCCAATTCGCCCCCGGAATCGGCAGTGACGGTGCCTGCGATCGCGAGCGGTCCGCCTTGCGGCATGGCGAGAGCGCCGATCGTGAGCTCCTGCACGACCAGGCCGAGCGCCGCGGCGGGCTTGACCCGGCGATCTTCGAAGGCGATGGCGGCTTTGGCGACGCGGATGTCCGGCGCTTCGATCGTCCAGGCGGGAGTTGCGCGCGCGGGTAATGCGGCAACCGTCGCTTCGGGCGCAGGCGACGCTTTGACCCGCGGCAGCGCACCGGGTGCATGAAACCCCTGCCCGTCGATCCACATGGGCGCGACGACGTCGCGCAATTCGACCGCGCCGACACGAACCGTGCGCGCCGCCAGGTCGACGCGCGTGTCCGTGATGTCCAGCGCCGGTATTTGCCAGGCCACGTCGTAACCGCGGGCGACCGTGACGAGCTGGCGCGCGCTGACCGTGGGCGACGCCAGCAGCAGCGTGAACGGTTGTCCTGCCATGCTGAATTCGTACGCAATCCGCAACTCGAAGCGGCCCTCCCGCAGTTTCACCGGCAACAGGTCGCCGAGATACGCGTCGACGGTCGTCGCGGGCAGCCCGGATAGGGCGATCTTTCCCTTCGAATTGAGCGGACCGAGTCCCAGCGTCCCGTCGACGGCCATCCGGCCGGCGCGATCGGAGCCGGCGCTGAACGAGAATGCGTTGCCGTCGCCGGCACTGCGAAAATCCACCAGCTCGAAGCTCACTGGCCGCAGCGTGGTAGCGAAGCGCTCGGCGCGCATGTGGTCCTCGACGTCGATTTCGCCACCGGTGACGGTCAGTGCGCCGATCGCGAACGAAGGCATCTGCGGGTCCTTCGACTCCCGCGGGCGTCCGGCCGGCGCCGCTTGCTGCTGCAGGTCGGCCAGATTCAGGCTGCCGTCCTGGCGCTGCACCAGCTTGAGGTACGGCCGCTCGAGCCGGATCGCGCCGAAGGTCCAGGCGCGCCGCCACAGCGACGACAGCTCGAGATCGAAATACAGCCGCTCGAAGTCGAGAAGCCGCGTGCCGTCCGCGTCCGGAAGCGAGAACCTGCCCGCGTCGAATTCGAGCGTGAAGGGATTGAATCGCGGCCGCGCGAACTCGGCCTTGCGCCCGAAGTCGCGCTCGAAGGTCTCGAGCACGGACGACTGCAGCAGCCGCGGCACCCACAGGAATCCCGCCAGCGCATACAGCGCCAGAAGCAATGCCGCCACTCCGCCGGCAATCAACCATGCGCGCCGAGTCATCGCCGGTCCGATGATAAGTCGAATCGCGTCCGATCTGGTATCGTTCCCGGAGCGATGATCGATCGACGCGAATGCATCCGCCTGGCGCTGGCCACGGGCGCCGCGCTCGGGTTCGGCCCGCGCCTGACGGCAGACGCAGCGCCGGCAGGCCTCGAGTCGCGCGTCATTCCCTCGAGCGGCGAGCGCATCCCGGTCGTAGGCCTCGGCAGTTCGGCGACATTCAGGAGTGTCGCGCAAAGCGAGGACGTCTCGGCATTGCGCGAAGTGCTCGCCGCGATGATCGAGCGTGGGGCGACGGTTTTCGACACGGCCCCGAGCTACGGCGAGTCGGAGGAAGTCGCCGGCCGCCTCGCGCGCGAGCTCGGCGTCACCGGCAGGCTTTTCTGGGCGACGAAGGTCAATGTCGCGCCGCGGGGCGGCGGTTCCACCGATCCGTCGGCGGCGCGGGCACAGATCGAGGAATCGTTCCGCAAGTTCGGTGCGAAGACCATCGACCTCATACAGGTGCACAACCTGGGGGACGTGCCGGTACAGCTCGGCATCCTGGAAGAGTTGAAGTCCGCGCGCCGAATCCGCTACATCGGCGTCACCACGACCAACCCCGGGCGATACCCGGAGCTCCTGCGCGTGATGCGGAACGAACCGCTGGATTTCATCGGCGTCGACTACGCCGTCGACAATCGCGAGGTCGAGGAAGCCGTCCTGCCGCTCGCCGCAGAGCGAAAGATCGCGGTGATGGTCTACGTGCCATTCGGCCGCACGCGACTGTTCCAGCGGGTCGGCGAGCGCAAGCTGCCGGAATGGGCGGCGGATTTCGGTGCCGCCAGCTGGGCCCAGTTCTTCATCAAATACGTGCTCGGCCACCCGGCCGTGACGGTCGTGACGCCGGCGACGAGCAAGACGGCGCACATGATCGACAATATCGGCGGCGGCGTCGGGCGCATGCCGGATACGGCGACCCGGCGCCGGATGGCGGAATTCGTCGACGCCTTGCCGGCGGTCAGCCCTTGAGCGTGCCGGAGGGGATACCGTCGATCCAGGTTTCGCGCACCTCGAGCTGATCGTCCGCCGGCACCAGGTTCGCGCGCTGACCCGCTGCGATCCGGCCGACATCCTGCGCCAGGCCGAGGAAGGTGGCGGGATGAAGGCTCGCCATGCGCACCGCGTCCGGCAAGGCCAGTCCCAGCATGGAAACGGAGTTTCGCACCGCACCGGACATGTCCATGTGCGAGCCCGCGAGGTTTCCGTCCTCGTCCACGCAGGCCGAGCCCTCGACCGTAATCGACCGGCCCTGGAGCTGGAAGCTCTTCTGCCCTGTCCCGACGCTCGGCATCGCGTCCGTCACCAGCATGAACCGGTCGTGGCGCTTGCAGCGCAGCGCGATGCGCAGCACCGCCGGGTGGACGTGCTGGCCGGCGCGGGCAATATCCTTGCGATCGACGCCTGCATGACGCGGCTTCGCGTCACCATCGCGGATGCCGCCGCTGTGGACGATCCGGCGCGCCTGCTGGCCGCGCTCGGCGGAATCGCCAACCTGCGCGGGGTCGAATCCGCATCCGGCCGCCTGCTCTTCACCATCGCGAACGACGACTCGGTGGACGAGCGCGCGCTCGCCGCCGCGGCACCGCGGGGATTTGCGCGGCCAGCACCCGGCAGTCTGCACGCCCTGCTGGGTGCCGGCGCCGACGATCTGTACGGCAAGATCAGCGCGCGCCTAGGGCACGACCGGCTCGACTGACAGTTCAAGTATCCCTGCTTCGATGCCGTATCGCCTGGCGGACTCCGGATCGCTTTCCATCAATCGTTGATAGAGCTGCATCGCCGCCTCGCGCCTGGCATCTCCGCCCTCGAGCCGCTGGTACAGGCGTTCGGCAACTCCGGACTCCAGATAGGGGCTGCCCATGATGCCGACGAAGGCGGCGTCGCGATCGGACGTCTCGAGCATCTGCGACGCGTGACGGATTGCCGCATCGGCATCGTGCATGGCCCACTGCTGGAACATCGGACCGTAGATGGACGGATTGACGTCGGACGCGGAGAGCCTGCCCACCCATGCCAGCGCTGCCTGCGGATCCCATTGCGACCAGTTCTGCGCGACCTCGGCTATCGCACCCTGGCGCTGCGGGCCGCTGTCCATTTGGTTCACGAGCACGCTGGCCCGCGCCGGGTCGGAGGTGGCGATCTGGCTGATCACCATGCCCATCACGGCTTGCGAATCGGCATCCGGCAGCGCAGCAGCCCAACGGATCGCCTCGTCGGGATGACGCACGGCAAACATCATCGCGACGGAAGTGAGCGCCTGGCTGCGCAAGCTCGCATCTTCCAGGCCCTCCGCCCGGGCGGCTGCCGACTGCGCATCGGTGTTGGCCCAGTTGGCAAACACCTGCGGCAGCACCTGGCCGCGCTCCGCTCGCGACAGGACCTCGGTCATGTCCAGGGCGACCGAAGGCTGCCGGGTCACGAGCGCGCTCAATGTAGCCGCCAATAGCTGCGTCCGCTCCTGCGAAGGCGGCCGGGCGAGTGCCCACTCGGCGGCCTGCCGGGCGTCCTTTTCCGCCCAGGCGTGCAATCCCTGGTGCAGGAGCTCTTCGCGCAACTGGCGATCCCGCAGCGACTCGATCGCGCGCATCGCCGCGCCGGGGTCCTGCCTTGCCCAGGCACGGACGAGCGAGTGCAGCTTCGTCGAGCGCGAGGCGTGATCCTCGGTTGCCAGCGCCGAGCGCCACGATCGTTCGGCGGCTTGCGGCGTACGCAGGTCGATCCCGGAAGAATCCTGCTGCACGACGGGAAGATTCAGCTTCGCTGCAAGGGACTCGCGCTGCCCGGGCGCGAGGTCGTCCCGCGCACGGAGGATCGCGGATCCGCCCATCATCCGGCTCCGGTCATCGAGCGTGTTCGCATAGGCGACGGCAGCGTCCAGATCGCTGCGCGACCAGCTGTGAAAGATACCGAACAGCCAGTTCGGATCGAAATCCGCGCCGCGATTCATGATGTGCGCGACCGCCGCCCTGGGATCCAGTTCGGCGTATCGCTCGTACAGTATCGAGGCGGCCGCCCGGCGCTCACTGGCTTGGCCGATCGATGCCGCTTCGTTCAGGAGTTGCTCGATGCCGCTCCGCTCTTGGCTGCTGGCGAGCACGTACAGCGCGGTCGTCTGGGCGAAGTCGCCGCGCAGCCGCAGGATTTCCGCCAGCGTCCCTGGGACCTGCGACAGGCCTCGGGCCGATATCGGTGGCGCAACCGGCAATTGCGGGCCGGCAGGCGCGAGATTCCGGAGGGTCGACAAGGGAGTGCGCTCGAGGCTGTCCCGATCGACGAAACTGGCCGTGGCAAACCCCAGCGCGGCGGCCGCCGTGAGCGCCAAGGTCGATCGCAGAACTGCGCGCACGTCCCCCTCGCGATTCGTCCCCGACCCGGGACCCTAAAATAGCATGACCGACCGTCAAGGTACCGGACGTGCCGCAAACCATTGCGGCAGCCACAGGCTCATCTGCGGAAACAGCGTGATCAGCGCGACGCCGGTCGCGAGCACAAGCAGCATCGGCAGGCTCGCGCGCGCCACCTCGAGCATCGGCTTCCTGAAGCGCGACGCCGACATCAACAGGTTGAGGCCGATCGGCGGCATCAGGTAGCCGAGCTCGAGGCTCGCCAGCATGATGACGCCCAGGTGCACCGGGTTCACATCGAAGGCCATCGCGACCGGCACAACCAGGGGCGCAACGACGATGATCGCGGAGAAGATCTCGATCACGCAACCGAGCACGATCATGACCAGGTTCAGCAGCAGCAGGAACAGCCAGCGCGATTCGATTGCCGTACCGACCCACCCGGTCAGGCGGTCAGGAACGTGCTCGGTGATCAGCAGGTTGGTCAGGCCCATCGCGGTGCCGAGGATCAGGAGCACGCCGCCGACCAGCATGCCGCACTCGCACATCACCTCGACCAGCGCGCGGCCGCGCGGCAGGTCGCGATTGATGAACCCAGCCACGAGGATCGCATAGAGCGCCGTCAGCGCAGCCGCCGGCACCGGCAGCACGTAGCCGCCGAAGATCAGCACCAGCGGCACGACCGGCAACAGCAGATCCCACTTCGCGCGCCAGGTCGTGACCAGCACGCGCTTTCTGCTGAAGCGCGGTCGCACGCGCTTGCCGGGCGACATCGTCACGCCCCAGGCGCAGGCCAGGATGACCATCAACAGGCCCGGCAGCGCGCCGCCGAGGAACATTTCCTCGATCGACACCTGGGCGACGATGGAATAGAGGATCAACGGCAGGCAGGGTGCGAACAGCACGCCGAGCGAGCCCGCGCCGGTCACCAGTCCGAGCGCGGTCCGGTCGGCATAGCGCGACGACATCAGGATCGGCATCAGCAGGCCGCCGAGCGCCAGGATCGTGATGCCGGAACCGCCGGTGAAGGCGGTGAAAAAGGCGCAGGCCAGGACGGTGACGACGGCCGGACCGCCGCGCAGGGGACCGGTCCAGGCCCACAGCAGCCGCACGAGACGCCGCGCCGCGCCGGTCGCCGTCACGACGTAGCCCGCGAGCGTGAACAGCGGCAGCGTCGCGAGCAGCGGATTGGTGACCTGGTCGTAATGATCGAGCGGCACCGAAGCGATCGGGTCCCCGACACTCACGAAGAAGATCAATGCGATGCCGGCGAGACCGGTGAACAATGGCGCACCGAACAGGATTGCGATCACCAGCGCGACCAGGAGCGGCGCGCGCAGCGCCTCGAGGCCGGCTTCCGGCTGCGCGACGGCCGCCGCAATCGCGATCGCGATCGCCAGCACGGCGACGCGGATGGCGATGCTCCTGGAGGCGTGATAGGCAAGCCGCAGCGTGATGAATGCGAACCCCGCCGGCATCACGGCCTGGAGCGCGATGCGCGGCACGCCGAAGGCGAGCGCGCTCGAGCTGCCTGCCTCCTGCGAAACGAATTGCCAGGACGCCAGGGTCAGCACCGCCGAGACCGTCGTGCCGACCAGTCCCGCATAAACCTCGATGGCGGGCTTCAACCGCGCAGGCAACGCGTGCGCGAAGGTCCCCATCGACAGCAGCCTGCCGTCCCGGGCCGCCACCATGCCGCCCAGCATTCCGACCAGCAGCGTCAGGTGCCGGATCAACTCGTCGGCATGCGCGAAGCCCGTGCTGGCTCCGGCCGAACCCAGCACGACCAGGAGCGCGAGCACCGCTGCGAGCAGCAGGTTTTCGACGCCATGGACCAGCGCCATCACGGGCCGGGCGGGCGCCTGGCCTTCAGGGTCTCGACGGCCGCATCGAACATCGGCGCGGGCACCAGCGTGCCACGTATGCGCGGATACTGGCGCGCGATCTCGGTGCGCCATTCACGCTCGGCCTGCGGGGTCAGGGTCGTGACTTTCAAGCCCATCTTGTCCTTCATCGCCTCGACGGCCTGCTCGTCCTCGAGCCGGCTCGCTTCGCGCATCGAGGCGCCGGCGCGTGCGGATGCGTCGCGAAGCCAGCGCTGGGTCTCGGCCGGCAGTTGCTTCCAGGCGCGCTCGGTCAGGACCAGCGCGCCGGTCACCGGCGCCCAGCGCAGGTCCAGCATGTAGGGCGCGTAGGTGGGCACCTGGTTGAAGTTCGCGAGGAAGGGCGGTACCGGCAGCGCGTCGATCATCCCGTTCCTGAGACCGAGCAGTATCTGGTCCGGCTCGAGCACGACCGGCGTGTAATAGTCCTCCATCATCTCGACGCTCTCCGGATCGCCGGAGCTCGCATAGACCCGCATCGACTTCAGGTCCGCGATGCGCTCGATCGGCCGGCGCGAGAAATAGCGCACCCAGCCGGCATCGGCCCAGAACATCACGACATAACCGGCCTTGCGCAGACGCGCCTCGAGATCCGGTGCGAGCCGCTCGCGCACGCGGTCGACGTCATCCCAGTCCCGGAACATCAGTGGCATGTATTGCAACGCGGTCACCGATTTCTCGATCTGTGCAAGCCCGACCGAGGAGAGCATCGCGCCCTGGATCTGACCGACGCGCATGCGCCGGACGATCTGCAGCTCGCCGCCCTGGGTGCCCGCATAGATGTTCATCGACACGCCGCCGGGGCCGCGCGCCCACTCCGCACCGAGCGACTGGAGCCGCTTGTGAAACGAGGACCCGGCCGGAGCCACGGTCGCGATGCGAAGCTGCTTGCCCTCGGCCGCAAGGGCAGCCGGCGCCAGGGCCGTTGCGGCGGCCGCCATTGCAAGCGCGCAGAAAACGGCGCGGCAGCGCTGTCTCGTCATGTTCCGGGCTCCTCGGACTCGGCGGTTTCGGGCAGCGGCGGCAGGATCCAGTGATCCAGGTTTGCGCGCAGCCATGCCGCGCGCCGCTGCATCACGGTATTGACGAGGCGCGTCGGCACGTCGTCGTCCGGATCGATCCTGAGCGCGGTGGAGATGGCCTGCTCGAAGCAGTTGCGATCCTCCAGCGCGAGACAGACCGATTCCGCCCACGACACGTGCGGCGCGGCGGCCTTGCCGCCGGCCAACGCGGTAGCCCGCTCGTAGTGTCTGCGCGCGATGGCCTTGCGATCGCCTTCGGCATCGGGTCTCGCCATCGCGTAGCTGATCAGGAAGGAATGAATGGCACCCTGATCCCAGTCCTCGTCCAGCGCGAGCGCGCGGTCAATCAGCGCGGAAATGAGCGGCAGCTCGGCAACCAGCGCGGGGTCATCCTTGCCGAGCGCGATCGCGGCCGCCCAGGAGACGGCGGTCCAGTACAACAGGTCCGTCTCTTCGCTGCCTGCGCTGGCGACGGCCGCAACCCGGTCGCGGCGCAGCTCTTCGCCGAAGCCGGGGTGCGCGACATCGAGGCCGCGAAGTCCATAATCGCGCGCGCGCAGGTACAGGCGCCGGGCGCGGTCCCATGCGACCCAGGCACGATCGCTGTCCTCGAGCGCGATGGCATCCGCTTGCTGCTGGACGAAGGCATAGGCGTACTGGGTGAAGCCGGCGGCGGTCGCGGCCAGCAGGCGGCGGTGCTCGGGCGTCGTCGCCAGCACGCTCTCCATCAGCTTGAGGCTGAATGGCAGCGCCGCGCCGACCAGCTCGGGGTCGTCATCGGAGGCATAAGCCGTGCCGGATCCGGCGAGCGCATCGCCGAGCCGCCTGGCCGCGAATCGTTCCATCGAACAACCGGCCGACAATGCGGCCGTCGCCAGCATGACGACGCCGGCAAGAACTTTGCGCACGGCATCCATAGGGGCTGGCGGATGATACACCGTGCTCATTGCGCGAGAAACCTCGCGGCGCGCTCCAGGTATTGCGGCATCGGGTCATTGTGCGTGGCGCCTTCCAGCACCATGACCTCGACCTGAGACGCGGGAAACGCCGCGAGGAGCGCGTCGGAGCGCGCGCGCGGAATGATCTCGTCCGCGCCGGCTATCACGATCAGCGTCCGCGCCCGGATCGCCGGCACCCGGGACAGGGAATCGTAGCGATCCCGCAGCATCAGGCGCACCGGGAAGTACGGGAAGTGCTTTCGCGCGACATTGACCAGGCTGTCGAATGGCGAGACCAGCACCAGCCGCCGGACCTCGCGCTCGCTCGCGAGCCTGGCCGCGACGCCGCTGCCGAGGCTGCGCCCGATCACTGAGATCTCCGGATGACGCGCGCGGAGCTGGTCGAATATCGCCCTCGCGTCGGCGAACAGGCCTTGCTCCGAAGGCTCGCCGCCGCTGCCGCCGTAGCCGCGGTAGTTCACGAGATAGAGCGAGTGATCGGGAAACGCCGCCGCGAACGGCGCGAGATTCTCCGCCACGTCTTCCGCATTGCCGCCGAAATAGACGAGTGCCTCCGGTCCGGACCGCGCGAGGGCCCAGACCTTCAGCTCGACGCCGTCGCCGGCCAGGCGGATCGCGGTTGCGCCCGGCGGATCCGATTCGCGCACCGGGAAGTAGATCTGCGAGCGCTGCCCGAAGTAAAGGAACGCGCACAGCGCCAGGTACGCACAGGCGGGCACCAGCAGGAAGACGAGCCAGGCCCGCACTGCGATGCGTGTCACGTGCCGTCGTGCAGCTCGACCGTCGCCTCGATCTCGACCGCTATGTTCGATGGCAGCGACTGCATTCCGACCGCGGACCGCGCAGCGCGGCCGGCATCGCCGAAAGCGACCACCATCAGGTCGGAGAAGCCATTCACCACTTTCGGGTGGTCGCGGAAGTCCTCGGTCGCATGCACCATGCCGAGGATCCGCACGAAGCGCTTGACCCTGGACAGCTCCCCGACGGCGGACTTGATCGTCGCCAGCATGCAAAGGCCGACGAGCTCGGCCGAGCGCCTGCCCTGCTCGAGCGAGAGCTCGCCGCCGACCTTGCCGGTGGTGAATTCCTTGCCGCATTCGCCGTGCCCGGACAGGAACAGCAGATTGCCGGTCCGAACCGAAGTCACGTAGGTCGCGACCGGCTGCGGCGGCACGGGCAGCGTGTGTCCCGCGGCCGCGAGCCGCATTTCGGGAGTTTCCGCGGCCGGATCCGCGCAAGCGATCGGCGGTGACAGGAGCAATGCGATCGGGATCATTGCGCGCATCGTGTCCCCCACTGGAGCGGTCGAGACTACTACCGATTGCCAGTCCTCGCCAGCATGCCGCATCATTGCCGCATGACCATCGAGCGCCTCGAATCGCACCGCGCCATCGTCGGCGAAGGCTTCGAGGTCCGCCGCGCGCTGCCGAACCGGCACCGGAGAACCGTCGGCGCCTGGTGTTTCCTCGACCATGCCGGGCCGGCGGACTTCCCGGCGGGCGGCGGGCTCATGATCGGCCCGCACCCGCACATCGGCCTGCAGACGTTCACCTGGATGATCGAGGGCAGCATCCAGCATCGCGACAGCCTGGGGTTCGAGCAATGGATCAGACCCGGGCAGGTCAACCTGATGACGGCGGGCCGCGGCATCTCGCATTCCGAGGATTCGCCTGCCGACGTGGCGGGACGGTTTCAACTCGCCCAGCTCTGGATCGCCTTGCCGGATTCCGAGCGCGGGCGCGAACCTTCGTTTCAACACTACCCTCGCCTGCCGCTGCTCGATCGCGGCGGCTTCCGGATCACCGTGCTCGCCGGCGCGTTTGCCGGCGAACGCTCGCCGGGCGAAGTGCATTCGCCGCTGATCGGCCTGGAGCTCACGACACCCGGGGATGCGCGGAGCGAGCTGCCCCTCGACCCGCAGTTCGAGCACGCGGCCGTGACGCTGGAAGGCGTGCCCGCGATCGAGGGCGAGCCGCTCGTGCCGGGCGCGCTGCTCTACTTCGGCACCGGCCGCGCGTCGCTTTCCGTGGCATCCGGCGGCGGGTCGCGCCTGCTGCTGATCGGGGGACGGCCATTCGGCGAGGAAATCCTCCTGTGGTGGAACTTCGTTGCGCGCAGCCGCGAAGAGATGGAAATCGCCACGCGCGACTGGCGTGAGGGCCGGCGCTTCGGGCAGGTGCACGGCGCCCGCAGCGCAGCACTGGCCGCACCCGACGTGGCGGCGCTGCGCGCCGCCGGGTCTTCCCGATGAAGCGCATCGCCGCAGCGACGGTTACTCCGGCCGGCGCCAGGTACGAGCAGCGCATCGAGTCCGGCGGCTTCCTGCTCAAGTCCGACGAGCCCGTCACTGCAGGCGGCGCGAATGCGGGACCCGCGCCATACAGCCTGCTGCTCGCGAGCCTCGGCTCCTGCACGGCGATCACGCTCAGGATGTATGCCGAGCGAAAGGGTTGGGACATCGGTTCGATGCAGGTCGCGCTGACCCTCGACAAGGACGCCGAGGGCAACGCGTTCATCACCCGGGTGCTTTCCTCGGATGCGAAGCTCGATTCCGGGCAATGGGACAAGCTGATCGAGATCGCGGGAAAGACGCCGGTCACGAAGACGATCATGGCGGGGGCCCGCATCACCACCACGCGCGCAGGCGCCTGAGTCGTGCGCAAGCTCGTCTCGGTTCACGAAGCCGCGCCGCCGCACTGGGTCGGCGACGGCTTTCCGGTGCGCTCGATCTTTTCCTACGATGGACTCGGGCGCGAGGCGCTGAGCCCCTTTCTGCTGCTCGACTACGCAGCGCCGCGCCGGTTCGATCCCGCGCCGCGGCGGCGCGGTGTCGGCGTGCACCCGCACCGCGGCTTCGAAACCGTCACCGTCGTCTACGCGGGCGAGCTCGAGCACCGGGATTCGGCCGGCAATGGCGGGCGCATCGGGCCCGGCGACGTGCAATGGATGACGGCCGCATCCGGCATCCTGCACGAGGAATTCCACTCCGAGCGCTTCACGCGCGAGGGCGGCATGCTCGAGATGATGCAGCTCTGGGTCAACCTCCCGGCACGCGACAAGATGTCGCCGCCGCGCTACCAGACCCTGCTCGATGCCGACATCCCGCGGGTCGCATTGCCACAGGACGCAGGCTCGCTCAGGGTCATCGCCGGCGAATTCGGCGGCCGGCGCGGTCCCGCCGAGACCTTCACGCCGATCGGGGTCTGGGACCTCAGGCTCGCGGCCGGCAGGAATGCGACGCTCGCCACGCCCGAGGGCCATACGACCGCGCTCATCCCGATGCAGGGTCGTGTCGTGGTCAACGACGCGGAAAGCGTCGGCGAAGCCGGGCTTGCGCTGTTGTCGCGAAGCGGCGGGGATTTTTCCCTGAAGTCCGACGGCGAGCTCAAGCTGCTGGTATTGTCCGGTGAGCCGATCCCGGAGCCGGTCGTCGGGTACGGGCCCTTCGTCATGAACAGCCAGCGCGAGATTGCGCAGGCGATCAGCGACTTCCAGACCGGACGGTTCGGCGCTCTGTGAATGGCGCCGCCGGCTCAGGCCGGTGGCGGCCGGCCGAGGAAGTCGAGCTTGCCGAGCTCGACGCCGTTGTGCCGCAGGATGGCATAGGCGGTCGTCACATGGAAATGCAGGTTCGGCAGCATGTGATGCAGGACATACGGCAGGCCCTGCATCGATTTCTCGCCTGAACGGGTCTTCCACTGCA
The DNA here is from genome assembly GCA_050738495.1 of Steroidobacteraceae bacterium. GTDB lineage: Bacteria > Pseudomonadota > Gammaproteobacteria > Steroidobacterales > Steroidobacteraceae > SCUD01. Next base: position 104,797 of record JBOHZL010000002.1, on the reverse strand, counting down.
CGGTGCGGTCCTCCGCGCCCTGGAATTGCTCGGGATTCAGGGTCCGGAGATAAGCGGCGGTCTTTTCCGCGCGCACAATCAACTCGGCGAGTGTCTTCTCGTCGTCCTCGTATGCGGGCGGTTCGACGCCCGCGAGCCGCGCGGCGCCCGACTTCGCGGAATCCGAAGCGATCTGCACCTGCCGCGCCAGCGGGAACATGTCCGGTGCGAGGCGCGCATTCACGAGCACGTCGGGGCCGAGCTTCTTCCCCTCCGCGAACTGCGCGGCCTTGCCGAGCACGGCCGCGAGGTTGGTCATCATGCGGATGCCGGTCGGCACGCAAGTCTCGAACATCGAGATCCTCATCGTCGGCTCCCGGAAGCTTCCCCTAGAATGCACACATTATGATGGATGCCGGCGTCGTCTGGGACAATCACGCCTGCGTGCCATTGCGCGACACCGGGCGCTGGCTCCCGGACATCGCCCGCTATCGCGCCGCCGGCGTCTCCGCGGTCACGCTCAACATCGGCGACAGCCGCGTGCCGCTCGAGACCTTGATCCGGACGGCCGCCAGCATCCGCAATTTCGTCCAGCAACGGCCGGGCGAATACCTGCTCGGCCTCCAGACTGCCGACCTCCGGGCTGCGCATCGCTCCGGGAAGCTCGCAGTCTACCTCGATGTCGAGGGCGTGCATGCTCTCGACGGGCAGGTCTCGCTGGTCGAGTTCCTTTACCAGGTCGGCGTCCGCTGGATGTTGATGGTCTACAACCGCCGCAACCTCGCGGGAAGCGGTTGTCACGACGCGGACGATGAGGGTGTGACCCCGCATGGACGCGACATCCTCCGCGAGATGGATCGCGTCGGCATGATCAAGTGCTGCTCGCACACCGGATACCGCACGGCGCGCGAGATCCTCGACTCGACCGATTCCCCGGTGATTTTTTCGCATTCGAACCCGCGCCGGCTGCGCGATCACCCGCGCAACATCCCCGATGAGCTGATCAGGGCCTGTGCGGCCACCGGCGGCGTGATCGGCATCAACGGCGTCGGGTTGTTCCTCGGAGACGGGCCGCCGACCGCCGCTGCAATCGTCAGGAACGTCGGTTACGTCGTGCAGCTCGTGGGCGCCACCCACGCCGGCCTCGGCCTCGACTACATGTTCGACGGCTCGGAGCTCCGCGAGCCCGGCCGCGCGAGCCCGGAACTGTGGCCGCCGGAATGGGGCTATGGCAGGGGCAGCGGTTTCCTGCCACCCGAGGCGATGCCGGAAATTGCCGGCGGGCTCGCCAGGCTCGGCTACCCGGCCGAGGCGGTGCGCGGCGTGCTGGGCGAGAACTGGCTGCGGGTCGCCGACGCCGTCTGGAAGTGAGGCCCGCTCAGCGCGGCGCCGCCGGGTCGCCCGCTCCCCGCAATGTGGACCCGGTCACCCCCCTGACTCGGTTTCCTGATGCGGGTCACAGTTGGTCACCGGCCGCCTCAGGTTACATATGTCGCCTCGAAGACCTGCCCGGGGGCAGGCTGCGCGCGGGAGTGTGGCGCCGGCATTCATGTCTCCAGGACCCGAAACCACCGACGGTACCAGTGAGCGCGAACCATTCGGCGCCGGATGGACCGGTGCGCTCGCGCTGGGCATCTTCCTCTATATCCCGATCACGCTCCTGCTGACCTTTGCCGACGGCACCGGCGGCCAGCTATTCGAGATCTTCAAGCTCTATTCCGATGCGCCGGCCAGCATCGGCGCGGCGCTCCTGGCCGCGGTGGCGGCAATCAAGGCCGAGGACCCCGCGGTCAAGCGAACCTGGCAGTGGCTGGCGGCAGCGACCGGCGTCTATACGGTCGGCAACCTGCTGAACTCGACCTACTGGCTGTTCGGGGTCGATCCCTTCCCGTCGATCGGCGACATCTGCTTCCTCGGCTTCTACCCGCTGCTGTTCGCCGGGGTCCTGACCGCCATCCGCGCCGCGGCGGTGCAGGTGCATTGGGGACGGCTTGCGCTGGACGCGACCATCCTGATGCTGGGCTTCGGCGCCTTCTTCTGGTTCTTCGTGATTGGGCCCGCGGTCGCCGCCGACCGCGACCCGGAAGTCGTCAAGTTCGTGCTGACGCAAAGCTACATCGCGCTGAACTGCATCATGCTGCTGGCGTTCGGCGTGCTGCTGATGCACGCCGGCACGGGGCCGATCTACCGGCGCACGCTGGTGCTGCTCACCGTCGGCTTCTCGACCATGTTCCTCGCCGACATCGTCTGGGCGATGGCCAAGGTGACCGGCTCCTACCTGCCGGGCGGCCTGTCGGATGCGATCTACCTGTCCTGCTACGGCTGGCTGGTGGCCGCCGCGCGCGAGCAGCTGCGCGGCGCCCAGGCCGCCCAGCCGGAATCGAACGCCTTCGGCGGCGTGCTGATGCAGGGCATGCCCTACGTGGCGATGCTGGTGTCCTTCCTCGTGCTGGTCTACCTGGAGAGCGCGGCGGCAAGCCCCGCGACCGCGATGACGGTCACCATCTTCGTGCTGACGCTGCTCGTGATGCTGCGCCAGGGCGTCATTTCGCGCGATGACGCGCTGTTGCGCGAGCGGCGTGCCGCCGACATCGTCGAGGCCCGCTATGCATCGCTGATCAAGAATGCCTCCGACGTGATCATGATCTCCGACATCGATGGCCAGCTTCGCTTCGCCTCCCCTGCGGCCGAGCGTACCTTCGGCTTGCATCCCGACGACCTGGTGGGCCGGAACCTGCTCGATCTCTGGGGTGAGGCGGATCGCGAGCGGCTCACGGCCTTCCTGGCCGAGGTCGCGGCGACCCGCGGGCACTCCGTCGGGCCGGTCGAGGTCGTGGTCGGCAACGGTACCCGCCGCAGCACGCTGGAAAGCGTCGGCAGCAATCTGCTCGACGACCCGGCCATCGCCGGCCTCGCGCTCAACTTCCGCGACGTCAGCGAGCGCAAGGCGCTCGAGGAACAGCTTCGCCAGCTCGCATTCCACGACCCGCTGACGCTGCTCGCCAACCGCAGCCTGTTCCGGAACCGCGTGCAGCACGGGCTCACGCTGGCGCAGCGCTCGCGGCAGCGCGTCGCCGTCATGTTCCTCGACCTCGACAACTTCAAGAACGTCAACGATTCGCTCGGCCACGATGCGGGAGACCGGCTGCTGCAGGCGGTGTCGCAGCGCCTCGTCAAGTCGACGCGCCCTTCGGACACCGTCGCCCGCCTCGGCGGCGACGAGTTCGCGATCCTGCTCGAGGGCATCAACGAGTCCACCGACGTCGAGCGCATCGCGACCTCGATCACGCGCTCCTTCGACGAGCCGCTGATCCTCGACGGCAGCGATGCCCATGTGTCCGCCAGCATCGGCATCGCTTTCTCGCAGGCCGGCGACGACACCGAGCAATTGCTGCGCAATGCCGACATCGCCATGTACAACGCAAAGGCAACCGGCAAGGCCCGCTTCGTGGTGTTCCAGCCGCGCATGCAGGAGCAGCTACGGGAGCGGCTGCGTCTCGAGGAGGACATCGACCGGGCCCTGGAGCGCAACGAGTTCTTCATCGAGTTCCAGCCGGTCGTCGACCTTGCGGATCGCGAGTTGCTGGGTGTCGAGGCGCTGGTGCGATGGAATCACCCCGAACAGGGCCTCGTCATGCCGGGCGCGTTCATCCCGACCGCGGAAGAATCCGGGCAGATCATCGAGCTGGGACGCTGGGTCCTGATCGAGGCCTGCAGAAGCGTCCGAGCCTGGCGCGACTCGATCGTCGCTGGCGACGGGCTGCGAGTCGCGGTCAACATCTCCGGCCGGCACCTGCAGCACGCGGACCTCGTCGCCGACGTCCGCAAGGCGCTCGAGGTCTCGGGTCTCGAGGCCGAAAACCTCGTCATCGAGCTGACCGAGAGCACGATCATGCACAACACCGAGGTCAACCTGGAAAGGTTCCGGGAGCTGAAGGCGCTCGGCGTGCGGCTCGCGATCGACGACTTCGGCATGGGCTACTCGTCGCTGTCGTATTTGCACCGGTTCCCGATCGACATCCTGAAGATCGACCGCTCGTTCGTCGGTCGCCTGACTGAGCAGGACGACGGTCCGGAACTCGCACGCGCGGTCGTGATGCTGGGCGAGACGCTCGGGCTCGAGACCGTCGCGGAGGGCGTCGAGCACGAGGAACAGGTCGCCAAGCTACTGGAGCTCGGTTGCGTCGCCGCCCAGGGTTTCCTGTTCGCCAAGTCGAGCTCGCTCGAAGCCGTGGCCGCGATGCCGTTCGCAGCGCGACGGGCAGAGTTGCGGCGCACGCATGTGCTGCACGATCGGCTGACCGCCACCGGGCGGTTTCACGTCGGCAGCGTGCGCTCGCGTTCAGTCGCCTAGGGTCGAGTACACGACCTCGCCGCCGATCACCGTCATCGTGGCGCGCGCCCGCGGTATCTCCGCCTCGGGCATGCGCATCAGGTCCGCCGAGAACACGCTGAAGTCCGCGAGCTTCCCGACCTCGATCGTGCCGCGCTCGTCTTCCTCGAAGGCGGCATAGGCGGGCCCGGCGGTCAGCACCGCGAGCGCCTCGGCCCGGCTCAGGCGCTGATCGAGCCCCCAGTCCGGTCCGGCGAAGCCTTCGAGCGTACGGCGCGCAACCGCGGCGTAGAACTCGACCAACGGATCCCCCTTCTCGACCGGTGCATCGCTGCCGCCCGCGATCACCGCGCCGGCATCCAGCAGCGAACGCCAGGCATAGGCGCCGGCGATGCGCCCGGGTCCGAGCCGCGCCGGCGCGAACAGCATGTCGCTGATCGCATGCGAAGTCTGCATCGAGGCGATGACGCCGAGCTGCCGGAAGCGCGGCATGTCCGCCGCCGAAATCACCTGCGCGTGTTCGATGCGGAATCGCGGCTCGGTCACGGCGCGCTCCGCGGCCGGCACCGCCGCGAGCGCCTTCTCGTATTGATCGAGCACGATCCGGTTGCCGCGATCGCCGATCGCATGGGTCTGCACCTGGATGCCGCTCCGCAGTCCGGCGATGGCGACCCGCAGGATCTCGTCCGGCGCATTGACCAGGAGCCCGGTCTGGCCCGGCGCGTCGCTGTAGGGCTCGAACAGCGCAGCGCCGCGCGAGCCGAGCGCACCATCGATATACAGCTTGATCGAGCGCACCGTCAGGCGCGGATCGCAACTCGCCTGCTTCGGTCCCGCTGCGAGCAGCCGCTCTGCGTCGGCCCCCGGGCCGCCGATCGCGGTGTAGAGCCGGAGCTTGATGCGGCCTGCCGCATACAATCGGCAGAGTTGATCGATCTCCCGCCAGCTCGTGCCTGCGATCTGCAACTGCGTCCAGCCGAGCTCGATGCTGCGCTTCGCGCCGGCCTCGAGTGCCCGGGCGAGGTTCTCGTCGCTCGGCACCGGCACCAGCCGCTGCACCAGATCCATCGCCGTGTCGATCAGCATGCCGGTCGGTGCGCCGGACTGCGGATCGCGCAGGATCCGGCCGCCGGGCGGGTCGGGGGTGCCGCTGCCGATTGCGGCCAGCGTCAGGGCCATCGAGTTGACCACGACTGCGTGCCCGTCGGCGCGCTCCAGCACGACCGGCCGGTTGGGCACCGCCTGGTCGAGATCCTCGCGCGTCGGGAACTGCGCAGGCGTCCACTTCGACTCGATCCAGCCGCGGCCGACGATCCACTGGTCGCGGTCCATCGCCGCACGCTCGCGCAGGCGTGCCTTCAGGGCAGCCAGGCTCTCGACGCCGGTCAGGTCGAAATTGAGCTCGCGCCCGCCGATCCCGGCCAGGTGCGCGTGCGCGTCGGCAAGCCCGGGGAGCACGGTCATGCCCTTCAGGTCCACCTGCCGCGTGCCAGCGGGCGCGCGCTCCTTCGCGCCGGCCTGCGTGCCGACATAGGCGATGCGGCCGTCGATCGCGAGCACCGCCTCGGCGCCCGGTCCTGCGTCCTCGCCGGTGACGATGTTGGCGTTGAACAGCAGGAGCGGCGGCGCGTCGGCGCGGCTGACGGCGACGCCGAACGATGCCGCGGCGGCCGACGTCAGCGCGATCGCCCGCAGGCGGCCGCCAATCCCGGTCATCAGGACGGGGCCTTCGACTGGCTTTTCACGACGCTGGTCGCGAGCGCGATCATCGAAGCAATGTCGGTCAGGTTCGCCGGCACCTCCAGCGTGCTCGAAGCCTCGTCGGCAAGGTGGCCGAACTGCTTGACGTGCTCCTCGGCGACGCGCAACTGCATCGCCTCGATGCCGCCGCGCCCCGAGAGCGCCTCGCCGACCTGCCTGAGACCCTCGGCGGTCGCGGTCGCAACCGCGAGAATCGCCGCCGCCTCGCCCTGGGCTTCGTTGATCTGCTGCTGCTTGTTCGCCTCGGATTCCTTGATGACGCGCTGCTTCTCGCCCTCCGCCTGGTTGATCTTCGCGTCGCGCTCGCCTTCGGAAGTCAGCACCACGGCGCGCTTCTCGCGCTCCGCGCGCATCTGCTTCTCCATCGCGCCCAGCACGTCCTTCAGCGGATTGATGTTCTTGATCTCGTAGCGCAGCACCTTGACGCCCCAGGGCGCCGAGGCCTTGTCGAGCTCGGCGACCACATTCTGGTTGATCGTCTGGCGCTCCTCGAAGGTGCGGTCGAGCTCGATCTTGCCGATTTCACTGCGCAGCGTCGTCTGTGCGAGCTGGATGATGGCGAAGCGGTAGTTCGCGATGCCGTACGAGGCCTTGCTTGCCTCGAGCACCTGCAGATAGAGCACGCCGTCGACGCCGACCTGCACGTTGTCCCGGGTGATACAGACCTGCTCCGGGATGTCCATCGCCTCTTCCTTGAGGGTGTGCTTGTAGGCGATTCGCTCGATGAACGGCACCAGGATGTGGAACCCTGTCTGGATCGTGCGGCTGTAGCGGCCGAGGTTCTCGACGACATAGGCGCTCTGCTGCGGCACGACCACCGCGGTCTTCGCGATGATGATGATCGCGACGAGCGCGATCACGCCGACGACATACTGGACTTCCATGGACTGCTTACTCCGCTTTGACGTGCAGGGTCAGGCCGTCGACCTGTGCGATCAGCGCCTCGCGGCCGGCTTCGATCGGCTGCGATCCGGTGTTGCGCGCGGTCCAGCTCGAGCCGCGATATTCGACACGCCCGCTCTGGCCCGGCTCCAGCCGCGCCGGAATCACGACCCGGTCGCCGACTGTCAGGCGCTCCTCGACGTGCCCGCTGCGGCCGCGGATCATTTCATAGAGGCGCCGGCGGAACGCGAGCATCGCAACGATCGCGAGCGCCGAAAATATCAGCCACTGCGCCCAGCCGGGCAGGTCGATGCCGCCGAGGCCAAGGAGACCGACCACGGCCGCCGCAAGTCCGATGAAAACCAGATAGAACTGGGCGTCGATGACGAACATCTCGACGCCGAGCAGTCCGATGCCCAATACCAGCCAGGCCCACCAAGGCATCCGGTCCCCCTCCGCGCAGGACTCTGCGCGCCTTGCCCAAACACTTTACCCGATCCCAAAGTCCGGTATCGCGCCGCCGAACTCGCCTTCGTACGGCTCGCCGCGGAACGTGGCTTCCGCGATTCCTTCTTCACCTTCCTGACCGAGGAGGCGATCGTCTTCAACCCGCATCCGTCCAGGATCAGGCGGGCACTGGCCGGCCAGTCGCCTTCCGCAGGCCCGCTGGTGTTCGAGGGCCAGGATGGCAAGCCCGAACGCCACGGCATGTTCCTTTCGGTGTGGCAACGGCAGGCCGACAACAACTGGCGAGTCGTGTTCGATCACGGCACGGACACGCCGTCGGCCGTGGTGCCGCTCGACACGCCGTTTCAAACTTCATTCCGCGCCACCGCAAGGGCGACCGACGCGGTGGATGCCGCCGCTGGGGCGGCAGGCCTGCTGGCAGTGGAACACGAATACCTCGCCGCAGCCGCGTCGGCGAGCCTCGGGAAGGCATACGCGGAGCGGCTCGACGATTCCGCGCGCATCCATCGTCCAGACGTGATGCCGGTGGCCGGCAAGATCGCTGGCCGAAGTGGCGCGGCAGGCCGGGATCTACTGGCTCGCGATCAACTGCCTGGCGACCTGAGCAGCGGCGTGACCGATTCCTGCACCCGGAGCTTGGCGCGGATGAAATCGCCGTGGGACAGGTGCAGCAGGTCGGCGACACGTCGGATCAGGTGCTCTTCATGGCGGTGGAGCGCGGCATCCGCATAGGCGACGCGCCACAGCTCCTCGATCAGCGCCAGCTTGTGCTCCTGCGAATAGCTGGCGTTGATCCGCGACGTGAACTGGAAGTAGTCGTGCGCCTCGCGCGACTCGGCTTCCGCCAGAGACAGCAGTAGCCGGGACTCGTCCGGAGCGAGACCGAATTTCCGCTGTACCGAATCCAGCACCGCGGCGCGCTCCTCGTCAGAAAAACGGTCGTCGCCGCGCACCACTTCCACCAGCAGTGCCGCGGCCGCCACCCGCGCCCGTTCCTCCGCGCTCGCCCGCGCCTCATTGGGCCGTTCGGCGATGTGCTGGTCGAAGAATCGGCGGAGGGAGCCCAGCATGCGTTCGGTCAGCGCAGTTCCCGCTCCAGATCCTCGGCCGTCAGGAACTTCGGACGGATATCCACTGCCACGTCGTCGAGCCGGACGAGCACGGTCTTCACTTCCGGCCGGATCACGACCAGCCGGCCCAGGAGCGCTTTGGCGCCGTCGTAATCGCCGGTCGCCTGCAGCGTCAGCAAGTCGCGTGACAGCGCGGTGACGCCCTTTTTCACCCGTCGCAGGTCCACGCTGAAAGTCCCGTCGGGACTGACCCGGAAGCCACCGGCGTCGAGCAGGTAGTTCACCTGGAGCGCCATCCCGCGCGCGTGCGAGTCGCTCATGCCGAAGCGCAGCGTACGAAATGCGGAGGCCAGGAAGGTGGTGTACATCGCGCGCTCCTGGTCCCCGTCGAGCACCCCCTTGTCCATCAGCTGCTGCAGGGCCCAGAGTCCCGATACATCGGCCTTCGCCTCCTCGACCGCACTGTAGAGCTCCTTCAGCGACTCGCGCACGCCGCCGCCCTGGCCGCCGGCCCCGGTGTGGGTGGGACCGAGGCCGTGCATCAGCTCGTGCATCAGGATGTGCGTGAAAAAGGCGTCGAAGTTGACATTCGCCTGGTCGCCGCCGGCGAGCGCCACCTTCGAGATCGGCAGCAGCGCGTGGTCGAACTTGGCATGCTGGAAGTTCTTCAGCATCGTGCGCTTGGAACCCATCTCGCTGACAATGCGCTCGTCGTTCGGCAGGTTGAACGCCGCGGTCTGCACGCCGCTGTTGCCCTCGCCGGCCGCGAACACGACGTTCACCACCCGCATCGGCGCGAGACCGCCGAGGGCCTTGCGACGATAGCCGGCGTCGATCGGAAGCCGGTCCTCGAGCCATTGCAACTCGGCGCCGAAGCGCTCGAGCTTCGCCGTTTCGGCATCGTCGCGCACGGTGATGAAGGCTTCGAACGCCGCCTTGTAGTTGAACCACTCGTCCTCGTAGACCTCGTAAGGCCCGATCGTGGGCTCGATCGAGGCGTCGAGCTTCATCCAGGCAACGTCGCTCGCGTAGTAATCGTTGGAGATGAACGCCGCCGCGCGCGCTTCCAGGAATGCCTTCAGGGTCGGCTGGGTCGTGACGGCGGCCGCCGCACGCAGGTGCCTCGCCATCTCGGCGAGCTCGCCCTGGTATTCGAGGCTGTAGGGCACGGCCTTGAACGTGCCGGCGGGATCTCGGCGGATGGTGGTGAAGAATCCGGTTGCCTGCCTGCGCTCGGCGGGTTGCAGGCCGGCGATCCAGGCCTCGACCTCGGCACGCGTAGCGCCCGCAGGATAGTAATTCGCGGACTCGGGCTTCTCCGGAACGCCGGCGACGAATGGCGCGTCGTCGTCGAGTCGCGACCAGGGGCCCTTGTTTAGGATGAAATAGTCGAGCCGCGCCCGGCCGGCGATCGTGGTGTCGGCGAGCAGCCTGAACAGCAGCGCCTCGTTGCCGGCCCAGACCTGGCGCAGGTGCAGGACCTCGGTGATGCGCGCGGCCCGGATCAGGTGCGCGAGGGCCTGCCGCTCGCTCGGGGGCATGCCGGAGAGATCCACTCGGATGTCCACCGGCGCGAAGCGCGCGGACCAGGCATTCAGCCGCTGTACTTCGGGCGGCAGGCGGATGTCCCGGTCCGCCATGGCGAACAACGGCATCAGCATCCAGGCTGCGAGAACCAGGCGCATGTTCGAATCTCCGGTCATGGATACGCCAGTGTAAACCGCCGGTCAGCCCGATTGGGGATCGTGGCAAGATCGCGGCCATGGCGCGCCGGCTCACGCTCCGACTCGATGCGGTGATCGTCGCGGTCACTGCCGAACAACCGCGGATCCTGACGAAGCAGTCCCGCGGCGATGCGCTGGCGTCATTGCCGTTCGGCCCGCTCGATTCGGAAAATGACCTGACGCTCGATCGCGGTCTGCGCCGCTGGGTCGCAAAGCAGACCGGTCTCGAACCCGGTTACGTGGAGCAGCTATACACGTTCGGCGACCGCGACCGGCGTCGCGATGCGCGTGGGACGCGGCTGTTGTCGGTCGCCTATCTCGGCCTCATCAAGGAAGCGCAGCCGGCGCCGGGTGCCGCCTGGATCGACTGTTACGGCATCTTTCCCTGGGAGGACCGCCGCCAGGGCGTCGTCGAGGTCGTCTCGCAGGAGCTGCTGCCGGCGCTCGCGCGCTGGGCCGGCCGGAATGCCGAGCGCCGGCACCGCGTCGACGCCAATTTCGGCAAGCGCCGGCCCTGGGATCCGATCCGCGTGCTGGAGCGTTACGAGCTGTTGTACGAAGCGCGCCTGGTGCCGGAGTCGCTGCGCGATCTCGGACGCCAGCCGGATCCAGGGCTGCCGGCGGGCATCGAGCTCGCACACGATCACCGGCGCATCGCGGCGACCGCCCTCGGCCGGCTGCGCGGCAAGCTCAAGTACCGGCCGGTGGTCTTCGAGCTCCTGCCCGAGACCTTCACGCTGTTCCGCCTGCAGCGCACGGTCGAGGCGCTGACCGGCATGCGCCTGCACAAGCAGAATTTCCGGCGGATGATCGCCCAAGGACGCTTCCTCGAGGCGACTGGGACGCTCGACCGCCCTGCGCGCGGGCGGCCCGCGGAACTTTTCCGCTTCCGCCGCGAAGTCGTGCGCGCCCGCGTCTACTGATCTATAATACCCACTAATACTCATTTCGAGCATAAGTGGAGAATGCCATGCGCGGGCTCGCTGGCGTATTGCCCGATGTCGAAATCGCGGTCCTCGAACCGCTCTTGGCCGAGATCGCGCGGCTCAAGGTCGAGCGGCGCGCGGTGATCCTCGCCCACAACTACATGACGCCCGACATCTACCACGGGGTCGCCGACCTGCGCGGCGATTCGCTCGCGCTAGCGCGCCTGGCGGCCGGAACCGAGGCGGACGTGATCGTCATGGCGGGCGTCCATTTCATGGCCGAGACCGCCAAGCTGCTCAATCCCGCGAAGACCGTGCTGATTCCGGATCTCCGCGCCGGCTGCTCGCTGGCGGAGTCGATCACGGGCGCCGACGTGCAGCTGTTGCGGCAACGCTATCCGGGCGTGCCGGTCGTCACCTACGTCAACACCTCGGCCGAGGTGAAGGCGGAATCCGACATCTGCTGCACATCGTCGAACGCGGTCGCCGTGGTCGAATCGCTTGGCAGCGAGCGCGTGATCTTCCTGCCGGACCAGTATCTCGGCCGCTGGGTCGGGACGCAGACCGGCGTCGAGATGATTCTCTGGGAAGGAAGCTGCATGGTGCACGAGCGCTTCACGGGCGAGGAGCTGCGCGCCTATCGCCGCGACCATCCGGGCATCCGCATCATCGCCCACCCGGAATGCCCGCCCGACGTGCTCGCCGAATCGGATTTCGTCGGCTCGACGACCGGCATGATCTCCTGGGTCGAACGCAACCGCCCGCGCCGGGTCGTCATGGTCACGGAATGCTCGATGTCGGACAACGTCGCTGCCGAGCTGCCGGACGTCGAGTTCGTGCGGCCCTGCAACCTGTGCCCGCACATGAAGCGCATCACGCTCGCGGGAATCGCCGATTCGCTCCGCCATCTTCGCCACGAAGTGACGATCGATGCGCGGGTCGCCGAACGCGCGCGCCAGGCCGTCACGCGGATGCTCGAAGTCCGCTCATGATCGTCGACGATTTCGTCGCCGCGCCCGCCGTGGTGGTCGGCGGCGGGATCGCGGGCCTCGCGACCGCCCTTTCACTCGATGCCTGCGTCCTTGTCGCCAACGAGCCGGTCGGTGGCGGCTCGTCCTGCCTCGCGCAGGGCGGCATCGCGGCGGCCATGGATGATGCTGACTCGCCTGATCGCCATGCCGCCGACACCGTGGCGGTCGCGGCAGGCCTCGCGGCACCGGAAATCGCGGCGCTCGTCGCCCGGTCTGCGGCCGATCGCATCGCCTGGCTGGAGTCGCTCGGCGTGGCATTCGACCGCAGGCCCACTGGCGCGCTCGCGCTCGGTCGAGAAGCCGGTCATGGACTGCATCGAGTGGTCCATGCGGGCGGCGATCGCAGCGGCGCGGCAATCATGCGCGCGATGCGCGCGGCACTCGCCGGGCGTCCCCGCATACGCGTCCTGGAAGGCTTCGAGCTCGTCGACCTGGTGACCGCCGGCGATCGCGCAGCGGGCGTCATCGTCGCCGCTCCCGACGGCCGCCGACTCGCGCTGCTCGCGCCGCATGTCGTGCTTGCAACCGGCGGCATCGGCGCCTGTTTCGATCACACGACGAATCCCGCGACATCCGGCGGCGCGGGAATCGCCGCCGCGGCGCGCCGTGGCGTGCTGCTGGCCGACCTGGAGTTCGTCCAGTTCCACCCGACCGCCCTCGCGGTCGATGCGGATCCCCTCCCCCTGTTGACGGAGGCCCTGCGAGGCGCCGGCGCGCGACTGCTGGACGATGCCGGCGAACGATTCATGACGGCGATCCACCGCGATGCGGAACTCGCGCCGCGCGACGTCGTCGCTCGCAGCGTCCATGCCCTGCGGGCAGCCGGCCGGAGCGTGTTTCTCGATGCGACCGGCGTGGGCGGGCTCGAGACGCGGTTTCCGGGCGCTTGCGCGCTCGCACGGACCGCGGGGCTCGATCCAGTCACCCAGCCATTGCCCGTCACGACGGCGGCGCATTTTCACATGGGCGGCATCGCGACCGATGCGGAAGGCGCCAGCTCGCTGCCGGGCCTGTGGGCCTGCGGCGAAGTCGCCTCGACCGGACTGCATGGCGGCAACCGGCTGGCCAGCAATTCGCTGCTCGAAGGTCTGGTGTTCGGTGCGCGCATCGCGCGGGCGATCGGGCGCCTGCCATTGGCGCTGCCACAAGGGCCGCTGGAAGTGCCGCGACCTGTCCCGGAGTCCGGCTCCGGTCGCGGCGGCATGTTGACACTGCGACGGCTGGTCGGTGCGAACCTCGGCGCCGTGCGTGCGGGGACTGCAATGCAGGCTGGATTGCGGCGGCTCGATGCCTGGCGCCCGGCCACGCGCGCGGAAGCGGATCGGGTGCAGGTCGCCCGTCTCCTGATGACGGCGGCGCTCGATCGCCGCGAATCGCGCGGCGCGCATCAGAGAAGCGATCACCCGCTCGCCGCCAAGGGCCCGCCCGAGCGCCGTTTCCAGCGGCCGGCGGCCGCCCCCGTCGAGTCGCTCGAGCGGGCACGGAGCCGGGTCGCTTGAACCCGGCGCAGCTCGCGGCACTCACCAGCGCCGTCGACGCAAGCTTCGCGGAAGACCTGGCGACCGCGGGTGACATCACGACCGATGCCGTGGTCCCGGTCGCCACCTCGATCGACGCGCAGATCCGCAGCCGGCAGGCCGGATGCATTGCCGGCGTCGACTGCATCGCGATTGCGATTTCCCGGCTGCCGGAATCCGTCGAGGTCACCGTGCTTGCGCGCGATGGCAGCGATGTCTTCCCGGGCGCAACGGTCGCGAAGCTCACGGGATCGGCGCGCACGGTGCTGACGGCCGAGCGCACGATCCTGAATATCCTGTGCCGACTGTCCGGGATCGCGACCGCCACCGCGGCCGCCGTTCGCCAGACCAAGGGCTACCGCGCGGTCATCAAGGACACGCGCAAGACCACGCCGGGACTGCGCGTCCTGGAAAAATACGCGGTCGCGGTCGGCGGCGGCGTCAATCACCGCTTCGGGCTGTACGACGCGGTGCTGATCAAGGACAACCACATCGCGCTCGCGGGTTCGATCGCCACGGCAGTGGAGCGCGCGCGGTCACGATACGGTGACGCGGTGCCTTTGCAGGTCGAGGTGGACTCTCTCGCCCAGCTCGAGGAAGCGCTCCGCTGCCACGTTCAGGCCGTGCTGCTCGACAATTTCACGCCGGAGCGCCTCCGCGAGGCGGTCGGTATCGTCGGCGGCCGCTGCCTGACGGAAGCATCCGGCGGCGTCACGCCGGCGAATGTCCGCGAGATCGCCGCCGCCGGTGTCGACTCCATCTCGCTCGGATGGCTGACCCACTCCGCGCCAGCGCTTGACCTGGGTCTGGATTTCGCGCCAATGTCTCAGTCGTGAAGCAGTCGCCATCCGGCAAGGCGCGTGCGGTCGGCATCAACCACGTCGCGATCGAAGTCGGCGACATCGGCGACGCGCTCGAGTTCTACGGCCGCCTGCTCGAATTCCGGGTGGAAGAACAGGACGAGGACATGGCCATCGTCTATTTCGGCGACCAGTTCATCAACTTCATCCGCCATGCCGACCGCAGGCCCGACCAGATGCGCCACTTCGGCATCGCCGTTGACGACAAGCCGCTGGCCCGGCGCACGCTCGAAGCCATGGGCGTCGAGCTGATCGACAGCCGCTTCCTGGATTTCCTCGACCCCTGGGGCAACCGGGTCGAGTTCACGACCTATACGAACATCCAGTTCGCCAAGGCCGAGCACGTGCTGCGCGGCATGGGCCTGGGGCACCTGGAGAAATCCGACGAGGCGATCGCGGAGCTGCGCGCGAAGGGCATGGCGCCCGATTGACGCCGTGATCGCGCGATTTGCCGTCCTGGCCGCAGCCGCCGGCCTGGCGTTCCCGGCCGCGGCGGACGAGTCAGCCGGCAGCTATCGCCACTTCCTGACCGGCAATCCGGCCGACGTGTCGCCCGCGACCAGCGGTCTCTGGGTCCTGCAGGGCGGCGGCGACGACGTCGACCAGAATTACGTCCGCATGGGGGCGCGCGGTGGCGGCGGAGATTTCGTCGTGCTGCGCGCCTCGGGCAAGGACGAGTACAACGAATACATCTACCGTCTGTGCGGTTGTGATTCGGTCGAGACCATCGTCTTCAGCGACCGCAGCCCTGCCTCGGATCCCTTCGTCATCGAGACGATCCGCAATGCCGAGGCGCTGTTCATCGCCGGCGGTGACCAGTCGGACTACGTGCGTTACTGGAAAGGCACGCCGGTCGAGGATGCGATCAACGCCGTGGCGGCGAAACCGGCGCCGGTCGGAGGCACCAGTGCCGGCATGGCGATACTCGGCGAGTTCGTCTATGCCGCGCTGAGCCCGGAGAGCCTGACGAGCGAAGTCGCCCTCGCCAATCCCTTCGCCCGCGACGTGACTCTGGAACGGGATTTCCTGTCGCTGCCGCATCTTCAAGGCGTGCTGACCGACCAGCATCTCCAGGAGCGCGACCGCATCGGGCGAACGGTGACCCTGCTCGCCCGGCTGATCCAGGATGGCTGGGCTGCCAATCCGCGGGCGATCGCAGCCGACCGCGAGACGGCCCTGCACATCGATCCGGTCGACGGCAGCGCTGAAGTCTTCGCGACCGCGGATCACCCGACACCCTATGTCTACTTCCTGCGCCCGACGCAGGCGCCGGAGCGCTGCGAACCGGGCCAACCGCTGATTTTGCGCGACGTCGAGGTCTACCGGATTGGCCCAGGTGGCCGCTTCGACCTCGCGAGCTGGAAGGGATCGCGTGGATTGCAGTACCGGCTGAGCGCCGAGTCGGGTCTCCTGCATTCATCCAGAGGCGCTGTCTACTGACCGCCGCTGGCAAAGCGGCAATTCCTATTATACGCTCGATGTGTTACATCGCCTTGTCAGGGTGACGTGGCGGGTATCGAGGGAGAATCCATGATCGACCGTCGCATGACTCCGTTGGCGGCAGCGGTTTTCGCCGTGCTGTACCCGGCTTCGCAGGCAAATGCCCAGGCGCAGCAGGAACTATCGGACGCGGATCGAGCCCGACTCGAACCGGTCATCGTGACCGCGACTCGCCGGCAGCAGAACATGCAGGAAGTCCCACAAAGCGTTACCGCGCTCTCCACGGAGTTCATCGAAAAGCAGGCGCTGACGAACTTCTACGACCTCGCCGGCGCCCTGCCCTCCGTCAACTTCGTCAGCAGCTGGCCCGGCCAGAACAGCATCATCATCCGCGGCATCGCGACCGGCTCCGCCGAGTACCGGATCGACAGCCAGGTCTCGATCTATCTCGACGAGCAGCCGATGACGTCCATCACGCAGCAGGCGGACGTGCGCCTCGTCGATATCGAGCGCGTCGAAGTGCTGCCCGGCCCGCAGGGCACGCTGTTCGGATCGAGCGCGCAGGCGGGAACCGTCGCCTACGTCACCAACAAGCCGGACATCAGCGGCTTCTCGAGCGAGGTCGCGGCCGAAGTCGGCACGACCAAGGGCGGCGACGAGAGCTACGACGTCAGCGGCTGGGTCAACATCCCGGTGTCCGAAAACTTCGCGATGCGCGCGGTCGGGTTCCAGTCGGAGGAAGGCGGCTACGTCGACAACGTCCTCGGCCCGACGCTGATGGGCGACGCGACGAATGCCGAATTCGCCGAGGAGAACCAGAACGCCTATCGTCAGACCGGTGGCCGCCTCGCGGGACTGTGGTCGATCAACGAGAACTGGAGTCTCCTGACGACCGGAATCTACCAGCGCAGTGACACGATGGGTACCTGGGAGACCGACCCCTTTCTCGGCGACAACAAGGTCACGCGCTTCTTCGACGACTGGCGCGACGACGAGTGGTACACGACGTCGGCGACGCTGAAGGGCGACCTCGGCTTTGCGGAACTCTCGCTGACCGGCAGTTACTTCGACCGAAGAATCGACTACGAGTTCGACGACACCAACTACTCGCAGTGGCGCACGGTCCGTTTCGGGACGTATTACGCGCTTTACGATACGGGCATGCTCCACGCGGTGACGTTCAATTATCAGGAGCAGAGCCGCTGGGCCTACGAGGCCCGGCTCGCGTCCAAGGCCGAGAGCAAGCTGAGCTGGATGGTCGGCGCCTTCTCCGAGGACGTGTACGACTGGTGGGAATTCGGGGACCGGCTGACGAACGGAAACTTCCAGGGCACGGTCGCGTGGGCCGAAGCCAACCGCAGGTCCTGCGAGGACATCGCCGACCCGAACCTCGCCGCCTGCCCCTTGGCCCCGTCCGACATCTACTACTACAACAAGTACCGCAACGAAGTGCAGCAGCTCGCCTTCTTCGGCGAGGCGACTTACAACCTGACCGACAAGTGGTCGATCACCGGCGGGGCGCGCTGGTTCGAGTTCGATCGCGAGCTGTTCGACAAGTACAACGTGCCGTTCGGCCTGCCGGCGAACAGCGATCCCGATGCCGACGGGCTCCTCAGCAAAGGCAGGGACAGCGACACCACCTTCAAATTCGCGACCAAGTACCAGTTCAACCCCGACGTGATGGTGTACGCGCTCTACAGTGAGGGCTTCCGTCTCGGCGGGCAGAATTCGCAGCGCGCCGCCGAGACGGGCGAGGTGCCGCTCACGTACGGGCCGGACCGACTCGCCAACTACGAGACAGGAATCAAGAGCCAGTGGCTCGACAACCGGCTGCAGCTCAACCTTTCGGCGTTCTACATGGAGTGGGACGACATCCAGGTCCATTTCAGCAGCACCAGCACCTCCGAGGGCGGCGCGTTCTGGATCGAGGGCAACATCAACGGCGGCAAGGCGAGACAGCAAGGCGTCGAGCTCAACGGCACGTGGTATGCGACCGACCGTCTCAACTTCGACTGGAGCGCCTTCCTGGCGAGCCCCGAGTTCACCGAGGACACGCTCGTGCCGAACTCGGACGAAGTCTACATCGCGGAAGGATGGACGTTACCGGTCTCGGCGAAGGAGAAGTACTGGGCAGCGGTCGAATATACCTTCCCCGATTTCCTGCCGATGCAGGGCGATTTCTGGACGCGGTTCTCCTATTCTTTCTACGGCGAGATGTGGGACAGCCTGTCGGACATCGAGGACTTCCACAGCGACGACCCGGCGATCCGGGAAGCGGCCCTGGAGTTCCGGATGCCGGAGTGGAAGTCGGGCACGTTCCAGGTGGGCTTCACCAGCGAGAATGGCTGGGATACGTCGCTCGTCGTCCGCAACGTCTTCGACGACGCGAGTTTCAACTGGCTGAGCGGTACCGATCGAGGCGCGCTCTTTGGCGACCCGCGCTGGCGTTACGTGCGCAGTCTGCAGCGGCCGCGTAGCTATGCCCTCGCGTTCACCAAGAAATGGTGACGGAGGCAGCCTGAAGCGCGCCTGATCATTGAAGCTCGTCACGACCTCGGTGGTGCGCGGCAGCCACCAGGGCGAAAGCCACGGCGGCGTCTACCTGATCGATCTCGACGCGCGCGAGATCCGGCAGACCGTCGACTGGAACACCGCGAATATCGACTGGCAGGGCCGGGGCTGGGACCGGGGTCTGCGCGGCATCGCCTTCGACGGTGAGGTGGTCTACGTCGCCGCGAGCGACGAGCTCTTCGCCTACACGCCGGATTTCCGCCGCATCGGCTCCTGGCGCAATCCATACCTCAAGCATTGCCACGAGATCGCCGTCTGGGAGCGAACGCTCTTCCTCGCGTCCACCGGATTCGACTCGATCCTCGGATTCGACCTCGACAGGCGCGAGTTCTCCTGGGCAATGCATGTCGTGACGCAGCAGTTCCGCTTTCAGGGCCGAGCTTTCGACCCACACAAGGACGACGGGCCCCTCATGCTCAACAAGCTTCACCTCAACAACGTGCACTGCACGCGCGGCGGCATGTACCTCACCGGCCTCAGGACCGGCGGCATGCTGTTGTTCAACGGCCGCGAGGTCAAGATGGCGGTGGAATTGCCGCAGGGCACGCACAACGCGCGACCGTTTCGCGGCGGCGTGCTGTTCAACGACACCGAGGCCAATGTCCTGCGCTATGCCGGGCGCGGCGACTGCCGCGAGGATCGGGCGATGAAGGTGCCGACCTACGCTGCTGAATCACTGCTGAACCGGGACATGGACCAGAGCGGCCTCGCCCGGCAAGGGTTCGCGCGCGGGCTCGCAGTGCTGTCGGACTCGCGGGTGGCGGGCGGCTCCTCGCCTTCGACCGTCACCGTTTACGACCTTGCCCGCAACGAGCAGCTTCTCTCGGTCAACCTGACGCTCGACATGCGCAATGCCATCCATGGCCTCGAGCTCTGGCCGTATTCCTAGACACCGGCGTCGCGGACGCTCGCCGGCAACTCCGCGATGATGTCAGCGAGTTCCTCCCGCCACGGCCCGAGGTGCTTCTCATAGCGCCGCCAGGTACCGAGTGCGCGCGTGTAAAGCGGCTGGCGCACCTGTTCGGGGCTCGCCGTCCGGACCGCTCGCTCCGTCTCGTGGAAGCGCAGGCAACTTTCCTCGAACGCGAGTCCGCAGTGCGCCAGGATGCGCCGCACCTGCGCCTCGAAATCCCCGACCGTTTCCTCGTAATGCACGTCGAGCACCTTGCCTGGAAGTACCTGGTGCCAGTGGCGCATGATTTCGTGGTACTGCCGGTAGTAGAGCGCCAGCTCTTCCATGTCATAGGTGAAATTCTGGCCCTTGCCGAAGAGCTGCTTGTAGTTGCCGAGGCAGCTGTCGAGCGGATGCCGCCGCGCATTGATGATCGTCGCGTTCGGCAGGATGAGGTGCGCGAAGCCGACATGGGAGAAATTATTCGGCAGCTTGTCGGTGAAGCGTGCCTTGGCCGTCGTGCGGTAGATCCGCGTCTCGTCGATGTACTGCTTGCCGTAGGCTCGAAAGTCCTGGGCACGCAGCTCGCGCACCGCATCCGGGTATTCTCCGCGCTCGCGCCGGTAGCGGCCGGTTGAGACCGCGATGTCGCCGAGTATCGCGAGCTCGAGCGTGCCTTCCACACGGCTGTGACTCGCGAGGATCTGCTCGATCAGCGTGGAGCCCGAGCGCGGCAGCCCGACGATGAAGATCGGCGCATCCGAGTCGAAACCCTGGCCGGCATGCCCTTCCAAGAATTCGCGGCTGAACACTTCGGCGATTTCCGCATGCCGAGCCTCGAATCCGACGGGATCGTAGGATACGAGCGGGCGCTGACGCTGGTTTCCGCTGTGATAGAATTCCCAGGCGCGGTCGTAGTCGCCCAGATCCTCGTAGGCCTTGCCGAGCGCGAAGCGAAAATGGACGTCGGCGCTTTCGCTCAGGTCCGGGCGCTGCAGCTGTTCTTCCATGGCCGTCACTTCTGACGGCTCGAATCGGAACACCTTGAGGTTGGCCATGCTCCAGTACACTTCGCCGAAGTCCGGCTTCAGCGCGATGGCAGCCCGGTACTCTCGCAGAGCATCGGGCCGATGTCCGAGAGACTTGAGCGTGTGCGCATAGCTCATGTGGATTCCCGGGTTGCCCGGCTGCAACTCGATCGATCGCGCATAGGCGGCGCCGCTTTGTTCCATGTTGCCGACCTTGGCATAGCCGGCGCCCAGTCCCGACCACGCCGCGGCATGGCCGGGCTCGATCTCAACGACCCGCCGGTGGCAGGCGATCGATTCGTCCGGCCGGTCGCAGTCGAGCAACAGCATGCCCAGCAGAAGCCAGGCAGAGACGTGGCGCGGCGCGAGCTCGGTGGCCCGGCGCAACAGTGCTTCGATGTCTGAAACACGCTGCTCGTTTCCCCAATAGGCCTGCGCGAGCGTGTGCAGCGCATCGACGTTGTCGGGATTTTCCCGCAGCGCCTTGCGCAGGGTCGAAACGGCATCGTCCTTGCGTCCGGCACGCAAGTGATTGAGCGCGACAGCGACATCGGACCGGCCTGCGTCCTGCCCGAACCAGGCTTCGAGGGCGGCGTCCGCCTCGGCACCGCGTCCGAGCGCCGCGAGCGCCTGCCCCAGCTTCTTCTGCACCAGCTTCAGCCCCGGGTCGAGCCGCAGGGCGGTCCTAAAGCTGATCACGGCTTCCTCGTAGCGCTGCTGCATCGCCGCGATACTGCCCAGATCCTCGTGCAGCGGCGGAAAATCCGGTTGGAGCGCGAGCGCGCGCCGCACGATCTGCTCGGCTTCGGGGAGCCGCGACTGCATCATCAGGGCGCGCCCGAGGAGCCGCAGGTGGTCGACCGAGTCGGCGTCCTTGTCCAGATGCTCTCGGCAGATCGATTCTGCGCGCCGCGGCTCGCCGGCCTGCATCGACTCGAGGGCCGTGGCGATGCTCGTCTTCGCCGCTATTTCAGATACTTGTCGAACCATTGCCGGACGCG
Source organism: Steroidobacteraceae bacterium (assembly GCA_050738495.1). GTDB lineage: Bacteria > Pseudomonadota > Gammaproteobacteria > Steroidobacterales > Steroidobacteraceae > SCUD01. The sequence goes on along the minus strand of JBOHZL010000002.1, from coordinate 83,314 downwards.
CAGCAGGTAATCCTTCTCATACTCCGCCGGCCAGCCGCCGTGATGGGCATCCGGATAGACGACGAGCTGGGTGTCGACACCGCGCTTGCGCAGCGACTGGTAGAACAGCTCGGCATTCAGCACCGGCACGTTCCAGTCGTCGCGGCCGCCGAGGAACAGGGTGGGCGTGCTCACCCGGCCGGCCTGCAGCAGCGGCGACAAGCGGTCGTACTTGTCGCGGTTGTCCCAGGGCGGGCCGAGTTCCCAGTTGTACCACTTCTGGTAGATGTCGTGACCATAGTTGGCCGCGATGAAGCTGTGGCCCGCGCCGGAAGCGGCCGCCTTGAACCGGTCGGTGCGGGTGATGACCACGTTCGTCAGATATCCGCCGTAGGAGTAGCCGGTGACGGCGAGCCGGTCCGGATCGGCATAGCCTGCGGCGATCACGTGATCGATCGCGGCGATCACGTCGTCGTAATCGGTGATGCCCCAAGTCTGGTAGATCGCGCGCACGAACGCCTGGTCGCGGCCGGTGGAGCCGCGCGGATTCGGCTCGACCACGACATAGCCGTTGGCCGCCAGGTACTGCGGCTTGAAGTCATAGCCCCAGCCGAACTGGCCGACCGGTCCGCCGTGAATGTGCAGGACCGTCGGATATTTCCGGCCAGGAACGAAACCCGGCGGCTTGGTCACGAAGGCCTGCACCACTGTGCCGTCCGCGCTCTTGAACGAGACAGACTCCTTGCCGGCCAGGGTGACCGAGCCCAGGAATGCGTCGTTGGCCTTCGTGAGGCGGCTCCGGGCTCCATTCGCGATCGTGTAGAGTTCGGGGCCGCGGTTTCCGGTCTCGACCCGGGCCGCAATCGCGCCATTGCCCGCGAGGTCGAACTCGCCGATCAATTGCTCGCCCTCTTCGATCTGCTCGAGCCTGCCGTCCTTCGGCCGGACCCGCGCGAGGCGCGAGCCGCCCTCGTGCTCGTAGGTGAAATAGATCCACTGGCCGTCGCGTGAATAGCGAAAAGCCGTCACCCAGCGGTCGAGTTCCGTCGCAGAAAGCCGCGCTTCCCCGCCGGCTGCCGGCATCACGGCCAGTTGCGGACTGGCGTACACGCCGTCTTCCGCGACCAGGAATGCGATCGATTTCCCGTCCGGGCTCCAGGCGGGGTCGCTCTTGACCCGCTCGTCCTCGGTCAGGCGCGTGAGTGTCCTGCCCTGGTCCGTGTTGCCGGATGCCACCAGCCAGAGATCCGACTGGTAGCTGGCATCCGAATCCTGCTCGCGATTGCTGACGAAGACGACCTGCCGGCCGTCCGGCGACCAGACCGCCTGGGATTCCGTGAATTCCCCCGACGTGAGCTGGGCGAGCTTTTTCGAGGCGAGATCGAAGGCATACAGGTGCTCCGTCCGGTCGCCGGTCAGGTATCCGTCGCCCGCATCGTCCTTGAACTGCAGCCGCGTGATCACGAATGGCTCCGGGATCTCTTCCTCGCCCTCCCCATGCTCGCCGCCGGCCTGCCGCTCCGTGACGAATTCTTCGTCGTCGACTTCGGCTTCGTCCTCTTCTTCCGCATCGTCGCCCGGCGTCGCAAGATCCTTCGCCGTGAAGGACAGCAGGAGCTGCGATTCGTCCGGCGAGAACTCGAGCGTATCGATGCCATGCTCGAAGCTCGTGACCTGCGTTGCCTCGCCGAAGCCGGCGAGCGACAGCTTCCAGAGCTGATTGGAACCCGAGCGGTCCGACAGGAAATAGAGCGCGCTGCCGTCCTTCGACCAGTAGGGATCCCAGGCGTTCGAGCCCGCGGTCGTCACGGCGCGTGGCGCGCCGCCGGAGGCGGGCACGACGTGGACCTGGTCGTCGAGCACGTAGGCGATGTACCGGCCGTCGCGCGAGAAGCCCGGGCTTTCAGGCGACTTGACCGCCTCGTGATCTGCGAGTGTCACCAGGCGCGGCGCGGCAGGCGCCGCGGCGATCGCCGGCGAACCCGGCAACAACAGCAGGCAGGCGGCGAGACAGCATGAACCCACCGTCATTGCCGCCTGAGTCCCTGGCCGGGAAATGCGCCGGTCGCCTTGCCGCCATCGAACACGACGACGCCATTGACCCAGACCTTGCGGATGCCCGTGGACAGCAGCTCGGGATGCGAGGTCGTCGAGCGGTCGGCGACGGTTGCGGGATCGAGCAGCACGAGGTCGGCATAAGCACCCGGGCGGATGAGGCCGCGGTCGGCGATGCCGATGTGCGCGGCGGCGAGCCCGCTCATCTTGCGGATGGCTTCCTCGAGGCTCAGCAGCTTCTGTTCGCGCACATACAGGCGCAGCACCCTGGTGAAGGCGCCGGTGCCGCGCGGGTGGCGACCTTCGAGCGCGCCGTCCGAGCAGATGTTGGAATGCGGCCAGGCGATCAGCGCTGCGGTGTCATCGGGGCGCATGCTGGTCCCGATCACGCCCTCTTCCGCGCCTTCGACCTGCGAGCGCGCGATCAGGTCCATCAGAGTCGCCGGCGCATCCATGCCCTTCTGCTTCGCGATCTGCTCGATCGTCAGCCCTTCGAGCGCCGGCTCCGGTGTGTACTCCGAGATCAGCAGGCCGTCCGGCGGCGAGATGCTCTTCAGCACGAATTCGGCCGTGGCCCGATTGGTGAAGTCGCGCTCCGGAAACAGCACTGTCAGTGTCGAATGCCAGTATTCGTAGGGATAGATGTCGCCCGTGATTTCGACGCCCTGGTCGCGGGCGCGGTCGAGCATCTCGAGCAGGCGGCGCGACTGACCCCACCAGTCCACCATCGCGAGCTTCATGTGCGAGATCTGCACCGGAATCTTCGCCTCGCGCCCGATGCGGATGATCTCGTCCACTGCGGCCCAGAAACGGCGGTCCTCGCTGCGGAGATGGCTGATGTAGCGGCCGCCATGGCGGGCCGCCTCGCGGGCGAGCTCGAGCACTTCCGTCGTGTCAGAGTAGATGCCCGGGTCGTACTCCAGGCCGGTCGCCAGCCCGAGCGCGCCGGCCTCCATGCCTGCGGCCAGCAGCGTGCGCATGCGGGCGACTTCCTCCGCCGTCGCACGCCGCCGGAAGTCTTCGCCCATCACGGCAGCGCGGATGTCGCCGTGCCCCACGTAACTCGCGACATTGATCGCGGGCGGCGTCTGTTCCATGCGTTCGAACAGCTCCTTCACCGGATAGCTCATCGAGCCGTCCTGGCCGGCGACGATGGTCGTGATGCCCTGGCTCACGGCCGCAATCGCCTCGCGATCCTCGAACAGCCCGTCGTCGTGGTGGCTGTGCGTGTCGATGAACCCCGGCGCCAGCGTCAGCCCGGCGGCGTCGACGATGCGCTCCCCGGCTTCGGGCTGGAGCTCGCCGACCGCGACGATGCGGTCGCCGGCGATACGCACTGCGCCCTTACGCGCCTTGGCGCCCGTGCCATCGACGATCGAGGCGTTGATGACGACCGTCGCGGCCGAGTCGACTTCGATCTTCGTCGCCGTGCCCGCCAGCGGCGTCGCGACCCGTTCGAAACGCATGTTCCGCAGTCCCGGCGTGTCGTAGATGAATCCGTCGATCCGCGCCGTGTCCACCGGAAAGCGCAGGCTGAAAGATCCGTCCTCCGCCACGAACTCGCCCGGCATTCCCGGCCGGAGCGCGGCGCCCTCGGCGCAGGTTTCGACGACCAGCGTCGCTTCGCGCTCGACGAGGACGCAACGGGCGTTCGCCTCGTCGCCGAAATAGGCGCCGGCATAGCGGTCGAGCGTTCCCGGCTGCCATGCGGGAACCAGCACATGATCGCTGCGTTCGCCGTCCGAGACCGTCACGACCTGCGGCTGGCGCTGGGGCGTCTTCGCGAATGCGACGTATGAATTCTCCGCGTCCGCGATCCGGTACACGCCGCTCTCGCCGGCCAGGGGCTCGAGCTTCAGATCTTCCGCGAATGCGGTCAGTCGAGGGCCGGTGTCGCCGCTCGACAGGAACACGTAGCTGCCGTCGCGCTCGTTGCGGTATGCGCCCGGCGGCATGGCCGCCATCTCGACCCGGGTGGCAAACGAATCGAGCTCCTTCGGCGAATCCGGCGGCACGGCGGCCGGCTTCATCTGCGCCTTCAGGAACACCTCGGCGACCGACTCGGCCAGCGGGCCAGTGGCGGCGTCGCTGCGATTGCAGAGCACCGCGACCGAGAAATGCTGCCGCGGAAAGCGCAGCAGGTACGAGCGATAGCCGACCCAGGACCCACCGTGACGAACCGAGGGCAGGCCGCGGGTTTCCCCGACGTTGAGCCCGGCCGCGTACTCGAGCCGCTCGCCGGAGTTCAGGACGCCGGTCTGCGTCATCTGGTCGATGACGGCGCGGCCTCCAAGCTTCGCCGAGTAGAAGTTCTCCTCCCAGCGCGCGAGGTCGTGGACGCTCGAATGCACCTGGCCGTCGCCGACCTGCTCCCAGCCGGTCTCGTCGATCTCGAAGGAGTTTCCGCTCGGCGAATAGCCACGCGCAAGCGCCGGGATCGCCGCCGGATAGCGATCGACGATGCGGGTCTCGCTCATGCCGAGCGGCGCGAAGATCTGCTGCCGTGAAAACTCTGCGAGCGACTGGCCGCTGACGCGGGCCACGACGACGCCGAGCAGGAAATACCCGGTGTTGCTGTAGTCGAACTCCGTGCCGGGCGCTGTATTCGCGCCGGTCTGGCGGGCGAGCGCGAGCAGCGCCTCCTGGATCGTGGAGCCGTCGCTGCCGCTGCGGCCGCGCATCGCCAGCATCGCGATGTAGTCCCTGAGCCCGCCGGTGTGGTGCAGCAGGTGGCGGAGCGTGACATGCCGCGCGCTGGCCTCGAGTTCGGGCAGGTACTTGACGATCGGATCGTCGAGCGACAGCTTGCCCTGTTGCTGCAGCAGCAGGGCGAATGCCGTGAACTGTTTTGATACCGACGCCAGGTTGAAAATCGAATGCGAGTCGAGCGGCTTGCCGAGCTCGAGGTCGGCGGCGCCGAATGCGGCTGCATGCGCAAGCTTTCCGCCCTGCATCACGCCGACCGTGCAACCGGGCTGTCCCGACCGGTCGTAGTCCGCAAAGATCCGGGCGATCTCGACATCCGTCGCCGCCTCGGCGGCGGCGCCCGCGAGCGATGCCAGCGCCAGCAGACCGGTGGACAGAAATCGGGTGACGATTGACATGCGAGGGCGTGAAAATACCATACGCCTTAGTTTGGAACCCGCCATTCAAGGCCCCTACCTTCTGTTCCTGGCGGACGTGCCCGACGACGGTTCTGCGAAAACGGCCGCGGGCATCTGGCAATGGCGCCGCGAGCTCTGTGCCGGGCAATTGCCGCTCCCGGGCTGCCAGGTCGATCTCGGCTTGCCCGAGCTGTCGCCTGCGCAGGCTGCCGCCGGCGGCATCCGCACCATGATCATCGGCGTCGCCAATGACGGGGGATTCATCGCGCCGGGCTGGGTGCCTTCGATCGTCGCCGCGCTCGACGCAGGCCTCGACGTCGCTTCCGGCCTTCACGAGCCGCTCGCAGGTGTTTCGGAGATCGCCGCCGCGGCGGAGCGCAGCGCGCGCCGGTTGATCGAGGTGCGTCCGCCGCCCATGTCCTTCCGTCCCGGCACCGGCATCAAGCGCAGCGGCAAGCGGCTCCTCACCGTCGGGACCGATTGCGCGGTCGGCAAGAAATACTCGGCGCTCGCGATCGAGAGGGAATTGCGCGCGCGCGGCGTCGACGCGGATTTCCGCGCAACCGGCCAGACCGGCATTTTCATTTCAGGCCGCGGTGTCGCGGTTGATTCCGTGGTGTCCGATTTCGTCTCCGGTGCGGCGGAATGGCTTTCGCCGACAGCGGCGCCGGGGCACTGGGACGTCATCGAGGGCCAGGGCTCGCTGTTCCACCCGGCCTACGCCGGCGTCACGCTCGGGCTCGTGCATGGGAGCCAGCCGGACGTGCTGGTGCTGTGCCACGAGCTCGGGCGCCGCCATCTCGAGGGCTACGACGCTTTCGCGATTCCGGAATACGAGGCCTGTTTCGAGGAATACCTGTCCGCCGCCCGCCTCACCAATCCCCAGGCACGCTTCGGCGGCGTCTGCGTGAACACTTCCCGCGTGGGCGAAAGCGAGGCGAAGCGCGCGCTCGCCGCGCTGGCCGGGCGGCTCTCGCTGCCTTGTTGCGACCCGATCCGCGACGGGGTCGGGCCGATCGTCGACCACGTGCTTCGCGCTTGACATCACGTTTCCATCGGGCGGATATTTCCCTCATCGCGAATTGACCGAAAGGCTGCAAGCTTCGTGGACCCAGGGAGTGGTGTCCGTCGTCGCCGCGATCCGACCACATGTCAACCAGGGAGGGAGGCATCATGGACAAGCCCAGATCATCCATCGTCAATGCCGCTGCCGTGGCCGTCGTCCTGTCACTGCCGTGGATCGTCACCCAGGTTCTCGCCGAAACGCGTTCCGCGGCACCGGCTGCTCCGGATGGCCGCATGGAGCGATTCCGCAGCATCGGCACGCCGGAAGCCGAGACGACGACGCTCGAGTCCGAAGCCGTCGCGACCGGGCAAGCGAGGCCGGGTGTGACCGAGGCGCCGACCGGATTCGACAACCAGACCAATGGATTCTCGCCGCAGGGACCGGATTTCGAGACGCTCCATGCCGACAACGTCGTGCCGTTGCGGTCCTTCAACGACAATCGCTTCATCTTCGAGGAAGCGGAGTTCATCGCCGACGGCCTGGGGCCCACTTACAACGCCCAGAGCTGTCGCGAATGCCACCAGAACGTCGTCACCGGCGGCGCGAGCCAGATAGCGGAGCATCGCACGGGCCGCATGGACGGCAACGTATTCTTCGAGTCGCTCGGCGGATCGCTGGTCCACAGCCGGGCAACGCACGCCGACATCGTCGAGCGAGTCGAATTCGAGGACGACATCCGGACATTCCGGATTTCCACCAACACGCTCGGCAACGGCTTCGTGGAAGCGATCGCGAACAGCACCCTGCTCGCCATCCGCGACGGACAGCCCGCGAGCCTGCGCGGCACCGCCTTGCCGGTTCCAGTGCTGGAGGCAGGAAGCGTCGCGCGCATCGGCCGTTTTGGCTGGAAGAGCCAGCACGCCAGCCTGGAGTCTTTTTCGGCGGACGCCTACCTGAATGAAATGGGCATCACGACCCCGCTCTTCCCCGACGAGAACGCGTCGAGCGGCGAATGGGTGGGCTATGGCTCCGGCTACGACTACGTGGATGAACCGGAGGATGACGGCATCGACGTCGTCGCGTTCGCGAATTTCATGCGAGCCACCAAGGCTCCGTCGCGCGGCAAAGTCACCGCGGACGTCAGGACCGGCGAGCGGCTGTTCGCGCAGATCGGCTGCGATGCTTGCCACGTCCCCTCCATCACGACCGCCCCGCCCGGCACCGCGATCAACGGTGGCGCCATGAAAGTGCCGAAGGCGCTCGGCAACAAGGTGATCCATCCCTACAGCGACTTCCTGCTGCACGACATCGGCACCGGCGACGGGATCCCATTCCTCCCCCAGCCGGAATTCGCCGCGACCGCGAAGCAGATCCGCACTGCTCCGCTGTGGGCACTCAGGACCCGCAACCGCCTGATGCATGACGGGCTCTCTTCCACCAAGGAGGAAGCGATCGAGCGCCATGCGGGACAGGCCGCGCCGGTGACCGAGGCGTTCAAGTCGCTGTCCGCGGTCGAGCGGGCGCAGCTGCTGGAGTTCCTCGACTCGCTGTAGCAAGTCGCACGCCGCCTGGACGCCGACCGCCGGCCGGGAGCGGACGTTGTCGGGTAATATTCCCGACCGTCATGGCTCTCAACCTCGATTTCGTGCGCCGGCAGTTCCCCGCCTTCAGCGAGACGTCGCTCGCCGGCTTCTCGCACTTCGAGAATGCGGGCGGCTCCTACGCCTGCCGCCAGACCATCGACTGGCTGGAACGCTTCTATCGCGAGACCAAGGTCCAGCCCTATTACGCATTCCAGCCGTCCAGCACGGCCGGCTTGCAGATGGACGCCGCGAAAAGCCGGCTGGCCGCCTGGCTGAACGTCGGCGCGGATGAGCTGCACCTCGGTCCATCGACGTCGCAGAACACCTATGTCATCGCGCAGGCCCTGCGCCGGCGGCTGCGCCCCGGCGACGAGGTGATCGTCACCAACCAGGACCATGAGGCCAATGTCGGTGCCTGGAGCCGCCTCGAGGATGACGGCGCCGTCGTGCGCGAATGGAAAGTCGATCCGGAGAGCGCGGAATTGCGGCCGGCCGACCTCGGAAAGCTGCTCGGCCCGCGTACCCGGATGGTCGCATTCACGCATTGCTCCAACGTGGTTGCGAGCATCAACCCGGTACGCGAACTCACGGACATGATTCATGTGGCCGGCGCCCTGGCCATGGTGGACGGCGTGTCTTTCTGTCCGCACGGCATGCCGGACATCGAGGCGCTGGGAGCCGACTTCTATTTTTTCTCGCTTTACAAGGTGTACGGCCCCCATCTCGGGGCGATGTTCGTGCGCCGCGCGATCAATGCCGAACTGCCCAATCAGGGTCACTTCTTCAATGACGGCAAGCCCGGAGCCCGGTTCACGCCCGCGGGGCCCGATCACGCGCAGATCGCGGCGGTCAATGGACTGATGGATTACCTGGATGCAGTAGCGGAAGTGCATGGCTTGCAGGGCCGGTCCGTGCAGGAGCGGGCCGAGGCCGTCAGGAAGCTGTTCCGCGAACACGAGACGGCATTGCTGCAGCCACTGCTCGATTTCCTTGCCGGGCATCCGCGGGCACGCCTGATCGGCAGGCTGCGCGCACCGGAGCGCGCGCCGACCGTCGCGTTCACCGCCACGAAGCAGAGCTCGTCGGAGCTTGCGACCCGGCTTGCACGGCAGAAACTCGGCGTCGGTGTCGGAAATTTCTATGCCTACCGGCTGGTCAAGGCGCTCGGCATCGACACCGAGGACGGCGTGGTGCGCGCTTCCTTCGTGCATTACACCGCGAAGCCGGAAGTGGACCGCTTGATCGCCAGCCTGGAATCATTGTTATAGCGTCCCGCGACCGCCCCCAATGACGGGGCCGCTTTCGCGGCCCCTGGCAGTTGTCCTGTTCTTCCTGCCGGCCGGCCTTACAATCGACCGGCGACGTTCAAACTCGAAGCAGAAAGGGGGCGTCATGAAAGTCCTTGTGGATTCGCTGATTCACTGGCCACAGCACGTCGCGCAACGCCTCTATTGGCTCGCGCCGCTGTTTACCCGCCTGGCAGTCGGCTGGGTGTTCTTGTGGAGCGGCTGGGGCAAGCTCACGCACCTGCCGCTGGTGATCGAGAACTTCGCCGGCTGGGGCATTCCCGTGCCGTCCGTTCTCGGGCCCTTCGTCGCAGGCGTCGAATTCTTCGGCGGCGTGTTCCTGCTGCTCGGCCTGTTCACGCGCATCTCGGCAGGCGCCCTCGCGGTGGTCATGATCGTGGCCACCGCCACGGTGCAATGGGAGCAGGTGGATTCGCTGCTGACCCTGCTGGGACTGGAGGAAACCCTGTTCCTCGCGCTGTTCGTGTGGCTCGCCATCGACGGGCCCGGCGGCTTTTCACTGGACCGGCTGCTTCAGGAAAAATGGCCCTGATGCGTTGTTCCGCGGTACGCCTCGCTGCGCTATCGCTGGCGCTCCTGGCCGCTTCGGCGGGCGCCGACTTGACGCCACCCGCCGGTCGTCTCGGCAATGCCGTCGTGCCGGTCCAGTACCAGATCGAACTCGCGATCGACCCCTCGCAGGAGCGATTCCAGGGCAAGGTTGTCATCGACATCACGCTCCGGGAGACGACCGATGCCATCTGGCTGCACGGCAAGAACTTCGACGTCACCGAGATCTACCTGACCGACGAGGGTGCGAACCGCATCGACGCGACCTACGCGGAGCGCCATGAATCCGGCGTCGCCCTGGTCTCACTGGCACGCGGCGCGGCTGCCGGCCAGGCAAAACTCAATTTCACCTACAGCGCGCCCTTCAACGACTCCGCCAACGCGCTTTACAAGGTCGAGCGCGATGCGGCCACCTATGCCGTCAGCCAGATGCAGCCGATCGCCGCGCGGCAGGTCTTCCCGGGCTTCGACGAGCCGGCGTTCAAAGTACCGTTCAAGCTCGCTGTCGTCGCCCGCAAGGGGGACATCGTCGTGACGACCACGCCGGAGGTGTCGAGCACGCACCTCGCGGATGGCCGGGTCCGGCACGAATTCGCCACGACACGGCCATTGCCGACCTATCTGCTGGCATTCGCCGTCGGGCCCTGGGAGATCGCCGATCCGGGGCCGGTTCCACCCAACGCCGTGCGCAAGTGTGCCCTCCCCCTGCGCGGGATCGCGGCTCGGGGCGAGAGCGCGAGCATGAAGTACGCACTCGCGAACACGACCGGGCTGCTGGCCGTGCGCGAAGAGTATTTCGGCACTGGCTATCCGTACGAGAAGCTCGACCTGATCGCCGTGCCCGAGGGGTTCGGCGGCGCGATGGAGAACGTGGGCGCGATCACTTACGACGAATACCTGATGTACCTGGACGACGAGTCCGCGCTCGACCAGCGGCGCCTCTATACGACCATTCACGCGCACGAACTCGCCCACATGTGGTTCGGGAACCTGGTCACGCCCGAGTGGTGGAACGACATCTGGCTCAACGAGGCTTTCGCGTCCTGGATGGAGCAGAAGGCCGCGCGCATTCACTGGCCCGAGGGTGAATTCGACCGGGCAACGCAGAAAGACGCGCTGTCCGCGATGGCGAACGATTCCCTGGCCTCGGCGCGCCAGATCCGCGAACCGATCGACCACAACGACAAGATTGCGGGCGCATTCGACGGCATCACTTACGAGAAGGGCGGCGGCGTGCTGTCCATGCTGGAGCGATACGTCGGTGTGGAACCCTTCAAGGCGGGCGTCCGGCTGCATCTGCAGCGGCACCTGGACGGCACGGCCACCGCCGAGGATTTCATCGAGTCCGTGTCGCTGGCGAGCAACCGGGCGGAGATCAAGGGAGCATTCGCGACCTTCATCGAGCAGCCGGGCGTGCCGCTGGTGTCCGTCAAGCTCGACTGCAAGGATGAGCAGAACCCACGGCTCGACCTCAGCCAGGCACGCTATGCGCCGCTCGGCTCGTCGATCAAGCCTGGCGAAAGCGTGTGGCGCATTCCGTTCTGCGTCGCCTTCGCCGCGGATGGCGAGCGCAGGAGCCGCTGCGTCCTGTTCGCCAATCAACAGCAGTCGCTGCCACTCGAGGCGAAGTCCTGCCCGACCGAGGTCCACCCGAATGCCGACGGCGCCGGCTACTACCGGTTCACGCTGGACGACAACGGCTGGCGCAGCCTGGTCGCAGGCAGCGCGAGCCTCGCTCCCCCCGAGGCGCTGGCTTTCGCCGACAGCCTTGACGCCGCATTCCGCGCGGGGGTCGTATCGGGCGAATTCTACGTTTCCGGCATGGCAGCGCTCGCGAATCACGACGCCTGGGACGTGGTCGTCGCGACGACAGGCTATCTGGAAGAGATCAGCCGGATTGTCGACACCGCGCAATTGCCGGCGCTGGAACAGGCGTTTCGGGAAATCATGGCGCCGCGCTTCGCGCGGCTCGGCGACGGCGCGGATCCCGCCTCGGTGCTGCTGCGCCAGGAGCTGCAACGCTTCCTGATCGTCATAGCCAAGGACCAGGCGCTGCGCAAGCCGCTGGCGGACCAGGCGGCCGCCGTGCTCGGTCTCAATGACAATCCCGATCCTTCGGCCGCGCCGGTCGACGAGTATGAAACGGCCTTCAGTGTCGGGGTGCAGGATCTCGGCGCCCCGTTTTTCGACCTCCTATTGAAACAGACCCTGGCCTCCAGCGACCCGGCATTCCGCACCGCCGCCATCGGGGCACTGTCGCGGGTCGAGGATCCGGTGCTGGTACGCAAGCTCCAGGCCGCCGCGCTCGCCGGCGAATTCAGCGCACCGAGTTGCTCGGCGTCCTGTTCCGGCAGATGAATCGCGCGGCCACCACCGAGCCGACTTTTGCCTGGCTCAAGCAAAATGACGCCGCGATCATCGGCCTGATACCCGAGTTTTTCCGCGCCCAGGCGGTACCGGCCATGGGCAATGCGTTCTGTTCCGATGCCCGCGCCGGCGAATGGGCGGCCTTCGTCGAATCGCATGCCGCCGAATTGCCGGGCTACGAACGGGAGCTCGCGCAGGCCCTCGAGGGCATCCGCCTGTGCGCGGCGCTCAGGCAAGCGAGCGCGGCGAGCCTGGTCACTTCCTTCGAGGTCTACGACCGCTGATCCGGCCCGAATCCCCGTAATGCCAGCGTCGGGCGCTGCAGCCAGTTGTCGGGAAGATAGTCGGTGACGCCGTCGATGGCGTGGACGATATACGCGTGCCGCGGCCTGTCGCCGAGATTCGGCCCGGAACGGTGCGGTAGCGCGCCATCCAGCAGCACCAGCGCGCCGCGCGCCGCTTGTCCGCCGGGCAGCGCCCACATGCAGCCATTCTCGACGGTCCGCGTGGCAGGTGACCTCGCCGCCGATCCGCGCCTGCTTGAAGATGTACATCGACTGCAGCAGCAGCGGTTCGCGCATGCCGATGTCGGCGGCGATCGCAGCCAGTTGCGGCGTGCGGCTGAAAGCGTCGAATACCGGGTCGAGGTCGTGCAGCGCGTGGCCGAGTTTGTTGAGGCACAGGTGCGCATCGGCGCGCAGCCGGCCCGCGTCGTCGAATGCGTCCTTCTCGAAGAAGCAGCGAATGGCCTCGCCGCTGGTCAGGAAATATTCGTCGCCTGCATGCAGCGGCTTGCCATCGGCGGTGAAGATCGTGGCGTTTTCCGGCGACGGGACCTGCTGCCGGGCGAGTTCCGTCGCTCTCTGGCGAAGCTCGAGGCGACGGCCTGCGTCGACGAAGTCCGGCAGCATCAGGAAGCCTTCGCGACGGTAGCTTGCAAGCTGCTCCGCGGACAGGTATGCGCCGGCCTTGCCCACGATCGCCTAGTCCAGCCTCAGAGCCAGTCGACAGGCAGCCTGCTCGTCCAGGGTGTCGCTCCCGTCGCGGGCCCGGTTGCGCCAACCCGCACCCAGCCTTTCGTCCAGGATGGCATTCGTCGCCGTCCGAAGGCGTTCCTGCGCGGGACGCCGCCGCAAGCGGCCGTGCGCGAGATGCGCCGTGTCCGCGCAGCCGGCAATCCGCACGGCGGCATCGAAGCTTCCGTCCCGGCAGGCCAGGAAGGCCATCGCATCCAGCACGGTGTAGAGCTTGCCCGCGTCGAGACCGAGCGCCAGCTGATGCAGTTGCGCAGCGGTATCCCGCGCCTCGCCGAGTTCATCTGCGATCAGCAGCGCGCTGAACGTCAGCACCAGAAGCTCGAACAGGGTTTCGCGGCGGCCGGAGTGACGCAGCGACAAGGACAGCGGGCGGCCGAGCTGCAACGCGGCCGCGGTAGCGCCGATCGCGATGTCGAGTTCGACGATATGGACCGTCGCGGCCAGCGCCTGGCGCTCGCTGGTCGCGAGCGCGTAACCCAGCGCGCGACGGTAAGCGACGCGGGCATCGGCGTACTCGCCGGCGTTCATCAGCAATGCGCCTTCGGTCATCGCCCCCTGGGCGAGCAGCCGGGCAGGCCATGCCGGTTCCTCGATCTGCCGCGCCTGGTCGAATGCCGCGCGCCCACGCGGGTCGTCGTCGCGTGCATTCAGCGCCCGTTGCATCAAAGCGTAATAGCGGGACCGGACATCGCCGGTTGCTTCGTGCAGCATGGCGGCGAGATCCGCGGCATGACAGGCGCGATCGCATTGGCGCGACGAGTCGCAGGTCGCCACGGCCTCCCAGAACCGCGCGATGCGCTCGCGCGGCAGTGAATCCGCCAGCAGGCCGATCGCGTCGACCTGGGCCGCGCTTGCCTCGGCATGCAGGTCGGTCTCGACGAACAGCGGCCAGGCCGAGCCATACAGCGCGATCGCCAGCGAGCGGTCCTCGCGACTGCACCAGTCGAGCGCCGCGCGGACGTTGTCGAGATCGGCCTCGTACTGGTTCAGCCAGACCGCTTCGTCGATCGACCAGTATTCTTCGTAGGCCTGGTCGAGGAGCTCCAGCATCGCGGCAGCCATGCGCGCGCGGGCCGCCGCGAGTTCGCCGCATGATCTCAGCCGCTCGAGCGCGTAGCAGCGCGCCGTCTCGAGCAGGCTGTAGCGCGGCGGCTCGGTCGGCAGCACGGTGACCAGCGAGCGATCGACCAGGCGCCCGATCAGGTCGATCGCGTCGGTCGGATGGATATTGCCGTCGGCGACCGCGCGCGCGGCGACATTCAGCGAGAAGCTGCCGGCAAAAGCGCCGAGCCGGTCGAAGACGCGCTTTTCCGTCTCGTCGAGCAGGCCATGGCTCCAGTCGAAAGCCGCCTGCAGTACCCCATGACGTGAATCGACGCCCCTGCCGCCCTGCTTGAGCAGCCGGAATCGGTCGTCCAGCCGCTGGCGCAGCGCCGAAAGGCCGAGCGCGGGCACGCGCGAGGCGGCGAGCTCGAGGGCGAGCGGATTGCCGTCGAGCCGCCGACAGATTTCCGTGACCATGGTTTCATTCGCCGGGCCGAGCTCGAACCGCCGGTCGAGCTGTGCAGCACGCTGCACGAACAATTCGACCGCCTCGCGGACCGGCAGCTCAGCCAGTCGATACAGGGTTTCGCCGGCGACACCGAGCGGCGCCTGGCTGGTCACCAGTGCGCGAACGGCGGTCGTCTGCGAAACCAGCCCGGTCAGCAGCGGCGCCAGCGCATCGCTCAATTGCTCAGCGCCGTCCAGTATCAGCAACAACGGCGTGTGCTCCAGTTGCTGTCGCAGCGCCGCGTGGCGATCGGCGCCGTCGGGGAGGGTCAAGCCGAGCGCCAGCGCGATCGCCGACGGCAAGTGCTCCGCTCCCTCCAGCGGTTCAAGCGAAACCCAGGCAACGGCCTGGCCCGGATGCTCCGACTCGCGCGCGAGGATCTCCTGGGCAAGCCGGGTCTTTCCCACGCCGGCGGCACCGACGATCGTGACCAGGCAGGATTCATCCAGCGCCCGCCGCACGGCTGCCACGTCCGCGTCGCGACCGACCAGCCTGCCCAGCCGATCGGGCCATGCGCGGCAGGGAACATTGAGCCGCGGCGGGTCGCTCGCTGCCACGGACACCCGCCCGACAGCTTGCGCCTGGCCGGGCCGGGACACTTCCAGGTCGAGCCGATAGCCGAAGCGGGGCACGGTTTGTATGGCCCCGGCACCGAGGACGCGCCTCAGGCTCGCGACCTGCGCCGGCAGGTTGTTCTCGTCCACGACGAGCTTCGGCCAGACCCGTTCGATCAAAGTCGCCTTGGTGACCAGCCGGCCGGCGTTCTCGACCAGGACCAGCAGCAGGTCGAAGGCGCGCGCGCCGATTTCGACCGGCTTTCCGGCCGCGCACAGGCGTCGCTCGGCCGGAAAGAGCTCGAAACCGCCGACGCGTATCCGGTCCATGCTAATGATTACTATAGCCTGCCGACCCCGCGTGGGCAGGGAGCTTCGTTTCAGGAAAATTTCAGGACGCTTTCAAGACGCGAACGCTCGACCGGGAACAACATCCGTCCCGGTCATGCAATCGCTTGGGGAGGATGACATGCCGAAATTCGTGATCGAACGGGATATTGCCGGCGCCGGCAAGCTGAGCCCCGCCGAACTCAAGAAGATCTCGCAGAAGTCCTGTGGCGTGCTCAGCAGCATGGGACCCAGCGTGCAATGGGTCCAAAGCTACGTGACCGCCGACAAGATCTACTGCATCTATCACGCGGCCGACGAGTCACTGGTGCTGAGGCACGCGGAACTGGGCGGATTTCCCGCCAACAGGATCTCGCGCGTCACAGCCATCATCGACCCTTCGACCGGTGAATAGCGTTCGATCGCTTCCGGCTTCCTGACACGCCCCAGGTGGTTCGTACCGAAGGTCTGTACCACCACTTGTCGAATCCAGGAGACCAGGATGAAAGCCCTACTTGTCTTGCTCGCTTCGCTGTTCTTTGCCAATGCGTTCGCGCAGGACGCCGCGGCCGATGCCGCCGCCGGCGATGACGCGAGGCACCAGCACGGCGCCGACGAAACGCAGAAGATGCCGTCGCCGCTGGTGCAAAAGGTCCGCAAGGCCACTGCGCGGTACCGGGACGTCAATGTCGCGATCGCGGAAGGCTATGCTGCCGGGCCCTGCGTCAGCGGACCCAACCGCGGCGCGATGGGCGTCCATCTGATCAAGACGGATCTTCTGACCAAGGAAGTCGACGCGGAGACGCCTGAGGCGCTGATCTACGAGCCGTCACCGGACGGGCGCATGCGTCTCGTCGGCGTCGAGATCATCACGCTCGCGTCGGACTGGGTGGATGAGGTGCCGGTGCTGGACGGCCACCTGCTGCACTATGTGGGCGCACCCAACCGCTACGGCATACCCGCGTTCTACGAGATCCATGTCTGGGCCTGGAGAAACAATCCTGACGGCAGCTTCGCGGACTGGAATCCGCGCGTGTCCTGCGCCGGCCAGCCACTGCCCGCGAGTTGAGACCATCGTCTCGTGACGAAGGGCCACCCGGGCGGGTGGCCCTTTTTTCTATGGCGTCGTATCGAGCGGCACGCCGTCCTTGAAGACCATGCGCAGCTCGCGAAGCACACCGGGATCCACGCTCGGATCGCCATCCACGAGGATCATGTCCGCGAGCTTGCGCGGCGCGATCGAGCCCAGGCGCTCGCCGAACCCTGTCGCGCGCGCGGCACCGAGCGTCGCCATCTGCAGCACTTCGGCCGCGGGGATGCCGGCCGCCACGTACAGCTCGAGTTCGTGGATCAGCGCAAAACCATAGCCGGAGTCCGTGCCCGCGACGATCGGCACGCCGGCATCGTGCAGCGCGAGCAGCATCCGCTGCATGGCACGGAACGAATCCTGAAAGCGTGCTTCCATTCCTTCGGGCACGGGCAAGCCACCGTCCATCAGGTCGCGGCGCACCGACACGGGCAGGCGATCCGCGACGTCCGCATAGGAGCGGGCCATCGTTCCAGGCCGGTCCAGAATCAGGTTCTCGAAGATCTGCAGCGTCGGATCCACGGTGACTTTGCGCTGCACCAGCAGCGCGATTAAGGCCTTCGTCTTCGCAGAACCCTGGTCGAGCTCCGCAGCATGCTCCGCCGTCATGAATGCGGGAATGTGGCCGCCCACGCGCAACCCTTGCTTGCGTGCCTCATCGACGATCGCCGGCACCAGCTCGGGTTTCACCGAGCTGTAGATCTTCACGAGCTGGAAGCCCGCGGCGGCGATCGCCTGGACCAGCCTGCGCGCCTCCGGTTCGCTGTCCGCGAGCATCTCGGTTGGTCTGGAACGGGCCGGGATCGGCACTTTGCCATCCGCACCGACGGCCTGGATGAGCTTGCCTTCGATCACCACGGTGGTGCGCGGGCGCATGCGGCGCGCTTCGGAGTCGAACAAATTTGCATGCTCGATCACGAGCGGCCCTTCCGGAACGCGGCTGAGCCGCGCGGACTGCGCGCGGCGCGCTGCGGCGAGCTGCTCTTCCTGTGCTTTCCGCAGCGACTCCGTGACCGATTCCCAGCCTTCGGGAACGATCTGCACCCAGGAATTCAGCTCGGCGACAGCTCGCCCTGCTCGTCGAGCCAGACCGGCGCGGGCTGGAAGCCGAGCCCGGAAATCGTGTACAGCGTGACGCGCCGCGACTCTTCGCCCACCGCCACCGTCCGGTCCTCGAGCCGCGCAAGCTGCGCCTCGCCCGATGGCAGCAGCAGCAATGTCGCGTCGCCCGCCAGGCGCAGCGCCAGCGCCAGCAGCGCCGTCTCGGAAGGCACTCCGGACTGGCTCAGGTAGAACGCCGGCGACTCGAGCCGCGATTCACCCGTCTCGATCTTGTTCTGCCAGGATGCCTTGCCATCTTTCAGCGAAAACCGTTCGGCGACTTGAGATAGTCATGTCCGTCGACGCTCAGCGACTGCGGGATGCCGTCGTCGCCGAGCTCGATGCGCGCGCGCACCGAGGGCCCGCGGCCACGGTCGTTGAAGGCGAAGATGTACCATGCACGCCGTAGGCCATCTGGCAGGCGGTCTGGAAGCCGGCGCGATTCCCGCCGAGCGAGAGGGAATAGACCTGGGTCTCGACTGCCCCGGCGGGACAGCCGACTGGGGGTGGGGGTGGCGCTGCTGCCGGTGCATCGGCACCCGCGGACCCAACGATGAGCGTCAGGGCAAACAACGCGGGAATTCGGCATCGTGACATGCGGCAATTCTGCCACAGCCGATCATGGCACCGCCTGCGCGGCGGGGCGGAATGCGCGTGCGTATCGAGGGCGTGCTGACGGCCGCGTTCGCGGCGGCCGGCCAATGCCGGGTATTCCGCGAGTGGTGGCACAGCGCGGAGACTGCCGGCTAGCGCAGGACCGGCAACTCGATCGCCGTCGGATACTCCCGTGTCCGCCAGATTCGCTGCGTCGCCTTGATGAAGCTCCCGGCCGGTGCATACATGATATTCGGCACGAACGACTGCGGGTTCCGGTCATAGAGCGGGAACCAGCTCGATTGCACCTGCACCATGATGCGGTGACCCGGCAGGAAAGTGTGGCTGACCTGCGGGAGCGGTATGCGGTATTCGAGGACCGCGCCGGGCCTCAATGGCTTCGCCACCGCAAAGTCCTCGCGGTAGCGGCCGCGGAAGATGTCCGCCGACAGCAATTGTTGATAGCCGCCGAGCCCGGGATTGTCCGGGACCTCGTCGGGCCAGACGTCGATGATCTTGACCACCCAGTCGGAATCGTTGCCGCTGGTCGAAGCGAATAGCTTCGCGACCGGCTGGCCGGCGAGGCGGAGCGGCTCTTTCAGCGGTTCGCTCGAATAGACGAGCACATCGGTTCTTGAAGCCGCATGACGCTGGTCGTCCACCAGCCACTCGCCCCAGGTGTTGGCCTCGGCGTTGGAGTCGAGCGTCGGGCGCTGGCGATACGGCACAGGCTTCGCTGGGTCCGAGACGTATTCGTCGTACTCGGAAGGAGCAGGTTTCGCGGGCTCGAACCCGAGCTTGCCGTCGGCCAGCACATAGAGATTGCTCGCCGGCTGGGGACAATCCGCGGCGCAGGAGCGCGGCCAGTCGTCATAGCGCTGCCACCGGTCCGCCCCGGTCTCGTAAGCGAGCACGCGCGGGATCTCGGGTTTCGGGCCGTCTTTCAGGTAATGATCGAGATAAGGCTGCATGACATTGCGCCGGAACCAGCCGGCGGTGTCGCCTTCGAACTGGATGACGCCGATGCCCCGGCCTTCGCTCCTGCCCTGCCCGTGATTCCACGGCCCGAGCACGAGGTGCAGCAGCCTGCCGTCCGGATCCTTGGGCGCGAGCGCCTTGTACAGCGCGGGTCCACCGTAGATGTCTTCCTGGTCGAACAGCCCGGCGACGATCATCATCGGCACCGTGAACGGCTCCTTCGCGAGCAGCTTGTCGACCGCCTGGTTCTGCCAGAACGAGTCATAGGCGGTGTGCTCCGAAAGCGCCTTCCAGAACGAAAGCTGGCCGAGACCGCGCGAATCCGCCATCGCACCGGCAGTGCCCGCACGCAGGTAGCGGTCGTAGGTGTCGTAGATCCCGGCCCACCATTTCTCGTCGCCCTTGCGCGTCGCCTGCTGCTCGAGCGTATATTCCAGCGCGCCGTCCTGCCGGAATGCGCCATTGTGAAACCAGTCGTCGCCCAGCCAGCCGTCGATCATCGGCGCGAATGGCACGGCAACCTTGAGCGCCGGGTGCGGCTTCACGGTCGACATCACCGCGGTGTAGCCCTCGTAGGACCCGCCGATGGTGCCGACGCGGCCATTCGTCTCGGGCACGTTCCTGATCAGCCACTCGATCGTGTCGTAGCAATCGGTCGCGTGATCGGTCCCGGTCGCATTGAGCGGCCCGCGCAGCGGCTGCGTCATGACGTAG
The DNA here is from genome assembly GCA_050738495.1 of Steroidobacteraceae bacterium. Taxonomy (GTDB): domain Bacteria; phylum Pseudomonadota; class Gammaproteobacteria; order Steroidobacterales; family Steroidobacteraceae; genus SCUD01. Next base: position 63,420 of record JBOHZL010000002.1, on the reverse strand, counting down.
TCGCCCTCGGAGCCGTACTTTCCGCGAATGTCCTGGTACACGATGATGTAGCCGGCCTCGACTGCCGTGTCGAGCATCTGCGGGACCACAGCGCGCAGGTGCGGGCTGACGAAGCGGGACACGCGCGCCGAGGCGTTGTACGGCGTGCGGGTCAGCAGGATCGGAGCGCCCTTCGCGCCTTTCGGCACGAGGATGAAGGTCTTGAGCTTCACCCCGTCCCGCATCGGGATCATTGTTTCGCGCTTGACGAAGTCGAAGCTGTCGTACCGCGGCTTGAACGCGGCGGGTGGCGTGGCCGCTGAAGCCGGAGACGGCTCGTCGGCGAGCGCAGCGGTGCCCGGCCAGGCCAGTGCAAGCATCGTGACGAGGTGAAAGATTACGTCGCGGTTTTTCATGCAGCCAATTATCCTATGCCGCCAGCGCGCGTGAAAGGTTCATCAGATGCTGCCGACAAAGTCGCGGTGCCCAGGTGCTTGAGCTCGACCTGGTGCAGACGCTGGCCTTCGCCGGCCTGGCGCTTCTCTGTGGTCACGGCCTGCGACGCGCGCTGCCGATCCTGGAGCGTTACAACCTGCCGACTCCCGTGCTGGGCGGGCTGCTCGTTGCCCTTGCAGTCCTGTTCGCGCGCGGCCAGAGCATTACGCTGTTCACGTTCGACACGACGTTGCAGAGCCCGATGATGATCGCCTTCTTTACGACCATCGGCTTCGGCGCAAGTCTTTCGCTGTTGCGCATCGGCGGTCCGCAGGTGCTCCGCTTTTTCGTTTTCGCCAGCGTCTTCGCGGTCGTGCAGAACCTGGCCGGAATTCTCGTCGCGCTCGCATTCGGCATGAATCCGCTGTTTGGCGTGCTCGCCGGCTCCGTTACCCTGACCGGCGGACCGGCCACCGGCCTGGCCTTCGCACCCTTGTTCGAGCAGGCAGGCGTGGCAGGCGCCGCGTCGATCGCAGTCGCGATCGCGATCGCGATCGGCGGCATCGTCGCCGGCGGCATCGTCGGCAGACCCGTCAGCACGATGCTGATCGAGCGCAGGAAGCTGCACACGCCGCGAAATGTCCGCACCTCCCCGGCGGAATCGGAGGCGCCGGCGTTCACCGGTGCAGCGCAGCCGGCAACTGCGGATGACGACGAGAACGCCTGGCCCGTCATCAAGAATCTCGTCGCAATCCTGGTCGCGATGTGGGCAGGTTCCTGGGTCAGCCGCGGATTCGACGCACTCGGCCTGACCCTGCCCGCCTATATCGGCGCGATGCTCATCGCCGCTGCGATCCGCAACCTGGATGACGCCACCGGTTGGCTTGGCCTGTCCCACCGATTCATAAACGCGTTCGGCATCGTCACCCTGACGCTGTTCCTGGTCATGGCGCTGATGACGCTCAAGCTGTGGGAACTCTCGGGGCTGGCATTGCCGCTGATCGCGATCCTGCTGGTCCAGGTGACCATTGCGGCACTCGTGGCGGCGGGACCGGTGTTCGGCGCAATGGGCCGCAACTACGAGTCGGCCGTGATGAGCGGCGGATTCATCGGCTTCATGCTCGGCACCACCGCGAATGCGATGGCGGTCATGCGCGCCATCGTCGAGCGTTATGGCCCGGCGCCACGCGCATTTCTCGTCGCGCCGATCGTCGGCGCCTTCTTCATCGACTTCACCAACGCGTTGATCATCATCGTGTTCCTGAACCTGCTCGCCTGAGCGGCAGGCTCAGGGAGCCGTGATGCTGCGGCGAATTGCCGCCTCCGGTGCGTCCTCGACAAGGCGAACGGTTCTGCCCTGCCGCTCGACTCCGAGCCGTTTCCATATTTCGTCGAGATCGACGGGCGCGGGCTGGTCATTCATGCGCTCGTAGAGCTCCGCAAGCACCGGCACGCCGGTCGCGTGATCGCCGATGGCGAGCAAGCGCACGAGCGCAGAGGATGTTTCCATGTTGCCTTCGGCAAGGATGGCGCGCAGCGCATCCTGCAGGCCGCGCCGATTGTCGGTGCGACGCCGGATCTCCAGGTCCGCCAGCAGGCAGAACAGCGCCCCGCCCCAATAGGTGCGCCCCCAGGTGGGCGTGTGGTCGAGGCCGCGGTCACCGGCCTGCGGCAAACCTTTGGGCATTCCATCGACAAATCCCGCCCAGACCGTTTCCGCACGGAGCTGGCCAGCCTGGGCGCGGGCGATCGATTCCACATAGGTCGCCAGGCCTTCTTCGAGCCACTCGTGCTCGTCCGGCAGCGACGGCAGCGCAAGATGCGTCATCTCGTGCACCAGCACCCAGTCACGCTCGAGATCCTGCAAGCTTGTCGATTCCCCGACCCGGATGCGGATCATCGAGCCGCGATGGGCCCAGGTCCTGCCGCCGCTCACGCCGCGGCCGGGCCGAGACAGGACGAGAAGCCGCGTCTCCGCGGCGGGAAATTTTCCGTAATAGTCTGCAACCGCTTCGGCGGAGGATTTCACCCAGCCGAGCACCCGCTCCCGATCCGGCCCGGGCGAGCCTGGACCGAAAGCCACCGCGATCCCGCCGCCCGGTACCGCGAGCCGGGTCGCCGGAAGCCGGGCGAAATCGGCATACGACGAACGTTGCGTGGCCAGCGCATGTACGGTCGCTGCCGGCGCTGCGCCTTGCATCGAGAGCAAGGCGCAGCAGGCCAGCGCGGCGGCGAGCCCGGATCGCACCGGTCGAGTCAGGCGACCTTGGCCGTGCCCTGGATCTCGTCCTTGAGCAGCCCTTCGGCGACCATGGCCCTGCGCACGGCCGGTCTTGCGGCGATGCGCTTCTGCAAGGCGAGCAGATTCGGGAACTCGCTCAAGTCCAGTTTCACGCCGCGCGCCCAGTTCGTGACGACGAACAGATAGGCGTCGGCGGCCGTGAAATGGTCGCCCAGCAGGAACGGTCGGCCTTCGAGCTGCTTTTCGATGAACGCATAGCGCTTCCGGAGGTAAGCAATGCGCTCCTCGCGCACTTCGGCCGAGACCTGCGGATTGAACAACGGGCTGTAAACCTTGTGGATCTCGGAGGTGATGTAGTTCAGCATCTCCTGCAGCCGGTTGCGCGCGAAGCTGCCATTTGCGGGCGCGAGCCCGGTGGCGGGTTTCAGGTCGGCCAGGAACTGCACGATCGCCGGCCCTTCGGTCAGGCGCTCGCCGTTGTCGAGTTCCAGTGTCGGGACGTAGCCTTTGGGATTGACGACCCAGTAGTCGCCCTCCTCCGCGATCGTCTTGGTCTTCAGGTCGACCTTGACCAGTTCGAGCGGGATCCCGGCCTCGGTCGCGACGATGTGCGGCGACAGTGCGCAGGTTCCGGGGCTGTAGTAGAGCTTCATCATCGATCTCCTTGGTTGGTACCGGAGCCAGATTACCGATCGCACTTACTTTTGCATAGTATCTAGCTTCCAGTTAGCGACAAATCCGACTATCCTCGCGGTAACCGGACTGGAGAGACTCGATGGGACTGAAGTTGCGCAGGAACAAGGCACCCCCGCCGCCGCCGGGATGTCCGATGGCGGCCTGCATGCAAGTGCTGGGCGGCGCCTGGACCACCAGCGTGATCTGGAAGCTGTCCGGCGACGCGCGGCGCTTCGGCGAACTGCAGCGGGACATCCCCGGGATCTCGCCGAAAATGCTGACGGCACGGCTCCGGACGCTCGAACAGAAAGGCGTCGTCTTCCGGTGCGTCGTCCCCTCCTCGCCGCCGTCGGTGGAATACTCGCTGTCGGAACTCGGACGGGAACTGATCCCCGTGATCAAGGCGATTGTGAAGGTGGGGACCCGCCTCCGCGAAGAACCTGCACGTGCAGCCAGCGCAGCATGACGTCGACCGCCGCATCGGAATTGACCACGCCGCCTTCGCCGCGGAATGCCGCGCGGGCGTCCGCGAATCGCTCGAAATGATGGTCGGTGCCGGCGATCTGCACGAGTTCCCCGCGCCCCGACGCACGCCGGTTGGCGATCTCGGCCACCAGCCGGTGAGCGGCCACGTCCTCGAACCAGTCGTACTCGCCATATAGCGCGAGTACCGGCGCATCGACGCGCTCCCAGGCCGCGGCCCAATCCTGCTGTGCCGCCTGCTGGTGAAACGCCAGCGGGCGGCCATAGTGCGAACCCTCGCCGGTGCCCACGATCCGCCCCCAGATGCCGGCGAGTGCCGGTTGTTCGCGCGCGATCGTCGCCGGGTCCTTGCGCTCGAGCAGGTAGGCCAGCAGGAACCGCTGCAGCGAGCGCATGTAGGCGTCGAGTTCCGCAGCAGGAATCGCACTCAACTCCTTCGCGCGGCGTTCGAATCCGAGCATGCGCTCGAACCAGCTGTGCGCGCCGCCGCCCCAGATCATGACTCCCGCGAGCGGCTCGCCCGCCGCCACGAGCGGCGCCATGTTGCCGCCCATGCTGGCCCCGAAGACGACGATCCGCGCCGCATCGACATGCTCGGAACGACGGAGGGCCGCGAGCGCCGCGCGGTGATGCGACAGCTCGGTTTCGTAGTCGAGACGCTCGCAGGCCCCGCCCTCGCTGTCACCGACGCCGGCCTTCTCGGTGCGCATCATGACCATGCCGGACTCCTGCGCGAGGCGTCGCAACATGCGGCTCCATCCGTCCTGCTGTTTCTCCGGCAGCTCGATGCTGTCGCAGGACAGCCATTGCACGAACAGGATGGCCGACAGGCGGCCAGTCGATCCCGCCGGCCGCGTCAGGATGGTGCGAAGCCGCGCACCGTCCGCGGTGCGCAGCAGGTCGAAATGGCTGTCGAGCCCGGGAATCGCCTCGAGCACCCGGTTCTCGCGGCGTGGCAGGTCGCCGCTCAGGGTCGATTCGGCGGCTGCACTGGACGGCGGGCCGACGGCGAGGGTCCACAGCAGGCAGGCGATGACTCTGGATTCTGTGCGCACGATGTCGCTCCCGGAAATGGGAGGGATCGTGGCGCGCGGCCGCGCAAACGTCTCGCCGGATCGCGCAGCAATGCTGGCCGATTTCGCAATCGGCCAGCCGGCGGCGAATCGTGGCATCAGGCCGGGGTCTGGCTACCGCTCGCGCCCTGGCGGAAACGGGTCGGCGTCATGCCGATCCGCGCCTTGAAGGCCCGGTTGAACGGGCCGATCGATCCGTAGCCGACGCCGAGCGCGATCGAGAGCACGGGCAGGCGCGCGTCCTCGGACCGCCGCAGGCGTTCGCAGGCCTCGCGGATCCGGTAGACGTGCAGGAAGTCATTGAAGTTCCGGTGACCAAGGCCGCGATTGATCACCCGTCGCAAGACCTGCTCGCGCGTGCCGAGCCGGTCCGCGAGCGTTCCGATCGTCAGGCCTTCTTCCCGATAAACGTGGTGCTTGTCGAGTTCCCCGCTGAGCGACGCGAGGATCCGCTGCTCCAGCGGTGCGAGCTTCCCGGCCTTCGCCCCCACCGGGCCCGGGTCGAGCCAGTTCGCGGTCCGGAGCTGAACGAGGTTCCAGATCGCCGCGGCGCCGGCGGTCGTGATCAGCACGAGGTTGGCCATCACCAGCAGCGTCGGCGAACTCGACTCCAGCATCAGATTGTAGGCCTGCACGAGCACGGCGGCCGCGAGGAAAGCGGAAACGCCGGCGACGAACAGGATGCGCAGGCGCCGCCGTCGCTCGACCAGATCCGCCGTCAATCCGCGATGCACTTCGGCCAACGTCAGCAGGATCAGTGCAAGAACCCATAGCTCGAATCCCGCCGCCGCCAGGCGCTCCCACGAAGTTGCCAGGTCCAGCGTCGCGCGTGGGATGAAGACGAGTTGCTGCCAGCTCCCGTAGACGACCGTCGCACCGATCGCGGCGAGGTGTACCGGGCGCACGCGGAATTCTTCCGCAAACACGCCGCGGGCGAAGAGCCAGAAGAGCGCCGCCTTCGCGACGCAGAGCGCGGTCAACGGCAAGTTCCAGGCGCCGAGCCAGGTCGCTGCGCCGACGCCGGAGGTGAAGACGAAGGCCGCAACCGCGGCCGCGGTCAGGGCGCCGAGCCAGGGCGTGTGGTCCTTTCGCCGGGACGAGAGCAGGACGCCCGCGAGCGCCAGCAGCACCAGCACGGCGACGGTTCTCAGGATCAATTCAGCATAGCTCATGCGAGCAATTATCGTAGGCGCGTGAGCAGCCGCCGGCAACAACCGGCTGGAGTCGACTCCATCGACTGAAATCCTGCGACGACGCGCGCTCGACGCTCGCGGCGAGTGCTGTTACCGTCGCGCATCGAATGACCCCGGGGGCGAGCCATGCGCACTGCGACCATCACCGCGATTCTCCTGACGACTTTCGCGCTCGGTTCCTGCAGCCGGGATCAGGTGCCGTGGTCGGGGAAGGAGACGGACTGGCCGAGCTTCGTCGAGCAGTTCGGCGAGGACTGGATGCAGGCGCATCCGCTGATGGCGTTTTCGGCCGGCAAGCGCGAGTTCGCGGGCCGGTTTCCGGACTGGAGCCGGCAGGGCATCAATGCCGAGATCAAGCGTCTCAAGTCGGTCGGCGCAACGGCCCGGACATTCGACGAGGAGCGATTGTCCGAAGGGCAACGCTTCGAGCGCGACTACCTGCTCTCGGTCGTGGACCGCAATCTGTTCTGGCTGGAACGCGCGGAGTGGCCGTACCGCAACCCGACTTTCTATTTCGACTGGAGCCTCGACTTCCTTTCACCGGATCCGTACCTGACCAAGCCCTATGCGCCGCTCGACGAGCGCCTGCGCGACTTCACCAAGTGGCTTTCCAACCTGCCGCGCGCGCTCCAGCAGATCCGCGGCAATCTCCGCAAGCCGATGCCGCGCACCTGGATCGACGAGGGCGTGGCGAGATTCGGCGGAATGGCGGACTTCCTGCGCGACGACGCACCCAAAGTGTTCGCGGAGGTGAAAGATCCCGGAGCGCAGAAATCCTTCGATGATGCCAACCAGGAAGCGGTGGCCGCGCTCGCAGAACTTTCCGCCTGGCTGGAATCGCTGCGTGCAACGGCGACCGAGGACTACGCGATCGGTCCCGAGCTCTTCGGCGAGATGCTGCAGAGGACCGAGGGCGTGGAGGTGCCGCTGGACCGGCTCATGGAAGTCGGGCGCGCGGACCTGGAACGGAACCTGGGCTCCCTGGACGAGGCCTGCAAGGAGTTCGCACCCAGGGAAGACCGCCAGGGATGCATGGACAAGATGAATGCGAACCGCCCCGCCGGCAGCCCGGTCGAGGAGGCGCGCAAGCAGCTCGACGTGCTCAAGGACTTCCTGGTCGAGAACAAGCTCGCGAAGATTCCGTCGGACGACCCGATCAAGGTGGACCAGGCGCCGCCGTACCAGGCCACGAATTTCGCCTACATCATGACCGCCGGCCCATTCGACGTTGGTATGCCCTCCACGTATTACATCGCGCCGCCGGATCCCTCCTGGACCGAGGAGGAGCAGCTCGCCTACGTGCCGGGCGTCGCCGACCTGATGTCCACCTCGGTCCACGAAGTCTGGCCCGGCCATTTCCTGCAGTTCCTGCATTCGAACCGCACGGAAAGCCTGATCGGCAAGCTGTTCGTCGGTTATGCCTTCGCCGAGGGCTGGGCGCACTACGCGGAGGAGATGATGTGGGAAGCCGGCCTCACCGGCGGGCTCGCCGGAGGGCGGGCCGAGTTCCGCGTCGGGCAGATCAACAAGGCCCTGTACCGGAACGTCCGCTACATCTGCGCGATCGGCATGCACACCGAGAGCATGAGCGTCGCGGACTGCGAGACGATGTTCCGCGAACAGGCATTCCAGGATCCGGGCAATGCGCGCCAGCAGGCCGCGCGCGGCACCTATGACCCGGGCTATCTCAATTACACGCTCGGCAAGCTGATGATCCGCAGGCTGCGCGAGGACTGGACCGCGACCCGCGGCGGTCGCGAGGCCTGGGGCGAATTCCACGATACCTTCCTGTCATTCGGCGGCCCGCCGGTGCCGATGCTGCGCGCCAGGATGCTGGGCGAGAAGGCCGGGCCGGCCCTGTAGCCGCTAGCGCTTCGAGGACAGGCGCTTCGCCGCGGGCGCGCGCAGTTTCGCGGCCGGCGCGTCGTCGGCATGCAGGGTCATCAGCGATTCCATCAGATCCTCGGCTGCGCTCGAGCAGACACCGAGCACCAGTGCCTCGTCGCTGCCCTTCGGCGCCGTGTAGGCATGGCCCATGGTGCTGTCGATATAAATCGACTCGCCGGTCTGGAGGACGATCGGCTCGTAGAACTCGGTGTGGATCTCGACCGGCCCCTGCAGTACGTAGATGTATTCCTCGCCCGGGTGATGGACCAGCTCGCCGAATTCCTCGACACTGCGCGCCCGGATCCGCGTGACCGTCGGCACCATCCGCTTGCGCCGCAGCTCCGGACACATATAGAAGTATTCGTAGTTCGGCGTATTGACCCGGATCGCGTTCGAAAGCCGGCCGATCGAGCGGCGCGCCGTAATCGGCGCGTCGCCGGCACCGTCCGCCTCGCTGAACAGATCCGACATGCGCAAATTGAGCCGCTGGCTGAGCTGCAACAGCTTGTCGTAGGTCAGCGTCAGGCGGTCGTGCTCGACCTTGGCGAGCGTCGAGAGCGGAATGCCCGTGCGTTCGCTCATTTCCTTCAGCGTCCAGCGATTGCGCAGCCGCAGGCCGCGGAGCAGGCTTCCAAGCGTCGGCTGGCGCGATTTCGTCGTGCTCATGAGACCGGAGTTTACGGCGCGGGCCCTTTGACGTCATTCTCTGATTGGGACTACCATGACCTTATCAGGACAACCACCGGAGTGCTGAGCATGCCTGCTGTTCATCCGATGGCGGCGCTGGTCGCGGCCACGCTCTCCATGCCGGTGCTCGCGCAGCTACTCCCGGTGGCCGACGAGGCAGCGCCGGAACCGCTGGCGACGACCGCCGTTCCTGCCGTGCGCGCGCTGGGGCGCGCGGATCTCGAGGCCTGGCTCGACGGATTCATGCCATTCGCGTTGGCGCGCGGCGACATCGCGGGCGCGGTCGTGGTCGTCGTCAAGGACGGCGCGGTCCTGCTGCAGAAAGGCTATGGCTATTCCGACGTCAAGGAACGCGCGCCGGTCGACCCGGAGCGCACGCTGTTCCGGCCCGGTTCAGTGTCGAAGCTCTTCACCTGGACGGCCGTGATGCAGCAGGTCGAGCGCGGCGAGATCGATCTCGACACCGACGTCAACCAGTACCTCGACTTCGAGATCCCGCCGGGACCCGACGGCAAGCCGCTGACGATGCGGAACCTGATGACCCATACGCCCGGATTCGAGGAGGCGATCAAGGAGCTGATCGGCTCCGACACCGACAATATCCGGCCGCTGGACGAGTCCCTGAAGCGCTGGGTTCCGGAACGCATCTATCCCGCCGGCACCATGCCCGCGTATTCGAATTACGGGACGGGACTCGCCGGCTATATCGTCGAACGGACCTCCGACGTGCCATTCGCCGAGTACCTCGAGAAGAACATCTTTGAGCCGTTGGGCATGAGCCGCTCGACATTCCGGCAGCCGCTGCCCGAGGCCCTGGAAGACGGCATGTCCAGGGGCTACACGCTGGGCTCCGACGACAGGCCGGGCGAGTACGAATTGATCAACATGTCGCCGGCCGGGGCGCTCGCTTCCACCGGCGCCGACATGGCCAGGTTCATGATCGCCCACCTGCAACAGGGCGCGTTCGGGGGGAACCGCATCCTCTCGGCGGATACCGCGAAGCAGATGCATGCCACGCCACTGACGATCCTGCCACCGCTCAATCGCATGGTGCTCGGCTTCTACGAGACCAATGTCAATGGCCGGCGCGTGATATCGCACGGCGGCGACACCCAGTACTTCCACAGCAACCTGCACCTGTTCCTCGACGAGGGTGTCGGGCTCTACATATCCATGAACAGCACCGGCAAGGAAGGCGCGGCCGGCCCGCTGCGCGAGGGTTTCTATCGCGAATTCGCCGATCGTTATTTCCCGGGCCCTGTGCCGGATGGCGAGCTGGACAAGGTGACGGCCGAGGAACACGCGCGGATGATCAGCGGCCACTACATCCTCTCGCGCCGCGTGGAATCGAGCCTGGTCAGCATCCTGAATCTCGCGACGCCGATCTCGGTCGGGGCCAATTCCGATGGCACGATCACCGTTTCCCTGTTGCGCGGATACAATGACCAGCCGCAGAAGTGGCGCGAGATCTCGCCATTCGTCTGGGTCGAGGTCGGCGGTGAGGCGCGCATCGCAGCCGAAGTCGTCGACGGACGCGTGAGACGCTTCAGCTTCGACGACATCTCGCCGATCATCTTCTTCGAGCGCGCACCGGCCGCGAAGTCCGGCGCCTGGCTGCTGCCGGCCGGCGGCGTGAGCCTGGGGCTCTTGTTGCTGACGGTACTACTGTGGCCGGTCGCCGCTCTCGTGCGACGCCATTATCGCCAGCCGCTGCCATTCTCGGGCCGCGAGGTACGCGCCTACCGCTGGGTGCGTATCGGCGCCCTGGCCACCGTGCTCGCGATCGGTGCCTGGGCCGGTCTGTCCGTGGCCATGCTCGAGAGCATCGAGCTGATGACGCCGAGCCTCGATCCCTGGCTGCTGGTGCTGCACATCCTGGGCACCATCGCCTTGTTCGCGGGTCTCGCACTCGCCGTCTGGCACCTGTGGGTGGTCTGGACCAGCCGGCGCAAGTGGCTCGCGAAGCTCTGGAGCGTCGTGCTGGTGCTCGCGACGGCGGTGCTGGTCTGGCTTGCGATCGCCTACCACCTGGTCGGCCTGAGCGTGGACTATTGATGCAACTTTCAGTCTCGCAGGAGTTCCTGCCGCTCACCGCTCCTTTCGTCATCTCGGGCTACACCTTCACCGACATGACGGTGGTCGTCGTGCGCCTCGAGCGCGATGCCATGGTGGGCGAAGGCGAGGCGGCCGGCGTTTACTACCTCGGTGACGATGCGGCCCACATGACGGCCGCGATCGAATCGGTGCGTGCGGAGGTCGAGGCCGGCGTGGGTCGCGAGGGCCTGCGCCGGATATTGCCGCCCGGCGGCGCCCGGAATGCGATCGACTGCGCGCTCTGGGATCTCGAGGCGCGGCAGGCCGGGCGCCCGGTATGGAGCCTCGCCGGGCTCGAGTCGCCGCGTCCACTCACGACCACATTCACCGTCGGCGCGGACCAACCCGTCGCCATGGCTGCCAAGGCCGTCCGTTACGCGCAGGCGCGGTCGATCAAGCTGAAACTCACCGGCGATGCCCCGCTCGATGCGGAGCGCGTGCGCGCGGTTCGCAAGGCGCGCCCGGACGTGTGGCTTGGCGTGGACGGCAACCAGGGATTCGACACCGCCAGCCTCGAATCGCTGATGCCGGCGCTGGTCGCCTGCCGGGTGAAGCTCCTGGAGCAGCCGTTCGCGCGCGGGCACGAGGCGGAGCACGACGGATTTCGCTGCGCGATACCGGTCGCGGCGGACGAGAGCGTCCAAGGGCTCGCCGAAGTCGAGCCGCTGGTCGGCCGCTTCGACATCGTCAACATCAAGCTCGACAAGTGCGGCGGCCTGACCGAGGCGCTGGCCATGGTCGCGGAAGCCCGCCGGCTCGGGCTCGGCGTGATGGTCGGCAACATGGTGGGCACGAGCCTGGCCATGGCGCCCGCCTTCGTCCTCGGCCAGCTCTGCGACGTCGCCGATCTCGACGGCACGATCTTCATCGCGCGCGATCGCACGCCTGCCATGAGCTTTGCGATCGGCCGCGTTTCCTATCCCGACAACGGCTGGGGCCGCGCCGCTTGAGCGACGATTGACAATTCTCTGATCAGGATTAATATCTCCTGATAGGGATTCTTCTCCCTTCAAGGGCAAAATGGCGCGGAAAGAGGCCGGTCCGACGACGCGCCGCGATCTGCTGCGATCCGCCACCGGCACGGCCGCGGCATTGCTCGCCTTTCCGATGCTGAATTTCGGTTCGTTCCGGGCGATCGCGGGAACCCCGCAGAAATACAGCGCCCGCGCCGTCGCGCTCGTCGAGCGCTCGCTGGTGATCGACATGCTGGCGCCGCTGAAGATCGACTTCACGCCGGAAGCATTCGCCGATCCGCTGTCTCCCGCGCAGGTCGCGCAGTTCCGCTCGAGCGGCATCACCGGCTTTCACCACTCCATCGGCGAAGGCGGAGCGAACGTGGTCGAGGACACCCTCGCCTTCCTCGCAGCCTGGCAGGGATTCGCCGCCCGCCATTCCGACCTGTTCTCGGTCGTGGACCAGGCCACGGACCTCGAGCGCGCCAAGGCGGCCGGCAAGTGCGCGATCATCATGGGCCTGCAGAATTCCGAGCACTTCCGCAAGCCCGAGGACGTCAGGAAATTCCACCAGCTCGGCCAGCGCTGCTCGCAACTCACCTACAACAGCCAGAACTTCATCGGCACCGGCGGCACCGACCGGGTAGACGGCGGGATCAGCGACTTCGGCGCCTCGATCATCGCCGCCATGAACGCGGCCGGCATGCTGGTGGATGTCTCCCACTGCGGCGACCGGACCACGCTGGATGCGATCGAGATCTCGCGCGTCCCGATCGCCATCACGCACTCCAATTGCCGCGCGCTCAACGACCATCCGCGGCTCAAGACCGACGAGGCGATTTCGAAGCTCGCGGCCAGGGGCGGCGTGATGGGCATCACCGGCGTGCGCAACTTCGTCTCCGGCCGCGAGCCGACCACGGTCGAGCACATCGTCGATCACATCGACCACGTCGCGAAGCTCAGCGGCATCGAGCACGTCGGCATCGGCTCGGACTCGGACCTCAACGGCTACGACGACATGCCGGCGGACCAGCGCAAGAAGCTGCTCGGCATGTACAAGTCGAGCTACGCCTTCCGCGACAAGCTCGACACCGACGGCTTCGACCATCCGCAGAAGGTTTTCGACCTGACCGAGGCGTTGATCCGCCGGGGCTACAGCGACTTGAACATCGAATCCGTGCTCGGCGGCAATTTCCGGCGGCTCCTGGGCAGCGTGTGGGTCCCGGCGCCAGCCAAACCAAAAGAGGGGAATGGATCATGAACAGGCAACACGGTCGCAATGCGCTGACCCTGGCGGGCTCGGTGACGCTGGTACTCGCCGCGGCGGCGACTGGAGCCCAGCAAGGCTCCACGCGGCTGGAGGAAGTCCTGGTGACGGCGCAGAAGCGCGCCGAGGCGATCGCCGAAGTCCCGATGTCGATCTCGGTCGTGACCGGAGAGGCCTTGGAGCGGGGGCAGGCTGACAACTTCTAGGATCTGATCGCCCTGGTGCCCGGCCTCTCAATCAACTCGAACACGCGCGGTAACACGCGCATCACGCTGCGCGGCATCAACACGGGTGGGGTCGCCTCGACTGTCGGCGTCTACGTGGACGACGTGCCTTTCGGGTCGAGCAGCGGGCTTGCCAACGGAGCCATCCTCTCGGGCGATATTGATACCTTCGATCTCGAGCGTGTCGAAGTGCTGCGCGGACCGCAGGGCACGCTGTACGGCGCCAGCTCGCTGGGCGGCGTGATCAAGTACGTGGTCAACCCGCCATCCCTTGCCGGATTTGAGACACGCGCCCAGGCGACGATCGAAGACGTCGAGGGCGGCGACATGGGCTACTCCGCGGCAGGCGTGCTGAACTTGCCGATGAGCAAAACTACGGCGATTCGCGCGAGCGGATTCTTCCGCAAGGACGAAGGCTTCATCGATTCTATCGGCAACAACGCGATCCCGGCGCTCCAGAATCCGGCAGTCAACATTGTCGATGGCACCCGCGTCGAGGAAAATCTCAACGGTCTCGAGACTTTCGGCGGCAGGGTATCCGCCCTGTTGCAGCCGTCGGACCGCTTTTCACTCAACCTGACCGCCCTGTTCCAGAACATCGAGAGCGACAACGCGGACGTGTTCGACGCCGATTCGGCGACGCTTCGCCCGCTGTACGGCGGCCTCGTGGCATCGCGATACCATCCGGAGTTCACCGATATCGAGTATCGCCTGTACAGCGCGACCATCGACTGGAAGATCGGAGGCGCGGCACTTCAGGCGGTGACGGGCTATGGCACGTTCGAGGAGGACTTCCAGCACGACTTGGCGACATTGGAGCTGCTGCCCGGCGTCAGCCTCGCCCAGTTCCTGACCGTGATCTTCGCCGACCCGGCGACTGCACAGCCGCCGCTCTCCGCGATCCAGCAGCAGGTCACGAGTACTGACAAGTTCACGCAGGAGCTGCGCCTGATTTCACCCGCGAGCGACGCTTTTGAATGGCTTCTCGGCGCGTACTACACCGAAGAAGACTCCGCTATCGACCCACAGCGGATTTTCGCCGTTGAAGCCGGAACGGAGACCGAAGCGATGGGAATCCCGGTCATAGGGGACCTGTCGCTGCGATCGAAGCTCGAGGAAATCGCCTTGTTCGCGAATGCGACCTGGCATGTCACTTCCCGCTTCGGGCTGTCCGCCGGCGGCCGCGTGAGCGAAATCGACCAGAATGCCTTGCAGGTCGCGGGCGGACTGCTGTTCGGCGGCCCGCCGATCGTTTTCGACCAGGCGCGCTCGTCCGAGAGCCCGTTCACCTACTCGGTGTCTCCGCGATTTGAGTTCAACGACAATGCGTCGATCTACTTGCGCGTCGCAACGGGATACCGCCCGGGCGGCCCTAATGTCCTGCCGCCGGGCTCTCCTCCGGGCACGCCGACGTCCTACGATTCGGACGAGCTCACCAACTACGAGGTCGGTCTCAAGGCCGCAACGGACGATGGTCGTTTCGGCTTGGACGTCGCCGCATACTATCTCGATTGGGAGGACGTGCAGCTGTTCACCATCATCAACAATGTCGGCCTCAACGCCAACGGCGGAACCGCAGTCAGCAAGGGATTCGAGCTCTCGGCGACAGCTCGTTCGAGCGGCGGCCTGAGTGGATCGTTCAACGCCTCCTATAGCGATGCCTACTTGACCCAGAACACGGATCCCGCGGTCGGTGGACAGGATGGCGATCCGCTGCCATTCGTCCCGGAATGGAGTGTCAGCTTGGGCGGCGACTACGAGTGGAACGTGCTCGGCGATTCCACCGCCTATGTCGGCGGGCAGCTGTCATATACGGGCGACCGCACGGCCGATTTCAGCAATCGCGCCGCCGACGGCAGCATCCGCGAGGCCGAAAGCTACGCGACCGTCGACGTGCGGGCCGGAATCGACACTGGCCGCTGGTCATTCGAAGTCTTCGGCAAGAACGTGGGCGACGAACGCGGCATCAACGGCATCATCGCCGAAGGCATATTGCCCAATGGCGCGATCGGACTCAGCATGATCCGTCCGCGAACGATTGGCGTGTCCATCGGCGCCCGGTTCTGAGCGGCGGACGCGACCGCCTTGTCCGTGGTCCGGATCGGCAGCGCGTACGACGGTGGTCCGGATTCGCCGGTAATCGCGCTGCCGGCGCCGTATCTCCTGTTCCTCGGCGATGCGACGGAGCCGGGATATGCCAAGACGGCGTTCGGGCTCCGCGACTGGGCGCGGGAGCTCTGCGTCGGCGAATGGTCCTGTGCCGGCGGTACGGTTACGACCGGCCTGCCGTGCCTCACGCCGCGCGAGGCGCACTTGCGGGGGGCGCGCTCGCTCGTCATCGGCGTCGCCAATACCGGCGGAGTGCTCAAGCCCGAATGGATCCCGAGCCTGGTCTCGGCGCTGGAAGCGGGCCTCGACATCGTCTCAGGCATGCATCGGCCGCTGGGTGATGTGCGCGAGCTGCAATCGGCCGCGGAGCGACACGGCCGGCAACTGATCGACGTGCGCCGGCCGCCGCCCGGCATACCGGTCGCCACCGGCAGGAAGCGCAGCGGCAAACGCTTGTTGACCGTCGGCACCGATTGCGCGCTCGGCAAGAAGTACACGGCGCTCGCCATCGCGCGCGCCTTCCGGGATCGCGGCATCGACGCGGAGTTCCGCGCCACCGGCCAGACCGGGATCATGATCGCCGGGAGCGGCATACCGATCGACGCGGTCGTCTCCGACTTCGTCGCCGGGGCCGCGGAAGTGCTGAGCCCGGATGCGCCGGCCGGTCATTGGGATGTCATCGAGGGCCAGGGCTCCCTCTTCCATCCCGCTTATGCGGGTGTTTCGCTCGGCCTGCTGCACGGCAGCCAGCCCGACGTCTTCATCCTCTGCCACGAGCCCGGACGCACGGAGCTGCTTGGCTATTCCGGCTATCCGGTACCGGCTCTCGATGCCGCCATCCGGCTTCATCGGCGGATGGGTGCGCTCACCAATCCCTCGATCTGTTGCGGCGGCTTGAGTTTCAATACTTCCGCGCTGTCGGCGGATGTCGCCAGCGCGGCGATGCAGGCGGCGTCCGAGTCGCTCGGCTTGCCGGTTGCGGACCCGATTCGCGGTGGACCGGCATTCGAGAGTCTCGTGGAGTCCTGCCTCGCCCGATGAGGCTCGCTGACACCACTAGCGGATCTCCAGGATCTCCGCTTCTCCGTCCGGAAGCGCAACAATATCGCCCTCGGACCTTCCGATCAGCAGTTTTGCGATCGGCGAGACGTAGGAGATTCTGCCCTGCGCCGGTTCCGCCTCGTCCTCGCCGACGATCTGGTATTCGACACGCTCGTCGGCCCGTTTTTCCAGCGCGACCGTCGATCCGAACCGCGCCTTGCCGATCGCGGTGGCAGCGGCGACGACCTCGGCCGTGTGCAGCCGGTCCGTCCAGTAGCGCAGATCGCGCTGGATGCGGGCGATCGCCTGCCTCTCCTCCGCCGCGCGGGCCCTGGACAGGCTGGCCTGCAATCGCTCGACGGTCGCCTCGATCTGGCGCATGCCCGTCGGCGTCACCAGATTGCGGTGCGGACTGACGAGGAGCTCCGGCAGCTCCTGCAGTTCCATGCCGTCCGATTCCTTGACGAAAGCCCGGCTCATCAGCGAGTTCTCCAGCTGAAACGTGGTCCGGAAATGAAATGGGCCAACGCATGGCTGGCCCTGAGCCTTAAGTTACTACCATCGACCCGGTCATGCAACGTCCGCGCCTTGTCGGCGTCAGTCCCACAGCCGGTGGCGTCATCGGCTGGCAATTCGGCGCTGCCGGGCGCAGTACGCTCGGGCAGTTCACACACAAACCCATGGAGGGGAAACCATGCCTACTGCAACCGGTCACACATCCGCGATCCGCGCCAAGAAAGTGAGCGGCACGCCGATCAAGGACCGCACGGGCCACAAGATCGGAGAAATCGAGGACGTCGTGCTCGACAAGCTCTCGAACAACATCATGTTCGCGATCGTATCCTTCGGCGGATTCCTCGGAATCTCCGAGAAGTACCACCCCGTTCCCTGGTCCTCGCTGAGCTTCGACAAGGGTCAGGACGGCTACGTCGTGGACTTCACCAGGGAGCAGCTCCAGGCCGCGCCGGCCGGTTCGATCGACGAGCTGGTGCGCAACGACGGCAAGTCTTTCCGCGACAAGGCCTACGACTATTACAAGGCGCCGCGCTACTGGGAGGCGCCGCGTCACTGACGAACGCCATGAGCGGGAATTGAGACCATCGTTCCCCGCCGGGCGCTGACCGTCAATCCCGGGCGGCGGTGGTTCAGGCAAAAGCCGCGCGGGAACGCGCGGCTTTTCATCGTGCCATGACTCTGGACCTCTGGTACTTCGTCATCGGTGCGCTTTTGGTGGCGATTGCGCTGGCCGCCTCGGCGGTCAAGCGCTGGCCGCTGACCACGACCATGCTCTACCTGCTGACCGGCATGGCGCTCGGCCCGCTGTGGTTCGGCGTCGTGGCGATCGATCCGCTCGCTGACACCAAGCTGCTCGAATGGATGGCGGAGCTGGTCATCATCGTTTCGCTCTTCACGGCGGGACTCAAACTTCGGCTGCCATTTCAGCGCGGGCACTGGAAGGCGCCGGTTCGCCTGGCTTTCGTCTCCATGTCGCTGACCGTCGGCATGATTGCCCTGGTCGGCGTGCTCATTCTTGGAATGTCGACGGGCGCAGCTGTGCTGCTGGGAGCCGTCCTTGCCCCGACCGATCCGGTGCTGGCCTCCGACGTTCAGCTCGAGAGCGCCAGGGATCAGGATCGACTGCGCTTCAACCTGACGGCTGAGGCCGGACTGAACGACGGAACGGCTTTTCCGTTCGTCATGCTCGGCATGGGCCTGCTCGGCTTGCATGAACTCGGCGATACCGGCTGGCGCTGGCTCGCCATGGACGTGATCTGGGCGATCGGCGGTGGCCTCGCGATCGGCGCCCTGCTCGGCGTCGGTGTCGGGCGAACGGTGCTGTTCCTGCGCCGCAGGCGCGTGGCCGGGCTGGGCCGCGAGGAATTCCTGACGCTCGGACTGATTGCGCTCTCGTATGGCGCAGCGCTGCTCGCGAACACCTATGGCTTTCTGTCCGTGTTTGCCGCCGGCCTTGCATTGCGCATGACGGATCCCCGCACCGCGCCGGAGCGGCTTGCGGAGTCCGTGCTCGGTTTCAACGCGCAGCTTGAGCGCATCCTCGAAGTCGTGCTGGTGCTCGTCATCGGCTGCATGATCACGCCGCAGCTCCTCGACCTGGCGGATCTCTGGTTCGTGCCAGTGCTGTTGCTGCTGATACGGCCGATAGCGGTGCTGCTCGGCCTGGCGGGGCTCGGCTTGCCACCGTCAAACATGGCGCTCATCGCCTGGTTCGGCATCCGCGGCATTGGTTCGCTCTACTACCTGGTGTTCGCCATCGGCCTCGGGCTCGGCCCGGAATTGTCCAGTCAACTGGTTTCCATCACGCTGTGGGTCATCGCGGTGTCGATCGTCGTCCACGGCGTCTCGGTCACGCCATTGATGAACTGGTATCGATCGAGGCGGCCGGCGTAACTTCAGCCACGCGGCCGCCCTGCGGCCGCTATCATTCGGCGATGCGCGGCTCCCGCGTCCGTTTACTCGTGTTCGCGATGCTGTTCGCATTCGCATTCACGGGCTATGTCCAGCGCATCGGCGTATCGGTTGCCGCCGAGCGCATGATGCCGGAGCTCGGCCTGACGCAAGTCCAGATGGGATGGTTGTTCACCGCCTTCCTGATCACCTACTCGATTTTCCAGCTTCCGGGCGGCCTGCTCGGCCAGGTTTTCGGCGCGCGCCGGGTGTTGACGGTGATCGGCATCCTCACGCTGCTGGGGACCATCCTGACTGCAGCGGCGCCCGTGTTCGCGGCGGCCGGCGGCGTATTCGCAAGCCTGCTGTTCGCCCGCGCCCTGGTCGGTGTCGCGCAAGCCGCGCTGGTTCCGGTCGGCTGCGGCGCTTTGCGCTTCTGGTTCCCGGTACGATCCTGGAGCTCCGCAACCGGCGCGTGGATCACCGCGATCTGGCTCGGCGCGGCCACGACGACCCCGCTCGTCGCCTGGCTCATGCAGTCACATGGCTGGCAGGCAGCGCTGGTGATCTCGGCCGCGCCCTCATTGCTGCTGGTGGTGCTCTGGCAGGTGTTCGCGCGCGATCACCCTGCCGAGCATCCGGCCGTGACGGCCGACGAACTCGCGGAGCTTGCCGCCAACCCGCCCTGCGACCCGCGTTCGCCGTTGACGGCGCGGCGCATTCTCCGGGTGCTCGGCGACCCGCAGATCCTGCGGCTCACGCTGGCGTACTTCATCATGAACTACGTGTTCTACCTGGTGATGTTCTGGAGCTTCCTGTACCTGGTGCAGGAGCGGAATCTCTCCGTGCTCGAGAGCGGCTGGCTCGCGGCCCTGCCGTTCATCGTCGCGGGAGTTGCCTCCGCGACTGGCGGAAGACTGGCCGACGGACTGCGCGCGCGCTACGGCGACCGCGTCGGCATGCGCGCCGTGCCGCTCACCGCCTTGCCGCTTGCCGCCGTGTTTCTCTACTTGACCGTCTCCGCGACGAATTCATACTGGGCAGTCGCCGCGCTTTGCCTGGCATTCGCCTGCATCGAGATCACGGAGGGCTCGTTCTGGGGCGCGACGATGCGGCTCGCGCCCTCGGACACGATGGCCGCGACCGCCGTGTTGAATACCGGCGGCAACCTCGGCGGTGTCGTGGCGACGCCGATCATCGCCGCCTTGTCCGCGGGACAGAGCTGGACCGTGGTATTCGCGACCGGCGCCGCGACGGCGCTTGCGGCTGCCGCCCTCTGGCTTACCATCGATGCGGGCCGCGCGATGCCATCCGTGGCGGCGGCGGAGGCATGACATGACGGGACTTCAGGCGACCAGCAAACCGGTCCGGCCGTTCCTCGACTGGCCGGTAGTCACCGAACCGCATGGCTGGACTGCCGGCGTTGCGGTGCTCGGCATCCAGCACAGCGAACCCTACGCGCACGACACGTTCCCCAACGACCAGTCCCGCGCCCCCGACGCGATCCGCGCGAAGTCGCAGAGCTTCTGCTACAGCCCTGCTCATTGGGACTTCGACACCGGCACCGACCTCGCATCGAATCTGCCGCAGCACATCGACCTGGGCAATGTCGGCTGGGACGGCGAGGACTACGGCGACTATGCCGCCGGAATCACCGACCGCGTGCGCCATCTCTGGCGCCAGGGCACGCAACTGATCGTCCTCGGCGGCGATCACGGAGTCACGATCCCGGTCGTCGACGCGCTCGACGCCGTCGGCGAGCCGGTGCACATCCTTCACATCGACGCCCATCTCGACTGGAGCGAGGAAGTCGGCGGCGTGCGCCGCGGTTACAGCAGCCCGCTGCAATGGGCGAGCAGGATTCCGGCGGTCTCCGGCATGACCCAGATCGGACTGCGCGCGATCGGCAGTGCCCGCAGCCGCGAAGTCGCGGCGGCCCGATCCTACGGCTCCCACCTGATCGGCGCCGAGCAGATTCACGCCGAGGGCATGGACCCGGTGCTCGCGACGATTCCCGCGGACCGTCCGGTCTATCTCACCATCGACGCCGACGGGCTCGATCCCACCGAAATGCCGGCGGTGATGGCGCCGACGCCGGGCGGCATCTATTTCCGTCAGCTCGCACCGCTGCTGCGCACCGTCGCGCGGCGCAATCGCATCGTCGGCATGGACATCGTCGAGATCGCGCCATCATTCGATTTCGCAAACGGCCTGACCTGCATCATGGCCGGCCGGCTGATCCTGAATGTGCTGAGCGCGTCCTGGGTGTCGGACGGCGCCTATAGACGGTTCGTGGCACGCGAGTAAGATGCCTTCGGGTTGTCCGGCTGAAGCGACTCAGTCTCGAGGAGTTGATGGACGTCGACGTCTCGACGGCTTCGCGCATCGCCGAGCCGCGCTTCGAAACTCCTGCCGCCGTTTACGTCATCACCCGTAATGAAATCCGCCGCTCCGGGGCGCGCAGCATCCCCGAGGCCTTGCGGCTCGTCCCCGGCGTGGAAGTCGCGCGCGAGAATGTGCACTCGTGGAACCCTACATCCTGCTTCCGAACGTTCTCGTGAACGGCAAGGATGCAATGGCACGCGGCGCGAACGTCGCTGTTACCTGGCAGCCGAGCAGCGCGTGGCGGGTGCAGCTTCACTATTCCTGGCTCGATCTCGAGGTCGACCCGCACCCGGGCAGTCTCGACCAATCCGCGCGCAACAACCAGGGCAACAGCCCGGAGCACCAGGCCGGACTGCAGGCCTACCTGGACCTGAGGCGCGACATCAGTCTCTACGGCGGACTGCGCTACGTGGACGAGCTGCCGGTGCAGAGCGTGCCGGCCTACGTTGCGCCCGACGCGAACCTGATCTGGCGCGTGAACCGCAATTTCGAGCTGCGCTGACCGGCCGTAGCCTGCTGGACCCGGCCCACCCTGAATTTGCCGTCCATGCAAACGAGATCGAGCGCAACTGGTACGCGCGCGTCACCTGACAGTACTGATCGGCTCGCCTGCTAGCCGGACGCCAGCAGTTTCAACAGCTCCTCTCCATCCCCGACCGCGGCCAGGTCCACGACGATCGCCCTGGGCCTCGGCCGGGTCCCGCCGGCCTGGTTCATGCGAGGGACATGCCGGACGGAGTGACCTGAGGACTGGAGCAGCAGCACGAGAGCCTCGACGCCGTCGCCGCATCCGACCACCATCACTTCCTGCGACGCCGGCGCGCGACGCTCGCCGAGCCGCGCGGCGGACTGCGCGGAGAAAGCGGCGTTTCGCAGCAGGTGCGAGAGCTCGCGCGGCTTGATCGAGTCCTCGGCAAGAAAGTCGAAAGCTCCCGCGCGCACGACGGCGATCACGGTGCGGATATCGGGCTCGCGCGCGACTGCGACCACCGCGGGCATCCGCACGGCGGCGCGGCGCTTCAACTGGCCGAGCAGCTCGAGCGCGCTCGTCTCGCCCGCATCGAGATGCAGCAGGAGTGCGTCGTAGTCTTTCCGTGCGAGGATCTCGAGCGCCTCGTCAACGCCGCCAGCCCGCCCGACGTCGAAGTCCTCGACGAGTCCTTCCGCCAGCAGGCGCTGCTTGTCCTCGCCCGCTACCAGCAGCACGCTTACGATGGCTTGCCCCCCTCCTCGGCGATTGCGGCGAGTGCCTGCCGGAGCTCCGGCAGCCTCGGCGGCTTGCTCAGCACGCGATCGACCCCGACCGGGATATCGCTGTCGGTCGTCAGCCTCGCGCCCCAGCCGGTCAACAGGATGACCGGCGTCCGTGCGTCGAGCGCCTTCACCGCCGCCGCAACGGCGCGCCCGTCGAGGTGCGGCATGCCGAGATCGGTGATCACGACATCCGGCTGCTCGCCCCTCGATTGTGCCGTCATGAAGGCATCGATGCCAGACTGTCCGCCGTCCGCGACCGTCACAGAGTGCCCCTCGAGTTCGAGCGTATCCCGCAGCGACTGGATCAGCAGCGGATCGTCATCGACCACCAGCAGTCGCAACAGGCGGCCAGGCGTCTGCGGCTTCGGCGCGACGGGTGACGCGGCGTCGGCAGTCGACGCCGGCAACA
The DNA here is from genome assembly GCA_050738495.1 of Steroidobacteraceae bacterium. GTDB lineage: Bacteria > Pseudomonadota > Gammaproteobacteria > Steroidobacterales > Steroidobacteraceae > SCUD01. The sequence continues at coordinate 40,624 of JBOHZL010000002.1, read as the reverse complement.
GCAGGCGCACGACACTGCCGCGGCCGACGGCCGTTTCGATCTCGATCTGGCCGGCATGCCGCTCGACCATGCCGTACACCATGGCGAGCCCCATGCCGGTGCCGCGTTCGCCCTTGGTCGTGAAGAACGGCTCCATGCATCGGGTCCGCGTCGCCTCGTCCATGCCGACGCCGGTGTCGCCCACCTCGACGCTCGCAAGGCCCGGGTCGATCGCCTGGGCTGCCGCGGCGTGGATGGTCAGCACGCCGCCCTCCGGCATCGCGTCCACTGCGTTGAAGATCAGGTTGACCAGCGCGTCGCGGATTTCGCCGTCCACTCCGCGGACCCACACGGGCTCCGGCGATAGCTCCGCACGCATCTCGATCAGCGCACCCCTTTCCTGGGCGTCGTTCGCCCCGCGCGCGCGTGTCAGGTCGATGACCTCGCGGCAGAGCGCGTTCAGGTCGACCGAGCCGACGTCCGCGGGCTTGTCGCGCCGGCGATAGAACTCGCGCATGCGCTGCACCGTCCGGGTCACGTCGTCGATGGCGCGCTGGATGGTCTCGAGCTGGCCGCGGGCGCGGGTCGACAGCGTCGGCTCGCGCTCGAGCAGCGACGCGACATAGAGTGAAACCGGAGAGATGGCATTGTTGATGTCGTGTGCGATGCCGCTCGCCATCTGGCCGAGCGCGCGCAGCCGCTCCTGCTGCGCGATCGTGAGCTGGCTTTGCCGCAGATCGTCGTAGGCGCGACGCAGGTCGTCGGTGAGCTGCGCCTGGCGCACCGCGAGACTCGCGTGATCGCTGAGCAGGCGCAGGAACTCGACATCGGCGCCCGAGAAGGAATGCGGTTGCGAGCGCGCCGCGATCAGGATTCCCCAAACCACGTTCCCGCTCGCAAGCGGTGCTGCGACCAGTGCCGCCAGCCCGCTGCGGGCGAAGCGCCGGGCGAAGGTCTGCTGGACCATTCCCAGTTCCGGCTCGTGCAGCAGTTCGCCCTGGATGCAGCGCGCGAGGCCGTTCTCGTCGAGCCCGATCCTCTCGCGAAGCTGCACGCCGGCATCGACGGAAAGCGCGGCCGACCGCGACCCGATGCTCTCGACGACGAGCACGCGCTCCCCGGGCAGGTAGCGGGCAATGCAGGCCAGGTCGACCGGCAGCTCGCTCTCCAGGCGGCCGACGATCACCTGCAGGATGCTCGGCAGGTCCTGGCGCTCGCCGATCGCGCGCGTCGTCCTCTGCAGCAGGTCGAGCCGCCCGAGCTGGCCCGCGAGATGCGCTTGCGTTTCCTCGACCCGCATCAGCATCAGGTTGAAGGCATCGGTCAGTACGCGCAGCTCGGGCTGCTCCGCCCTGACTGCCCTGACGCCGTAGTCATGCCGCTCGGAAATGGCGCGGGCGGTCTCGCTCAGCACCAGGATCGGCTGCGAGATCCGCCGCTGCAGGCGGCGCGCGAGCAGCAGGGCCGCCGCCAGCGCGAGTGCGAGCACTACGAGCGTGATGGTCGCGAAGAACGCGACGGTCCAGTAGAGCGGCGTCGTGTCCAGTCGCAGGTACAGAGTCCCCAGCCGGGCGTTCCTGCGCTGCACGGCCGTGAAGTATTCGAGGCTCCTGCCGCCGAAATCGTGGCCCTCGGCCCCGGGGCGAGCCGGCAGTTCGGCGGCCGGAATGTCCGCCGGGTAGGCCGCGAAGAGTTCGCCGGCTTCGTCGTACAGTCCCGCCGCGATCACCTGCTTTTCCGCGCGCAGTGCGCCCAGGATCTCGCGGGCATCGACCGGATCGCGGAAGGCGAGCGCACCGGCGATGTTTGTCGCCGTGACGCCGCCCAGCGCACGGGCGGCCTGCGCAATCTGCCGCTGGTAGTTATAGACCTCGTAGGTCAGGAAGGCGGCCGCGGCCAGCAGCAGCGCGACGCCGCTCGTGATCAGCATGGCGAGCATGAGCTTGCGGTCGAGTGCCATGGGCTTGATCTGCATGGCTCAGTCTTCTCCGGCCAGGACTGCGGCGCGCAGCAGTTGCGAACTCATGCTGAGTCCCGCTGCTTCGGCCACCTCGCGGTCGATGCGAAAGCGGACTCGACCCCGATCGAGGAACAACTCGACGGCACCGCCCTGCCCGACGAAGCCCTCGACATCGGACACCGTGAGCGTCGGCGCGCCGGCCAGCGCCGGCAGCACGCGGCCGAGCTCGGCTCGATGAGAACCGGCCACGAACAGCAGGTCGCTCGTCGCCAGCCCATTCGCCCGGGAGAAGCGCCGCACCACGACCGGCCTGCCCGCGACGCGCTCGCCCGCCACCGCCTGGTCCAGCATCGATCCGAACGGATCCTCGCCGAGCACGCCCATGACGAAGGGATCCGACGGCTGCTGCGCCGGTTTCCTCGGCCATTCGGTGAACTGGGCGAGCCGCAACAGAAAGACTGCCTTGACCTGGTACTCGAGGACCGGCGCGTCCGCCGCGGCGATCGCGGGCCATGCCGTCATCGCGACGGCGTAGAGGCCGATCGCGATGAGCAGCTTCCGGGATCGATTCAGATTTCCGCCCCGTTGCCGCGCCGGCCCTGGCTGGCGACGAGCGGCGCGAGCATCGCGGGATCGACCGGCTTGACGACGTGGCCGTCGAAGCCGGCCGCGCGGGTGCGCTCCCGATCGCTCGCCTGGCCGTAACCGGTCAATGCGATCAGGCTCGCCTGGGCCGTCTCGGGGAACTGCCTCAGGCGGCGCGCGATCTCGTAGCCGTCCATGCCGGGAAGCCCGATGTCGAGGAAGATGATCTCGGGCCTGAAGACCCGCGCCACGCCCAGGGCGGCGGCCCCGCTGTAGGCGGTCTGCACGATGTGGCTCTCGAGCCGCAGGAGCTCCGCGGTGCTTTCCGCGGCGTCGCGATTGTCGTCGACCACCAGCACGCGGCGCGGCTGAGTGTCGCCTTGCGGCGCCGGGCTGGACTCGCGCGCCGCGGCCGGCTGCTCCGCAATCGGCACGCGAATGTTGAACTCGCTGCCCTTGCCGGGACCGTCGCTGTGCGCATCGACCGAGCCGCCGTGCAACTCGACCAGGCGCTTGACCAGCGACAGGCCGAGACCGAGCCCGCCTTGGGTGCGATCGAGCGAGCTGTCGCCCTGCGCGAACAAGTCGAATACCCGATCCAGCAGCTCCTCCGGCATGCCGATGCCGCTGTCACGCACCCGCACCACCGCGTGCGTGGGAGAGCGGTGAATTCCGACCTGCACCGAGCCCCCAGGCTCGGTGAACTTCACGGCATTCATGAGCAGGTTCGCGACGCTCTGCGAGAGTCGGGCGGGATCGCCGAGCACCCAGACCGATTCATCCTGCGGCTCGAAGCTGAATTCGTGCCGGCGTGCTTCCAGCAGCGGCCGTGTCACCTCGATCGCGTACTCGACCACGGTCTGCAGCGGCACCAGCTCGCGTTGCAGCTCGATCTTGCCGTGGGTGATCCGCGAGATGTCGAGCAGGTCATCGACGAGGCGCGTCAGATGATCGATCTGGCGATCGATGATCTCCTGCGCTCGTTGGAGCTGCGGGTCGTTCGCCGCTTTCAACCGGATCGCGCGCGCCGCATTGCGGATCGGCGCGAGCGGATTGCGCAACTCGTGGGCGAGCGTCGCGAGGAATTCGTCCTTGCGGCGGTCGGCCTGGAGCAATTCGTCCTCGGCCCGCTTGAGTCCGCTGATGTCGAGATGGATGCCGGCCCAGCAGACGATGCGGCCGTCCCTGCCTCGCACCGGCGAACCCCGTGCGAGCACCGGGTGATAGCGGCCGTCCGTGCCGAGGAAGCGGTGCTCGATGTCCCAGTTGGCGCCGGTGCGCACGCATTCCTTCCAGGAAGCGAGCGTGCTCCCGGCGTCGTCGGGGTGCAGCAGTTTGCCCCAGCCGTCGCCAGAACACTGCTCCTGTGTCATGCCGACGAGGCGCAGGAACGACTCGCTCGCATACAGGTTGCGACCCGCCGCGTCGCACACCCACATGCCGTAGTCGATCGATTCCCCGATGGCACGATAGAGCCATTCGGCGCTCTTCAGGCTCTCCTGGATCCGCGCCGCATCGAGCTTCGTCTGGTCATCCATTCCCAAAGCTCCCTGGGAGTGATAATCATGCCACTGCCGGCATGCCGAGATCTCGGCGAAGGCAGCGATGCGCGCTTGCGCGCACCTGGTATTGATAATCAATGAGTTGAAGCGCAGTATTCAAGGAGAATCTTGCCATGGTCCGGGTTCCGCCGATCCTGCTGGCGCTCCTGCCGCTCGCCGTGCAGGCCGCCCCGCCGCCGGTGCTGTTCAGGAACGCCACCGTCATCACGATGGACGGACGCGGCGCGCTCGAAGACCACGACCTGCTCGTCGAGGAAGGACGCATCACGCGGATCGTGCCCGCCGGCAGCGCGCCTGCGCCGGCCGCTGCCACGGTCGTCGACGCCACGGGTCGATTCCTGATGCCGGGCCTCGCTGAAATGCACGCGCACGTCCCAGGGCCCGATCCCGCGGGCCATGCCGAAGACGTGCTGTTGACGTACGCCGCACACGGACTGACGACCATCCGCGGCACGCTCGGCCAAGCGCTGCACCTCGAACTGCGCGGCAGGATCGAGCGCGGCAAGCTGATCGGCCCGCGGCTCTTCACCTCCGGCCCGTCGATCAACGGCGACACGGCGCCCGATGCCGCGACTGCGGAGCGCATGGTGCGCGAACAGAAGACCGCGGGTTACGACTTCGTCAAGCTGCATCCAGGCCTCAAGCGCGAGGTCTTCGATGCGATCGTGAAGACCGCGCGTGAAGTGGACATCCCCTTCTCCGGCCATGTTTCGACCGGTGTCGGACTGGCGCGCGCGCTCGCATCCAGGCAATCCGCCATCGATCACCTGGACGGATACATCCATGCCCTCGCCGAGGAACGTTGTCTCGACGGCTCGGTACCGACCGGATTCATGGACGTCGGACTCATGGATTGCGTCGCCGTGTCGCGCGTCCCGCAACTGGTCGCAGCCACCCGGCGGGCCGGCACCTGGATGGCGCCGACGCAGATCCTGGTCGAGCAATGGGCGCAACCGCCGACCGACGCGGCATTGCGCGCGCGGCCTGCCTACCGCTACCTGTCGGCGGGCACGATCGAATCGTGGAAGAAGGCGCGTGCTCGGTTCGACCAGGCGTCGCCGCAGGCGAAGCGCTTCGTGGAGCTGCGCCGGGATCTGCTGCGGCAGTTGCACCAGGCCGGCGTGCCGATCCTGCTCGCCTCCGATGCACCGCAGGTCTTCAACATCCCCGGCGATTCCGCGCTCGCCGAGCTCGAGCTCTACGGGGAAATCGGCCTGAGCCCGATGGATGCGCTCGCCACCGGCACGGTCAATGTCGCGCGCTTCTACGGCCAGGAAAATCGCTTCGGCAGACTGCGCGAGGGGCTCGAGGCCGACCTGCTGCTCCTGTCCGCCGATCCGCGGAAGGACCTGGCCAACGTGCGCAGGCTCGACGGGGTGATGCTGCGCGGCCGCTGGTTGCCCCGCGAAGAACTGGACGAACTCCTCGACGGCGTGGCCGCGAGGCAGGCCGCGCGCCGTTAGCCGGAATCCCCGATCAGCGCCGCAACTGCGTCAGGAACTCCCAGTCCGGGATCAGCGGCCCTTCGAGCCAGATCCACTGCGCCATCCAGACGCTCACGATGCTGATGCCAAGCGTGAGCGGCACGCCGACCCGGATGAAGTCGCCGAACGTGTAGCGGCCCGGGTTGAGGATCAACAGGTTGCCGTGATGGCCGATCGGCGTCAGGAAGGCGGTGACCGCGCCGAGCGCCGTGCACACGATGAACGGCTGCGGCGGTAGCCCGAGCGCCAGCGCGAGTGCGAGCGAGATCGGGCCGAGCAGCACGGTGGTCGCCGAATCGGACAGGATCTGCGTGACGAGCGCCGCCGCCCAGTAGAGCGCGAGCAGCACCGCCAGCGGATGCCATTCCAACGTCACCTGCTGCAGTTTCGTCGCCATGAATGCCGCTGTCCCGGTCTCCTCCATCGCGAGGCCGAGCGGGATGACGCCCGCGATCATGACGAAGATGCGCACGTCGATCTCGCGGTAGGCGTGCTCGACGCTGACGCAGCCGGTGATGACCAGCACCACGGCACCGGCGAGGAAAGCCATCTGCGCCGGAACCAGACCCGATGCGGCCGCTGCGACGACGCCGGCGACGATCAGCATGGCCCATCCGGCGCGCTGCCGGCGGCGCGGGTTGGCGGAGAATGGCACCATCATCAGGAAGCCGTGATGGGCCGCGAGCTCGGCGAACTTGTCCGGCGTCCCGCGCAGTACCAGCAGGTCGCCCTCGTTCAGCTTCACCTGCGAGACCTCTTCCCGGATCCAGCTCTCCCGCCGCCACAGACCGACGACCAGCACGCCGAAGGTCCTGCGGAAATCGAGGCCGCCGATGGTCTCGCCGACGAATGGCGAATGCGGCGCGACCACGACCTGCACCAGCTGGGGCGAGTGCGCATCCTCCTTCTTCTTCTCCGCCTGGAACCGGTCCACGTATTTCCTGACCGCATGCAGGGCGAGCCCGGGCTCGCTCTCGACCGAGGCGATCTCGTCCGGAGAGGCCCGCACGAACAGCACGTCCCCGGCAGCGAACTGCGATTCCGGCCCCGCATTGCGCTGGCGCACGCCGCCACGCAGCCATTCGACGACATCCAGCCGCCCCGCGAAATGCTTGTTGAATTCCGCGATCGGCCGCTCGATCCAGCGAGAGTGCTCTTCGACGATCAGTTCCGTGTAGTAGCGGTCGAGCCGCAGGTAATCCGCCTCGTGGGCTCCCGCCATGCGCCGCGGCAACAGCCAGCGGCCCAGCGACATGTAAATGATCGCGAGTCCGACCAGCGCCGCGCCGATCGGCGTGATGCCGAAGATGCCGAGCGCCGGCTGCTCGCTGGTCCGCAGCAGGTGGTTGGCGAGCAGGAAGGCCGGCGCGCTGAAGATCGTGAGCGTGGTGCCGAGCGAGGCCGCCAGCGACATCGGCATCAGCAGCCGCGAGGGCGACAGCTTCTGCTCGCGCGCGAGTCGCATCAGGATCGGCAGCATCATCGCCGTGATCATCAGGTGATGGGAGAATGCGGCAAGTGCCGCCACCGCGGGCATGACGACGAGGATCGCGCGCCACTCCCTCGCGCCTGCCGCGCGCGCGATGCCGAGGCCGATGCGCTCGGTCACGCCAGTCTCGTTGAGCGCCGCCGAAATCACGAACACCGAGGCGACGATGATTGCCGGCTCGCTCGCGAATCCGGAGAGCGCCTGCGCTGGCGTCAGGATTCCCGTCGCGGCGAGCGCGAGCAGCGTGACCATCGCCGCCACGTCGATACGCACGCGCTCGCTGATGAAGAGCGCGAGCGTGATGAACACGATCAGCAGAAAGACGATTTGCTGGCTTTCCATTCGCTGGGCGTGGCCCGTCTGGCGCCTGAGGCGGCGCGCAGATTATCGCCCATGTCGCCGTCGGCTTGTCGGCCCGGGCCGATGCAGTTACTCTCGGTCGTCGTGTCAGTGCCTGCCTACAGCCGCGGTCGCCCGTGGATTGCGTTTCTTGCTGCGGCCTGTACCGCCGTCGTTGCCGCGTGCGCGACGCCGAAGGCCGCGACGCCCGTGCCGGCGGCGGCGGCAGCGACGAAAACGCCGGTCCCTGCCCGCGCGCCGTACTCCTCCACGTATGAGCCCGTGGCTGGACCGCCGACCCTGATCCGCAATGCGACGATCCTGACCGGCACCGGCGTGCGCATCGACGCTGGCGACGTGCTGCTGGAGAACGGGCGCATCAAGGCCCTCGGGCCGGGAATGACCGCCCCGGACGGCGCACAGGTGATCGACGCGCAGGGCCGCTGGGTCACGCCGGGCCTGATCGACGTGCATTCGCATCTGGGCGTGTATCCGAGCCCGAGCGTCAACGCACATTCCGACGGCAACGAGTCGGTCGATCCGGTGACCTCCAATGTCTGGGCCGAGCACGGCGTATGGCCGCAGGATCCGGGATTCGAGGCCGCCTTGCAGGGTGGCGTGACTTCGCTGCAGATACTCCCGGGCTCCGCGAACCTGATCGGCGGGCGCGGCGTGACGCTCAAGAACGTTCCCGCGACGACCTATCAGGCGATGAAATTTCCCGGCGCGCCGCAGGGCCTCAAGATGGCCTGCGGCGAGAATCCGAAGCGCGTCTACGGCGGGCGCGACAAGGCGCCGAAGACGCGCATGGGCAATGTCGCCGGCTACCGGCAGGCATTTGCCGACGCCCAGGATCACATGCAGCAGTGGAACGAGTATCGCGCCAAGCTCGCGAAGTTCGATTCGAAGAAGGAAGGGGCCGAGGACGACTCGCCGCCCAAGCCGCCGAAGCGCGACCTGGAGCTCGAGACGCTGGTCGAGACGATGCAGGGCAAGATCCTCGTGCACAACCATTGCTATCGCGCGGACGAGATGGCGAACATGCTGGACGTCGCGCAGGAATTCGGCTTCCGGATTTCCACTTTTCATCACGGCGTCGAGGCCTATAAGCTCGCAGACCGGCTCGCCGAGGAAGGCGTGTGCGCCGGGATCTGGGCCGACTGGTGGGGCTTCAAGATGGAGGCCTGGGACGGCATCCAGGAGAACATCGCGCTGGTCGATTACCCGAAAGGGGGTTGCGCCATCGTTCATTCCGATTCCTCGGAAGGCATCCAGCGCCTGAACCAGGAGGCGGCCAAGGCCATGACCCGCGGCATCCGCATCGGGCTCGACATCCCGCCAGAGCGCGCCATCCGCTGGATCACTTCCAATGTCGCGCACGCGCTCGGCATCGCCGAACAGACGGGATCGCTGGAAGCCGGGAAGATGGCGGACGTCGTGATCTGGAATGGCAATCCGTTCAGCGTTTACGCGCTGGCCGACCAGGTGTTCGTGGACGGTGCGCTGCTGTACGACCGCTCCAAGCCCGGAGCCAGGCCCCGCTCGGACTTTTCGCTGTGAAGGCCGCTGGCATCGCGGCCGCAATCGTCATGGCATCGCTGAACGCGTCCGCGGCCGTCGCGCAGGCCGTGCTGATCAAGGGCGCGCGGGTGCACACGGTCGGCGATGCCGGCACGCTCGAAAACGCGGATGTCCTGGTGCAGGACGGGCGCATCGCCGACGTCGGCACCGGCCTCGCGGCGCCCGCCGGCGCGCGGGTCGTCGAGGCCAGGGGCCGCCCGCTGACGCCGGGAATGTTCGGCGGGCTCACCCAGATCGGCATCGAGGAAGTCGAGCTCGAGCCCTCCACCGTGGACGCGGAGATCACGTTCGAGGCGCCCTTGTGGCAGCACCATTGGCGTCCGGAATTCGACGTGACGCCGGCATTCAATCCGCGCTCCTCGCTGTTGCCGGTCACGCGCATCGAGGGCATGACCTGGACGATGCTCACCCCGACCGCCGAGCAGAGCCTGGTGGCCGGCCAGGGCGCCGCGGTCACGCTCGATGGCCGCGCCGATGCCGCGCTCGACGGGAGCCGCACGCTGTTCGTCAACTGGGGCAGCGCGGCGATCGAGGCATCCGGCGGCAGCCGCGCCGCCCAGTACATGCTGTTCGACCAGGCCATCGCCGAGGTGCGCAATCCCGATGCGGCGCGGGAAGGCGCGCTGCTGCTGCCGGAAGGACGCGCCGCGCTCAAGTCCTATCTCGCGGGCGGGCGCGTGGTGTTTCGCGTGGAACGCGCGGCGGACATCCGCCGGCTCGTCCGCTACGCCGCCGATCATGGCATCAAGCCTGTCGTCGCCGGAGGCACGGAGGCCTGGCAGGTCGCCCGGGAGCTCGCTGCGGCAAACGTCCCCGTGATCCTGAACCCGCTCGACAATCTGCCCGACGACTTCGATCGACTCGGCGCGCGCTTCGACAACGCGAAACTTCTGCACGAAGCCGGCGTGCCGATCGCGTTTTCCTGGATCGAAAGCCACCAGGCGCGCAAGAATCGCCAGCTTGCCGGCAATGCCGCGGCGCACGGATTGCCGCGCGATGCGGCGCTCGCGGCGATCACCGCGAGCCCCGCCGACATCTTCGGCCTGGGGGCGGATCGCGGGCGCATCGAGAAAGGGAAAGTGGCGGACCTCGTGCTCTGGAGCGGCGATCCGCTCGAGGTCACGACGGTCGCCGAGCAGGTGTGGATCGACGGGCGCGCGATCGAGATGCGCTCGCGGCAGACCGAGTTGCGGGACCGATACCTCGAACGGCTGCGGTCGGGCCGGGCGACGCCCTGAACTAGGCGTTCCGACTCTGCATGTGCCGGCGCAGGAGATAAAAGGCACCGACGCTCAACAGAGCGATCGACAGGCCCACGGCGAGCACGAAGCCGATGCGCGCGCTGACAAGACCTGCGCCCAGATAGATCGTCGCGATGGTGAAGGGCAGCTCGGTCAGCGCGCGGGCGAGCAGGAACTTGCCGAAGGGATATTTGACGAGTCCCAGCACGTAACCCGGAATCTCCGACGGCAGTCCGAGCTGGAAGAGCAGGATCAATCGAAACGGCGTGTCAGGACGAATGCGCCGTTCGATGCGGCGCATCGCCCTGTCCGCCGTCAGCCAGTGCACGACTGGCCGTCCCAGATAGCGTGCGATGCCGTATGAAACGACGCCGCCGATGATCCAGCCGATCCACAGCAACGCCATGCTGAGCAGCTCGCCCCAGACGAACACCGCGACGGGCACGACGATCGCGGCCGAAATGAACGCAAACATGGCAGCAACCGCGGCGAGCGCGACGAACAGGAACGCGCCGAGGACCGGGCGCACGACGATCAGGTTCCTGCTGGCCTCGAGCACCTCGAGCAGGGCCGCGTGCAGTTCATCGGACGCCGTGACCGTAGCCAGCGCGACACACAGCACGACCAGGGCAGCCGCCCGGCGCCACACCACGCCGTGCCTGCCCAGGGGATCCGCTCGCGCGCCCCTGACTTCGCGCTTCATGGCCATGTACTCTATCGAACGTGATGTCGCGATGCCCGCCACAGGCGACTGCACGGTTCCTGGCGCGAGTGCTGCTGATCGCCTGCGCGCTCCCGCTTACCGCGGCCGACGATGAGGCCCGTTACGCCGCCGAGCGCAGGTCGCTGTTGGTCGAGATCCGCCGCGACGCCGCGGCGACCGCCGACAGCACGGGACGGCCCCGCTTCAGCGAGCGCGTGCTGGCGGCCATGAATGCGGTGCCGCGACATCGGTTCGTGCCGCAGAGCCGCGTCAGGAGCGCCTATGCGAACCGACCGCTGCCCATCGGCCATGGCCAGACCATCTCGCAACCCTACATCGTGGTCCTGATGACCGAGCTTCTGGATCCGCAGTCTGGTGACGTCATGCTCGAGGTGGGCACGGGCTCCGGCTACCAGGCGGCGGTGCTGGCCGAGCTGGTCGCGAACGTGAAAACGATCGAAATCATCGAGCCGCTCGCGGAGACTGCAAGCGCGCGGCTCAGGCAGCTCGGGTACCGCAATGTCGAAGTAAAGCTCGCCGACGGCTACTTCGGCTGGCCGGAGCATGGGCCCTACGACGGGATCATCGTCACCGCGGCCGCGTCCGCAATCCCGCCGCCGCTCATCCGGCAGCTCAAGCCCGGCGGCCGCATGGTCATACCGGTCGGTGCGCCCTTCGTGTCGCAGGACCTGATCCTGCTCACGAAGGATGCAAATGGAGAAGTCTCAACGCAATCGGTGCTGCCGGTCGCCTTCGTGCCGCTCACCGGCAGCCGTTGATGGCGAGGCGCGAGCAGTTTCTGCTCGCCCTGTCGATCGGGCTCCTGGCCGGTGCCGCCCTCGCCTACCAGGTCCTGTTGTTTCGCCTGCTCGCCGTCGTCCAGTGGCATCCTTTCGCCGCAACAATCATCAGCCTCGCCCTCCTTGGCCACGGCGCGGCCGGGACGTTCCTCGCGCTCGCAGGCCGGCGGCTGCTGCCGCGGTTCGCCGCGACTTTCGCGATTTCCGCATCGCTCTTTGCCGTCACGGTGCCGCTCTGCTGGATGCTCGCGCAGCGCTTGCCGTTCAACGGACTCGAGCTCGTCTGGAACCCGGCGCAGCTCGGCTGGCTCGCGGGCCTGTTCGTGCTGCTCGCGCTGCCATTCTTCTTCGCCGCCTGCTGTTTCGGACTGGCATTCATGCACGCGCGCGGGCGGATCGCCGTGCTTTACGCCGCAGATCTCGTCGGCGCAGGCGCCGGTGCTGCAACCGCCATCGGCTTGCTGTTCCTGTTGCCGGCGGAGGATGCGCTCCGCGCAGCCGCTGTCGCGGGCGCCGTTGCGGCTGCCATGGTCTCGTCCCCGAAACCGTGCCGGCTCGCCTTGCCGTCGCTCGCTGCCGCCGCGTCCCTGCTTGTGCCGGCTTCCTGGCTCGCGCCGCGCATCACCGAATTCAAGAGCCTGCCACGGACGCTCGCGATCCTGGGATCTGAAGTCGCAGCCGAATACTCGAGTCCCTACGGCCTGCTCACGGTCGTGCGCAACGAGACGATCCCGTTTCGCCACGCGCCGGGTCGCAGTCCGGCGGCGATTGCGGAAGTGCCCAGCCAGCTTGCCGTCTTCACGGACGGCGACGGCATGACCGCTCTGACTGCGTGGGACGGACGCCGGGAATCGCTCGCCTTTCTCGACGAGACCACGTCGGCCCTGCCGTATTACCTGCTCGCACACCCGCGCGTACTGGTGCTCGGCGCGGGGGGTGGCGCGGATGTGCTCCAGGCCATCTCTCACGACGCGCGCGAAATCCACGCGGTCGAACTCAACCCGGCCCTGCTCGAACTGCTGCGCGACGGGATCGACGACCCCCGCGTGCGCTGGCACCAGGGCGAGGCCCGTGGGTTCGCGCGCACCGACCGCGGTCACTACGATCTCGTCCAGGTTGCGGCGCTCGACGGCCCCGGGGGCTTGGGCGGCGGCGGCCAGGCCATGGCGGAGAGCTTCGCCTATACCGTGCAGGCGCTCCGCGACTACACGGCGCGGCTCGCTCCGGGCGGCATTCTTGCGTTGACGGTCCGGGCGAGACAGCCGCCGCGTGAGGACCTCAAGTTGTTTGCGACGGCGATTGCAAGCCTGCGCACCCAGGGCCGGGAACCGCGCAATCGTCTTGCACTGATCCGCGGCTGGCAGACGAGCACGCTGCTCGTCAAGAACGAAGTTCTATCCCGCGCGGAAATCGAGCGGCTGCGATCATTCTGCGATGCGCGCGGCTTCGACCCGGCGTGGTTTCCCGGCATCGAGCCCGGCGAAGTAAACCGGCGCCATCGCGTGCCGCGACCGTGGCTGCACGAGGGCGCCGTCGCGCTGCTCGGCGACAATGCGGAAGAATTCCTCGCGAACTACAGGTTTCATATCCGGCCCGCGACCGACGATCGTCCGTACTTTCATCATTTTTTCCGCTGGCCGCTGCTGCCTGAACTGATGGCGCTTCGCGGTCAGGGCGGGCTGACACTGCTGGATACCGGTTATCTGGTGCTCGTGGGCACGCTTGCGCTCGTCGTGCCGCTGTCGCTCGCTCTGATCCTGGCGCCTCTTACCGCCATCGGCCGGCCAAAACGCGATGAACCGCGACTGCGCCCGGCCATGTACTTCCTCTGCCTGGGACTCGCGTTCCTGTTCGTCGAGATCGCCTGCATCCAGCGCTACGCGCTGTTCATCGGACAGCCGCTATTCGCCGCGGTCGCCGTGATCGCCGGTTTCCTGGTGTTCGCCGCTGCCGGCAGCTTCACGGCTTCGCGCCTGCGAAATCGCGCGCGAGCCCTTGGTTGGGCCACCGCCGGCATCGTCGCGCTGCTGCTGCTCCAAACCCTGGCATTGCCGCCGCCGCCGGGTGTCGTCGAGTCGATCGCCGCGCGCGTCGTCGTGACGCTCGCGTCGGTCGCGCCGCTCGCCTTCCTGATGGGTATGCCGTTTCCGCTCGGGCTCTCGCGGCTGGCGGCCGAGGCGCCCTCGTTCATTCCCTGGGCCTGGGGCATCAACGGCTGCGCCTCGGTGCTGTCGGCGCTGCTGGCTGTCCTGCTCGCCGTCCACTTCGGCTTCAGCGCCGTGCTGTCAGTGGCGGCAGGGCTGTACGGCGCGGCGGCACTCGCATGGTCGGCGCGGGAACCGGCGGACGTCGCATGCTGACATTCAGCGCAGTTCCCGAATTCGCATGCCGCGCAGCGTCAGCGACCCGGCATGATCACCCTGTATGCCGATGAGACCTTGCTTCGCCAGGCCGTAGTTCGGATAAGGGGCGAACTTGCTGGCGGCGACTTTCGACTTCCAGTCAGGGCTCCATAGTTCGTAAGTCACGACCTTCCGGCCATTCAGCCAGTGCTCGACCTGCGCGCCGTCGACGACGATGCGTGCCAGGTTCCATTCGCCCGCGGGCTTGACGATGCCGGCCGGCGCCGCATGGAGCGCATAGGCGGCCGCGGCGGAAGTCAGCCTGTTGCGCCCGTCCGGGTGCCTGGCGTCGTCCAGCAACTGGTACTCCGGCGCGCTCCAGTAGATGTAGTCGTATTCACGCGTGCCGCGGTAGAAGATCCCGGCGTTGCCGCCCTCGCTGAGCTGCCATTCGAACTGCAGCTCGAAGTTGCCGAAGCTGTCGCGACTGACGAGGTCCTCGACTTCGCCCTCCTTGGAAAGCGTGTCTCCATCGATTCGCCAGCCGCCGGGAAACTTCTTCGATTTCCAGCCCTGCCAGAACTCCCCTGCGTCGCTCCCCGAAAGTGAACGCCATTCAGGCACTTTCGCGGGTTCCCCGGCGAGCGCGGTACCGAACGCCAATGCAGCCACCAGTATCGGCAGTGTCTTCATGGATCCCCCTGGGCGAAACGGTCAGGCCGGCCGCCATGTGCCTTGCGCCACGGCGGGCACGAATTGATCGAGTCCTGGCGGTGGAAATGCCAGCGTGCGGCCTTCCTCCGCGCTCTGATACGCCGCCATCAGCATCCTGACGACTTCCAGCCCGTCTTCCATCGTGAGCCGCGGCGCTTCCTTGCCGAGGAAAGCCCGCACGAAGTGCCGGTCCTCGCCCTCGTAGCCGTAGGCAGCGGCTTCGTTGGCCACGACCGGCATCAGGCCGGTTTCGGCATTCTGCTTCTCGAGCAGTTCTTCGCCCGCCGGCGCCACTACGGCGCGCGAGAAAAACAACTTGAGACCGCTGTCCTGCGTATTCCACGCCATCGAATATTCCGGGCCCAGCAATTCTGCCGACACCCGCAGTCCGGCGCCGACGAAGCTCCACGACGTCGTGGCCTCGCCGATGACGGTCCGTCCGTCGTCGGTTCCGAATTCGATCCTGAGGCTGGCGAAATCCTCCGAAGGATGCCGTGCGTAATCGATTTCGCTGCCATGCGTTCGCCGGAGCTGTTCCGCGTACCGCGGCTGCGTCCATTTGAGGCTCGCGATGTGGGCGCTGACGCGCAGCGGCCGCACGCTCGACAGCGGCGCGCCTGGCGCAGTCAACAGGTGCCGGACCAGCAGCGCCGAGTGGCACATCATGTCGCTCAGCACGCCCCCGCCCTGCAGCTCGCCACGCCAGAACCACGGCGCATGCGGACCCCCGTGTTCTTCCGTGGCGCGGGCAAGGTAAGGCCTGCCGGTGGCCGCCGCGCCGCGCTTCCAGGCCAGGGCATGGCCCGCCTCGACCTGCGGCGCGAACACGTGGTTTTCCAGGTAGCCGGTCGCGATGCCCGTGCGCCGGACCAGTTCGACGAGGCGCGTCGCCTCCTGCACATTTCGCGCCAGCGGCTTCTCGCAGGCGATGCCGCGCAGCGTCCCCCGGCCGCGCTCGATCGCATCGACGATTTCCTCGATGTTCTCGAGGCGCCGGTAGTTGGGCCCGGTCAGCCAGAGCGCGTCGATCGCAGGATCGGCGACCATCTCGCCGATGCTCGCGCAGGATCGGGCCTCGCCAACGTCGTACCGGCGCGCGCGTTCGACAGCCGCAAGGGCGTTGGCCGACGTCGGGCTCCAGACGCCCCGCACGTCGGCATCGCGCACGGCACGAAACGCCTGCAGGTGAAAGCCCGCATTGAAACCGCTGCCGATCAGTCCGATGCCGAGCCGCCCGGCGCCTGCCTTCCTGTCGGCCATCAGGCTGGATCCTCGCCGAGGCCGACCCGCCGGAGTACCTCAGGCGGCGGCCCGTCGAAGCGCGCAAGTGCCACGTTGCCGAGGTACTGGATGTCCCGCATGCCCTCGGGCGTCGTATAGAAGCCACCGAGCGTCAGGTCGCGGAACTTCGCAAAGAAACTCGCGGCTGTGGCGAATTCGGGTCGTGCCCGCGGCAGGTACGAGATTTCATCGCCGATCGCCGTCATCTCTGCGCCCTCCAGGTCGGCAAAGCCGCGCCCGAACCGGCGTATCGATTCGGCATCCAGCCATTCGAGACCGGCAAGAATCGACCGTCGATCCTCCTGCTGCGGCAGGTACAGCGCACTGATCCATTCGTCGATGAAATCCACGACACCGAGCGCCGAGGCGCCCGGCGATACGGCGTCTTCCGGCACGATGAGGTCGCACAAGGCCGCAGCGCTGCGCCGCTGACCATCGGTGAATGTCAGCGGCCAGAGATCGCCGGGCTGGTAGATCCGCATGAGATCAGGATCGCTGCCGTAACCCCTTGCCGGCATCGCCTCGGCCGCCGTGGACGCCTCCGCGTCCGCGACAGCGCTCCGCCGCAGCGCCGGCAAGGCGGCGGCGGCTGCGACCACCCACTTGATCGTCGTCCGGCGGTCGATGCGGAATGGCTCGCTCATTTCAAAGTTCCTTGCGGCGCATCCGCTCGAGCACATGGTCGGCGGTCCGCCAGGCGAGCGTCATGATCGTCAGCGTCGGATTCTTGTCCGCGTTCGAGGGGAATACGGCGCCATCGGTGATGAACAGATTCCTGACATCCCAGGCCTGGCCGAAACGGTTCACGACGGAGTTTGCCGGGTCGGCTCCCATGATGCTGCCCCCGACTTCGTGAATGATCGAACCGCCGGGTGCGATCGCCAGGGATCCGTCCAACTCGGGTCTGCCTTTGACGCGCCCGCCCATCACCCCGATGATCTCGCCGAAGGTCTTCTGCATGTGCGCGGCCTGGCGCGTCTCGTGCGCGGACCATTGCCAGTGGAATCGCAGCACCGGGATGCCCCACTGGTCCTTGACGGCCGGATCGATCTCGCAATAGGACTGCTGGTTCGGGATCATCTCGCCCCGCCCATCGAAATAGATGAATGAGCCGTAGTAGCGGCGTGCGTCTTCCTTGAGCTTCCGGCCATAGCTGCCGCCCGTGACCCATTCCATGCCGGCAAAGGTCCGCGACGACGGCATGCCGCGGCCTGCGCCGAACTCGATGTGATAACCGCGCGCGAATCCGAGCTTGCCGGCGAGTTGTTCCCGGTAGAGCCACCAGGGCGCATACATGTGCCCGCCGCTCGCGCCGTCCTCGTTGTGCGGCGGCAGGCTCTCCAGGAGCGGAATCTGTCCGTGGACGGTGCTGCCGACCGTGTCCATCAGGCAGCGGCCGAGCTTGCCGCTGGAATTCGCGAGTCCTTGGGGATGTCCCGCGCTCTTCGAGTTCAGCAGGATGCGCACGGTCTCGCAGGAACTGGCGGCCAGGCAGACCGCGCGCGCGCGCCCGGCCGGGCCGGCCCGTCGTCTTGTCGATGAACTCCACGCCATTCGCGCGGCCGTCCTTGGCGAGCGTGACTTCGCGCACCATCGCGTTCACCAGGATGTCGAGCTTTCCGGTGGCAAGCGCCGGCGGCAGGTGCACGGTCGTCGATTGATAGTTGGCGCGGACCGAGCATCCCCGTCCGCAAGGCGTGGCCCAGAAACAGGCCGCGCGGCCCTGCATGTGGTCGGCAACGATCTTCTGCGCACCCGGATTGCCGGGGTGCAGCCTGGCCGGCACATTGCGGAAGTCCAGCGTCTGCGTCAGTACCGCGCGATGACCGGCGACCACCGGGATGCCCAGCCGTTTCGCCCGATTGGCGACCAGCCGGTCGCTGACGCGCGGCCGGGGCGGCGGCAACAGACAGCCGGGCGAGGAATTCGGCGTGTTTTCCAGACCGTCGTTGGCGCCGTAGACGCCGATCAGCATCTCGACCTTGTCGTAGTACGGTGCGAGCTCTTCATAAGTGAGCGGCCAGTCGTAGCCGAGCCCGTCCCGGGTCCTTGGCTTGAAATCGTAAGGGCCGTTGCGGAAGGAATAGCGGCCCCAGTGATTCGTGCGCCCGCCCAGCATGCGGGCGCGCCACCAGTCGAATCGCCCGCCGTCGTTTTCCGTCGTGTTGACGTAGGGCTCGCCTGGCACCTGCCAGCCGCCGTCCACGGTGGCATCGTGGAATCCGAATGGCTTGTCCGGCGTCGATGCGCCGCGCAGCGGTGCCTGGGCCGGCGTGTGGAACATCGGCGTTTCCGATTCCGGGACGTAGTTGCGGCCTGCTTCGAGAATCAGCACCCGCGCGCCTTCCATCGCGAGCGTGTAGGCCGTCTGCCCGCCCGCCGCGCCCGAGCCCACGACGATCACGTCGTATTCGCCGAGAGTCCCTGCGGTCACGAATGGCATCGCGGAATTCTACGCTCGAATCCCGGTCTCGCCGCCATATACTGGCCTTGCCATGGCCCTCGAATTCACGATCTACCACAACCCGAACTGCAGCAAGAGCCGGGCGACGCTCGCGTTGTTGCGGGAACGGGGCATCGAGCCGCGGGTCGTCGAGTACCTGAAGACATCGCCAACCGCTGCCGAGCTCGAGTCGATCGTCGGGAAACTCGGAATCCGGCCCGAGCAGCTCGTGCGGAAAGGCGAAGCAGTCCATCGATCGAGGTATGCGGGCAAGACCCTCACCGATGACCAGTGGATCGCAGCGATGGTCAAGGACCCGATCCTGATCGAGCGGCCGATCGTCGTTCGAGGCGCGCGCGCAGCGATCGGCCGGCCACCGGAGAACGTCTTGCCGCTGCTCGGCAATTGAGCCACGCGGCCGAACCGGCAGCGGCGATGAAGTCGATCGACCAGGCGGACGGCGCTCGCCGGTACGCTGACCGCCATACAAATGTGTACGCCGGGATGGCCGGCAAGCTCAGCGAGGCCTGACCGGGCGGCACCCCTCCAGCGCGGCGCGATCGCCCCCGCCGTGTGACGTCCATCACGCCCCGCACAGTGCCCAATGCCGGATTGGGTGCATCTCGGTTACGTCACATTCCGGGCGCCACGGCCTGCGTCATATTCTGGCCCGTTTCCATGAAGATACGCGCCAAAGTCGTCGCGCTGCTCGCGCTGGTGTTCGTCGCCCTCACGCTCGTCGAGTGGGGCGTCGGACAGGCATTGCTCCTGCCCCGCTTCCAGGCAATCGAGATCGACGCCGCGCGCACCGCGATGAAACGCATCGATTACGGCGTCCGCCAGGCGCTGAAGGAGATCCAGGTCTCGGCCACCGACTGGGGCAACTGGAAAGACACCTACGAATTCATCCGCGACCACGACCCGCAGTTCGAGCAGGACAACCTGAGCGAGTCCGCGATGAAGCAGCTTCGCCTGACGACGCTGGCTTTCGTCGACCTGAGCGGTGCGATCGTCCTGTCGAAGTCGATGGACGCCGCTTCCGGAGCCTTCGTGCCCTTCGACCTGTTCCGGCAGGGCACCCTCCCCGCCGATTTTGTCTGGCAGGAGAACCTGCAGAGCGGACGGCCGGCACACGGACTGATCGCGACCGATCGTGGCGTATTGCTCGCTGCGGTCGCGCCGATCCTCGACGGCTTCGGCAACGGCCCCTCGCGCGGCATGGTCCTGATGGGGCGCCTGTTGACGGACGCGGAGATCGCGGCGATCGGCGCGCGCGCCCAGACCGACGTGGCGCTGGTCGCGAGGCGCGGTGCCGACGGCGTCGATCCGTCGCTGCTGAGGCTCGACGGCGAGATCGTCGCTAACGAGAACCTGGCGATCGGCGACGATGCGATCAACGTATTCCGGGTATTCAACGACCTTCACGGCAGGCCGGTCATGACCTTGCGGGTCGATGTCGAAAGGACCATCAGCGCGGGTGCCCAGGCGACGGTCGCCTACGTGCTCGCGTTCACCGTCGGCGCGGCCGTGGTGGCGCTCCTGATCCTGCTGATCACGCTGGACCGCGCGGTGCTGGCGCCGCTCGCGCAGGTGACCCGTCATGCAGTGGCCATCGGCGCCGGCGACGACCTGACGACCCGGCTTAGCCTCGCTCGCAGCGATGAGATCGGCGTGCTGGCAACCGAGTTCGACCGCATGGTCGAAAAGGTCGCGGAATCGCGCCGGCAGCACATCGACGACAGCTTCCAGGCCGGCATGGGCGAGATCTCCCGCGGCGTGCTGCACAACATCGGCAATGCGATGACGCCGCTCGGTGTTCGCCTCGCCAGGTTGCGCGAGCGTCTGCGCGATGCGCCAACCGCCGACGTGGAGCGCGCATTGGCGGAGCGCAGCCAGGAGCCCGCTGGATCGGCGCGGCAGTCGGATCTCGACGATTTCCTGCGCTTGACAAGCGGCGAGCTGGCCGCCGGGATCACTGGGTTGGCGGGTGACGTGGAAGTCATCACGCGGCAGGTCGCGATCGTGCAGGCCGCCCTGGCGGAACAGTCCCGGTCCTCGCGCGCGCCGACCGTGATCGAAGCCGCGGAGCTGCCGTCGATCATCGAACAGAGCCTCGAAGTCGTGCCGGACAGCTGCCGCGAGCAGCTCAGCATCGAGCTGGATCCGTCCGTTCGCGCTGTTGGCACCGTTCACGTAGCCCGCACCGTGCTCCGCATGGTGTTACAGAACCTGGTCATCAATGCATCCGAGGCGATCCGCGCGGCGGGCCGCGAAAGAGGCAGGCTGCGCTTCTCGGCCTGCCGGATCGGCGAAGGCGACCGCCACAAGCTCCAGATCGATTGCGTGGACACGGGGGTCGGCATCGCCACCGAGAATCTCGAGCGCGTGTTCGAGAAGGGCTATTCGACCAAGCGCGAGAACGGCAACCTGGGAATCGGCCTGCACTGGTGCGCCACGGCCGTCATGGCGCTCGGTGGCCGGATCTGGGCCACCAGCGACGGCCATGACCGCGGCGCCGCGTTCCATCTCGTCATCCCGGTACCCGCGCCGGCAATCAGGGCCACCGTCCGGGCCGCCTGAGGTCAAGCATGGCAGAATCCACTCGTGCCCCGATTCGCGTGCTCGTCGTCGACGACGAGCCGGAAATCCGCGCCGCCTATCGCCAGATCTTCAGCGCGCCCGACGAGGGCCGGCAAAACGCCGCGCGCCGGTCATTGGGCGCAAAGCTCTTTGGCCGCGATGCCTCCGGACAGGCAGCGCGTCAATCGCCCGCCGCGATGAGCTTCGACCCGGAGTTCTGCGACGGCGCGGAGGCCGCAGTCGCCGCCGTGCGCAAGTCACTGGAGGCGAATCAGCCGTTCGCGGTGGCCTTTCTCGACATGCGCATGCCGCCCGGACCGGATGGCGGCTGGGCCGCGGCCCGCATCCGCGAGCTCGACCCCGCCATCGAGATCGCCGTGTGCACCGCCTACTCGGATGTCGATCCCTGTGACATCGGCGGGCGCGTGCCTCCCGAGGACAAGCTGTCGTACCTGCAGAAGCCGTTTCATCCGCACGAAGTACGGCAGATGACCATTGCCCTTGCGAGCAAGTGGCGCGCGGAACGCCACGTCGCGCGTCTTGCCTACTTCGACGCGCTGACCGGCCTCCCCAACCGGGAGCAGGCTCACACGCGGCTTCGCGCCGCGCTCGAGATGGTGCAGCAGCAGGGCAGGATGCTCGCGGTGATGTACATCGACCTCGACAATTTCAAGCGCATCAACGACACGCTCGGCCACTCGGTCGGCGACGAAGTGCTGAAGGTCGCCGCCGAACGGCTGCGCAACTCGCTGCGACATGGCGCCGACCGCTCGCCCGACGCGCTGGCGGTCGAGCGGCCCGGCGATCTCGGCCGCCTCGGCGGCGACGAGTTCATGATCATCCTGCCGGAGGTCGGCAGCTCGGATGACGCCCGGCTGGTGGCCGAGCGCCTGATCGCCGCGATACAGCAACCGATGCAGCTTTCGGCCAACACGGTCGTGATCACCCCCAGTGTCGGCATCGCCATGGCGCCGACCGACGGGACCGACGCCGCGTCGCTGCTGCGCCATGGCGACCTCGCGATGTATTTCGCGAAGCGCCGTTGGCCCGGCTCCTACGCCTTCTTCGACGTCTCGATGAACGAAGGCATGCTGCAGCGCTACACCATCGAGGGCAAGCTGCGTGGCGCCCTCGAGCGCGGCGAACTCTCGCTGCATTACCAGCCGCAGATCGACATGTCGACCGGCAAGATCGCGGGGATGGAAGCGCTGCTGCGCTGGACCAACGACGAGCTTGGCATCGTGCCGCCGATGGACTTCATCCCGATCGCCGAGGACACCGGGCTGATCATCCCGATCGGCGAATGGGTGCTGCGGACCGCCTGCGCCCAGGCGAGGAAATGGCAGGACGAGGGGCTCGACGTGCAGCGCATGGCAGTCAACATCGCCGGCCAGCAGTTCGCAATGCCCAGCTTCGTCGCGCTGGTGAGCGGCATCCTCGAGGAGACCGGCCTCGATCACCGGATGCTCGAGCTCGAGATCACCGAATCGATGGTGATGACCGACGAGAAGCGCTCGGAAAGGCTGCTGATGGAACTGCGCGCCATCGGCGTCTCGGTCGCGATCGACGACTTCGGGACCGGTTACTCCAATTTCCAGCGGCTGCAGCACCTCGCCATCGATCGCCTGAAGATGGATCGTTCCTTCGTCCGCGATCTCAACGAAAGTGTCGATGACGGCGCCATCGCGGCGGCGATCATCTCCGTGGCCAAGGCGCTCAAGGTCGGCATCGTGGCCGAAGGCGTGGAATCGTTCGCGCAGCTCCGCTTCCTGCAGGATCACCAATGCGGCCAGGCTCAGGGATTCCTGCTGAGCCGCGCGCTGCCCGCGAGCGAGGCCCGGCTCCTGCTGCAGCGTGCGAACGAGGAATTCGACGGCACCCGCACGGCACGGATCAGGCGCCTGAGCGAGTAGGCTTTCAGGCCTTCCAGGTGTCCGAGAACACGCGGACCAGATTCCTGCCGAGAATCTTCTCGATGCGCGCGTCGCTGTGCTGGCGCGCCGAGAGCATGTCCGCGAGCGTCTCGAAGCGCCGCGGCGTGTTGAGATCGGAGGCGAACAGGTAACCCGTTTCGGTTTCGCCGGGCGCTGCGATGCCTGCTTCGCGCCGCTCGCGGGCGAACCCGGCGAAGCGGTCCTTGTAGGCCTGGTCCAGGACTTCCGGTGAAATGCCGCCGTCCGTGCCGAGCGAGACATGATCCTCGCCCGCGACCTCGATCATGTGCTCGAGATGACGAATGACGTCGGCCGCGGTCGGCTGGATTCCCGGATTCAGGAATGGCATGAAATAGACGCCGGAGACGCCGCCCTTCTCCGCGACGGCGCGCAGTTCCTGGTCCGTGCGATTGCGAGGGAGATCCGCCAATGCCGCCGACGCCGTGTGTGTGAAGGCCAGGGGCTGCTTCGAATGGCGGATCGCGTCGGCTGCCGTCTGGCGGCCGCAGTGACTCAGGTCCACCAGGATGCCGAGCTCGTTCATCTTCCCGATGGCTTCGACCCCGGCCCGGCTCAAGCCGGCGTTCGCCGGCTCCAGGCAGCCGTCGCCCAGCAGGTTGCGGCGGTTGTAGGTCGGCTGAACGATGCGCAGACCCAGGCGATGCAGTGCTTCCAGGCGCGACAGGTCCGTTTCGAAGGAGACGCCGTCCTGGAGACCGTAGATCAGGCCCGTCCGCGCCGTCTTCTTGGCGGCGACGATGTCCGCGACGCTGCGGATCCGGCACAGGATGTCGGGGTGCTGGTCGATCTCCCATTCCATCTGGCCGATATTGATGACGGTCGCGGCGAATGCGGCATCGGGCGCCGTCGTTCCGACGGGACGCATCGTGAGGTGCACGCAGGTAATTCCCGAATTGCGGACGTCCTGAATCTGGGCATCGGTGAGCGGCCCGTCGGTCGCCGAATTTCCAATCCCGCCCAGGCCGTCGATCACGATCGCATTACGATAAACGTCGTTTTCGGTCGCGAACGCCGCACCCCGCAACGTGAAGCCGATTGCGGCGGCGGTGCTGCCGGCGACGAAGGCGCGACGCGAAATGCCGAGCTGCATGTCAGGCTCCCACGACCGTATGGGCCGCGAGTCTGCCATAATCCCGGCAACGCGAGTCCGGAGGGAAGCGATGGACCGGCGGCGCTTCATGCTCGAGTCCTCGACCACGCTGGCGGCGGGCTTGCTGCTGCCGAACGGGCTGGTTGCGAAGGAATCGGATCTGCCGGCCGGAGCGCGCGAATCCGCGCTCATGGATGCGCTGCCCGGCAAGCGCCCACTCATCAAGCGCTCCTTCCGCCCGCCGAACTACGAAACGCCCGTCGCTCTGTTCCGCGAACCGTACACGCCGAACGACGCGTTCTACGTGCGCTGGCACATGGGCGTACCGGACCTGGCCATTGCGGCCTGGCGACTGCGGGTCGGCGGGCCGGCCGCGAAGTCGCCTCGCGAATTTACCTTCGACGAGCTGCGGCGCGGATACAAGCCGCATGAAGTCGCCGCGGTCAATCAGTGCTCCGGCAATCGCCGCGGGCTCTTCACGCCGCACGTACCCGGCGTGCAATGGGGCTACGGCGCGATGGGCAACGCGGTATGGCGCGGCGTGCGACTCAAGGACGTACTCGAATCGGCCGGCATCACGGACACGGCGCTGGAGGTGACGGCCGACGGCGCGGACCTGCCGACCCTGAGCGGCCCGGATTTCGTGAAAAGCCTGCCGATGTGGAAGGCACTCGAACCCGATACGCTGATCGCCTTCGAGATGAACGGCGAGCCCTTGCCGCGATGGAATGGGGCGCCGGCGCGACTGGTCGTGCCCGGCTGGACCGCAACCTACTGGGTCAAGGCGCTGACCGCGCTGAGCGTGGTGGAGAAGCCGTTCGACGGTTTCTGGATGAAGACCGGCTATCGCGTGCCGAAAGGCGTGTTCGGTCCCAGCCGCTTCGAGTCGCAGGACACCGAGCAGAACTCCCCGATCACCGCGATCCGCGTCAACTCGCTGATCGTCGATCCGCCACCCGGTGCCGCGCTCGCCTCGGGCCAGCCGGCGGAGCTCTTCGGAATCGCCTGGGACGGCGGTTCGGGCATTCGATCGGTCGAGGCTTCGCTCGACAGCGGTTCGAGCTGGCGCGACGCGACGCTCGAACGCGACCTCGGCGGCTATGCGTGGCGGCAATGGCGCTTCCCCCTGCCTGCCGCGCAAGCCGGCACGATATCGGTCATGGTTCGCGCCTACGCCCGGGACGGCTCGACCCAGGCCGACTCGTTGATTCCCAATCCGGCCGGCTATC
Organism: Steroidobacteraceae bacterium; assembly: GCA_050738495.1. Lineage (GTDB taxonomy): Bacteria > Pseudomonadota > Gammaproteobacteria > Steroidobacterales > Steroidobacteraceae > SCUD01. The sequence continues at coordinate 15,267 of JBOHZL010000002.1, read as the reverse complement.
ACCACAACGTGGTGCAGAAGGTGGATTACCGTGTCGCGTAACTCAGCAGCCGCGCTGCTCGGCTTCGCGCTCACGCTTCCACTGCAAGGCCTGGCCGCCGACGAGTCCAGTGTCGTGCTGGCCGACGGCCCGGGTCGCGAGCAGGTTCAGGCAGCCTGCTCGATGTGCCACAGCGTCGATTACGTCGTCATGAATTCGCCCATCCTGGACCGGGCAGGCTGGGAAAAGACGGTCAACAAGATGGTCACCGTATTCGGCGCGCCGCTCACCTCCGAGGAGGTCGCCGAAATCGTGAGTTATCTCGACAGTCACTACGGCAAGTAAGCCGCCAGCGTTCCGGCTTGCTGGATGGCGCGGCTATGCGGGTCCGGCGGTGAGCGACTTCGGCAGCTGGAGACCCGCGCGCTCGTTATCCCAGACGATACTCATGATCTGCCAGCGGCCATTCTCGTTGATGACGGTGAAGAAATTGACGCCGCGGCCGGTTTTCGACTCGGTCGGCGATATCCAGGAGAATTGGTACACGCTCGTCAGACGCGCGACATTCCCGACCACCACCGCCTCGTGCGACAGCTCGACTTCCGAGAACCGCACGTCCTGCAGGAGTCCCTCCACGTTCGCAATGTAGGCATCGAGCGTCATCACGCGCGCAAAATGCGCGCCGAGACCGCCTGGTAGAGGGTCCAGGTCATCTCGCGAAAGTCGTGATCCGGGTTCACTGCGGTGTTTCCCCCGGCTCGTCCGGCTCGGGCACCCGCGTCGACTGCCAGGCCACGGCACGCCACTCGCCTCCGCGTTTCACGAACGTGCCCGTATTGAGGTAGTTGGTGACGACTGCCTTTCCGCCGCTCCCCGTCGTTCCCAGCAGACGGAACGCGACCACGGCCGTGTCTCCGTACTGCTGGATGCGGATGTCTTCAGCGGAATATGCCGTTGGCTCCTCGGCCGTGGCCGTGGGCTCGGATTGCGCGTTCTCGAGGATCTCCGCCTTGCCCATGCGCACGCCGGCCGAGCGCGTGTAGATCAGGTCGTCCGCCCAGAAACGCTGGTGCGCGGCGACGTCGTTCCGCGAGGCGCCGTCCAGGAATTCCTGCAGCAGTCGGGTCAGTTCCGCCGCAGCCGGTGCGGGCGCTGCCGTCTGGGCCAGCACGGCGGGCGCCAGCAGCAGCATGACGATCAAGGACGTCAGCCGTCGATTCATGAGTCACCTCGAATGATCGATTACAAGGAAAGGGATTCGCCCACCAGGCGCAGCAATTCCGCCCGCAGCGATGTCTTCAGCGAACTGGCGTCGGCGCGGCCGGCGAGATTCTGCATTTCCAGAGGGTCAGTCTCGAGGTCGTACAGCTCGTCGAGCTCCGGATACTGCGTCCAGTGAATCAGCTTGTGCCGCTGCGTTCGAACCGCACGGTAGTCGACATCGAGGATCCACGGCATCGGCTGGTCGTGCGAGTAATACTCGACCAGCACCGACGAGCGCCACGCGTCCGCATTGCCCGAAGCGAGCGGCAGCAGCGAGCGTCCCTGGATGTGCGACGGGGGCGGTATGCCGGCGAGCTGCAACAGGGTCGGTGCGATGTCGATCATGGAAACCAGCCCGTCGATCCGGTCTCCGGCCTTGAATCGCGGAGGATAACGGACCAGGAGCGGCGAACGGATGCATTCCTCGTACGGAAACCGTCGCTCGACGGTGAGCCCGTGCTCGCCGAAGAAGTAGCCGTTGTCGCTGGTGAACACGAATACGGTATCGTCCAGCAGCCGCGCGGACTCCAGCGCGGCGCGCAGGCGGCCGATGCTCTCGTCCACCGCCAGCATCATCTCCGCCCGGTCGCGGATGCCCTGCTGGTCGGCACCCTCTTGCATGGTCGCGCCATGCTCGCGGAGCGTTTCCGCGGAGGACTTTCGCTCCAGGATGCGCCGCAGGACTTCGCTTCCGATCCGGCTTGCATCCGCGGGATCCGCGCTCCTGGCTTTCGGATACGTCTTGCCGGCGTATCGCCCGCGATGACGCTCCGCGGCGAGATAGCCCATCGGCGCGCTCATGTCGATCGAGGCGTCGGCGCGTTGCGTGGCGTCCGGGTGGATCGCCTTGTGCCCGAGGATCAGGCAGAAGGGCTTGTCGCGATCGCGGCGCCGCTCGATGAACTGCAGTGCCCTGTCGGTCAGGATGTCCGTGACGTAGCCCGGCACCCGGCGCAGGCCGTCGCCCTCGTAGAGCTCGGGGTCGACGATCTTCCCCTGGCCTGCAAAGCTCACCCAGTAGTCGAAGCCGGAACGCGGCTTCGGACTGTCGCCCATGTGCCACTTGCCGATGAATGCCGTCTGGTAGCCCGCGGCCTGGAGCGTTCGCGGGAAGGTCCGCAGTTGCGCGCTCAGGCGATCGCGGCCGACGTTGTTGTAGATGCCGTGCTTCGTGACGTACTCGCCCGTCAGGATGCAGGCGCGATTGGGCGAGCAGAGCGGCGTGGAGTGAAAGGCGCGCGTGAAGGTTGCGCTCTCGCGCGCGATCCGGTCGATGTTCGGCGTTTCGAGGTAGGGGTGGCCGGAGCAGCCGAGTTCGTCCCAGCGCAGGTCGTCGATGACCACGACGACGATGTTTGGTCGCGCCTCGGCCGCGCGAGCGATGACCGGCAGCGAGGCTTCGAGTCCGGTCACGGCCGCCGCGCCGGCCAGGAGTTTCAGGGTCGTGCGTCGCTTCACCGATACCGTACCTTCAGGTCAGGTTATATCAGCTTCTCCACCGCCTGGCGGATGGTCGCGTGATAGCCCGGTTTCGCCTTCGAGTAGATGCGCCGGCCCAGTTCGATGCCGGGTTCGGTACGCGCAAGTTCGCGGAACAAGGTCACCACCAGCCGGTAACGGCCGGTGCTCAGCAGAAAGCGCTCGAGATCCGCGTAGGCCGGCTCATGGGCGGTGCGAATGACGAGCGCGAGCCAGCTACGCGCGATTTCGGCGTTGCCTTCGGCGCCGAGACGGAACTGCGAGCGAAGCTCCGCGAGCTTCTCGTCAGCGAGGTCCGCCGGCTGCTCGTCGAGGAAACGCACCCATTCCTGCGGCACCCAGTCCTTGACGGGCAACTGGCTGGCCGCAGTTTTCCCCGCGCGCCAGTCGGCGACCGCGCGATCGACCCCATCGAACACACCTTGCGGTACCGCCGGCATCGTGGCGGGCAAGCCGGTGCCGTTCAGCCATTCGTCGATTTCGGCGACGGCGATCGTCGGCGCGCCCGGGCGTTGGAGATACGCGAGCAGCCAGGAGCGGAAGGCCGCGGTGTCGATGCTCTGGAATGCATGCGTGTCGAAGTACTCGCGCAGGAAGGCGTCGAACGCGGGTCGCCCGAAGCGGGCTTCGAGGAATCCGACGAACCAGCGGCCCTTCTCGTAGGCGACATCCGAAATCCCTCCATCCGGATCCCGACCGGACATGTCGAGCCGCAGCGCGGTGTCTCGCGACCAGCCTGCGGCTGCTGCATCGGCGATGGTCTGCAGCAGACTCTCGTAGGCGATCGCGTCTTCCATGCGCGAGCGGCGCTCGCCATAGAGTTTTTCCGCCAGACGGCGTTCCAGGTAGGTGGTGAATCCCTCGTTGAACCAGAAGTCGTTCCGGGACGCATTGGTGACGAGATTGCCCGACCAGGCATGCGCGAGCTCGTGCACGATCACGGATACGAGGCTGCGGTCGCCGGCGACGACCGACGGCGAGATGAAAGACAGACGCGGGTTCTCCATGCCGCCAAAGGCGAAGCTGTGGGGCATGATCAGAATGTCATAGCGATCCCAGCGGTAGGGCCCGACCATCTGTTCGCCGGCTTCCAGCATGCGCGGCAGATCGGCGAACTCGTGGGCAGCCGCCTTCAGGCGCGAGGGCTCGGTCCAGACCCCGACCCGGTCGCCGAGACTCTGGAACTCCAGGTTGCCGATCGCGAGTGCGATCAGGTAGGCGGGGATCGCCTGCTTCATCTCGAAGCGGTATTCCCCGGGCGCTGCAGCGGTGTCTTCCACGCGCGCAGCGCTCATGACGGCGACCAGCTCGGGCGGCGTTCGGATGCGCGCGCTGTAAGTCACCCGCACGCCCGGCGAGTCCTGCAGCGGTATCCAGCTTCGCGCATGGATCGACTGTCCCTGGCTGTACATGAATGGATGCGGTCCAGCCGTCTGCACCGGTTCGAGCCATTGCAGCGCGGTCGCTTCGGACGAAGTGCGGTATTCGATCCGCATGCGCATGCGCAGCGTCGCCGCGCAGCACTTGGGAAACTGGATCGCGAGCTTGCTGCCGAGGATCGGGTCGCGCGGCGCGAGCTTGAATGCCAGGACCTGCGCCCTCCCGGATGCCTCGATCAGGTGGACGGAACGGATTTCGAGGTCCCGCGTATCCAGCAGGAGCTCGTCGGCAGCCGGGTCGACCTGTTCCACCGACAGCTCGGCGGTGCCTTCGAGCCGGTGCTCGGCGAAGTCGGCCTTGAGGTCGAGGTCGACGTGGCGGACCACGAAGCGGTCCGTTTCGGCGTAGGAATGCGGATCGCCGGCGGCGATCACCGCGTCAGGCGCGGCCGCGATCAGCAGCATCGCCACTATTCGTTTCAGCAGTGCTCCGGCTGGCCACAGGTGCAAAGATTAGAGCAGGTGGCTCGCACGCGGTCCATGTCGCGCTTGTTCTCCTCCGGCGCGATCAAATAATCGCGCATGCCCACCTCATCCAGGCATTTCCCGCTCTGGAGGCGCGTGCCGATCGTCGCATCGCGCTTGAGTTCTCGACGGCAGTACCGAGCCACAGAATCATCACGAATGCCATTGTCGTTCGTGTCATGGCCCACCCCCTGCAGTCGACCATTTGCTCCCGGGTCTGCCGCTAGACCGCGCGGAGCGGCCCAAAGTTACAAAGCTGCTCAGATCGGGGCGTCTATGGACTTCGCCAAGGTGGTAAAGAGGCTGGGCCCCGGCTCCGTCATGTGCCAGCAGTCCTCCATGCGCACCCCGAACTCGCCCGGAATATAGATTCCGGGCTCGTCGGAGAAACACATGCCGGCCTGGAGCGGCGTGCGGTCGGCGCGCATCAGGTTGGGCGGCTCGTGGCCGTCCATGCCAATGCCATGGCCGGTCCGGTGGGAGGTGCCGGGCAGCCCGTAGTTCCTGGCCCAACCCTTCTCCTCATAGTGGTTGCGTACGGCGATGTCGATGTCGCCGACCGGCTGGCCGATCTTCGCCGTCTCAAGGCAGATCTCCTGGCCGCGCTTGACGGTGTCCCAGACTTCGCGCTGGCGCCCGGACGGCTCGCCGAAGACCCAGGTGCGCGAGATGTCGGACGAATAGCCTTGTAGCTTGCAGCCGGTGTCGATCAGGACGATGGAGCCTTCGCGGATGGATTGCGGCTTCTCCGTACCGTGCGGATAGGCACTCGCTTCGTTCAAGAGCACGAGCGAGAACGGCTCCGCGCCGCCCAGCTCTTCGGTCTTGCCATGCAGCATCTCGCGGATATCGGGCGCGGTCATGCCGGACTTGAGGTTGGCGTGCACGTGCCGGATCGCACGGATCGTCACGTCGGCCGCGGCCTGCATCAGAGCGAGCTCGGCCGGCGACTTGATCATGCGGCAGGCATTCACCAGGTCTTCGCCGGAGACGATTTTCCGGTTGAATCCCTTGACCTTCTGAACATGGTCAATGATGAAATGGCGCGTCGTGTGCTCGACGGCCAGCGCCCGGTCAGTAGCTACGCCGCTCAGCGACTTCGCGATGATTTCGAAGGGGCTCTCGTCTTCGTGCCAGGGCCGGACGTCCGACTTGATTTTCAGTGTTTCCTGGACGGACGGGACTTCGAAGAACGGGGTGACGACGATCGGCGTGTCTTCGGCGGGAATGATCGCGGCGGTCGTCCGCTCGGATCGCCACCAGCGGATCCCGGTGAAATATTCGAGCGAGGAACCGGCTTCCACGACGAGAGCGGAAATCCGCTCCTTCTGCAGCAAGGACTGCAGCTTCGCCGTTCGAGCTTCATGCTCGGCAGCGCCAATGGGCTCGACGGCGCCGGCGACCGAACCGCCGGTCGCCTGGCTGGAGGCCCGCGCGGAAGCGACCTGGCCACTGGCCAACAAAACGATTGCCGTCCCGAGCAGGTCGCGTCTGGAGATCGTGGTCACTGGTGTTTCCTTTGTCGAATCCGTCCAGGCGCATCGCCCGCCGCTTGGCCACGCAAGGATCTTGCGTATGGAGCCGCGCATTTTCAACAACAACCCGCTGCACGCCGTTTACAGTCACGCCCATGGAACATCGACTGTCCCTGGACCGCATTGCCGAAGCACGGCAATACATCGATCCTGTCTTCCTCGACTCGCCCCAGTTCGAGGCAAAAACGATCGGTTCTCGGCTCGGCTGCCGCCTGGTCGTCAAGAACGAATCCCTGAATCCCGGCGGCTCATTCAAGGCGCGCGGCGCGCACTATCTCGCTTCCCGCCTGCCGAAGGGGTCCCGGCTCGCCTGTTCGACCGCTGGAAACTTCGGTCAGGGCCTCGCCTCCGCCGCCCGCAAGTACGGCCATTCGCTGACGGTATTCACCGCGATCCACGCCAACGCGCTCAAGATCGAGCGGATGCGCGCGTTCGGCGCCGAAGTGCGCCAGGTGGGCGACGACCCGGACGAGACGCATCGCGCTGCGGAGACCTACGCCTCGGACAACGGGGCCATGCTGATCACCGACGGTCGCGAGCCGGCGCTTGCCGAAGGCGCCGGGACGATTGCCATCGAGCTGCTCCGCTGGCCGGAGGCCATCGACGCGGTGCTGGTGCCGCTGGGTGACGGCGCGCTCATCGGTGGTGTCGGTCGCTGGATCAAGGCGCAGGCACCGGCCACGCGCATCATCGGTGTCTGCACGGAGGGTGCGCCGGCAATGGCGCGTTCCTGGCAGGCCGGGCGCGTCACGCGCGTGACCTGCGGAAAGACCATCGCCGACGGGCTCGCCATCTCGACGCCGCATGCCGAAGCGCTGACTGACCTCCAGGGCATCGTCTACGACATTCTGCTGGTCGATGATTCCGCATTGATCGGGGCGATGCGCCTCGTGCATCGCGAGCTCGGCATCGTGCTCGAGCCCTCCGGCGCAGCGGGAATCGCTGCACTGTATTCCTGCCGGGACCGATTCCAGGGACAACTCGTGGCTACGATCCTGACCGGCGGCAATGCGACGCCGGAGCAGACGCGGCGCTGGCTGATGGATGATCCCGGAGAAACCTGATATGCAACGCATCACGCTGGCGGGTGTGCCTGACTGAAGCAGGTGGCGTCGATGACCAGAGTGCGGCAGTAGGAGACTGTATGGAAAGAAGTAATCGTCGTCGTTGGGCCGCCGCATTGCTGTTCGCGACAGGCATCGCGACCGGCGCGGACGCAGAAACCCTCAGCCTCGCGGAGTGCAGGCTGCCGGGCGTTGCGGAGCCGGCGCGTTGCGGTGAGCTCAAAGTTCCCGAGAATCCGGACCAGCCTGCCGGCCGCAAGCTCACCATCGCCGTCGCGGTACTTCCGGCGACCGGCGGCAAGGCACTCGCGGATCCGATCGTGCCGTTGATGGGCGGGCCGGGCGAAGACGCGATCATTGCGGCGCAGTACTTTGCCGAGCGGCTGGCTTCGCTGCGCACGGAGCGCGATATCCTGTTCGTGGACCAGCGCGGGACGGGGAAGTCGGACATCCTGCGCTGCGACCTGCACGATCCGGCGGCGCCGGCTGCCAACCTGCGCGACTTATTGCCGCCCGACGCGGTAGAGGCCTGCGCAACCGAGCTGAGCCGCCGCGCGGACCTTACGCAGTACACCTATGGCCACTTCGCCCGCGACCTGGAACAGCTGCGACAGGCGCTCGGCTACGGAAAGCTCAATCTTTTCGCGGGCTCTTATGGCACCCGCGCGGCGCAGGTATTCGTGCGCGCATACCCGGACAGTGTCCGTACCCAGTTCCTCGGCAGCGTCGTGCCGATCGACGAGGTGACGCCACTCACGATAGCGAAGGCGTCGCAGGCGGCATTCGAAAAGACCTTTGACGCCTGCGCGGCCGAGGCGGCATGCCGGGCCGCTTTCCCGAACCTCCGTGATGAATTCGACAAAGTACTTGAACGGCTGGACTCCGGCAGCATACGAGTTTCCGTCAATGGAGCGACCGGCCTGCCGCTCACCCGTGGCCGCGTCGTCGAGTGGTTTCGTGCGCGGCTCTATCGGCCAGCTACCGCCGCGGAACTGCCCTGGCTCATCCACCAGGCGTATGCCGGCGACTGGTCGTCGATCGCCGCGGGCATCCTGGAGCAGGCTCAGGGTTTCGACGAGGTCTATGGCGGCGGGCTGTTCTTCTCGATCACCTGCGCGGAAGACATGGCCTACCTGCGGGAGCAGAGCGTTCCGGCTGCGTCCGCGAACACCTTCCTCGGCGACTATCGCGTGCGCCAACAGCAGGCGGCCTGCCGGAATTGGCCGAAAGCCTCGCTGTCCGCGGGCTATCGCGACCCGGTTCGCTCTCCGGTGCCGACGATGTTCCTCTCCGGCGACATGGACGCGGCGGCGCCGCTTTTTTTCACCCAGCAGGCCGCAAAGGGTTTCCCGAATCGCGTCGAGATCGTGGCGCGCGGCCAGGGCCACACGGAGTGGAACGAATGCGTCGGTGGCCTGTATCGACAGTTTGTGGAAACAGGCAAGGCGGAAGGTATCGATGCGACTTCCTGCCCGGCAATACCCCGGCCGTCATTCAAGACGCGTGAAGATCAGTAGATGCATCGCCTCAGTCGCGCAATGCCGGCTTGCTGACGGCTACGACGCGGCCATCGCGAAAATTGACGTGCCCGCTGAGCGAGTCCAGGCCGGGCGCCGCGCCGCGATAGAACAGCGTCTTCAACCAACCGGCCGACTCGACGGCGACCGGCTCACCCAGGATGGCGATGACTTCCGGCTCGGTCATTCCGTCGGAGATTCGGTTCCAGGATTCCGGTGCGTGCCAGGGCAGTGTCGCGGAGTCACCCGCGGTCGCTCGTTCCTCGTGCCTGCCCGGAATCGTTCCGATCAATGCGCCGTTCTGACGGGATTCCAGCAATGCTTCCAGGCGCTGGATCCGCCGATTCTGCTCGTTGAGTTGCGTCCGGAGCCGCTGGATTTCCGATTCGAGCTGGCCGATGCGGGCGGCGTCGTCGGCGAGAGCGCTGCCCGGGTACGCCGCCGCCATCGCGCCGCTGACCACAGCGATGACAACGGTGCGGGAAATCGATGACCTCATGTCCGCTCCAGGCGATCAGTCCAGCAGGCTGTGGACAGGCGCTCCTCCTATAGTTCAATCATGAACCATAACGCACTCATGACCCAGACCCTGATGTTGTCGAAGGTCCTCGGGCTCTTTGCCGTCATCGCAGGCGTCGCGATGGTGATTCGCGGCCGCCAGTTCGCGGAAGTCATCGTCACGTTTGCGAAGAATCGCACGATTCGGGTGATGATCGCCGCAATCGAGCTGCTCGCGGGCCTGTTCCTGGTGATCCAGCACAACGAGTGGGGTTCGCCCCCGGCGATTCTCATCTCTCTGCTTGGCTGGATGGCGGTCGTCGAGAGCGCCGGCTATCTCCTGCTGCCGGATGCCGTAGTCGATCCGTTCCTGCGCATCTTTGCGAGAGCTTCGGTCATTCGCCTGTCCGGAATCTTCGCGCTCGCGATTGGTCTGTACCTGGCCGGCCACGGATTCGGGATGATCCAGTGATCCACAAAGATGTCGAGCGGGTCAGTTCGATCGGGCGTTCACTGCAATGGTGGTCTGCCCTGGCGGGTGTCGGATTCGCCGCCTTCGTGGCGCGCGATTTGTTTACCGGCAGCGAGACCGACGGCGACCTGGGATCGATCGTCGCCGCTTCCGGTCTGGTTTATCTCGCCGCTGCCGCCCTGCAGAAGCCCTCGACGGCCTGGCCGGCATTCGTCGTCTCCGACCTGGATCTTGCTCGCTGTCGCGGGGCTGCTTGTGGCGTACGGCCTGCTGAAAGCTGCGTCGCACACCGCCGGCGGGCTGCCCTTACAGTCGATTGCGATGCTCGGATTCGGGGCCGTCGCAGTGCTTGCGCTGTACATCGACAGGGTCGTAGGCGCCTATCTGGTAGCAGCCGGGTTGCTGGCGCATGCGCGGTGGGACGCGTACCACCATAGCGCGAACAAGGTGGTATCGCGCTCGATGGCGGAGTTCTGCTTCGTGCTGGACCTGTTGCTCGCCGTGGCCATCGTGGTCGCGACCCTGGGCGACCAATGAGTCTCCTTGCCGATGCCTAGAGGATTCCAACCCTTTCGAATGCGCCGTCGACCGGCACGTGCGCGCCGCTCACGTGCCGCGCCGCGGGCATTGCGAGAAAGGCCACGACGCGCGCCACGTCCTCGGGCTCGCCGATGCGCCCCAGCGGCGTCGCGGCGAGAATGCGCGAGCGCCGCGATTCGTCGTCGAGCACGGCGGCGACCAGCGGCGTGCGAATGTACCAGGGATGCACGGAATTCACGCGGATGCCATCCGGGCCCCATTCCACGGCGAGATAGTCGGTCATGCCGTCGAGCGCGGCTTTCGACATCGTGTACGCGGCCGTCGACGTCCGGACGACTGTGCGGCTGGCGATCGAGGAAACATTCACGATGGCGCCGCGCGTGGCGCGCAATAGCGGGTGCAGCGCCTGGCAGAGGCCGAACGCCGACTCGACGTTGGCGGACATCACCTGTCGCAGGTTTTCCAGCGTGTATTCGAGGGTGGGCAGGCGGACATTCGTGCCGACGTTGTTGACGAGAAGATGCAGTTCGCCCCACAACTCGTCCACGCGAACACGCACCGCGCGCCGGCCGTCTTCCGTGGCGACGTCCGCGGCCAGCCCGTGCGCCTCATGGCCCTTGCCTCGCAGGCCTCGCACCGCCTCTTCGACCTTGACCGAATTTCGGGCAACCAGCAGCACCTGGGCACCCAGGGCCGCGAGCTCTCGCGCCGTCGCGAGCCCGATACCGCTGGATGCCCCGGTGACGACGGCGCGGCATCCGGCAAGAGACCAGTGCGCTTGTACCTGCTGCATGTCGGTTCCGCTACGGCCGGCTGAGCAACGCGCCGTGTGGAATGCCCTTGGTGTCGCCGCCATGCGGCCAGGTCTTGTTGTCCATCCGAAATCCGGGCTCGGTTGCGCCGTCCTCACGAAAACGCTGGTCCAGCGAAAGCTTGCCGGTCGCAGGATCGAAGCAGGCAATGGTTACGCGATGCTGCAGACCTTCATAGCCCGTCACGACGACGCGGCGCTGGTCCGGCGAGATCGCTATCCAGTGGGGTACATCATCGGCTCCGAACGCAACGCGGCTGACTTCGCGCGGCGCAGAGGGATCGCTGATGTCCAGGCTCACGACCGCACTCCAGGCTGGCACGGTCACGAGGTAATAGTCGCCCGCGATGACCGGTATGGCGCAATACTCGCCCTTCTTCTGCGGAAACGAGGCCACGAGCCGCGCCGACGGCGTTTCGCTCGCCAGCCCCTCGACGAGGTAGAGCCCGCAGCTGAATGTCGAAACGAGCACCGTCTTGCCGTCTGCCAGCAGCCTCGGCTCCGCAGTGAGCAGGCCCTCGTTCCCCGCCGGCCCGTCCGGCAAGGCAACCGTGTGCAGCAGTTCGAGGCCCGGCAGGTTCCAGATCTGAAGATTGCGGGAGGCGGGGGATTCCCCGTGCATGTCGGTCGTGGTCGTGACGATCCGGGCCAAGGCCGGAACGATGGCCGCGCTGTAGACGCGCTGCGTCGGATCGGCGCCGGGCGAATCGGCCGAGCTCGAGCGCAGCGCTTTTGCTGCCGGTGTCAGCTCGACTAGCCCGCCTGTGCGGACCGAGTCGGAGCCGTGCAGGTGCCGCATCTGGAATGTCGCCAGCACATTGCCGTCCGGAAGACGGACGAATGTATGCGGGTGCGAGTAGCCTTCGACATCGCCGAACTGGCCGGCGAGGCGCGGCTGCACCGGGTCTCGCAGGTCGAACACGAAAGTCTGTCCGCTCTCGAATCCATTGGCGAATAGCTGCTGGTCTGCGGGCATCTCGTGCTCGGTGTGATGAGGACCGTTTCCGCGTCCCGGAACCGGCAATGTCGTGACGAGACGACCGTAGCGTTCTTCGCTCTCCGTGACGTCGAGTACGGCGAGAAAATCCGCCTGCGTCTTGTCCGCGGATGCGGTCCACAGATAGAGATACTGCCGTGGCGGATCGTCCGGCAGGGACGCATCGGCACTGCAGGCGGCGAGCGCAATGAAAGTCAGTGCGACAAAGTGGCGTGTCACTTCTTCCTCGCGACCGGCACCCGGTATTTCCTGAGCAGGTCATCCACCGCTTCCCGCAGGTACGCCGCGAGAGGAACGCGTGTCCGATTGCTGAGCTGCCGCAAGGCATCATGTTGGGGCCGGTCGAAATAGACGCCGGTGAAGACGCGTTTTTCCGGGTCTTTTTTCCGTGGCACCGGTCAGCTCCAGCACTGGGGCCGTTATGGTGCCTGCAATCCGCAGCGTCTGCCACCCACCTCGACTACGATCATCCCGCCGAGCGCATGAGCCGCCGGAAAGCGCTGGGCGTCATGCCGACGATAGCGCCGAAGACGCGCGTGAAATGCGCCTGGTCCGCAAAGCCGAGCGTCGTCGCCACATGCGCGAGCGGCACATCCGTACGTCGCAACAGGTTCACCGCCTGGCGGACGCGCAAGGCGCGCAGGTACTCGCCGATCGTCTGCCGGTGGATGCGGCGGAACACCGATGCCAGGTAGACCGGGTGCACGCCGGCCTCGCGCGCGAGGTCCTTCGTGTAATGACGCCGGGCCGGGTCATCGTGAAGTTTCTGCAAGAACTAATCGAGCCAGGCAACGCGGCGCGAAGCCGGAACCGGCCAGGTGAGTGCGCCTCCCGCCATTTCCAGAGCGAGGTGCTCCGCGACCAGCGCCGAGCATGGCTGCCAGGCGCGCAGCTCACGCAACAGCCGGCAGGCGAGCCACACCACGCGGGTTCCGTGCTCGTGGAAATCGCTGCGCGCTGGCACGAGGTCCTGCATCGCTTCCGTCGCCTCGCGAGTGAGCTCGACATTCAGGAAGCGGCCGCCGCTCTGCCCCATGGCGTCGTCATGGACGACGCCCGGCCGGTGCCACCACACGGTCATCGGCTCATACTCGTAGCGTCGGCCGTCGTAGGTCTCCGCGTAGCGTGCTTCGATCAGCAGGCTGAAGTACGCGGCCTGGTGCGTGTGCTCCGGCAGCGCGCGTTCGCGCGCATGGTGAAGCTCGGACAGCACGAACTGCGTCGAAGCCTCCCGGCGGACGACCTCGCCATAGAACTCGCCGACGCCAAAGTCCCTGTGGCGATGGCATTCGCACTCGATCTTTCGTTCGTTCAAGCCGGAATGCTCCGGCGGCCTCAGGCTTCGCCGCCATGAAAACGATCCTACCCGTCCAATTCCTCGCCCTGTCCCTCGACGCTTCGGCCATCCCCGATTGGCAGCCCCAGGTCGCCGGCTCGACGCTGCAGTCCTACCAGGAGGCCCGCTCGATGCTGGGGTGTGTGCTCGAATCTGCCGGCGGCGAAGCCGCCATCCGGCGCCTGCGCAACATCTCGCTGAGCTATTCCGGCCACCGCAATATGATTAACCAGAGCCGGCGGGCCCACTTCAATATTCGGGCATCGGGCGGTTCGGCGGCGCCTGGGCGCTGAGAGGCGACCAGGGCGCCCATTGGGAGCCGGATCGCAACCATCATGGCAGCGAACTCATGCTCAATTATTCGGGTGCCGACGCGGACGGGCCCTGGGCCCGAAAAGCATCGACGGTCTCGACACCCAGACCGTCCACCTGCAGCTCAACAAGGATGTCGATGCGCATTGCGAACGGGCCCGCAAGGCAGGTGCCGTGATTCAGATGGAGCCGACGACGCAGTTCTACGGCGACCGGACCTATCGGGCCGTCGATCCGGAGGGGCATATCTGGAGCTTCGCACAGTCGGTCAAGCAGATGACCTCGGACGAGTGGGACAAGGCGATGAGTGTCAAAACGAAGACGCGGCTTTAGACTTGGCCCCATGGTCGCCGGTTTCCGCATCCGCGAGATCGACGTGCTGCGTGGCCTCGCGATCGTGCTCATGGTGCTGGATCACGTGCGCGATTATTTGCACGTGGCGGCATTCGACTTCCGTCCGCTGGATCCGGCGCAGACCACGCCGCTTCTCTACGCCACCCGCTGGATCACGCACCTCTGCGCGCCGACGTTCATCTTCCTCGCCGGAGTCTCGGTGTGGCTCCAGTTTACGAGGGGCAAGACGGCCCCCGGCTGTCGAGGTTTCTGCTGACGCGAGGGATCTGTCTGGTTGCGCTCGAGCTCACGGTGCTGAGCTTCGGCTGGTCGTTCGCCTTCCCCTACCCGCTCTTCCTCCAGGTGATCTGGGCGATCGGCTGGTCGATGATCGCGCTGGCCGGGCTGGTCTGGCTGCCGCGTCTTGCGGTGCTGGCAATCGGGCTTGCGATCGTGTTCGGGCACAATCTGCTCGACCCGGTCACCTCGCAGCAGCTCGGCAACCTCGGCCTGCTGTGGAAGTTGCTGCACGAGGGCGGGCCGATCATCGCCAACGGTACGCCGATCGGAATCGCCTCCTATCCTGTGTTCCCGTGGATCGGCGTGATGGCGGCGGGGTATGGGCTCGGGGCACTGTTCGAGCAGACGCCGGCGCGACGCGATCGCGCGCTATGGCTCCTCGGGCTCGCCATGCTCGCCGCCTTCCTGCTACTGCGCGGTTTCAATCTGTACGGGAATCCCGCGCCCGCTCTCGAAGCCGGCGTCGGACCCTTCGGGCCGGGACGCCCGTGGCAGGAACAGGACACGCCGGGCGCGGTGGTCATGGCGTTCCTCGACGTGCAGAAGTATCCGCCGTCGCTGATGTTCGTGCTGGTCACGCTGGGCGTCGTCTTTGTCCTGTGGCCACTGCTGGCGCGTATTCGCGGGCCGGTTGCGCAGGCGCTCGGCATCTTCGGCGCGGTCCCGTTCTTCTTCTACGTGCTGCACGTCTATCTGGTGCACCTGCTTGCGATCGCCGCGAACGCCGCAATGGGCCGCGATGTCACTGGCCTGTTCAACTACCTGGTCAACACATTCGCCGCGCCGGAGCTCCTGGAGCCGCTGGGTTTCTCGCTGCCCATCGTCTACCTCGCCTGGCTGATCGTGCTCGTGCTGCTCTACCCGCTTTGCCGCCGGTGGGCTGAGCTGAAGTCGCGCCGGCGCGACTGGTGGCTGTCGTATCTTTAG
>JBOHZL010000001.1:0-133613 GCA_050738495.1 Steroidobacteraceae bacterium | reverse complement strand
CATCTGGTGTTCGCCGTTCGCGGTGGCGAGGTCCTGCTGGAACGGCGGCCACCGCAGGGCATCTGGGGCGGCCTGTGGGCACCGCCGGAATTCGCCGACGCGCGTGCAGCTCGCTCTTGGTGGATCACGGCCTTCGGCCCGGCCACGCGCCGGTCGCGGCGCCTGCCGACCTACCACCATGCATTC
This sequence comes from Steroidobacteraceae bacterium, assembly GCA_050738495.1. GTDB lineage: Bacteria > Pseudomonadota > Gammaproteobacteria > Steroidobacterales > Steroidobacteraceae > SCUD01. The sequence continues at coordinate 133,427 of JBOHZL010000001.1, read as the reverse complement.
ACTCATTTCGATCTCGACATCCACCCCTGGGTCCTGGAGCTGGCCGATACGGCATCGCAGGTGGCGGAGTCAGGCATGCGATGGCAGGATGTTCGCCCGCCGGCCGCCATCGGGCTGCCCGCGCCGGTGGCGAAGATCATCGCCGGCGTACTTGACGGCGGCGACGCGAACAAGGAATCCGCCGATGGCCAGGATGGTGCAATGCGTGCTGCTCGGGCGCGAGGCGGAAGGCCTCGATCGCGCACCCTATCCGGGTGAGCTCGGCCAGCGCATCTACGAGCAGGTCTCGAAGGAGGCCTGGCAGAAATGGCTCAAGCACCAGACGATGCTGATCAACGAATACCGGCTCGTGCCCTTCGAGCCGAAAGCTCGCCAGTTCCTGGTCGGCGAGATGGAGAAGTTCTTCTTCGGCACGGGCTCGAAGGCGCCGGAGGGCTATGTCGAGCCCGATTCGACGAGTTGAGCCGCGAAGAAACCCGCGCACGCAGGGGCGTTTTCTTGACGCCCGCGCCGGCAGCCTTGTCTAATACGCAGCCCCGAATATGGCCAGGTAGCTCAGTTGGTAGAGCAGCGGACTGAAAATCCGCGTGTCGGTGGTTCGATTCCGCCCCTGGCCACCATCTTCCGAGTACGTATGTGAGGCGCTGGCGCGAGTGGCAATGGCGCAAGCACGTATGGTGCGCGCACCATATCATCGTATGGCATAAAGCCCATATGTGTGTTAAAAGGGACTATGTCGGCCCGTTTCGAATGGAATCCCGTCAAGGATGCCGAGAACCGGCGGAAGCATGGAGTGTCCTTTGCGGAGGCGCAGGCCGCGTTCCTGGATCCGGCTCGCGTCATCGCCAAAGATGTAGGGCACAGTGGAGCAGAACATCGTTTCTACTGCTTTGGTCGCGTGGCAGATGGCGTACTAACCGTCCGCTTCACGTATCGCGGAGATATCATTTGCGTCATTGGGGCTGGTTTTTGGCGCAGAGGAAAGAGGCTTTATGAAGCGCACTCGAAAGTACACAAATGAGCGACTCGGTCGTCTGGAGATTGTCGAGGATTTTTTGCCACTTCCACATCAGCTCGTGCTGAAGGAGGACGGCGTCAAGGTCACGATTTCGCTCAGCCGGAAGAGCGTGGACTTCTTCAAGACGCATGCGGCCGCATCGAAGGTTCCGTATCAGAGGATGATTCGCACGCTGCTGGACAGTTACGCCGACCGGTTTTCCAAGCGGTCGCAGTAATCGCTGGGTGTTGTCGCCTCGCACAAGTGCCTGGCCACGGTCCGGCCGGACGTCGGGTGGCTGAGGGTCTGCGGGAATTTTGCGGGAGTCAGTTCAACTCCGTCCTGCATCGTAGGGCAGTTTTCGCAAGGGGCGCCCCGGCTAACCTGTTGATGCAATGGATGTTACAAATTTCAGCTCAAGACTGAAAATCCGCATGTCGGTGGCTCGATTCCGACGCTGGCCATCATTTCCCTGTGGTCTCCGTTCCAAATTCCGCGACGGTTCCGTGATCGCCGCGCGCGAGAGATTGGACGTGGCTCGTATGGTGATCTCGGACAGCTCCTCGAGCGAAGCCGGCGCCTTCGCACCGTTCGTGCGACCTACTCCTCGAAGCGACCCGTGGCGTCACGATTGCGGTCGTATCGTCGCTTGAGCGGAAACGGCGGCAACCAGGACTCGCGACGGACGGTCCAGAGTTCGTAGGTTGGCATCAGCTGGTCAGGGGCATCCAGCGATCCCAGGTTCACTTCGATTTCGTCTGCGCTGCGTCCGAAAACGGGCGAGCCACAGCGGGGACAGAAAAACCGCCCGACATAGTCGCGTGTTTCGCCATCGATCGTCACCGCATCCTGAGGGAACACCGCGGAAGCGTGGAAAAGCGCCCCATGATGCTTGCGGCAGTCGAGACAGTGACAAAGGCCGACCCGGTATGGGAGTCCCGACGCCACAATTCGGACGTTGCCGCACAGGCAACCGCCGGTGAATCGGTCCATGCTGCGTATCCTCTAAAATCAAGCGGTCGGGATGGCTACAACGAACAGCACTGTCATTGCAGTTGCCCGCTGCCGATATTGACATACGACGCAAGGGCCGAGGGAAAGTACCAAGACAATCTGCCCTCAAAAAAGCTGGGAAAGCGTTCGCACGGGCTCAACTGAGTGCCAGGCGCATTCGCGCGCGCCTCAAGAAACTTCAACCGGATCTCCCAAAAAGGCACTGACCAAGTCAATCGTGATACGGCCTATTCCGATCACATTAGTAACTGTGAAGTCCCAAAACTAAGGTGACATTGGCGACACTAAACACGACGACATAAGTATTGCATCATGATAGTGATACTATTGCATGGTCTTTCTCAAGGAGAACGGCGATGCGACAACGGCGAATTGAGGATGCCGAGGTGATGCGACTGGCGATTCAGCAGGAGATCAATCGCAACGACGAGTCCCGCTACGATCACCGCTTGCACGGTTTGTTGCTGGTGGCCGCCGGTCAATCGTGCCGGCAGGTCGGGCTGCTGTTTGGCGACAATCCGACGACGGTGCAGCGCTGGGTGAGTCGGTTCGATGAGAGCGGCCTAGAGGGCTTGCGCGAGGGCGAGCGGTCCGGTCGGCCACGCCTGCTGCAGCCGGCGCAATGGCGCAAACTCCAGCGCGAGCTGCGGCGCTCGCCCCGAACCTTCGGTCTGCCGGCCAATCTGTGGGATGGTCCGCTGCTGGCCGAGCACCTGCGCCAACACTACGGCGTCGACTTGGGTGTGCGGCAATGCCAACGGCTGTTCCGACCAATGGGCTTTCGGCTGCGCAAGCCCCGCCCGTGGGTGGCCCAGTCTGATCCGCTCAAAGTCGCGGCCGTAAAAAAAACTGCGGCGTCTGGCAAGACGCCCGGGCATTGAGCTGTGGAGTCTGGACGAATGCCACTTCCAACAGCATGGATCCCGCTGCCGCAGGTGGGTGGCGCCCGAGATCAAAGACCCGGTGCTCCAACATGCGCCGACCCGCAAATCAGTGGCCTGCTTCGGCGCCGTCAACTTGAGCAACGGCGTGTTCGTGCGCACGGTCTGCAGCGTCTTTAATGCCGAGACCTTCCAGTACTTCCTCAGGCAACTCCTGCGGCATCGCTCGGCGCACAAGCGCATGATCATCGTGTTCGACAACGCCCGCTACCATCACCCCCGACTGCTGCGCCCGTTCCTGCGACGGTATCGCCGCGTCCTGTCACTGTTGTTTCTACCGCCCTACAGCCCACAGCTCGCGTCTATCGAGCGGGTCTGGAAACGCCCGCGCCGGCTGGCCACCCACAATCCCTACTTCCCGACCCTGTCCGAAATGCTCGACGCCGTGAACACCTGCTTCGATGCTTGGCGCAGACCCAATCGAGTACTCAGACGACTATGCTGCATTATTTAAGGCGCCGTGTTTAACGGGCTCTCTCGCGAGCGTGCTACTCGTGCTCAACTTATCTCGTGGACTGGTTGCGGCCTATGAATTCGTCCTCTTGATAGCCACGCTGACGACGATCATTCCGTACGCGTTCTCGGCAATCGCCAGCCTGATCCTCCAAATTCGCGATTCGATCGGCCGCCCCGTTAAACGCTGCAGCGAGGCGGTGATAGCGGTCATCGCCTTTGGGGTGAGCTTCTGGGTCGTTGCAGCGTCCGGAATGGAAACTGTGTACTGGGTATTTCTGCTGATGATGGTCGGGCTGCCGGTGTATGTGGTCGCGGCACGAAAGTCAGTGCGCAAGCAGCCAGTCTCTTCCCGAGTCGCTGGTGCGAGCGGGGTAGACATCAGAAAGATTGGTGACTGATGTCGACTGAAACTTCGCCTATCGGTGGTTCGATTCCGCCCCTGGCCACCATTTTCTTCAGCGGCTTACGTGTGGTTTCTCGTGGCATTCTTCGAGGCGAGACCAATAGAGAGACAATCAGGCGAAATTCGACGCTGAAGCAACGTCGATCACGCCTTGCTTTGCGAGCATTGCCTCCAGTGGTGGCGTCCGCTTCTGGCCCGAAACGGACATTGAGGATAACTTACTCTTGTTCTCGTCAAGAGAGCTTAAGGTATTGCGCAATGACCAGCCGGATCGCGTGTGCAGCTGCGGACAGCTTCGCTTAACATGTGAGGGCGAGCCTGTTCGCGTCTCCATATGCCATTGCCTTGAATGCCAGAAACGCACCGGCAGCGTGTTTGGGACGCAAGCGCGCTTTTCGCGCGAAGGCGTGACGATCGAGGGCCGCGCGACGCAGTGGACGCGGCTCGGCGATAGCGGCGAGTCAACCACTTTCAATTTCTGCCCGATGTGTGCTTCGACGGTCTACTGGGAGCTCACCGGAGCGCCAGGTTTCATTGCCGTGGCTGTGGGCATGTTTGCTGACCCCAGTTTTCCGCCGCCGCACGTCTCCGTCTACGAAGAGCGGCAACATCACTGGGCGCTTGCAGCAGGTCAGCTGCCGCTGGCGCATGTGTTCTAGCCGCCTGGCCGGCGTATTGGGGTCTAGGTCGTCTCAGGTATGCCCAGGTTTCGCCTTCCCGCGCCTGAAAATCCGCGTGTCGGTGGTTCGATTAGGCTCCTGGCCACCAGTTTTTCCGTCCGCACCAGTGGTCTGTGATGCGAGCCGCTCGCGCCCCGTGGTTGCCAATTGCGGTTGAACGGCGAAATCAATATTGCCCGCCCGGTATCGTTATTCGTGCAAGCGCGTGCGCGACGGGAATCAAGACTGACTTGGCTCCGTGCTGGCAAACGTTTGGCGCGCAGCCTGCGAATTGGGAGCTGGCTCACGCTTCAGTCGATAGTCGGATGTCGCGCTCGCATTTCGAGTAGAATTCTTCGCGTGACGCACACGCCCTGCGTGTTTGAGCGTCCGAATCAAGAAAAACCTGACTTCACAATCTTCGCCGGCAATCCGGCGGGATGCGTTGTCGCATTCAAATAGGTGCAGATATGTTTGCAAGAAGAATCTATCGCGGGTTGCCCACCATCGTGCTCTTTGTAGTCGCCGCGCTCATCCAGTTCCTCGCCATCAGTGTTTTCTTTTGACCGGTGAGTGAGCGGCGGTCCGCGCGAAAAGATCAGGAAAGCTCACATTGAGCTGCTGGCTCGTCGCACTTGCTCGTATACGGCAAACGCGCACGACCCTAAGGAATCGTCGAAGATGCTCAGCGTGATGCGAGGCTATCGGCACGTACCACGCGACCGGTGACCGCGCTGCCCCAACCGGGTAAAGTAAGCGGGCACCTATGCGCGCTATCAACGGTTTGCACTGCCTCCCGCTCCTTATACTGGCTTTTACCGCCACCTCCGCCACTGCCTCGCGACCGGTCGACGCGCCCCAGCCAGAATCGCGCGAGCTCACGAACCTTCGCGCATTCGCGCGACTTTACGGAGTCCTGCGCTTCTTCCACCCGAGCGACGAGGCCGCGACGCTCGATCCTGGGGATCGCACCGACGGTTCAGATCCTCGGCATCGCAGAGGTTGCGACGAGGCCGCCGGTTTCAACTGGCGACGAGCTGGTCGTATGGCAGCACCGGGGGCCTGGATTCGATGGCGACCAGACGGGCACTTACGTGAGCAAGCGCACCGGGCGCGATGCCGTCGTGAGCGCGGGCGGCGCCCGCTGGACGTCGGTTACGCAATCAATCGATGCCGTTCCGTATCGCGAAAAGCCGTTCCGCCTGCGCGCGTACGTTCGAGTAGGGGCGGGCGCGCAAGTCGGTGCGTGGGCGCAGGTCGATCGCGCGGACGGCACGAGCGGTTTCTCCGATGACATGCGCGCGCGGCAATGCGCACTTATTGAAGTACATTCGTGACGAGTACGCGCGGAACCCGGGCAAGTATCAGTAGCGTGGCGGCGGGCGCATCCGCCGCCTCGAAGCCGATTTCGGAGCCTGAAAATCCGCGTGTCAGTGGGTAGATTCCGCCCCCGGCCTCTTCTGCGAATTGGCCTCGAGGAAGTCGTTCACCATGGGGATGACGGCGTTGCCTCTTTGCATTAACGTAAGGTGCGTCGTGTCCGGTAGAACGGCCAACCTCGATTCCGAGCGCGGCCGCATGTCGCCCATGATCTCATCGCCTTTCAGGCGGAACATTTCAGCGATGTGGTCCAGTCGGACGCCGTCGGCATCGCCGTGAATGAAAAGAAATGGGGACTTGGTGGCCTTGAGTTCTTCGGCTCCGAAATCGTAAGGCTTCAGATCCATCGCGAAGACGCGCTTGATGAAGTTCGGAAACGCGTTGGGCGTCGGGCTGAGCTTCTTGTATTCGAGCTCGAAGGGCGAGCCCTTGAAGGCCTCGGCCGTCAGTTGCGGGAACGAGTCCAGGGCTTCCTTGACCCAGCCGTCGTGGCGGAAGACGGCAGAGATGCTGACGAGCTTCCGCACTTTCTCGGGATGGCGAATGGCGACCTGCATGGCGACGCCACCGCCCATGCTGTAACCGAGCAGATCGGTCTGCTTGATTTTGAGGTAATCGAGCATCGCGGCAATGTCGTCGGCGAGGTTTTCATAACTGAAATCGCGGTCGATGTCGGCCGTGCGTCCGTGGCCCTGCATTTCGACGGCGATGACTTTGCGGGTTTTCGACAATTCGCCGATCCAGCCGGTCCAGTTGTTCGTAATCGTCATTAGCGAACCGTGCAGCAATACCAAGGGTTCGCCGCTGCCGTGGATTTCGTAGTACATCTTGAGGCCGTTGACCGGCGCGTAACCGGTTATTGGCTCTTGTGCCTGCGCCGACACGGCGGTCGACAACAGGACCGTAACGATCAGAGCTGCTGTTTTCATGTTCGAGGCTTATTGGTTCAAGGACACGCATCCGCGGTGCGCACCGCCAAATCCATCGGAAAGCCGTGATACCGGTAAGCGAACCACGGGGTTGGCCCGGGCCCGCCGAGGAAGTACTCCTCGGCCGCGGGATGCCCGACAGGCATCAGGACGCCGTTTCCCTGATGGAGCAGTCTGACCGGACTCTCATCGTCGTATGCGACGAACAAGGAGTCATCGCGCGCACTCACGCAAAACGAGCCCTCGGGGGAGACGTAGAAGCCGGGGGCATCCGCGAGCAGCGCCTTCGGAGTCGGCTGGTCGAGCGGCTTCCCGATCTCAATGCCCAGCAGCGTTCGTGCGATCTCCGCCTGGATTCCGATTGCCCATGGCACCCCCTTGCCCCGGGTGTTCGTCGCGACGACGATCAGGAGATCGTCGTCGGGATACTCGGCCAGGACCGCCGTCCCTCCCGCCGCGTCGCCGGTATGCCCGATCATGCGATGCCCCGCCAGGCTGCCGAGTCGTATGCCAAGTCCGTATCCGAACTCGGCTGTCTTGCCCTTGCTCGCAAGTCGGGTCGGTGTGGTTATCGCGACGCTGGATTGCTCACCGATCACCTTGCCGCTCCGCAACGCCATCCACCAGCGCGCCAGATCAACAGTCGTTCCGCGGATCGAGCCGGCGCCGCTGAACCACTCGTAGGGCACGGCCTTGATCGGCGCAGGCGTGTCCTGCTCGACAAAGTATCCCTGCGCGCTGGGCGTTAGCTCGAAGCCGAAGTCGCCGAGGCCCAGCGGCTCGGCGACCTCGCGCCGGACCAGTTCTCGATAGCTGGCTCCCGTCAGCTGTTCGGCGATGGTCGCGGCGACGACGAATGCGTCGCTGCAGTAGAGCCACGTTTCGCCCGGAGGTGCGACGCGTTCGCTCATCGCGAGCCAATCCAGCAGGCTTTCCCGCGTCGGGACGACCAGGAGCTCGGCTGCGGGATCGCGTTCATCGATCTCGGGCGACGTCATTCCGCTGGTGTGGCTCAACAACTGCCTCAGGGTGGCGTTGCCGTAGTCGGGGTCTAGGCCTGGAAGGTACTTGCCCGCGGGCGAGTCGAGATCGAGCAGGTCGCGTTCCACGAGTCTCAGCACCAGGGCTGTCGTCACGTGCTTGCCGACCGAGAAGTAGTCGAAGCGGGTGCCGGCATCGGCGGGAATCACCGGGTCCAGGCGCGCTTTGCCGTAGCCGGCGTTGTGAATGACGGCACCCTTGCGCATCACAGTAACGCCGAATCCGACGATCGGAGTGGTGTCGAGGTACCGCTTCGCGATGCGATCGACAGTCGGATCCACGATCTTGTCGGCGCCCGCCAGAGCCTGAGGGCCCGCCAGCAGCACTACGAGACAGACGAGTAAGGCACGCATTCGATTTCCCCCTCTGAAGAGTCTACGCAACGGGCGCCGCCTCGCACGTTGCAGTGTAGACTCTATTCGCGCTGTCGCAGAGTGGTTACCATCTTCCGATTCACGACTGCGCTGCGGCATCGCGCCTGAATGGGAGCGTGCCGGTGGTCCATTGCGACTACGCACATTACAGATACGGCTTGGGACAGACTTATCAAGAAGCCGGCCGAATGTTGCTGTTGAGCCGGAACAGGTTCATCGGATCGTGGGCCTTCTTGATCGACACGAGGCGCTGATACACCGGCCCGTAGTTTCCGGCCACCTCGATGTCGTCGCCCTGAATGTTGGCGTAATAGCCGCCGACGTGCCGTTCCAGCTTCGACCAAAGCGAGCGAACGGCACCGATGCGGGCGCTATCCGCGCCTGCATCGGGCCAGAAGGAAACCACGCCGATCATCGAGTGGGCATTGCGGTGCGGCCACGCCGTTGCCGTCTCGGCGACTTGAGCGATGCGGCCGCCGGTCGCAAAAGAATTGATGGCGATACCCTGGCCCGGCTCGAAGCCGTCGAGCATCGTGTCGATCAAGGCCGGCGTGAATGCTTTGACCATTCCGCTCTTGATGTAGGAGCGGATTCCCGGGCGCGTCAACCCATCCAGGCGAGTCTGCATCGTCAGGTAGGCCGTCGGAACGGCGCTGTCAATGACGGGGCGAGCCACCGCGCGCAGCGGCGCCAATTCACGCTCGGCGTCACGCGGATTTCCGCAGTAGCAGATGTCGATAGCCAGGAACGCCGATCCGTCTGCCCCTGTCGTCATGCCGGGCGCCACGAACATCTCGTCGGAAAACCCGGACGAGTGCTCGGCGTAGTAATCGAGAACATCGCGAGCCGCGGCGAGCGGCCACTGAATGATGCCACCATACATGTCCGGCGGTACGTCGTGCAGCGCGAACTCGAACTCGGTGACGACGCCGAAGTTACCGCCGCCGCCGCGGATCGCCCAAAACAGATCCTTGTTCTCATCGGCGCTGAGCCGGCGCGTCTGCCCGTCAGCGCAGACCAGTTCCGCGGCGAGGAGACTGTCGATCGTCAGTCCGAGCTTCCGCCCCAGCCGCCCGTAGCCACCACCGAGCGTGAGCCCGCCGACGCCGGTGTGAGACACGATACCTGCGGTCGTCGCGAGATTGTGGCGCAGGCTGCCGAAGTCCAGGTTGTAGAGCAGCGCACCTCCGCCGACTCTCGCACGACGGGCGCCCGGATCGACGGTCACTGCGTTCATCGCGGACAGATCGATCATCAGCGCGCCATCGGCAGTCGAATGACCCGGCCAACTATGACCGCCACCCTTGACCGCAAGCAGCAATTCTCGCTCGCGGGCGAAGGTTACGGCGTTGCCGACGTCGGCCGTCGATCGGGCCCGGACGATCGCCGCCGGATGGCGGTCGTGCATGCCGTTCCAGATTCGGCGTGCGCCGTCGTAACCGAAGTCGCCATTGAGCAGCAATTGGCCATCGAGGCTACCAGCAAGCTCGCGCAGGGCAGCCGCTTCGACAGAGGTGACTGCGCCGTTCAGTTTCACGGCGCGGATCTCGGAAGGCACCAAGCGCGCGGCACTTGTGGCTTGACCGAGCGCAGGGGTGCCCGGCAGCAGCACGGCAGCGACCGCGGCCGAACTCGACTGACAGAACGCGCGACGAGAAAGCCTTATGACCGGACCCTTCCTTGAGACTTGCCGAAACATCCTAGAACAAACATGAAAACCTCCCGACGGTGGGGGCTGGGCTCAGGCGGGATGTTAATGCGAAGGAGGCCTGGCGAGATAGTCCCCGAAATTTACTATCGGCAGGCAAACGCACCGAATCAGGCTCGTGGCAAGGAGGCACATATGCGGAGCTACGGACAGTTCTGCCCGATCGCCAAGGCTGCGGAGCTCTTCTGCAATCGCTGGACGGCGCTGATCATCCGGGACCTGGCGGCCGGCGCCATGCGATTCACGCAGCTCAAGCGCGGCGTGCCGCTTGCGTCGCCCACGCTTCTGTCAAGGCGGCTGAAGGAGCTCGAGCAAGAGGGTGTGGTCGAGCGCCGCCGGCCCGCGAGCGGCCGCGGCTGGTCCTATCACCTCACGCGCGCCGGCGAGGAGTTCAGGCCCCTGGTCGAAGCGCTCGGCGTCTGGGGACAACGCTGGTCGCGACGCGCGCTCGCGAAGTACGAGGTCAACCTGACCCTGCTGCTGTGGGCGCTGGAGATCAGCGTGAAGCCCGCCGAGTTCAAGGGGCGGCGCTGCACGATCAAGCTGACCTTCACCGATCAGCCGGAGCAACGCCAGAACTGGTGGTTCGTCAACGAGAGCGGTCGGGTCGAACCTTGTTTCGAGGATCCCGGGTTCGACGTCGATCTTTACCTGATCACCACCCTGCCGGATCTGATTCTCGTTCACCGAGGAGACGCGCGTCGGTTGGGCGTGTCGATCACTGTCGCGGTGGCTCGCCCCGAGCGCGTTCGCGCACGTCAAGTCCCAGCGGATGAACGCGCGAGCTGCGTAGCCGCGGAGATGGCGTCCGCCGCCACCATGGGTTCTCCTTATGGTACGTTCTTCGCCGGTCACCGGGAGCCGTAGCCGTGAATAAGCGCCTGCTCTTGATTGCCGGATTGATCAGCCTTGCTTCTGCCGCCGGCGCAGATCCCCATGGCATACAGCCGGGTGACATCAATCGAGACGGCAACGCCTGCAATGACTTCTTCGATTACGCCAACGGCACCTGGCGCAAGGAGAATGCGATACCCGATTACATGGATCGCTGGAGCCGGCGCTGGCAGTCCGGCGAGGTCAACAAGGAGCACGTGCGCAGCATCCTCGAGGAAGTGTCGGCGCGTCGCGACTGGCCAGTCGGCAGCGCCGAGCAGTTGTCCGGCGATTTCTACGGCGCATGCATGAATGAAGACCGCATCAACGAAGCTGGGATTGCGCCGGTGCAAACGCTGCTGGACGAGATACGCGCCATCAAGACCCGTGCCGACGTGCAACGGCTCATCGGCCGGCTGCACGCCATCGGAGTCGATGTTGCCTTCGCCATAAGTGCGAACCAGGATCTGCACGACCCGGCCCAGGTGATCGCGCACGTCTTCGCGTCGGGGCTCGGCCTGCCCGACCGCGACTATTACCTCAAACTGGAGGATCGTTTCGTCGAAGCGCGCGCGAAATACCACGAACACCTGGCCAGGATGTTCGTCCTTGCCGGGTCGACGCCGGAAGCGGCCGCTACGGCCGCGACTTCCGTGTTCGAACTGGAAAGGCGTTTTGCGGAGGCAACGCTCGACAACGTCGCGCGCCGAGATCCGTATCAGCGGGATCACAAGACCCCCTTTGACGGACTGGCTGGAATGGCTCCCGATTTCGACTGGGGCGGCTACTTCGACGCCGCCAGGCTGCCGCGCATCGATCTCAACGTGACCGAGCCGAAGTTTCTGCAGGCATTCAACCAGGTATTCGCAAAAGCGCCGATCGAGCAGTGGCGCAATTATCTGGCCTGGCACGTCCTGGATGCCTTTGCCGACTCGCTGTCCGCGCCGCTGGTCGAACAGAGTTTTGCGTTCTACGGCAGGTTCCTCAGCGGCGCAACCGAGATGAAGCCGCGCTGGAAGCGCTGCGCCGAGGCCACCGACGAGCAGCTCGGCGAAGCACTCGGCCGTGCTTACGTGGAGAAGCACTTCTCGCCGGGAGCCAAGGCGCGCATGGAAGAGATGGTCAGGAACATCCAGTTGGCGATGCGCGACACGATCGAGGGTCTGGACTGGATGAGCCCCGCCACCAAGGTCAAAGCGCAGGAAAAGCTTGCGACCTTCAAGGCCAAGGTCGGCTACCCGGACAAGTGGAAGGATTACGCCGGGGTCACGATTGGTCGCGACTCGTATTTTGCCGATGTGATCGCGACCACGCGCTGGAACATCAATGACGACTTGTCGCAGATCGGCAAGCCGGTCGATCGAAGCCGCTGGGCCATGACGCCGCCCACCTCAAATGCCTACTACAGTGCGGCGAAGAACGAAATCGTGTTTCCGGCCGGCATCCTGCAACCGCCGGCGTTCGACGTCACGGCCACCGATGCGGTCAACTACGGCGCTATCGGCGTGGTCATCGGCCACGAAGTCAGTCACGGCTTTGACGACCAGGGCGCGAAATTCGACGCGCAAGGCCGGCTGAAAAACTGGTGGACCGCCGCCGACAATGAGCAGTTCAAGGCACGCGGCCAGTGCGTGGTCAAGCAGTTCGACGGTTACTTCATCGAGCCTGGCATCCATCACAACGGCAATCTGGTGCTGGGCGAATCAATCGGCGATCTCGCCGGAGCCAAGCTCGCTTACCTGGCTTACCAGAAATCGCGCGGGGGCAAGGGCCCGGAGCCCACGATCGATGGCTTCACGCCCGAGCAGCAATTTTTCCTGTCCTGGGGCCAGTGGCGCGGCGACGAGATCCGGCCGGAGACGCAACGCACGATGATTCAAAGCGATCCGCACCCGATCGCCAAGTTCCGCGTCAACGGCCCTTTGTCAAACCTGCCAGAGTTCAGCAAGGCGTTCAGTTGCAAGGCCGGCGATACCATGGTTCGACCGAAGGCGGATCGCTGCGAGGTGTGGTAGCCGGGACGTACGAATCCGAATGCAGGCGGGCGCGGCGATCGTTCTGTGGATTGTCCTGACGGCAGCATCGGATTTCCAGCCGGTCGCCGCACCGAGATTGCTCGACGGGCGCGAGCTGCCAGTCGAGGTTGAGGCGGAAGCCCTTCAGCGGCAGTACGACGCGCTGCTCGCAATATCACCGGAACTGGTCGAGTACTCCGCTCGCGGGCCCGTTAGCTCCGTCCAGGTGCCCAGGGGCCCCACGCTTCCGACGCACTCGAGATCTGGCTTTAGGGAATGACGCTGCGGATACGATTCTTGCGGTGCTTGGGGATTTTCTGCTTGTACGCGGCAACGAATCACTCATCGTACGCAAGAATGCCTTGATGGATCCTTCGACTCGCGCTTTGCGTCTTGATCAGAGCATTCGCGGAATGCCCGTGCTTGACGGGGGTGTCGCAATCGACTACGACGAAACTTCGATGCGAGTCGAAATAATGGAGGCGACCTACCTGGCTTTCTACGCTGACTACCGGTTGTCCTCTTAACCGCAACTTGTGTGGGTGGTTTCGGCAGCTATTGGTAGCATGCACGAGCTGGTTTTTATTGATGGCTTGACCGGTGCAATTGCCGGCCGCCGGCAGCTAACGACCCAGTAAAATGCACGGGTCGCGCGGACTCACGACCTTAGCCGACGCATTCGGCCGCCCGGCCTCACGCAGGATGCCGATGATCTGCTCTTCGGAAAATCGGGTCTTCATCTGCAAGTTCTCCTCGGTTGAAATTACCATGAGAACTCACAGCCAGAATGGCTACAGAAATCAACTGCAGGTCACGCACGGACCCTGCACCTCCGGCTGCAGGGTCACGTGATCAATGCGATGTTTAGTCGCGAGCTCCTCCCGCACCTTTGCCAGCGTCACGTTCCACGCAGCCAATTCACTGATCTCCAAGTGGGCACTCAGGAGGGGAACCCCGGTAGTCACGGACCAGATGTGCAGGTCGTGCACCGCCTTAATCCCTGACACTGAAAGCAAAGTTCGTTTCACCTCTTCCGGGTCCAGGCCTTCAGGAGTTCCCTCCAGCAGGACTTGTGACGCTGATTTCAGAAGTTGCCAGCCACGCGGCAGCACCCACAACGCGATCAGGATTGCGACCGTCGGATCTATCCACGTCTTCCCGGTCAGCCAGATCATTGCCGCGGCTAGGAGGACTGCAACGGATCCGAGGAAGTCAGCCCATACCTCGAGGTAGGCGCCACGAACATTGAGGCTGTCGTCTCGCCCGCCCTTTAGCAGCATCATCGCGACTGCATTTACGACGAGCCCTAAGGCAGCGATCACGAGCATGCCAGTCGAATCGACAGATTGCGGATTGCCGAATCTGCGTACCGCCTCGATGAGCACGTAACCCGCAACCAGAAACAATCCTGCGGCATTCAACGCGGCTGCCAAGATTTCCAGTCGCCGGTAACCAAAGCTGCGTTTCGAATCCGCTGGCCTTCGTCCCAGCTTGATCGCGAGCAGTGCGATGCCAAGCGCCGCAACATCGGTTGCCATGTGTCCGGCATCGGAGAGCAGGGCGAGGCTGCCTGTCAGCAAGCTCGCCACGACTTCGACCACCAGGAACGAACAGGTTAGTGCCAGCGCAATCCAGAGCCGCTGCTCGCTCGTCCGCGAGTCTGCGTGAGTGTGTTTGTGCTGGGCACCCATGGAAGCGAATTGTCTATTCTTGCGAACTAGACGGCGAGATCAATCGCCGCAGATCGGGTGGAATCGGAAGTCTTTCGAATGCACCGATGTTCGTCCCACCGGTATTGCCTTCCGGCACCCACGCCCAGGTGAAGAGGGCAGCGCCGAGTAGCCGTCCGATCTGGCCCGACACGTCCCGCACACTGCCGTACCGCCGTGCGTACTGAAGCATCGCCCAGTGAGCCCGAACGTGTACCTTCGTGTGCTTCTGGCCCAGCACATGAGCTCGCTCCAGGTGCGCGAATGAATGCAGGACATCGCCCGCCATGAGCTTGCGATGGGCCTCGTCGAACTCCATATCGATTGCTTCAGCCAGCGCGCGATGAAGTTTCACCTGTGGACTCCCGCTGGTACGCCCAGCGATACAGCACCGGAAGGACGACGAGCGTCAGGATCGTCGCCGAAATGATTCCACCGATGACGACGGTGGCAAGCGGCCGCTGGACTTCCGCGCCGGTACCGGTGTTGAGCGCCATCGGCAGGAAGCCGAGGCTCGCCACGAGCGCGATCATAAGGATCGGCCGTAGCCGCACAAGCGCGCCTTCTGCAATCGCCCGGTCGAGCGGAACGCGCTCAGCGCGAAGATTGCGGATCGCAGAGATCATGACGACGCCCGTCAGCACCGCAACTCCCGATAAGGTGATGAAGCCTATGCCCGCCGAAATCGAAAGTGGGATGTCCCTCAGCCACAGTGCCAGCACGCCGCCCGTCAACGCGAGCGGCACTCCTGAGAAAACGAGCGCTGCGTCCCGCGCGGAACCGAAAGTCATGAAAAGCAGTCCGAAGATCAGGACGAGTGCTACCGGCACCAGGAGTTGAAGGCGTGCCGTCGCCGACTGAAGCTGCTCAAACGTGCCGCCGTAGTCGAGCCAGTAGCCTGGCGGGAGTTCCACCTGGTCACCGACCGCTCGCTGCACATCTGCAACGAAGGAGCCGAGGTCGCGTCCGCGCGTGTTCGCCGTGACGACGACGCGCCGCTTGCCATTCTCGCGGTTCACCTGGTTGATGCCCGGCGCGATCTCGAGTTTCGCTACCTCGCCAAGCGGCACCCAGGTGCGGCCATGCGCCGCCTGCGCCATCAGCGGATCAAAACTCGCGGCCAGCGACTCGTCACCGTGTTCCTCGAGTTCCGGCAGCGGCACAGGCAACCGATACAGGGCATCGAGATCCGATCGCAGCGCCTCCGGTAATCGCACGATGATATCGAAGCGCCGGTCGCCCTCGATCACATGCCCGGCTTCCTCCCCGCCAATCGCGATTCGGATGACCGATTGGACGTCCGCCATGCTGAGGCCATAGCGGGCCAAAGTGGCGCGGTCAATGGTCGCCGACAGAACCGGCAGGCCTGTCGCCTGCTCGAGCTTCAGGTCCGCCGCACCCGGCACGCCGCGGATGGCATTCTCCACCTGCTGGCCGATCTCGACCAGCGTGTCGAAGTCATCGCCGAACACCTTGACTGCGAGCTCCGAGCGCACGCCTGAGATGAGCTCGTTGAAGCGCATCTCGATGGGCTGCGTGAACTCGTAGTTGTTGCCCGGCAGCTCGTTGACGGCTTCTTCCAGCGACGCGAGGAAATCGGCCTTCGGTCGCTTTGGATCGGGCCAGTCCTCGCGCGGCTTCATCATGATAATCGTGTCCGCGACATTCGGCGGCATGGGGTCGGTCGCGACTTCCGCCGTGCCGATTCGCGCGAATACTCGCTCGACCTCCGGGAACCGCTTGATGCGCTTCTCCAGGTCCGCCTGCATCGTGATCGCTTGGCCAAGACCGGTGCCGGGGATGCGCATGGCGTGCATGGCGACATCGCCCTCATCCAACTTCGGCACGAACTCCCGGCCCATGCGGCTCGCGAGGAAGGCCGTTCCGATGACGAGCGCAACCGCGATGCCGAGCGTCGCCCAGCGATGCCGCAACGCCCCGCGCAACATCGGCTCGTAGCCGCGGTGGGCCGCGGCCATGAGGCGGTTCTCCTTCTCGCTCACGCGCCCTCGTACGAAAAGCGCGATGGCGGCCGGCACGAAGGTGATCGAGAAGACCAGGGCCCCTAGCAGCGCCAGTAGGACGGTGAAGGCCATCGGGTGGAACATCTTCCCTTCGATCCCGGTGAGCGCAAGGATGGGGATATTCACCACGGCGACGACGACAACCGTCACCAGGCTCGGCACGAAGACCTCGTGCGTGGCGCGGGCAACGATCGATAGCCGCTCATCCCCGTTCAGCACGCGCCCAAGCTGGTGCTGGCGCTCGCCCATCCGGCGCAGGCAGTTCTCCGCGATGACGACCGCGCCGTCGACGATCAGGCCGAAGTCGAGCGCACCGAGGCTCATGAGATTGCCGCTGACCCCGTTCGAGACCATGCCGGTGACGGTGAACAGCATGGAGAGCGGAATAACGAGCGCCGTCACGAGCGCAGCGCGCAGATTCCCGAGGAAAACGAACAGCACGACTATGACCAGGAGTGCGCCTTCGACGAGACTCGTCGATACCGTGCTGATGGTGCGGTCCACCAGCTGCGTGCGGTCGTAGACCGTGTTGACGCTGATTCCGGCCGGAAGCGATTTCCTGATCTCATCCAGGCGCACGGCGACGCGCTGCGAAACCGTGCGGCTGTTCTCGCCAATCAGCATCACGGCGGTGCCGAGCACCACCTCCTCGCCGTTCTGGGTGGCGGCACCGGTTCGCAGTTCCTTTCCGATGCCAACCGTCGCCAGGTCCCCGAGCCGGATCGGCACGTTGTCGCGCCGCGCGATTACGACCTCGCGCAGTTCTTCCGCGCTCGTGATCTGCCCGGGCGCGCGCACGAGGTACTGCGAGCCGTTCTTCTCGATGTAGCCAGCACCGACGTTGGCGTTGCCGAGTTCGAGTGCCTCGGCGATGTCGCGAAATCCGAGGTCGTAGGCAAGAAGTTTCACCGGGTTCGGCGTGACGTGGAACTGCTTCTCGTAGCCGCCGAGACTGTTTACCTCGGTGACGCCGGGCACCTGCAGGAGCTGCGGGCGGATGATCCAGTCCTGAACGGTGCGCAGGTCCGATGGCGTCACCGGCGTGCCATCCGCGTTCATCGCGTCGGGCGCGGATTCCACGGTGTATAGATAGATCTCGCCAAGGCCGGTCGCAATCGGTCCCATCCGGGGCTCGATGCCGGCCGGCAACCGGCTCTTGACAGCCTGCATGCGTTCGCCGACGAGCTGACGCGCGAAGTAGATGTCCGTCCCGTCCTCGAAGACGACCGTCACCTGCGACAGGCCGTAGCGCGACAGCGAGCGCGTGTAGCTGAGGCGCGGCAGCCCGCTCATCGCGGTCTCGACGACGAAGGTCACGCGCTGCTCGGCCTCGAGCGGTGTGTAGCCGGGCGCCTCGGTGTTGACCTGGACCTGGACATTCGTGATGTCCGGCACCGCATCGATCGGCAGGCGCTGGTAGTTCCAGACGCCAACCGCGGCGATGCCTAGAACCAGGATCATGACCAGCCAGGCGTGTCGTATCGCGTATTGGAAGATGCGTTCGATGATCATTGGCAGTGCCTGGGAGTGATCAGTGGTCGTGCTCGGCGCCGGACTTCTCGATGTCCGCCTTCACCAGGTAACTGTTTGCGGTGACATAGCGCGCGCCTAGCTCGACGCCGCCCGTGACTTCTGCGAACTCGCGGTCACGACGGCCGAGGGTCACAGCTCGTGCCTCGTATCGCTCACCGATCTGTTCGAAAACTACGGTTTTTCCGTCCATGTCCTGCAGGGCAATGGTCCGAACGGCAAGTGGCACTTCCTCCTCGCGGACCACGACTTCGCCGGTCACGAATAGGCCCGGCCGCCAGTGGCCGTCCGGGTTCGGCAGAACGACGCGCACGGTCATGCTCTGACTCGCCGCGGAGCCGACTGCCGCCACGTTGTCCACGCGGCCGTCCGCGTTCAGGTGTCCGTCCACGTCCTCGATCAGGACCGGCTGGCGAGGCTTGATCTTGCCGAGGTCGTGCTGAAAGGAGGCGAGCTCCACCCAGACCGACGAGAGATCCACGACAGTCACCAGCGGCCCGTCACCCGTGTTGACGCCCACATTGGCGTCGCGCGTGACGATCACGCCGTCCGACGGCGACACTATGCTGTAGCGCTGCAAGCTTTCGTCAGACTCGACGACGACGAGCAGATCGCCCTTGTGGACACGGTCTCCAGTCTGGCCGCGCACGTCGCGCACGATTCCCGGGTATCGGGCGTGCAGGCGAAACACGCGTCGCGGCTCGGGTACGATCGTGCCGTGCAGCGAGATCGTCTCGCGGATGCGGGCGGGACCCACGGCGTCCGTTTCGATGCTCGACTGTGCGGCGATCTCGGCGTGGATTTCCGTGGATCCAGCACTTTCCTCGCCCTCGTGGCCGGCATCGACTTGTGAGTCGCTGCTCTCGTTGCCGTGTTTTTCGGTCGCAGCGGGCGCCGATGACGAAGATTTGCCATCACAGGCGCCAAGCGCCAGGCCGGCGAGGAGTGCGATCAGCAAGCGATTCATGCGTGCGGCCCTCAGCGAATCGAAGTGGTCAGGGGTTGACGGGTCAGGCGCTCAATCTCGATCAGGATCAGGTGGAAGCTCGCCGCGACCTCGATGCGCGTGACTTCGAGCTCGAGCAATTCGCGTTGCGCCTCGGCCACCTCCAGGTAACTGAAGCGGCCGCGATCGAAGCCTGCGCGCGTCTGCTCGAGCGCTTCGCGGGCCCGTGGCACCAGTTCCGTGCTGAGCGCAGTCGCCTTGGTGCGAGACTGTTGGAGCTCCTGGTAGAGCGCAAATAGGCGCGTGCGCAACTCGAGTAAGGCAGCCTCTCGTTTGTAAGGCAGGGCCGCGATCCGCGCCTGGGACTCGGCGATCGCGCCGGCATTGCGGTTCGCGACAGGTAGCGGGACGCTGAACGACAGCACGAAGGCGCTATCGCCGTTTTCCTCGAAGCGGCGCACGCCCGCGCCGACCGTGAAGTCCGGCGTTTTGGTTGCCTGAGCGAGGCGCAGCTCCGCCTCTCGCAGCCGCTGCTCGCTCAAGTAGAGAAGCTGGTCGGGGTTCTGCTCGAGTTGCGACGCCAGCCTCTCAAATTCCGCGACTTCCGGGAACTGCTGGAGGTTTGCTCGTGCGGCGCCGAAATCCGGCTTCGTCGCGCCCCAGCTGGCGGCGAGGGCGTAACGGCCGCTGTCGAGCCGGCGTTCAGCGTCCGCGACGTCGAGTCTTGCCCGGACGCGCGCGATGTCCGCGCGACTTGCTTCTGCAATGGGCGAGCGGGCGGCATCGACGCGCCGCTGGATTCCGGCATGCACGTCCGCTGCCAGCTCTGCCGTGCGGCGGGCGAGGGCAAGGCGCTCCTGGTCGAGAACGACCGCCAGGAATCGACGTGCCACCTCCGCCTGCGAATCGAGCCGCTGAACCGACTGCTCGGTAAGCAGGATTTCATACTCGCGGTCAGCAAGCGCGCGCCGTGCGTCGCGCTTGCCTCCGAGCTCAATCAACTGACTGAGTGCGAGCGTCGCCTCGAGCGCGTCCCTGCCCGACAGGTCGCCCGAGCCAGCGAAGTTTTCGAACTCCAGCCCAAGTTCCGGGTTGGGGCGCACGGCGGCCTGCTGGCGGCGGCCCTCCAGCGCCTGCTGTTCGAACGGCACGGAGCGTAAGGCCAGATTGTTCGCGGAAGCGGCACGGAGCGCGTCGGCGAGCGTGAGCTCAGCTCGCGCGGATTCCGGCTCCACTGCCAAGCTGATCGCAGTCGTGCATGCAATGACGCATGCACCCGCGACGCGGGAAACAAGACAAGACATGTTTCGATCCTTGAACGCACGTCAAACGAAGCCCATGAGCACCGGGCTCAAGGCACCTTGCGAGCGAGGATCAGAGTCGGGGAGGGCGGTCGGGAGAGTCGGAATGCCAGTTGGGCGGGCGGGCCGTCTCATCGCCGCTCGCGATGGTGACTGTCGCGACGGACGGGACCCTATTGGTCGTCGGCAGCGTCTGCACCATCGATCCGAAGCAGCAACCGGACGCATGCAAATCTGGTGCATCGCCGCGAGTGGAACTTGCCGGATCCGCGAGTGCTGATTCGCTGGAGTCCGCGCAGCCGGATTCGTCGTGCAGGTCGAAGGCTTGGGCAAGGCCGGAGAAAAGCACGACCAGGCTCAACAGGATGGACGGTAGGCGGCGCATTGAGAGAACAATAAGCGGGCCTGGCAGTAACGGTCAAGAAGCTCGCTCTGCGGTAGCGAAAACAAACTAGAGGCGGTACAGCGAACTGTGAGCCGCTTCTCTGCCTGCTGCGGGGTGTTCCCTTGCTCTCTTGGCAATAGCGGGCTAGATTGCCGGACGAATGCATCGCCAGATTGCCATTGTCCTTTTTATCGTGCTGAACGCGCTCACGCCGGCACTTTCGAATGCTTGCGCGGCATCCTGTGCTCTCGGATGTTCCGGGATGGGAATGCCGGTGACATCTGATCAGGGCACTGACAGCGCCGACAGCCAGATCCCCTGCCATGGGGGTGCACAGTCGCCCGATCAGAATGGGTCAGGCGCGGGCGATGCAGAGTCGATGGCCACGATGTGCGCCTTCGCAGCCGGCGCAGCAATTGCCTCCGCGCACCCGATGGTCAACCCAGTTGCGCCTTCAGACCGAATCGATTTCGTCGAGTCCAGCCTGACTTCCTTTCTGACTATCCCTGCTGACAAGCCGCCCAGAGCCTAGTCGCTCGTCGGTGCGGGCCATCAGTGCCCGCCAAGCGTCGGCGCGTCCAACAGGCATCAAGCTGTTCGAGTGCACGCATGAACCGCAGGTGCGGTCCTACGCGCACTGCTCGCCGCCGATCCACGATGTCTGCGATGAGGATCCGGCATGCATTTCCGACATTCGCTTCTCCTGGCGCCGCTTGCAGGCGCGATGTTTCTCTGCCCATCAACGCCCGTACAGGCGCAGGAGCATTTGACGCTCGCGCGTGTACAGCGCCTTGCCCTTGAATCCCAGCCGCTGGTCGATGCGCAGGCCGCGGAGGTCGAGGCTCGGCGCGAACGGGCTATTGCTGCCGGCCAGTTGCCGGACCCGGAGTTGCAGTTCGCCATCAACGAACTCCCGGTCGATACGGCGGACGCCTGGTCTTTTCGCCGCGATAGCGACACCGACGTCATGGTGAGCGTGATGCAAAGCTATCCGCTTGCGGCCAAACGCAAGCTGCGCAGGTTGCGGGAGGAGGCCCGCACTGCCGAGGCGGAGCAAGAGCTTCGCGATCTCGTCCGCACTGTAAGGCGTGACGCCGGGTTGACCTATCTCGAAGTCTTCGTCGCGCACGAAGCCGCCGAACTCACGCAATCGCAACTCGCTCAGGTGTTGCTGCAGCACGAAGTCGCGCAGATCCAGGTTGCGACCGGCTCCAGTGTGCAATCGGATCTGCTCGCAACGACCGTGGAAGCAGCTTTGCTCAGGGACAAGGTCGTCGAGTACCAGCAAATGCTCGCCCACAAACGCCTTGAGTTGAGCCGGTGGATCGGCGACTCGGCTCAAGGGGAGATCGCCGACGACCTGCCGATGCCGACGTTGACGCTATCCCTGGACAATCTGCTGGCGAACTTGCGCATGCATCCGACACTTCTCGCCCAGGAGCACGCGGAAGAAGGTGCGCGTACCGGCTTGGAGCTCGCCCGCCAGGGCTACAAGCCCGATTGGCGAATGGAGCTTGGGTACGGTTATCGGCCGGAGTTCTCCGAGATGCTCACGCTGCGGGTTTCCGTCGGCCTGCCTCTCTTCACCCGCAACCGTCAGGATCGGGAGGCCGCCGCAGCCCGTCACGACCTGGTTCAGGCCAGCGCAGGTCGCGCCGACCGACTGCGCGTACTGACCACCGAAGCTTCGCTACGGCATCACGATGCCCGCCTCTACGAAGAACGTCTGGCGATCTTTCGCAAGGACGCAGTGCCAGCGGCACACGCCAGAGTCGATTCTGCTCAGGAATCGTATCGGGCGGGACGAGGCTCTCTGATCGACGTGCTGGTCGCGCGGCGATCTCTGCTGGAAACCGAAATGCAGGTGCTGTCGCTACGCGCCGAGGCAATGCGCAACCGCATCGAGCTCGATTACTTCGTCACTTCAGGAGATCAGCCATGAAGCGCTGGCAGATCGGGGTTGGCCTGCTGCTGCTGGCCGCTGTGGCGGGAGCGCTCTGGTGGCGAAGCAGGGTCCGTGCCCCACATGTTCACGAACCCACGCAGGTGACGACCGCCGACGAGCGCCGCATTCTCTACTGGTACGACCCGATGGTGCCGGACAAGCGCTTCGACAAGCCGGGCAAGTCGCCTTTCATGGATATGCAGCTCGTGCCGAAGTACGCGGAAGACGATGGCTCCGGAGTCATCTCGATTGATCCGCGCATGGCGCAGAACCTCGGTGTGCGTACGGCGCCCGTCGAGCGGCGTTCGCAATCCGCAGAAGTTCACGTCGTGGGATCGGTGGCGATCGATGAA
This sequence comes from Steroidobacteraceae bacterium, assembly GCA_050738495.1. Lineage (GTDB taxonomy): Bacteria > Pseudomonadota > Gammaproteobacteria > Steroidobacterales > Steroidobacteraceae > SCUD01. The sequence continues at coordinate 110,444 of JBOHZL010000001.1, read as the reverse complement.
ACCCGCATGCATTCGGTCGAGGTGCGAGCGCCCGGGTGGGTGGAGGAACTGAAGGTGCGCGCAGTCGGCGATCCCGTTCGACGCGGGCAGCGCATTGCGGGTATCTATTCTCCCGATCTCTACGCCGCACAGTCCGAGCTCGTGCTGGCCGCGACGAGTGGCGACAGCGCACTCCTGGCAGCGGCTCGTCAAAGGCTGTCGCTCCTGGGCTTGCCCGAGGGCCAGATCCGCGAGGTACTCGAGTCGGGACGCCCGCAGCGGCACGCATTGATTCTCGCGCCCGCCGATGGCGTCGTCACCGAGCTCAACGTGCGGCAAGGACAGCAGACGTCAGGCTCGGTGCCGATGCTGAGCATCGCCGATCTCTCGCGGGTGTGGATCATTGCGGACGTACCGGAGTCGCAAGCGGCGGCGGTCCACGTCGGCGACCGAGCAAAGATCATGTTGCGCGCCGCACCGGGAAAGGAGTTCGACGGAGAGATCGCCTATCTGTATCCGGAGCTGCAGGTTGCAACCCGGACCATGAAAGCGCGCATCGTTGTCGACAATCCGCACGGCGAGCTTCGGCCCGGCATGTTTGCGGAGGTGACACTGGCGGGGAAAGCATCCGCCGCGGCGCTGCGGGTGCCCAGCGAGGCCGTCATTCGGACCGGCACGCGCAGCGTCGTGATCGTGGAGGAGGGCGCGGGCGAGTACAGGCCTGTCGTCGTTGCGATTGGCGAGGAAGTGGACGAGTCAACGACGATTCTCTCCGGTGTGGAAGAGGGCCAGAAAGTCGTCGTCTCCGGACAGTTCCTGCTGGACTCGGAGGCGAGCCTTCAGGGTGCATTCGATCGCCTCGATCCGGGGAAGCGCCCATGATCGCGCGCCTCATTCACTGGTCGATCCGCAATCGATTCCTGGTGGTGGCTGCCGCCGTGCTGGCTACGGCGTGGGGAACGTACTCAGTAGTTACCACGCCGCTCGATGCGATTCCGGACCTCTCGGACGTCCAGGTCATCGTACGCACCGTCTATCCGGGTCAGGCGCCGCAGGTCGTCGAGGACCAGGTCACTTATCCCCTCACGACAACCATGCTGTCGGTTCCCTTCGCGCGCACAGTGCGCGCCTACTCGCTGTTCGGTGAATCGTTCGTCTACATCATCTTCGAGGACGGCACGGACCTCTATTGGGCCCGCTCGCGGGTGCTCGAGTACCTCTCGCAGGTCCAAGGCCGACTGCCTGCTTCCGCACGCACATCTCTTGGACCGGATGCGACCGGCGTCGGTTGGGTTTACCAGTACGCGCTCGTGGATCGCACGGGCGGCCACGACATTGCGCAGCTCCGCTCCCTGCAAGACTGGTTCCTGAAGTACGAACTCAAGACCGTGCCTAATGTTGCGGAAGTAGCGACGCTCGGCGGCTTCAACCGGCAGTATCAGGTCGTTGTCGATCCGGCGCGGCTGCAGGCTCATCGCGTTTCCCTGACGACGGTCGTCGAGGCTCTGCAACAAGCGAACAGCGAGACGGGCGGGTCGGTCATCGAGCTGGCCGAAGCGGAATACATGGTCCGTTCCAGCGGCTACCTCAAGAGCCTGGAGGATTTTCGGCGCGTGCCCGTCGGCCTGGGTCCCGACGGTGCCCCGGTGCTGCTGCGCGATATCGGTTGGGTTCAGGTGGGACCCGAGATTCGCCGCGGCATTGCGGAACTCGATGGACAAGGCGAAGTGGTGGGGGGCGTGATCGTCATGCGCTCGGGCCAGAACGCGATGGCCACGATTCGTGCGGTGAAGGAGAAGCTTGCGCAGCTCAAGCGTGGGTTGCCGGCGGGCGTCGAGATCGTCGAGACCTACGACCGGTCTGCGCTCATCGAGCGCGCGGTCGACAATCTGTCGGTCAAGCTCTTGGAGGAGCTGATTGTCGTCGCCGTCGTCTGCGCGGCATTCCTGTTTCACCTGCGCTCCGCCCTGGTCGCGGTGGTGACGCTGCCGCTCGGTATTCTCATCGCGTTCATCGTCATGCGCTCGCAAGGGATCAACGCCAACATCATGTCCCTGGGCGGCATCGCCATCGCGATCGGCGCCATGGTCGATGCCGCCATCGTGATGATCGAGAACGCGCACAAGAAACTGGAAAATTACCGTCATGCGCATGCCGGCAGCGAGCCGCAGGGCCGCGAGCGCCTGGAGCTGCTTGCGCAGGCGGCTACCGAAGTGGGACCCGCGCTCTTTTTCAGCCTCTTGATCATCACGCTGTCTTTCTTGCCGGTGTTCACGTTGCAGGCGCAGGAAGGGCGACTATTCGCACCCCTCGCGTACACGAAGACCTATGCGATGGCGGCAGCAGCAGCCTTGTCGGTGACCTTGATTCCCGTGCTGATGACCTACTTCATCCGCGGATCCATCGCCGATGAAAGGGCGAATCCGGTCAATCGAGCGCTGATTGCCGGCTATCGACCGCTCCTGCGCTTTGCGCTGGCACGCCCCTTCGTGGTGCTCGTGGCGAGCGGGCTCGTCCTGCTGGCTACGGCGTGGCCGATTGCGAAGCTGGGGTCCGAGTTCATGCCGCCCCTCGACGAGGGCGATCTCCTTTATATGCCCACGGCGCTGCCGGGATTGTCGGCCAGCAAAGCCGCGGAGCTCCTGCAGCAAACCGATCGCATCATCCGGCAATTCCCTGAAGTGGAGCGGGTGTTCGGAAAGATGGGAAGAGCCGACACCGCGACAGACCCGGCGCCGCTCGAGATGATGGAAACCACGCTGCGACTCAAGCCGCGCGACCAATGGCGTCCGGGCATGACCACGGCAAAGTTGATCGAAGAGCTCGATGTGGCGCTACGCATCCCGGGCCTCGGGAATGTCTGGGTTCAGCCGATCCGAAACCGAATCGACATGCTGGCGACGGGCATCAAGAGTCCCGTGGGTGTCAAGATCGCAGGTCCTGATCTCAAGGAGATCGAGCGGCTCGGCACGCTGATCGAGCGCGTGGTCAAAAGCGTGCCAGGCACAGCGTCCGCATTCTCGGAACGCGTATCCGGAGGACGGTACATCGAGGTGCGACCGGACCGCGTCGCCGCCGCTCGACTCGGACTCAGCATCGAAGACATCCAGCGAATCGTCAGCGTCGCGATCGGCGGTGAGAACGTCACGGAAACGGTGGAGGGCCTTGCGCGCTTCCCCGTCAATGTGCGCTACCCCAGAGAGCTGCGCGACTCCCTGAGTGATCTTCGAACCCTGCCCATCGTCACGGCCACTGGGCAGACAACGACGCTGGGGAGCGTCGCCGACGTAGCCGTCGCCGACGGCCCACCCATGATCAAAAGCGAGAATGCGCGGCCCAACGGCTGGGTGTACATCGACATACGTGACCGCGATCTCGGCTCATACGTCCGCGATGCGCAGCGCGCCGTGAAGGAACGGGTGCGTCTGCCCGCAGGATACTCCTTGACCTGGTCCGGCCAGTTCGAGTACCTCGAGCGCGCAACGCAGCGGATGTCCATCGTGGTTCCCGCGACGCTTGCGATCATCTTCTTCCTGCTGTTCCTCACATTCCGCAGCGCGAGCGAGGCCCTTCTCATCATGGGCTCGCTACCCTTCGCGCTGATCGGAGGCTTCTGGCTCCTGTACGCGCTCGGGCACCACGTCTCCATTGCTTCAACGGTCGGTTTCATCGCCCTTGCGGGAGTTGCTGCCGAGTTCGGTGTCGTCATGCTCATCTATCTCAAGCACGCCGCAGAAAGGTTCGCTGTAGATTCGCGACTCGAGTCCGAGTCGGACGTTCGTCAGGCAATGGAGGAAGGCGCTGTGCTTCGCGTGCGTCCCAAGGCCATGACGGTGGCCGTCATCATTGCGGGACTTCTGCCGCTTTTCTGGGGAGAGGGGTCCGGCTCGGAGATCATGCAGAGAATCGCGGCACCGATGATCGGAGGAATGATCACTGCGCCTCTGTTGTCGATGCTCGTGATCCCGGCTGCGTACTTCCTGTTGCTTCGCCGGCGGCTGGCAGGTCGGGGCACCGATGTGCACTCCTAAGCTAGGCGGTATTCGGTGTTGCCGGCCCGGCCGATCGAGGACTCCGGCGCAACCAGGAAGGTACTTGACAGTACGATAATACTTGTAATATCGTTCTATCATGAAACCAGCTCGAGTCGTGGATTCCCTTGGCGCCCTGGCGCACGAGCACCGACTTGCCATCTATCGCCTGCTGATCAAGCAGGGACCGGAGGGAATGCCTGCCGGGGCAATTGGCGGCAGGGTAGGACTGACGCCGTCGTCACTGACCTTTCACCTGCAGACGCTGCAAGCCGCAGGCCTGGTCAAGCGGGTCCGGGTCAGTCGCCAGCAGTTTTATAGCGCCGACTTCGCAGCCATGAATGGGCTGGTCGGTTATCTGACGGAAGAGTGCTGCATTGAAGGTTCGGGGTGCGCGCCGGAATGCCAACCCGCTCCCGTCAGCAAGAAGCAAAGGATCGCGAAAGTCGCCTGACTGCCACGATGCATCATCGCGCCACGATCATGGAGAAATCCCTGTGAAACGACTCCACGTCCACGTCAGCGTCGCCGATCTCGATGAATCGGTGCGCTTCTATTCAACGCTGTTCGCCGCACCGCCCACGGTCCAGAAGGACGACTATGCAAAGTGGATGCTTGACGATCCCCGCGTCAATTTCGCCATCAGCAGGCGCGACAAGGTGACCGGTATCCAGCACCTGGGCATTCAGGTGGAAGACCGCTCGGAGCTCGCGGATGTGTTCGAGCGTATTGAACACACGCAGCGTCCTGTGTTGAACGAAGGCAAGACCACGTGCTGCTACGCAAAGAGCGAGAAGAACTGGGTCGAGGACCCGCAGGGCGTGCAGTGGGAGACCTTCCTCACGACCGGCGAAAGCACCGTATACGGCGTCGAGGTCATGGAGGGTGCGCACGCCAAGCCATGCTGCGTACCGTCATGAGCGACAAACCGTTCAACGTGCTGTTCCTCTGCACCGGCAATTCCGCGCGCAGCATCATCGCGGAGAGCCTGCTCAATCAGTGGGGGCGTGGCCGCTTCGTGGGATACAGCGCTGGCAGCCACCCAAAAGGCGAGGTACACCCGCTTGCGCTTGAATTGCTCAGCCACATGAAGGTGTCGACGGCCGGCCTGCGCGGCAAGAGCTGGGATGAATTCGCGGCGCCAGGCGCGCCGGAAATGGACTTTGTCTTCACCGTTTGTGACAACGCGGCGGGTGAGATCTGTCCCGTGTGGCCAGGTCAGCCGATGACGGCGCATTGGGGCATCGCCGATCCCGCTGCCGTAAAAGGGGCAGGGAAGGAGCAGCGAGCGGCGTTCCGCACGGCGTTCAGCGAGCTCGACAGTCGAATCAAGATACTCACGAGTCTGCCGATCCGCTCACTCGACCGAATCAAGTTGCAGGAGCGCCTGAATGCCATCGGACGGAGCAAATTGACCGACGACGTCGCATGATGCGCAAGCTGCTGGCGGAAGGGCTGGGTGCACTGATCCTTGCCGCAGCGATCATTGGCTCCGGCATCATGGCCGAGCGTCTCGCGGACGGAAATGCGGCTGTTGCTCTCCTGGCTAATACGGGCGCGACGGTAGCCGTCCTCGCGGTTCTGATCGCGATGCTCGGCCCGGTGAGCGGCGCACATTTCAACCCCGTCGTTTCGCTGGTTGCGGCCGCCCGCGGTGATCTGCCAACTGCTCAGGCGGCGGGCTACGTTGCCATCCAGTTAGTCGGCTGCTGTGCTGGAGCGATGCTGGCGAACGCAATGTTCGAATTGCCACTCGTACATCCCTCAGCCCATATTCGTGCCGGTGGTGCGCAGTGGCTTGCCGAGTCGGTGGCGACGGCGGGTCTGGTGCTGGTCGTTCTGACGTCGCCCACGGTGCGAGAGGCTGCATGGAGAGTGCCGGCGTGGATCGGTGCTGCCTATTGGTTCACTTCGTCCACTTCTTTCGCAAATCCCGCGATAAGCATCGGCCGTTCACTGAGCGATACTTTTGCCGGTATTCGACCGGCGGACGTGCCGGCATTCATTGCGGCGCAGATCATTGGCGCTGCGGTCGGCTGGCTATTGGCGCGACTCTTGGTGCGAGATTGCAACCGAAATGCAACCGCCCCGAGCCGGCCGTAGCCAACTCCAGCCGACTCGGGGCGGCGTGTTAAGTGAGCGAAATCGGTTTGAAAATCCGCGTGTCGGCGGTTCGATTCCGCTGCTGGCCACGCGTCGCCATCATCCGCGGTGGCATGCGCGTGAAGGCGAAATCGCGTACAGTCGCCGCCTGGGGATTCGGGGGAGGGGGGCCACCGTGAGCGACTGGTTCCGACGCTATCTGCTGCCTGGATTCGTATTCGAAGCGGCAGTCATCGCGGGAGGCTACGCGACCGGGCGCGAGCTCGTGGAGTTCTTCCTTCCGGCGGGCCCATCGGGAGGCCTGCTCGGCATGTTGGTCAGCATGCTCTTCTGGAGCGCGGTTCTGATGATCAGCTTCGAGCTGGCGCGCCGCGCTCGGAGCTACGACTACCGCTCATTCTTCAAGTTGCTGCTCGGACGTGGCTGGGTCCTGTTCGAGATCGCATACCTGCTTCTGCTCGTGATCATTCTCGCGGTCATGGGCGCGGCCGCCGGCGAGATCGTCCACAGCCTGTTCGGCCTGCCGAAGCTGGTCGGCTCGCTCGGCATGATCGGGGCAACGGGTTTGCTGCTCTTCTACAGCAGCGCGACCATCGAGCGGTTTCTCGCTCTCTCGGTGGGCTACCTGTACCTCGTTTACATCGTGTTCGTGGTCTGGAGCATCGTCGTTTTCGGCGACAGGATCGAGCATGCATTGGCGACCGAGCCGCTCGGCGACCAGTGGTTCAAGGCGGGGATCACGTATGCGGGCTACAACGTCGCGACACTGCCGGCGGTGCTGTTCTGCATCCGGCACCTGACGCGGCCTCGCGAGACGCTCATTGCCGGGTTCCTCGCCGGGCCCCTCGGCATGCTTCCGGGCGTCCTCTTCTTTATTGCGATGATTGGCTATCACCGCGAACTCGGCGATGTCTCGCTGCCTTCGGCGTTCCTGCTGGGGAAGCTCCAGGCTCCCTGGTTCGAACTGGTATTCCAAGTTGCGGTGCTGCTGACCCTCGTCGATACCGGCGTCGCGTTGCTGCACGCGATCAATGAACGAGTGGCGAAGGTCTACGAAGAGAAGGCCCGGCCAATGCCGAGGATGCTTCGCCCGGGGCTCGCCGTGGCGATCATGATCGGCTCGGTGTACGCGGCTTCCTCGATCGGGCTGGTCGACCTGATCGCGAAGGGCTACGGGTACCTCACGTACGCATTCATCGTGCTGCTGATCGTGCCGGTGCTCACGATCGGACTCTGGCGGCTGCTGCGTTCCAGACGGTTGCAGACGAGGTTCGACGCCGCTCCTGCAGCTGCCGTCGACGAGGACTGACGAGCGGTCAGTCGGTCAGCAATTCATATCCAATAATCGCGGCAATCACTCCGCCCGCAATCAGCCATTCGTCGTTGATGCCGCCGTTGTCGTTTCTCCTGCCGTACTTCTGGCGGCCGTAGTAACCATCGTCATAGCCGCGCTGGAATCCCTCACGGAAGTAATGGTTGTACTCGTCCTGGGCGATGTAGCGGCCGTCGTAACCGAAATTGGCATCCTTGTACGCGAAGGCTGAGCGGTAGTCGTACCGCCAACTATCCTCGCGGTCAGCGCGGCCGGCCTTGAAGCCCTCGTTGTAGCCGGCCTGCAAGGCCTGCTCCAACTTCTTGATGCCGTACTGGTTGGTCTGGTAGTAGCGGCCATCGCGGCGATACCGGTAGTTCGGGGCCGTGTAGTAGAACGGATCGTTGTAGTAATCGTACCGCGCCTGGATCAATTGCGCCCGCTGCGCACGCAGGCGCTGCTCGTATTGCTCCTGGAAGCGCAGATGCTGGATGCGCTTTTGCTGGCGCAGGATCTGCGCGTCGCGCTCAGCCAGTTCTTCCCGCAGCGCTATGTTCTTGCGGTAGAGCGCCAGTTGCTGCTCCTGCTTGCGGATCCGTTCCTGCTGCTCCTGCTTTGAAACACGTTTTTGCTGCGGCTGTCGCTGCTGCTGGGCTTGTTGCTCCTGCCGTTCCTGTGGCTGCGTCTGTCGTTGCTGCTGCTGTTGCTCTTGCTGCTGCCGCTTGCGCTCGGCTTGTTCTTGCTGTTCTCGTTGCGCCTCCTGCTGCGGCGTCGGTGGCGCCGGTCGTTGCTGCTGCTGCTGCTGCTGCTGCTGCTGTTGCTGCTGCCGCTTGCGCTCTTGCTCCTCCTGCTCTTGCTGCTGCTTTTTCTTTTTCTTCTTTTTCTCCTCCTCGGTCTCCTCGGGATTCTGCGGCTGGGGCGCCTGCTCGGGCGGCTGGGTCGCGGTCTGGGCTTCGGCCTGCCCCGACATGCCCGATATGGCCAGCACGGAACCCAGGAGGGTCGTGATGACGAATGTACTCAGTTGGTTGGTCATCGTCTGGTACCCGTGGTTGGGGAGAGTGGGGTAATTAATGAATAATTCGCCTGAATAGCCCCTGAACGACAGTGGCTGAATGCGGCAAGCGCCGTCGGATTGGTCCGACAACGACCTACAATCGGGGGGATATCGTAGGAGCGAGTGACAATGGCGAAGCGGAAGATGAGCACTACGCACAAGAACAGGGGCGCCAAAGCCGGCGCCCGCAAAGGCACGGCCAGTCGCAAATCGCTTGCGCCGAGCAAGGACAGGCGCGGGCTGGACGCCGCGGACATCGCGCTGCCGATCGACGACGATCGAATTGCGGCGCTCGCCACGCAGGTTCGCGAGCGCGGCGGCGCGCCGATCGGCGCGTATCGCGAGCCGCTTTCAGGCAGCACCGTGCTGGTAGCGGCACTGCCGCTCGCGTCAGTGCAGCCGACGCCCTTCCAGCGCGACCTGTCGCCGACCCATACCAAGCGCCTTGCGCAGAAAATCGACGAGGCAGGATCGTTTCTCGACCCGATCATCGTGGTGCGCGGCGACGACGGCGAATTCTGCACCCCGAACGGCCGCCACCGTCTTGCCGCCGCCAAGGTGCTCGGGCTGAAGCAGATCACGGCGCTCGTATCGCCGGACGAAGGGCTGGCGTTTCGCATCCTCGCGCTCAACACGGAGAAGGCGCACAACCTCAAGGATCGCAGCCTGGAGGTGATTCGGATGGCGCGCGCCCTGGCGCGCCGTGAGCCGCGGGCGAAGGAAAGCGACTATGCAGCGCAGTTCGAATCGCCCGAGTTCCTGACGCTCGGCGTGCTTTACGCGAAGGACGGGCGCTTCGCCGGCGGCGCTTATGGCTCGTTCCTCAGGAAGGTGGACCGCTTCACCGACCGGACGCTGGCGGTGAGCCTGCGCGAGCGGGAAGGCTACGCCGCGCGCCTGCGAGAAATCGATTCGCAGGTGCGCAAGATCGTCAAGACCCTGGAGACGCGCGGCTTCAAGTCGCCGTACCTGCGCACCTTCGTCGTGGCACGCATCAATCCCGTGCGATTCCACCGCGCCAAGCCGGGTGACAACAAGCCGCCCATGCCGATTGCGGCTGCCCTCACGCGCATGACAGCGGCCGCGAGGTCCTTCGACGTCGGAAAGGTGCGGCCAGGTGACCTGGCGCTCGTCGCGGCTTTGTCGAGCGAATGATAAGGATGACGCGACACAGTGGGTGTGCGAGGTCTCGACACCTTCGTACTTCGGGTGCGAGGGTGCAATATCTGTGCGCGCGAATTCAGGACTACAAGGCGTCGGCTCCTGCTGACGCGTCTTATGGGCCGCATGGCGTTGTCCTGCAACCTCATGAGGACGACCATTGAATAGATCCGGTGGGAATCTTCACAAGGAGTGTGATCATGTCGAGGATCTTCATACTGGCCCTCATGAGCCTGGCGCTGCCCGGCGGGGTTGCCACGGCACAGGAGGGGCGGGACGAGAGCCCGCAAGGGGAAATCCAACTGAGCGACGACACGGTCCAGCTTCGCTACCTGGACGACGGCGATCGCGTTGCCGATGGAAGCCGCGTGTCTGCCAGCTTCTTCCTTAGCGAACAGCGTGACATCGTTCTAAGCGGAGACCTGCTCTTCCCGGCACGGGTCGGCTTTGACCGTCTGCAACTCAGGTTCGGTCCACGCGCTTACGCGGCGCTTCTCGAAGAGGAGAACAATGACGTTCTTGCCATGAGCCTTGGCGTCGAACTGCGTCTGGAACTCGACTCTCGCAGCGGGCTCGCCATAGCCGGGCAGGCATTCCACGCCCCCGATGTCCTGACTTTTGGCAGTGCCGACAATCTGACGGATCTCAGCGCGCGGATCGAGATGCGTCTGCAACCGCGGCTCATCGCGTTTGGCGGCATGCGCTGGTTCGAATTCGAACTGACTCCCGGATCGGTGCCGACCGAACGGACCTTGCAGGAGGAGCTATTCGTGGGAGTTGGCTGGAAGTTCTAGAGACCCTGCAGCCGCAGTTCTCCCGCCAGCGGTACATGATCCGACAGCGTCGACCACGGGCGTCGCGGCAGTTGCAGCGGTCGATGACTCAGGTTGCGGACATAAATGTGGTCGAGACGCAGGACGGGCATGCGCGCCGGGAACGTGCGTGCCGGGTGTCCGTTCACACCCGCATGGATCTCCTCGAGCCCGCGCACCCTCGATAGTCTCGAGTGCGCTCGTTCGCGCCAGTCGTTGAAATCGCCTGCGATCACGAGGGGTTCGCTGTCCGGGATCTTCGTCGCTACCAGGTCCAGCAGCAGCTCGACCTGCTGCCGCCGGTGCGATTCCCGCAACGCGAGGTGCACGCAGATCGCATGCAGCGGTACCGGCGCGGTCGGGAGATGGAGCACGCAATGCAGCATTCCCCGCGGCTCGGCCTTTCCGATCGACGCGTCGACGTTCCGCCATGCGGCGATCGGGTACTTCGACAGCAACGCATTGCCATGGTGGCCCCCGGTCGTGACGGCGTTCCGTCCGTAAGCGTGCTGCGCCCAGACACCGTCGGCCAGGACTTCGTACTGGTTGCCCGGCGTCTCCGCTCCGTGCGCAGCGCCAACCTCCTGCAGGAAAACCAGGTCGGCGCCGGCCGTGCGCAGGCCGTCACGGATCCGCAGGAGCGCCTTGTGGCGGCGAAGCGCGCTGAAGCCCTGATGCGTATTCAGCGTCAACACCCGGATCGGTGGCGCCGCGCTTCCGGTGCGTAAGCTCGCCGCTGACACGCAATCGCTCCTCCAGAGCAATGATCGGCTCTGAGCCGTAGTCTAGACTGCCATCCTGATGACGCTACTGATCATCGTCGGCATCGTCATTTTCTTCGTCGCGCTCATCTGGTCGATGAAGCGCCACCGCGATCCCACACTTCGCGTCGAATGCGACGATTCCATCGACAGTCTGATTCCGTCCCTCGCCGGCCTCACGCTCAGCTCGGCAGTCCAGGGCAACAGCGTGGAGGTTCTCGAGAACGGCGCGTTCTTCGACGTGATGATCGAAGAGATCGCCGCGGCGCGGCGCTCGGTGCATTTCGAGAGTTTTCTGTGGAAGGAAGGCGTTCTTGGCCAGCGGGTGGCTGATGCGTTGTCCGCAAGGGCCCGCGCGGGCGTGGCCGTGCGGGTGCTGCTCGACGCGACGGGGTCACGGAGGATGGGCAAATCGGCAGAGCGGCAGTTGAAGGACGCCGGGTGCCAGCTCGAGAAATTTCACAAATGGCACATCCGCAATATCGGCGTCATGAACGAGCGCGACCACCGGAAGCTCGTCGTGCTCGATGGCCGTGTCGCGCTGGTGGGTGGCCACTGCATCGTCGATTCCTGGCTCGGCGACGCCGAGGACGAGCAGCACTTCGCGGACGTCAGCGTCAGGCTCCGGGGTCCGATCGTGCACAGCGTCCAGGCGGCGTTCAGCGAGAATTGGGTCGGCCAGACCGGCGAGCTGTTCATGGGAGAGAACGTCTTCCCGGCCCTCGGGCGCCAGGGCGATATCACGGTCCATGCCGCTTACGTGAAGCCGGAGGGTTCGGCGCCGGCCGTCAAGATCCTGCATCACGCCGCGATCTGCTGCGCGAAACGGAAGATCTGGATCCAGAATCCGTATTTCATCCCTGAGCCCGACGCCATCGACGCCTTCGGGAAAGCGGTGGCGCGCGGCGTGGACGTGCGCGTATTGATGCCTTCCACGAGCGGTTCCGACAATCCGATCGTGCAGCATGCAGGGCATCGAAACTTCGAGAAGCTGTTGCGTTGCGGCGTGCGGCTCTTCGAATATCCGGGGACGCTGCTCCATCAGAAAGTCATGACGATCGACGGCGAATGGTGCACTGTCGGATCGTCCAACTTCGATGACCGGTCATTCGAGACCAACGACGAGATCACTCTCGGCTTCAAGGACGCGGCCACCGCGAAGCGGCTGGACTCGATCTTCGAGAAGTATGCGCCGCATTCTCGCGAGATCGAGCTGGAAGTCTGGAGCAAACGCAACTGGGGCCACCAGATGATCGACCACGTCTTCTACCTGTTCAACGAGATCCTGTGAACGTCGCCTGGGTCGACCCTGTCTACCGGTTCTGGTTTTCAGAGCTCGACCAGCGCGACTGGTTCAGCGGCCGCAAGGAAGTGGATGTCCTGATCAGCAAACGATTCGGACAACTCCATTCCCGACTGGCTGCTGACCCGCCGCGGGCGGAAACGCTCGACGCTCAGGGTCACGTGTCGGCTGTCATCGTGTTCGATTAGTTCTCGCGGAACCTCTTCCGCGATTCCGCCGATGCCTTTGCGATGGACCCGCTCGCCAGGGCCATCGCCTCGAACGCCTTGAAGCAGGGTCTGGAAAAGAACCTCGGGCTGCATCAGAAGCACTTCCTGTACCTGCCCTTCATGCACAGCGAGGACCAAGCGGATCAGGCACGCTGCGTCGGACTTTTCGCGTCACTGGATGAGCCGGCGCTGCTCCGCTTCGCGGAACAACACAAGGCGATCGTCGATCGCTTCGGTCGCTTCCCGCATCGCAATGCGGTGCTGGGCCGGAGCTCGACCCCGGCGGAAACCGAGTTCATGCGGAGCTGGTCCGGCTTCAAATGAGCCGGCGACCGGGGAAATCAGGTCATTGGTTGTCGTCGATCTCGTCCACCGAGGCCTGGCCGGTGAGTTTCTGCCTGACGATTGCCCAGGACATGCCGACACCGAGGATCAGGCCGAGGGCGACGAGCACCACCCAGGTCATCGTCGTCGCGTTCCTCACATCGAGCCAGCCCCAGGATACGAACAGCCAGACCAGCGCAGCCGTGAACACCGCCATCAGAGCGAGGCCGAGAAAGCCGATCGCCTGCATCATCGAACGCCAGAGGAAGATCCAGAGGATCAGCAGCACGATGCCGAGCACGGCCCGGGCCGGCGTGAACGACGGGAAGTTTTCTCGCACCCAGTGGAAGTAGCTGTAGCCGGCCGGATTGAAGGTCGCCAGTACCAGCACCAGCGCAAAGACGACGCGCCAGAGAAAGCCGGTGAAAGAGAAATTGTCCATTCCCTCGGACTCCCCAGGATTCAGCGCAGGCGATTATCGGGGTTTCGTGACCGTGCGGCCAGAGTGCCTTCGAGTGCGGCAATCTCCGGCGGTCCGATCCGGCAACAGCCCCCGATCATGCGCGCACCGTCCTTGACCCATTGCGGCGCAAGCGTCGCGAGGCCCCCGTGCGTCGCCGAACCATGCCAGTCGTGGCTGCGGCCATCCCAGGTTTCGCCGGAGTTCGGATAGACGACGATGGCCTTGCTGGTGCCGGTCCGCAGCGAACGGATGGCTTCGCCCACGACTTCGGGCCTGACGCAATTCACGCCGACCGCGATCACGTTGGGAACCGGATCGAGCAGCCGTGCGCATTCGGCCAGTGACTCGCCGTGGGACGTGTGGATGCCGTCAGGGGAGGTGAAGCTCATCCAGGCTCGTACCTGCGGAAACTCCGCAAGCAGCGTGAGCAATGCCCGCGCCTCGTCGAGCACGGGAATGGTCTCGCACGCCAGGAAATCCGCGCCCGCGGTGGCGAGGACAGCAAACCGCCGTGCGTGAAACGCCATGAGTTGCTCGACCGAGAGCCGGTAGTCGCCACGGTACTCCGCGCCGTCGTGCGAGATCGCGCCATAGGGCCCTACGGATGCTGCAACGAACAATGGCCGGTTATCCGCAGGATGATCCCCGCGATAGCGGCCACGCGCGGAACGGGCAAGCTCTACGGACCTGAGCAGCAGCGCCGTCGTTTCCTGTTCGTCGAGCCCCACCGAGGCAAAGCCTTCGTAGCTCACCTGGTAGCTCGCGGTAATTGCAATATGCGCGCCGGCCGCGTAGTAATCGTAGTGGAGTTGCTCGATCGCCTCGGGAGCCGTCCGCAGCTGCTCCGCGGACCAGAGGCCGCTCGAGATGTCGTGACCGCGCCGCTCGAGCTCGGTCGCGAGCCCGCCGTCCAGGATCATGACTTCGTCGCCAAGCCGGGTCATCGAGGGCATCCTTTGGATTGGCGACTCGTGACGCGTCATGCGCCCTCAATCCCTGGATGGCGCCGTGCAGGCTCGCACGACGAACGTCTGGAACTCGCTCATGAATTTCGTCAGGAATTTTCTGGTCGAGTCGTCCGTGACCTGGTGCTTGTCGTCGATCATTTCCTTGGTGAACTGGATATAAGCCTCGACCGCACCCATCTGCGGCGAATTACAGTATCCGAGCACGATGCGCAGTTGCTGCTGCGCGACGGCGGTACCGACTTTTCCAATCGAAGCTCCGATGACGGCCGATGGCTTGTGCGTAAACGCGTTCTTGCCGTGCGGGCGGCTCGCCCAGTCGATTGCATTCTTGAGCCCGCCCGGGATCGAGCGGTTGTACTCGGGTGAGACGAACAGGACGGCGTCGGAGTCGATTATTGCCTGCTTGAACTTGACGGCAACCTCAGGGTAGTTCGAGTCGTAATCGTAGCTGTAAAGCGGGAGGTCTCTGATCGGAATTTCTTCCAGTTCGAGTTGGGGAGGCGCCAGGCGCACCAGCGCCATCGCGAGCCTGCGATTGATGGAGGCCGTCGCCAGGCTGCCGACCAGGTAGCCGACCTTGTACGTATTCATCAGAGTGTCCTCGAGATGGCTGCGAGGACCATGATCGTCCGCGGCCGTGCGTCTGTACACTCTGCACATGGACCGGATCGATACGGTGCCGTCCGGACCATCGGCACTGTCCCCCATGCGCTACCCGGTATTCCGGGCTGTCTGGCTTGCCAGCACGCTTTCCAACCTCGGCGGCCTGATCCAGTCGGTCGGCGCGTCCTGGATGATGATCTCGATCGCGCGTTCCGCGGACATGGTCGCGCTGGTGCAGGCATCCGTCGCGCTGCCCGTCATGCTGCTCTCGCTGGCCGCCGGGGCGGTGGCCGACAACCGCGACCGCCGGACGGTGATGCTCGGCACCCAGTATTTCATGCTGGCCGTGTCAATCGCGCTCGCGGCCTGCGCCTGGGCCGGCTGGATGACGCCCTGGCTGCTGCTGCTCTTCACCTTCCTCATCGGCTGCGGTTCGGCATTCAATGCCCCGGCCTGGCAGGCTTCGGTCGGCGACATGGTGCCGCGCGCGGAGTTGCCGGGCGCGGTCGCGCTCAACAGCCTGGGCTTCAATATTGCGCGCAGCGTGGGTCCCGCCATCGGCGGCGCGATCGTCGCCGTGGCCGGAGTGGCCATGGCCTTCGCGGTGAATGCGGCGAGCTATGTCGCGTTGATCGCCGTGCTCGCGCGCTGGCGCCCGCTTGGCGCACCGCAGATCCTGCCGCGCGAGTCGCTCGGCGTTGCCATGGCTGCCGGTGTCCGTTACGTGTCGATGTCGCCGGCGATTCGCACCGTGCTCACGCGCAGCGCCATCTTCGGCGTCGGCTCGAGCGCGGTCATGGCATTGATGCCGCTCGTGGCGAGCGAGCTGCTCGGCGGAGGGCCCCTGACCTATGGCCTGCTGCTCGGTGCGTTCGGCGTGGGGGCCGTAGGGGGCGCGATCGGGGCGGCGAGGCTCCGTCGCTCGTATTCCACCGAGACCATCGTGCGCTGGGCCTGCATTGCTTTCGCCATTGCCGCGACGATCGCGGGCGTGAGCACGAATCTCATGGCGACCATGGCTGGCCTGTTGCTGGCGGGCGCAGGTTGGGTGCTGGCGCTCGCGACATTCAATGTCGCGGTCCAGCTTGCCACCCCGCGCTGGGTCGTGGCCCGCGCGCTATCGCTTTATCAGATGGCCGCATTCGGCGGCATCGCCGGCGGGAGCTGGTTGTGGGGGGTCATCGCGGAACGGGAGAGCATCATGCTCTCGCTGTTCGCCGGCGCGGCGGTATTGCTCGCCTGTGCCGCGCTCGGTGCATTGCGACCGCTCGCGCAGTCGCAGGATCTGGACCTAGATCCGCTGCGGCAATTGTGGGAGGCGCCGGAAACCGCCGTGCCGGTCGAGCCGCGCACCGGCCCGGTCGTGATCACCATCGAGTACGTCATCCGGCAGGAGGACCAGCTTCGGTTCCTGGCGGCGATGTCGGAGCGAAGGCGCATCCGACGCCGCGACGGCGCGCTTAACTGGCGGCTGCTGCGGGACCTGTCCGACCCGGAACTCTGGATCGAGCGCTACGAGACGCCGACCTGGCTCGACTATCTCCGGCTGAACAACCGGATGACGCGCAGCGACGCCGTGGTGCCGGAATCCCTGCGCGCGCTGCATCGCGGCCCGGATTCGCCGCGCGTCCGGCGCATGATCGAACGACCGACCGGCTCGCTGTCGGCAGCGCAGGAGCCGCAGAGTCCCGCCGCGTCCGAGACCGATGCGGCGCGGTCGTCGTGATCACTTTCCTCGAAGAACTGGTCGGACCTGACAATATCTGTGCCGACATGGCCGGGGTCGCCGGGCGGCTTGCCCCCGCCTGAGCGCTCACGCGGCGCTCGCGCCGGAATCCGAGCGGAACGCCCTGAAATCGGCTAGAATGCGCCGGTCTGGTGATTCCTCAGTCTTGACTTGCCTGGCTCGATGCGCGGAAGCGCGCCTCCCGACCCGGTCCAGCCACTGCAAAAAGTTTCGCCGCACCAGCAGGCGGCAGTCCGCTTGCTGCAATCCTTTCCAAATGTGAGTAATTCTCAGTGACCAAGCTATTTATCGGAAATCTTCCCTTCTCCGCGACCGAAGAGTCGGTGCGCGCCCTGTTCGCGCCGCACGGCACGATCGAGTCGCTCGCCCTGATCAACGACCGCGACACGGGCCGTCCCCGCGGCTTCGGCTTCATCGAAATGCCGAGTGCCGATGCCGCCAAGGCCATGCAGGCCCTGAACGGCAAGAACTTCGAGGGCCGTGACCTCAAGGTGAACGAAGCCCAGGCGCGCGAGCGCAGCGGCGGCGGCGGCGGCAACCGCAGCGGCGGTAATCGCTATTGATCCGGTGGCCCGGCCGACCGATGGCCGGGCCCTTTTCGAAGCCAGAATCCACGCGAGGGCACGAAGATGCGCATCGTTTCACGCACCACCCGGTCGCTCCTCGAACAGCAGCGCGAGAAGTCGCTCAGGAAGCGCCAGGCAGCCGGCACGCTCGCCAAGTCTTTCCCGCAGGTGGAACAGGTCCGCGTGCAATTGCGGTTCATCGCGACGGCCGAGTCCGCGCCCTCCGCACAGGTGCACGCCCTTTATCCGTCCGCCCCTGCGTACTTCGAATTCGCCTGCCCGCACGGTGATTGCGACGGCAGCATCGACCTGAACGACATCGCACTGCCCCTGCTGCGGCGCTCCGCCAGGCAGGCCGAGGGCACCTTCAAATGCACCGGGACCCGGACCGCGGGCGGCATGGCGCGGCAGCCCTGCAACCAGCGCACGGACTACTGGATAGCTGCCCAGTACCAGGCGATCACCCGGGCCACGGGCTGACCCATACCCGACAGGCGCTGGCGCATCCGAATGGCGCCTGGTTCCGGTTCCCTGCTGCGCAGCCGCGGTCGTCACGACAGCGGCAAGGTCAGCATGGTCGAATTGTTCTTCGACCTCGTGTTCGTGTTTGCCGTCACTCAGTTGTCGCACGCGCTGCTCGCGCATCTGACGCTGGCCGGGGTGCTGCAAACGGCCTTGCTGCTGCTCGCTGTCTGGTGGGTCTGGATCTATACCTCCTGGGTCACCAACTGGCTGGATCCGGAGCAACTTCCAGTCCGGATATGCCTGCTCGTGCTGATGCTCGCCGGCCTGCTCGTGTCGGTGTCGATACCGCTTGCGTTCACGCAGCGCGGGCTCCTCTTCGCCGGCGGCTACGTCTTCATGCACATCGGCCGGAGCCTGTTCTTTCTGTGGGCGGTCCGCGGCGAAGCGTCGCGGCTGACCCGCAATTTCCAGCGCATCCTGGCATGGCTGACGCTGTCCGGCGTGTTCTGGATCGCCGGCGGACTGGAACACGGCGACACCCGCATCGCATTGTGGGCAGTGGCACTGCTGGTCGAGCTGGTCGCGCCCTGGCTGGGATTCTGGGTGCCCGGACTCGGCCGGTCCAGGACGACGGACTGGAATGTCGAAGGCCATCACATGGCCGAGCGCTGCGCGTTGTTCGTCATCATCGCGCTCGGCGAGTCGCTGCTCGTCACGGGCACGACGTTCGCAACCCAGGACCCCAGCAGCACCACCGCGATCGCATTCCTCGCCGCCGTACTCGGGACGATCGCGATGTGGTGGCTCTACTTCGACACCGGCGCCGAGCGCGCACACCAGCGCATCAGTCATTCCGATGATCCCAGGCGGCAGGCCCGTTCGGCGTACACCTACCTGCACGCGCTGATCGTCGGGGGCATCATCGTGTCGGCCGCGGCCGACGAAATCCTGCTCGTGCACCCGCTGCAGGCGACGGACCCTGAAGTCGCCGCCATCCTCGGCGGGCCGTTGCTTTACCTGTTCGGGAATGCGCTGTTCAAATGGGTGACGAACGACCGCTTGATGCCGCCGCTGTCGCACCTCGCGGGCCTGGCCTTGCTGGGCGCATTGCTGCCGCCGGCACTCGGGGGCGCCATTACGCCGCTGGTGGCTGGCGTGCTCGCGACCGCGATCCTGGTGCTGGTCGCGACCTGGGAAAGCATGGCCTTGCGACGAACGGCGAGGGCGAAGTGAGCTGATTGCTGCCCCCGCTTGGCAGCGCGTTGCGGCCCATGTATGCTAATGCGAATCATTCGCGTTCGTATTCGCATGAGGACCGTCATGGCCAAGTCCGCCCCCCTGAGCCCCATGATCGCGCTCGTCCTGGCTGCCGCCACGAATCTGACGGCGAGGGCCGACGGCGCGCCGGCCATCGAGCCGACGCCGCTGCCGAAGGTCACGGTAACCGGCGAGTACGAGTCCGAAGGTTACCTGGCGGATCGCAGCCGGACTGCGACCAGGACGGAAACTCCGCTCCGCGACGTGCCGCAGTCGGTCAGCGTGATCACGCACGACCTGATCCAGGACCAGTCGATGCAAAGCCTCGCGGATGTCGCGCGCTACGTGCCGGGGGCGGGCATGGCGCAGGGCGAGGGCAACCGCGACACGATCATCCTGCGCGGCAACAGCTCGACCGCGGATTTCTACGTGGACGGCGTGCGCGATGACGTCGAGTACTTCCGCGACCTCTACAACGTGGACCGGGTCGAGGTGCTGAAGGGACCGAACGCGATGATCTTCGGCCGGGCGGGTGCGGGCGGCATCGTCAATCGCGTCACGCGGCAGGCCAGCTGGAATCCTTCGCGCGAAGTGTCGCTCCAGGGCGGCTCCTGGGACAACCGGCGCGCGAGCTTCGATCTCGGCAACGGATTGACCGACACTTTCGCCGCGCGGGTCACCGGCGTGTACGAGGATTCGGAGAGCCACCGCGACGGCTTCGAGCTCGAGCGTCTCGGCATCAATCCGACCGCAGCGCTCCGTGTCGGCGAGGCCACGACGCTCCGACTCTCATACGAGTATTTCGATTACGACCGCATCGCCGACCGCGGCATTCCTTCGCTGGGCGGGCGGCCGTTCGCGACCGACGAGTCGACATTCTTCGGTGACCCGTCGCGGAGCCCGACCCGCGCGACGGTGAACCAGGTGAGTTTCGTGGTCGACCACGCCTTCAACGATTCAGTGCACCTGCGCAATCGTACGATGTACGGCGATTACGACAAGTTCTACCAGAACGTGTTTCCGGGCGATGAGGTCGATGCCGCCACCGGCCTCGTCGAGATCAACGCCTACAACAACGAACAGCTTCGCGAGAATGTCTTCAACCAGACCGACCTGTACTTTTCCTTCGACACCGGCGCGATCGGCCATCACTTCCTCGCCGGCGCGGAGCTCGGGGAACAGGTGACCGACAATTTCCGCAGTACCGGCCTCTTCAACGGGACGAGCGACGCCTTCTTCGTTCCGGCGAGCGACCCGACAATCTCGGTGCCGGTGACGTTTGCGCAGGACGCGGACGACAACGACAACCATGGTCGGGCGACCATCGCCGCGGCCTACCTGCAGGACCAGCTCCAGCTATCGCCTCGCTTCGAGGCCGTGCTCGGGATCCGCTACGACAAGTTCGACGTGGACTTCACGAACAACCGTACCGGCGAACGCTTCGAGACCTCGGACGAGCTCGTGTCCCCGCGTGCGGGACTGATCTTCAAGCCCGTAGAACCGGTCTCGCTCTATGCCAGCTACAGCATGACGCACGTGCCGCGCGCCGGCGCGCAGCTCACCTCGCTCAACGTGACGAACGAAGCGCTGGACCCGGAGGAGTTCGAGAATTTCGAGGTCGGCGCCAAGTGGGACCTGCGGCCCGATCTGGCGCTGACCGCAGCGCTGTTCCGGCTTGACCGGAAGAACATGGTCATCCCGGATCCCGACGATCCGGCGGTCTCGCTCCTGGTCGATGGCCAGCAGACCGAGGGTCTCGAGCTCGGCATCAGCGGCGAGCTGCGCGACGGCTGGAGCATCCAGGGCGGCTATGCCTGGCAGGACGGCGAGCTGACCGATGCGTTCGGCGGCACCCGGCTTGCGCAGCTTCCAAAGCACGTCGCATCGCTGTGGAACAAGGTCGACCTGACGCCGCTCTGGAGCGTCGGCCTCGGCGTGATCCACCAGACCGAGATGTTCGCGGCCGCGGACAACGCCGTGACGCTTCCCGATTTCACGCGCGTCGACGCCGGCGTGTTCTTCACGCCGAACGAGCGCCTGCGGCTGCAATTGAACGTCGAGAACCTGCTGGACGAGGAGTACTTTCCCAACGCCCACAACAACAACAATATCTCGCCGGGCGCGCCGCTCACGGTCCGCGCCGGGGTGACTGCCAGCTTCTGACCCGACGCGGCACGGCCCGCTACAATGGTCCCGTCATCCGCGCTGGGCGGAACGGGAGCCGGGCATGAGCAAGCTGATCTGCGGCCTGATCCAGATGGGCCTGAAGGGTGACACGTCGATGTCGCCCGACCGCATCCGCGACCTGATGATCGAGGCGCACCTGCCCTACGTCGAGGAGGCGGGCAGGAAGGGCGTGCAGGTGCTCTGCTTCCAGGAAGTCTTTACCCAGCCCTATTTCTGCCCGGGCCAGGAACGCAAGTGGTACGCGGCCGCGGAGCGCATACCGGACGGGCACACGACGCGGCTCATGCAGGAGCAGGCGCGCAGGCACAAGATGGTGATCGTCGCCTCGCTCTACGAGGAAGCGATGGCGGGCGTCTACTACAACACCGCCGCGGTCATCGACGCCGACGGCAGTTATCTCGGCAAGTACCGCAAGACCCACATACCCCAGGTGGATCCGGGCTTCTACGAGAAGTTCTTCTTCAAGCCCGGAGATCTCGGCTACCCGGTTTTCGACACCGCCTACGTCAAGCTGGGCGTCTACATCTGCTATGACCGGCACTTCCCCGAAGGCTGGCGCGCGCTCGCATTGAATGGCGCCGAGTACATCGTCAACCCGTCGGCGACGGTCGCGGGCCTCAGCAAGTATCTCTGGGAGCTCGAGCAGCCGGCCTCGGCCGCGGCCAATGGCGTGTTCATCGGCGCGATCAACCGCATCGGCAGGGAAGAGCCCTGGGCCGCGAAGATGGGCGAGTTCTATGGCTCGAGCTACATCGTCAACCCGCGCGGCAAGATCGAGGCACAGGCGAGCTACGACAAGGACGAGCTGCTGGTCCACACCATCGACCTCGAAATGATCCGCGAGGTCAGAAACACCTGGCAGTTCTTCCGCGACCGCCGGCCGGAGACCTACGGCCCGCTGGTCTGAATCCATGCCGGAGCTGAAAACCGTGAGCCGGGCCATCGTGGTCGGCAACTTCGTCGAGCTCGACGCAGGTTCCGACGTCACCACGAGCCCGCGCTACAACAAGGACATCGCGCCGACCCGCGCCAGTCAACGGACCTGGAATCACTGGCACATCGCGGCGCTCTGGATCGGCATGTCGATCTGCGTGCCGACCTACACGCTGGGCGGCGTGCTGACGGCCTACTTCGGCCTCTCCGTCGTCGAGGCGCTGTGGACGGTGCTGATCGCCAACGTGGTGATCCTGATACCGCTCACGCTGAACGCGTTTCCCGGCACCCGGTACGGAATTCCTTTTCCGGTGCTGCTGAGGTCGTCCTTCGGCATCATCGGCTCCAATGTGCCGGCACTGATCCGCGCGCTGATCGCCTGCGGCTGGTTCGGTATCCAGACCCTGTTCGGCGGCATCGCCGTGCACCTGATGCTGTCGGCGCTGTCCGATTCCTGGGCGGGCCTCGGCGGCCAGGGCGAGGTCGCCGGGTTCTTCATTTTCTGGCTCGCCAACGTCTGGGTCGTCATCCGCGGCTCGGAATCGATCAAGCTGCTCGAGGCCTTCGCGGCGCCGATGCTGCTGGCCGTCGGCGTGGGACTCATCGTCTGGGCCTGGCCGCAGGCCTCCGTCACCGAGCTGATCGCGCGGCCGCCGGATCGTCCCGCGGACGCGGCGTTCGCCGGCTACTTCTTCGCGGGGCTCACGGCCATGGTGGGTTTCTGGGCGACGCTCTCGCTCAACATCCCGGATTTCAGCCGCTTTGCCGATTCGCAGAAGAGCCAGATCGTGGGCCAGATCCTCGGCCTGCCGCTGACCATGTTCCTGTTCGCGGGTCTCGGCGTGCTGATGACCGCGGCTTCCGCCGGCCTCGTCGGCCAGACGGTGTCGGACCCGATCACGCTCATCGGCCTCATCGACAATCCGTTCTGGACCGTCGTCTCGATGTTAGTGATCATTCTCGCGACCATCTCGACCAATACGGCGGCGAACGTCGTCTCGCCCACGAACGACTTCCAGAATGTCGCGCCGCGGCTGATCAACCAGACCAGGGGTGTCCTGCTCACGGGCGCCATCGGCATCCTGCTGATGAGCTGGGAGCTGCTCAAGAAATCGGGATGGCTCGAGTCGGACGTCAGCGTCGAGAGCCTCTACTCGAACTGGCTGATCGGCTATTCGAGCCTGCTCGGGCCGATCGCAGGCATCATGATCGTCGACTACTTCGTCGTCCGCCGCCAGAAGCTCGATCTGGCGGGTCTCTACAAGGACGATGGGCCATATCGGGCGTGGAACCGGGCCGGCTTCGTCGCATTCCTGGTGCCGGTCGGCCTCACGCTGGTCGCGATCGTGAGCGGCCGGCTGCGCTGGTTCTACGACTACGGCTGGTTCACCGGGTCGCTGCTCGGCGGATTGATCTATCATCTGGCGAGCCGGACAAGGAGGTAGGCGCCTTGGCAGTCCTGATTCGTGGCGGGACCGTCGTCACTGCAGACCAGAGCGTCCGCGCCGACGTGCTCTGCGACGGCGGCCGGATCGTGCAGGTCGCCGAAGGCATCGATGCGCCGCGTGGCGCGGAAGTCGTGGACGCGGGCGGGCAGTACGTCATGCCGGGCGGCATCGACCCGCATACCCACATGCAACTGCCGTTCATGGGCACGATCGCGAGCGACGATTTCTATACCGGCACCGCGGCGGGTCTCGCCGGCGGCACGACAATGATCATCGACTTCGTGATCCCGAACCCGCAGCAGAACGTCATGGAAGCCTGGCGGCAATGGCGCGGATGGGCGGAAAAAGCCTGCGCCGACTATTCCTTCCACGTCGCGATCACCTGGTGGGACGAGACCGTCGCCGCCGACATGGAAACGCTGGTGCGCCAGCACGGCGTCAACAGCTTCAAGCATTTCATGGCGTACAAGGGCGCCATCATGGCCGACGACGAGACGCTCGTTAACAGCTTCTCGAAGGCGATCACGCTCGGCGCGATCGTGACGGTGCACGCCGAGAACGGCGAGCTCGTCTATGCGCTCCAGGACCGGATCTTCCGCCAGGGCATCACCGGGCCCGAGGGTCATCCGCTGTCGCGCCCGCCGGAGGTCGAGGGCGAGGCCGCCAATCGCGCGATCCGGATCGCCGAGGTGCTGCGCGTGCCGATCTACGTCGTGCACGTCTCCTGCCGGCAGGCGCTCGAGGCCATCACGCGCGCCCGCAACGAGGGGCAACGGGTCTTCGGAGAAGTGCTGGCCGGGCATCTCCTGATCGACGATTCCGTCTACCGGGACCCGGACTTCACGCGTGCCGCGGCCCACGTGATGAGCCCGCCGTTCCGTTCCACGGAGCACCAGGCGGCATTGTGGCGCGGCCTGCAGTCGGGAAACCTGCAGACCACCGCGACCGATCACTGCTGCTTCTGCGCGCCGCAGAAGGCGGCTGGCAAGGACGATTTCCGCAAGATCCCGAATGGCACGGCCGGCATCGAGAACCGCATGGAATTGCTGTGGCACCACGGCGTCGGCAGCGGGCGGCTGACGATGAACGAGTTCGTGCGCGTCACGTCCACGAACGCCGCGCAGATCTTCAACATCTATCCGCGCAAGGGCAGCGTGACCGCCGGCGCCGATGCGGATCTCGTGGTCTGGGATCCGAAGGCGACCAGGACCATCTCGGCAAAGACGCACCGGCAGAATATCGACTACAACATCTTCGAGGGCATGACGGTCACCGGCTC
Source organism: Steroidobacteraceae bacterium (assembly GCA_050738495.1). Lineage (GTDB taxonomy): Bacteria > Pseudomonadota > Gammaproteobacteria > Steroidobacterales > Steroidobacteraceae > SCUD01. Next base: position 85,476 of record JBOHZL010000001.1, on the reverse strand, counting down.
CGCTTCGCACACGGTGGCCGCAGGCAGGCTCGTCTATGCGAAGGGCGAGCTGCGCGCCGAGCGCGGAGCCGGCAAGCATGTCGACCGGCCCGCATTCGCTCCTTATTTCGATGCCGTGAAAAAGCAGGCCGATCTTGCGAAGCCGCGCGCGGTCAAGCGTCCCGGGCCCTGAACCGATGGCCGGCCCGGTCCCCGACATCGCCCCGGCGCGACTTCCCGCGGCCGAAGTCGAGCGCAACTTCGCCGATCTGCATCCGCCGCTGTCGCGGTCGGAAGCGCTGATCGCTGCGGACCGCTGCTATTTCTGCTACGCGGCGCCGTGCACGGCCGCCTGCCCGACCGGTATCGACATTCCCCGGTTCATCCAGTCGATCCGCAGCGACGATCTCGAAGGCGCGGCAGTGGCCATTCTCTCCGAGAACATCATGGGCGGCATGTGTGCACGCGTCTGCCCGACGGAAGTGCTGTGCGAGCAGGCCTGCGTGCGAAATCTCCACGAGGACAAGCCGGTCGACATCGGCCTGCTGCAACGCCACGCGACCGACCCGGTATTCGAGAACGGGACACAGCTATTCGAGCGCGCGCGGGCGAGCGGCAAGCGGATCGCGGTGGTGGGGGGCGGCCCGGCGGCGCTCTCCTGCGCGCACCGGCTTGCGGTGCTCGGCCACGAAGTGATTATCTATTGCCGTGACGGCAAGCCGGGCGGCCTGAACGAATACGGCATCGCGGCCTACAAGACCGTGGATGACTTCGCTCAGCGCGAAGTCGATTACGTCCTCGCGATCGGGGGCATCGAGGTCCGAACCGGCCTTGCGCTCGGGCGCGAGCTCTCGCTGCCGCAGCTCGCCGCCGACCATGACGCGGTGTTCCTCGCGATCGGCCTGGCAGGCGTCAATCGCCTGGCGCTGTCTTCCGAGGATCTACCCGGCGTCCTGGACGCGGTCGCATACATCGCCGAACTGCGCCAGGCCGCAGACAAGACGCGCCTGCCGGTCGGGCGGCGCATCGTGGTGATCGGCGGCGGCATGACCGCCATCGATGTCGCGGTGCAGAGCAGGCTGCTCGGCGCGGACGAGGTGACGATCGTCTACCGGCGTGGCGAAAGCCAGATGGGCGCGAGTCCGTACGAACAGGACCTGGCACGAAAGAGTGGCGTGAGGATCAGGCAATGGGCGCAGCCGCTGCGCATCCTCGGCAGCACGCATGTGGAAGGCGTCGAGTTCGAGCGCACGCGGCAAGGCGCCGACGGCCGTCCGGAGGGCACGGGCGGGACCTTCACGCTGGCTGCGGACGTCGTTTTCAAGGCGATCGGCCAGGAGATCGACTGGGACGGTCTCGGCGAGAGCGGCGCGACGCTTCGCATCGAGCGCGGCCGGATCGCCGTGGACGCCGAGCGCAGGACGTCGCTGCCCAGAATCTGGGCGGGTGGCGACTGCGTGGCCGGGGGCAAGGACCTGACGGTGACGGCCGTGCAGGACGGCAAGCTGGCGGCCGAGTCGATCGACCGCCAGCTGAGGTACAGAACATGAATCACGTCGACCTCACCAGCGAATTCCTCGGCATCCGTTCGCCGAATCCATTCTGGCTCGCCTCGGCGCCGCCGACCGACAAGGCTTACAACGTCGAGCGCGCCTTCGAGGCGGGATGGGGCGGCGTGGTCTGGAAGACGCTGGGCGAAGACCCGCCGATCGTCAATGTCAGCGGCCCGCGCTACGGCGCGATCCATGGCAACGATCGTCGCGTGATCGGCTTCAACAACGTCGAGTTGATCACCGACCGACCGCTCGAGACCAACCTCAGGGAAATCCGGCAGATCAAGCGCGACTGGCCGGACCGGGCAGTCGCCGTGTCGGTCATGCTGCCGATGAACCGCGAGAGCTGGGCGAAGTACGTGCCGATGATCGAGGACACCGGTGCCGATGCGCTGGAGCTCAATTTCGGCTGTCCGCACGGCATGTCGGAGCGCGGCATGGGATCCGCGGTCGGCCAGGTGCCCGAGTACATCCGGCAGGCGACGGAATGGTGCAAGGGCGTCGCGCGCATCCCCGTCATCATCAAGCTGACGCCGAATGTGACCAGCATCCTGGGGCCGGCGAAGGCGGCCAGGGAAGGCGGCGCGGATGCGGTGTCGCTGATCAACACCTTGAATTCGATCATGCGTGTCGACTACGACACGCTGACCATGTACCCGTCGACGGATGGCAAGGGCTCTCATGGTGGCTACTGCGGACCCGCGGTGAAGCCGATTGCGTTGCACATGGTCGCGGAAATCGCCCGCAACGAAGCGATGCGCGGCCTGCCGATCTCGGGAATCGGCGGCGTGACCGACTGGCGCGACGCGGTGGATTTCCTCGCGCTCGGTGCGAGCAATGTCCAGGTCTGCACGGCCGCCATGGTCTACGGCTTCAAGATCATCGACGACCTGACCAGCGGCCTCGGCCATTTCCTGCGCGACAAGGGCATGAGCCGGGTCGGCGACCTCGTCGGCAGGGCGGTTCCGAGCGTGACCGACTGGCAGTACCTGAATCTGAACTACGTCGTGAAGGCCCGGATCGACCAGGACCTTTGCATCAAGTGCGGCCGCTGCCACATCGTCTGCGAGGACGCATCCCACCAGGCGATCACCAACATGGTGAACGGCGAGCGCCACTTCGAGGTGATCGACGAGGAATGCGTCGGCTGCAACCTCTGCGTCAGCGTCTGCCCGGTTGCGGACTGCATCACGATGGAAACGCTGACTTCGGGCGTGGACACGCGCACCGGCCGCCCCATCGACAGCCGGAAATCGGACTGGACGACTCACCCGAACAACCCGATGCGGCGTCCCGCCACATGACGACCGACTACCCGGCAATGCTCCGGGTGGCGATCGAGGAGGCGCGGCTAGGGCTCGGGGAAGGCGGCATCCCGATCGGGGCCGCGCTGTTCGATGCGGGCGGCCGGCTGCTCGGCCGTGGCCACAACCGGCGCGTCCAGGAAGGTGACCCTTCGATCCACGGGGAGACGGACGCCTTCCGCAAGGCCGGACGGCAGCGGTCCTACAAGGACAAGGTCATGGCGACGACGCTCGCGCCCTGCTGGTACTGCAGCGGCCTGGTCCGCCAGTTCGGCATCGGCACGGTCGTCGTGGGCGAGTCGGTCAATTTCGCCGGGGGCATCGACTGGCTGCGGGCCGCGGGCGTCAGCGTGATCGACTTGCGCTCGGACGAGTGCATCGACATGCTGCGCCGCTACATTCGCGACAATCCCGAGGTCTGGAACGAGGACATCGGCAGGGATTAGCCACTGATCACGGCACGGTATTATGATCCGCACCACCAAATTCTGAACCCTGGGGGAATCGCAGTGCACAAAAAGAATCTGGCGCTCGTCGTGGGCGCGCTTCCGATCGGCGGTTTGCTCGCCGGGCAGTCGGCAATCGCGCAGGAATCCGCGGAATTCGAGCCGGTCATCGTGACCGCGCAGAAGCGCGAACAGAGCATCTACGACGTGCCGGTCGCGATCAGCGCATTTTCCGCCGACACGATCGAGAAGCAGGGCATCACGGACCTGACCGACATCGGCAAGTTCGTCCCCAACCTGAATGTCACCGGATTCTCCGCGGGCCACACGTCGTCGGCCAACCCGTTCATCCGCGGCATCGGCCTGCAGGACCACCTGATCACGACCGACCCGGGCGTCGGTGTCTATGTGGACGGCGTATATCTCGGCCGCCAGGTCGGCCAGAACTGGAGCCTCGCCAACATCGAGCGGGTCGAGGTGCTCCGTGGCCCGCAGGGCACGCTGTACGGGCGCAATTCGATCGGCGGCGCCATCAACATCATCACTCGCAAGCCGGGCGACGAGGACGGCGGGCGCGTTTCGCTGACCGCCGGCTCGCGCGGCCGGCTGAACGCCGATTTCTACGCGAACATGGCCTTCTCCGACGAGCTCGCCATGACCCTGACCGGCGCTTTCCAGCACCGGGACGGCCTCGGCAAGTTCCTGCTGCTGGAAAACCCCCGCAAGGAAGTCGGCGAGCTCGAGGACGTCTCGGCACGTGTCGCCGTCAAGTGGTCGCCGAAAGACCGGCTGTCGTTCCTGGTGACCGCCGACGGAAACGATGGCGACAACGGCTTGCGGCCCTACGACACGCTGATCGACGAATTGCCGAATGGCGGCCTGGCCGCACTCGGGCATACCAACGACGAGACGGCGGCGAACCCGTATAACAGCAACACCGGCCAGGCGTCGCAGATCGCGGTGACCAACGAAGCCGAAGGCGTGTCGCTCACCGTCGACTACGAGATTTCCAACGACATGGCGGCCAGGCTCATCGTGAGCGATCGCCATTCCGAGTACCAGTCCGGGCTGGACGACGACGGCCTGTTCGAGGATGAATTGAGCTTCCCGGAGACCGGCGAGGCCGACCAGCAGTCGGCCGAATTCCAGCTCACCGGCAAGTTCGGCGCCTGGGACTATGTCGGTGGCCTCTACTGGTTCGAGGAGGAGGGCAAGAACGTCCAGGATCCGACGATTTTCCTGCGCGATCCAGGCGATTTCCTGCTGGACCAGAAAGTGGACAGCCAGGCCATCTACGCCAACATCGGCTACAACTTTTCCGAGGATCTCAGGGTCTCGGGCGGCCTGCGCTATACGCAGGACGACAAGACGGCCCACACGAACCTCAGCATCCTGGGTGGCGCGGTTCGCCTCGACGACACGAACAGCCGCGACTGGTCGGAGACGAGCTGGGACGTATCGGCGAACTACCAGTTGAATGACCGCCTGAACGTCTACGGCACCATCCAGAGCGGCTACCAGTCTGGCCAGTTTCCGCCGCGCCCGTTCTGCCTGCTCGGATCATTTTTCGGCGGCTTCGATCCGCTGTCGGACGACCCGAACTACTGCTTCGTGGCCAACGACAACGTCACGGCGCGGAATTTCGAAGTGGGTCTCAAGGGACAGCCATTCGACAATCTGCAGATGAGCATCGCGGTATTCAACACCGAATACTCGGATCTGCCCTACCAGGTCAGCACGACGTCGGGCGGCGGCTTCACCACGGTCAACATCATCGTCGACCAGACTTCGCGCGGCATCGAATGGGAAGGCACCTGGCTGGCGGCCGACAACTTCCGGATTCACTCGACGCTCGGTTACATCGATGCCGACGTGGACGACCCCAACCCGGCCGCGGTCGCGCCGCTCACGCCTGAACTGACCGCCTCCGTCAGCCCGGAATACAGCTTCCCGTTCGGCGCGGGCAAAGTCACGCTGCGCGCCGACTGGTCGTTCCGCGACGAGATGTTCGGCGAGCCGAGCTCCGACCCGGGCCGGTTCACCTTCATCGACAGCCGTGACCTGGTCAATTTCGACGTCAGTTACCGGCCGACGGACGGCGACTGGTCGATCGCGGCCTACGGCCGGAACATCACCGACGAGCGCTACGACAACGCACGCCTCAACACCGGCGACTATGTGCTGATCATGTTGAGCAACGACGCGAGCGAATTCGGCGTCCGGGTGACCAAGGAGTTCTGAACCGGCGAGGCGCGTCCGGGCGACCGGGCGCGCCTGTCAGCGGGCGCCTACGGGAAAACCGGCGTGGGGCGGCTAACATAGGCCGTCATGATTGCCGGCAACGCGCGCTTGAGATGGCAGGCGGCACTTTTGCTCGCCCTGGTCGCTGTGCTTCATGCCCCGGCAAGCCTGGCCGCGGACAGCGACTACCTCGGCCTGCTGCGGGCACGCGACCTGACGCCATTCGGTTTCGTGCGACTCGACATGCGCCCCGCCCATGCGGTCGCCGCGCCGAAGGGCACCTGGGCGGTCGAGCTGGAGCTCGCGCAGCAGAACACCTGGGCGCTGAGCTCCAATGTCGAGGACTACCTCGAGACGCTGGACGGGCGCCGCGAACTGGGTCCGGCGGAGCTGGCCGCGATCCAGGCGCTGCCGGGCGAGAGCTACCTCGTCGACCTGGAGCTTGCCGAGCTCGACCTGACGATCCATCACAAGTTTTCCAGTCACTGGGGCGGCTATGTGGTGCTGAGCGCCGTTTCGTACGGCGGCGGCTTTCTCGACGGTGCGATCGAGCAATTTCACGAGGCGCTCGGTTTTGGACCCTTCGGGCGGCCCGCCGCGAGGCGTTACGACACCAACTGGATATCCAACCTCAAGTCGGGCGAGCAGCTCGGATTCCTCGAGTTTCCGACCCGGGGCGGATTCCTCGATCCGACCGTGGGCCTGCGGTATTCGCTCGCCAAGCAGGTGAGGGGCTGGAATGTCGTGGTGGAGGCGGCGGCCAAACTGCCGGTGCAGGGTCGCGATCCATTCCTGTCGACCGGGCGGGCGGACTACGGCCTGCAGACGACCCTGCAGCGCTTTTCGGATCATCACGCCTGGTATGTGAGCGGCTCGGCTGTGTATTACGACGGCCGGACGAACGTGACTCCGACGCCGGCGCAGGTCATCCCGACACTGGTCGTGGGTTATGAGCGCCGCCTGAGCCCCGAAACTCACCTGATCCTGCAGGGTTACGTCAGCGACAGCATCTACACGCGGCGCGAGACCGAGCTATCGGCGCTGCTGGACACGAAGTACCAGTTGAGCCTCGGCGTCTATCGGCGCATGGGTCGCGGCGTATTGTCGTTCGCGATCACCGAGAACATCCAGAATTTCAACAATACGCCGGATCTCGGCCTGCAGCTCGGCTGGGCCTACAGCCCGGTGCTCGAAGTAAGAGAGGATTGAGCGTCCCGCTCAGGCCGGCAGGACGTTCGCGTTTAGCCGGAACAGGTTGCCCGGGTCGTACTGCTTCTTGATCCTGCGCAGGCGGCCCAGGTTGCCCTGGTAATTGTCATCGACGATTCCCTGCGCCTCGTCCGCAGTCTCGTTCGTGTAGTAGCCGTTCGTGAATCGTTCGAGACCGGACCAGAACTTCCTGAGGTAGTCCATGTGCGGGGCCGCTTCGCCCTCCAGCTTCCAGGTCACCATCGACAGCATGTTGTGGGTGGAACGGCGGTGCGGGAACGCGGTGGCATCCTGCCCGACGCGCCCGATCGCGCCACCGGAATGCTGGAAGAAGAGCACCGTGTTGCGCTTCGGGTCGGCCTGGAAGGTGTCGGCGATCGCTGCCGGAAGTGCGGCCGGGTATGCGTCCACGAATCCGGACTTCAGGTAGGTGCCTTCGTTGCGCGGATCGCTGCGATCGGTGCTGCGCTGCAGCGCCTCGTAGTCCCAGGCCTTGATCGTGTCCGCAAGGGGCGTGCCGAGCTTCCGGAGAGGGGCGAGCACGCGGTCGGCGTCCGCTGCCGGGCCCGACCAGACCGGCGCCAGGACGATCGCTCCCGGTTTGTCACCCATCGGCGCTGACAGGATGGCATCGATGTAAAGCTCGTCCGGCGCGCCTGCGCTGTATTCGCCGTAGAAAGCCAGCAATTCGCGCGCCCGCTCGATCGGGAACACGACCGAGCCCGCGACGACCTGGCGCTCCATCGGGTGCAGCCCGAACTCGAAATTCGTCACCACGCCGAAATTGCCGCCACCGCCCCGCACCGCCCAGTACAGGTCGGGATTCTCCGCCGGGCTCGCATGCCGGAGCTTGCCGTCGGCATTGACCACGTCCACGGCGCGCAGGTTGTCGAGCGCAAGGCCGAAACGACGCGCGACACGGCCGAATCCGCCGCCGAGCGTGAGCCCGCCGACGCCGGTGTGCGATACCGTTCCCGCGGTCGTCACGAGGCCGAGCGCCATCGTCTCATGGTCCATGTCGCCGAGCAGGCTGCCGCCGTCGACCCAGGCGCGCCGTGCCGCCGCATCCACGCGGACGCCGCGGAAACGCGACAGGTCGATCTGCATCCCGCCCTGACATGTCGACTTGCCGCCCGGGCTGTGGCCGCCGCACTTGACGGCGAGCAGCAACTCGCGCTCGCGCGCGAAGTCGATGGCGTTCTTGATGTCGGCGACTCCGGTCGGCTGGATCACCAGCGCCGGGTGCTTGTCGATCGATTCGTTCAGTACGCGACGCGCCTCGTCGTATCCCGCGTCGCCGGCGAGAAGCACCGGGCCGCGCAAGACCGTCCTCAGATCCTTCAATGCCGCCTGCTCGATGACCGTCACGGACCCGTCGAGCTTCACGGCCGCCAGGCCGCCCGCCGCCTGGCTCGCGGCCTCGTCGAGGGCGAAAAGCCTGCCATAAGGCAGGGCGGATGCGACCGCCGCAGCCACGGATGCACGGACGAAGTGTCTTCGGTTCATGTCGTTTCTCCGGCCGGGACCCGGGAGCCTGTGAATGCCGCGCGCAGCAGCAGGTAGGCCGCGTAGAGCACCACGACGACGACGCCCCACCGCAGCCAGACGATCGGCATTTCCTTGACGACGTAGGCTGCGACGAGCACCGCCGGGATGCCCCCCAGCGCCATGCCGAGGACGATCTTCAGGTTGATGCGGTCGGTCCGCACGAACTTGAAGCCGGTCGTCGGCATCAGGAAGGCGCAGGCGCTCGCCATGATCGGGAACGCCAGGCGCGGGTCGAGGCCGAGCAGGCTCAGCAGGATGAGGGACGGCGCGTACAGGCCGATGCCGAAGGCCATCAGCGCGCCGAGAACAAAATGCACGGCGATGGCGACATACATCTGTGCGACCGGCAGCGACCTCGCCACGCCGCCGATCGGCATCAGTTCCAGGTTGCTCATCGCGTACAGGCAGGCAGCGATCAGGAGCGCGATTCCGACGATCGCCTGCACGACCTGGACCGGCGCCCTGACGACCAGCGGCACGCCGACCAGCGAACCCGCGACGGCGGCGAGGATGCAGGACGCCAGCAGCACCGGGTCGACGTGGACACCGAGGATCACGAGGAAAATCGCCGACTGCGCAACCGTCGGCAGCGCATGGCCGACGTTCAGCGTGGCCGGGATGAAGCTGTCGGGCACCAGCTCGCGGAACTTGATCCATGCGGTCGTGGTCGCGAACGAGCCGATGCCGAGCGTGTCGAAGAAATTCGCGACCGCGCCGAGCGCGATCGACTCGGCGTCCGGCTTGAGTTCGCCGCGCTTCCTGGCGGCAGCGAACAGTGCGATGACGAAGACGATGGCGAGCATCGCGAGCGCTGCAAGCAGGATGGTGATCGTCATTCGGCCTGGCCCCCGCCGGTGTGGCGCGTACTCTAGCGCAACCGGGGCATGCCGCGCTTGCGCCCTGGCTTCCGCGGTTGCGAGAATGGCTCAAATCCCGAGAGGAACTTCCGACATGCATGTCTTCCCCGCCGGGCGTCGCCTGGGTGCCATATTCCTTTGCCTGCTGTTCGTCCCCGCCTCGATGGCGGCCGAAACCGCGGTATCGCCGGAGCTGTCCGCGCAGGCGCTCGAGATCCTGAAGCGTTCGATCGGCTTCAAGACGGTCGAGGGCGAAGGCCAGGTGCCGGCCTATGCGGAATACCTGGCGGGAGTGCTCGAGTCCGGCGGCTTCGCCGCCGAAGACATCACGATCACGCCGCGCGGCGAGACGGCGACGCTGGTTGCGCGCTATCACGGCACGGATTCCTCCGCAAAGCCGATCCTGATCGCCGCGCACATGGATGTGGTGGCGGCGCTTGCCGAGGACTGGGAGCGGGACCCGTTCGTCGCGGTCGTCGAGAACGGCTATGTCTTCGGGCGTGGATCGGCGGACAACAAGCTCGGCATCACTTCGATGGTCGCGGCGCTCCTATGGCTCAAGCAGGAAAAATTCAAGCCACGGCGCGACATCCTGCTGATGTTGTCCGGGGACGAGGAGACCAGCCAGGCGACGACCGCGCTGCTGGCGCAGGAGCTCAAGAACGCAGAGCTGCTCCTGAACAGCGATTCCGGCGGCGCGCAGCTCGACGACTCCGGAAAGCCGGTCGTATACGCGATGCAGGCGGCCGAGAAGACCTACATGGACTTCCAGATCACGTTCACCAACCCGGGCGGGCACAGCAGCAGGCCCGGCGGAAAGAACGCCATTTACGACCTCGCAAACGCCATATCGCGCATCGCCGAATTCCGCTTTCCGGCGCGCCGCAGCGAGCTGACCCAGGCCTACTTCCGCGCCGCCGGCGCCATGACGCCGGGTGAAATCGGGGCTGCGATGCTGCGCTTCGCGGAGGATCCCGCCGACCAGGCGGCCTACGACCTGCTCGCAGCGAAGCCGGAGTATGTCGGCCAGCTCGGCACCACCTGCGTCGCGACGATGGCGAAGGCGGGGCACGCGACCAACGCATTGCCGCAGAGCGCGATGGCCAACATCAATTGCCGCGTGTTCCCGGGCGAGTCCGTCGAGAGCGTCCAGTCCACGCTGGTGAGGGTCATCGACAATCCGGAGGCCGTCGTTGCCGTCGTCGACAAGCCGACGCCGAGCGAGGCCTCGCCGCTGCGCGATGACGTCATGAAGGCGCTGCGCAAGGCGATCGACCTGCGCGCGCCGGGCCTGCCGATCGTGCCGTCGATGTCGGCCGGCGCCACCGACAGCCTGTACTTCCGGAACGCCGGCGTGCCGAGCTATGGCGTCGGCGGCACCTTCATGGATCCGCGCGACAATTTCGCGCACGGTCTCAACGAGCGCGTGCCGGTCGCGACGATCGACGGCGCGGTGCTCCAGTGGCGGAGCCTGCTCAGGGACCTCGCGCGCTAGCTCGCTCGCGTAGGAGCAGGTAGAGCCCTGCGCCGACGATGATTGCGGAGCCGGCGAGCATCCGCGCTCCCGGCAGCGTCTGCCAGGCCAGCCAGTCGATGCCCATCGCCCAGACGAGAGCCGTGTACTCGAAGGGCGACACCAGCGAGGCGGGCGCGAGGCGGAACGCCTCGGTGATCAGGTGCTGCCCGGCCCAGCCGGTCAGCCCGATGCCGGCGATCCAGGGCCAGTCCAGCGGCGCAATCGGCCGCCAGACCGGCACGGCCAGGAGGCCGGCGCCGATCGAAAGGAGCAACAGGAACCAGAACACCATCGACGCCGTGGTCTCGGTGCGCGACAGGACGCGCACCAGCACGACCACGAAGGCATAGGCGAGCGCCGAGCCGAGCGTCGCGAGGCCGGCCAGGCTCGCCATGCCCTCGAGCGACGGATCCAGGATCACGATGACGCCGGCGAGCCCCACGACGATCGCGATCCAGACCTGCCTGCCGATCTGTTCCCCGAGCAGCAGCGCTGCCGTGAGCACGACCAGGAGCGGGGCGCACATGAATACCGCGTAGGTGTCGGCCATGCTCGCGCGCGCGAGCGCCCACAGGAAACCCCAGAGCATGGCGATCGCGAGGACGCCGCGGAGCAGGTGCATCCCGAATCGCACCGGGCGCAGCAGGGCGAGTTGCCCGGTCAGCAGGTAGCTCAGCACCACGAACGGCAGCGAGCTCATGCCGCGCAGGCTCGCGACCTGGATCGCCGGGAGGCTCGCGGCCAGGTGCTTCATCAATGCGTCCATCAGCGCGAACGCGCCCACCGCGGCGAGCATCAGGAGCACGCCGCGCAGGCGGTCCGCGCGCTCAGTCATCGCGCGACGCGCCCTTTGCCGTCCCGGCCGGCAGCCGCTCCAGCAGCCGGGCGGAGAAACCGGCGAGCGAGGTCAGATCCTGCTCGTCGGGCCCGTCCGGGTCGCGGCCATTCGAGAATGCAGCGATGATGAGCCGCCTGCCGTCCGGCAGCTCGGCATGCACGATCTCGGCGAGCGTATCGTAGGCGTCGCCGATCTTGCTTTCGTACCGGGTGCCTTCCGGGAAGCCGCCGCCCATGCTGCTGTGCTTCGATACCGGGGGTCGGCGCAGGCGGGAGCGGATGTAGCCGGTCGCAGCTTCCCCGAATTCGCGCAGCACCATCGCGAGCATCAGCCGCGCCGCGCCGTCGGCGTGCATCGAATTCCGCCCGTGACGTTCGAGCGCGAGCTTTTCGAGGCCTTCCGGCATCTCGCCGGAATTGGTCGGATAGGTCTTGTTGACGAAGCGCTGGCCATCGAGCAATCCGTGCTGCTGCAACAGGTTCTCGGTATAGAGCCGGCGCGCGAACCAGGCGTCGTAATCCGCGCCCTCGGCCGGCGCGTTGACCGTGCCGGTGATCGCGTCGACCACCACGCCGGTCGCGACATTGTCGGAGACCTCGAGCATCGGTGCCACGGATTCATCCAGGCAATCGGCCGATTTTCCCTGCGACTCGCACCAGTGCACGGCGGCGACCGCGAAGCCGAGCTTGACGCAACTCGCCGGATACCAGGGCCGATCCCCGCCGACGGAGCCGCGCAACCAGGTCCCGGCTTCGGTGGCGACGAGCACCGTGACGTCCAGCCGGTCGAATTCCTGCCTTTCGAGGAAGCGCGCCCGCGCATCCTCGAGCGCCCGCTGCAGCGCCGCATCGTCCCGGATCGGCAGTTCCGCAGCGAGCGCCATTGCGGGCAGTGAAGCAAGCGCAAACGCGAACGAACGCCAATGCACCGCGCGTCTCCCGTTACAATCCCGGTCACAGTAGCGTCCCGCAGGCGGAGCGACAACCATGAAGGTCTACGGCAATGTCCTCGACATGGTCGGGCGCACGCCCATGCTGAGAATGCGCAAGCTCGACGCCGGTGACTGCGATCTTTTCCTGAAGCTCGAATTGATGAATCCCGCCGGTTCGATCAAGGATCGGATCGGCCTGTCGATGATCGAGGAAGCGGAGAAGCGCGGCGACATCAAGCCGGGGGATACGATCATCGAGGCGACCGCCGGCAACACCGGTCTGGGGCTTGCGCTGGTGGCGGCGCAGAAAGGCTATCGCGTCGTGCTGGTGCTGCCGGACAAGATGAGCCAGGAGAAGATATTCAACCTGCGCGCGATGGGCGCCGAGGTCGTGCTGACGCGCTCCGACGTCGAAAAGGGCCACCCGGAGTACTACCAGGACCTCGGCGCGCGGCTCGCGCGCGAGCACGGCTACTACCATGTCAACCAGTTCGGGAATCCCGACAACCCGAAGGCGCACGCCACGACCACCGGCCCGGAGATCCTGGAACAGATGGAAGGACGATTGGACGCGGTGGTGGTCGGCATCGGGTCGAGCGGAACGATCGCCGGCCTGACGCAATTCTTCCGGGAGAAAGTGCCCTCGATCGAGATCGTGCTCGCCGATCCGGAAGGTTCGGTGCTGGCCGACCAGGTCAACAAGGGCAGCTACGGCAAGGCGGGGTCCTGGCTGGTCGAGGGCATCGGCGAGGACTTCATCCCCGAAATCTGTGACTTCTCGATGTGCCGCAAGGCCTACAGCATCCCCGACGGCGAATCGTTCGCGACCGCGCGCGAGATCCTGCGCACGGAAGGGCTGCTGGTCGGATCCTCCACCGGCACCCTGGTCGCCGGCGCGCTGCGCTATTGCCGTGAGCAGAAGCGCGCGAAGCGCGTCGTGACCTTCGCCTGCGACACCGGCAACAAGTACCTGTCGAAGCTCTTCAACGATTTCTGGATGGAGGACCAGGGATTCATCCAGCGCAGGCAGCACGGCGACCTCCGGGACCTCGTCGGCCGGCCGCACGGCGAGCGGGCGACGATCACGGTCGGGCCGGACGACGTGCTGACGACGGCGCACAACCGGCTGCGGAATGCGGGATTCAGCCAGTTGCCGGTGATGGAGGGCGAGCGGCTGGTCGGATTCATCGACGAGGACGACATCATGCGGCGTGCCTTCGGCGACCCGGAGCGCTTCAACGAACCGGTGCGCGACGCCATGCACACGAATTTCCTGGTGGTCGAGCCGACGCTTTCGCTGCACAACCTGGTTGCGATGCTGGATGTGCAGCCCTACGCGGCGGTGATGGACCAGGGCGAGTTCCAGGGCCTGATCACGCGTGCCGACGTGCTCAACTATCTTCGCCGCCAGATGGCGGCGGCACCAGCGCATTGAGGCGAGCGATGAAGAAACCGAAAGCACCGCAGGGCTTCGCAACCCGCGCCATACACGCCGGCCAGTCGCCGGACCCGACGACCGGCGCCGTCATGCCGCCGATCTACGCGGTCTCGACCTATGCCCAGCAGAGTCCGGGCGTGCACAAGGGCTACGAGTATTCCCGCACCCAGAACCCGACGCGGATGGCCTGGGAGCGCTGCATCGCCGACCTCGAGGGCGGGACGCAGGGTTTCGCATTCGCCTCCGGCATGGCGGCGACCGCGACCATCCTCGAGCTGCTGGACAGCGGTAGCCACCTGGTCGCGATGGACGACCTGTACGGCGGCACCTTTCGCCTGTTCGAGCAGGTGCGCCGGCGTTCGGCGGCGCTCGACTTCAGTTTCGCCGACCTGTCCGATCCCGACGCCGCGCGCACCGCGATCAGGCCCGCAACGCGGCTCATCTGGGTCGAGACGCCGACCAACCCGATGCTGCGCCTGGCGGACATCGCGGCGCTCGCCGCAATCGCGCGCGAACGGGAAATCCTGCTGGTCGTGGACAACACCTTCGCGACGCCCTGGATCCAGCGGCCGCTCGAGCTCGGCGCGGACATCGTGATGCACTCGGCGACCAAGTTCCTGAACGGCCACTCCGACATGGTCGGCGGCGTGGCGGTGGTGCGGGACGCGGCGCTCGCCGAGCGTATCGGCTACCTGCAGAACGCGATCGGCGCCGTCGGCGGTCCCTTCGACAGCTTCCTGGCCCTGCGCGGGCTCAAGACGCTGCCGCTCAGGATGCGCCAGTCGAGCGAAAGCGCGCTCGAGATCGCCGCGATGCTCGAGCGCCATCCGCGCGTCGAGCGCGTGCTCTACCCGGGCCTGGCCTCGCATCCGCAGCGCAAGCTGGCCGAGCGGCAGATGCAGAACGGCGGCAGCGGCGTGGTGACCTTTTTCCTGAAGGGCGGACTGGAGCAGGCGAGGACATTCCTCGAACGGCTGGAGCTCTTCACGCTCGCCGAGAGCCTGGGCGGCGTCGAGAGCCTGGTGGATCACCCGGCGATCATGACCCACGCCTCGGTGCCGCCCGAGGCGCGCGCAAAGCTCGGCATCAGCGATTCGCTGGTGCGGCTCTCGATCGGCATCGAGGATGTCGGCGACCTGGTCGCCGACCTCGTGGCCGCGCTCGGCTGAGCCCTAGGGTTCCTCCGGGGTGAGATCCTCGATGCGGCCATCGGCGAATATCGCGAGGTCGTCGCCGGCCTCCGCGGTCGTCGTGACGTCGCCTGCGGCGAAGCCGACCGTCACGTCGTAGCTGCCGGGCCACGGAGCGCCGAACAGCAGGTCGTACTGGTTCTGCGATTGCAGGCCCGACCCCGATTCGATCACCCGCGTCATGATCCGATCCGCGAAATTCCGCGGCACGACCCTGACGATCCGTCCCTGCTGGTTGCGCTCGCCGCCGCCGCCGAGGACGCGGACGCGGATGCGTTTCGACAGCGTGGCGGCGCCGCGCAGCACGCGGTAGGTGAGTCCCCAACGCATCAGGACGTCGCTCATGCCGTCGTCGTTCACGTCCCCGCAGGCGGGCGTGTCATTACGGCTGAGCAGGGAGTCCGGGTCGGCCGGGATGCCGCGCTGGGTCGCAGAGAACCTCAGGATCCCGCCGGTATTGACCAGAATCTTCGGAGCGCCGCGATGCGTGGCAAGCGCGTTGTTGGCAATGACGACGTCCTCGAAGCCGTCGCCATTGATGTCGCAGGCATTGATCCCGAAGCCGAACGACGGTACCGAATCGTGGCTGATGACGGTGCCTGCATCGAAAACCCCGCTCTCATTCCGGTAGAGCCGGGTGTCGGCGTAGTGGTGGAGCAGGTCGAGATCGCCGTCGAGGTCGACATCGATCAGCTTCAGCCCGCGGTCGGCAAGTACCGGCATGCCGGCCGCCGCGCTGCCGTCGCTGAACGTGCCGTCGCCGTCGTTGATCAGCAGTCGCGATCCGAACAGCAGGTCGACGTGGCCGTCCTCGTTGAAGTCGGCGGCCTGGCCGCCACGCGGCACGAAGGCCGCGCCGGCCGGGTTGGCGTCCACACCCGCCGCGGCAGCCGAGTCGGTGAATATGCCACCGCCGCCGTTCATGAGCAGCCAGTTACGCGCGCCGTCCCCCTGCGTGTGGTCGTTCGGCGCGAACACGTCGACGTCACCGTCGTTGTCGAAGTCAGCGGCGAGCAGGGTTCCGCCGAAGCCGCCGATGCCGAGCGCCGTGACTCCTGCGGATGTCTGGTAATTGCCGTTGCCCTGGTTGACGTGGAACAGGGCGACCGAAGCGGAGTCGCCTGCCGGCGAACTGGTATTGCTGAACAGGTCGTCGAATCCGTCACCGGTGAAATCCGCGAATCGCGAGTCGCCGGTCTTTCGGCCCGTGGCCAGCAGGTCTGCAAGCCCCGCAGTCGGCAGGACGCGCGCCAGGAAACTGCCGAGACAGATTTCCTGCTCGACCGTG
This sequence comes from Steroidobacteraceae bacterium, assembly GCA_050738495.1. Lineage (GTDB taxonomy): Bacteria > Pseudomonadota > Gammaproteobacteria > Steroidobacterales > Steroidobacteraceae > SCUD01. The sequence continues at coordinate 69,138 of JBOHZL010000001.1, read as the reverse complement.
CCTGCGGCGGTCGGCAGGTCGAGGCAATCATCGTCGTTCGGGTCGCCGAATGCGGCGCCCGCTTCGGGAAGATTGTGCTCCGAAATCACCGACGTGGTGGAGACTGCGACCGGCCCGCCGCCGCCGATTCGTTCGTCATTGAGGGCGATGACCCGGTAGAACGCCGACGCCGTCACGGCGATGCCGGGACGCACGAGCGGGGGCCTGTCCGTGTCCACGAACGAGGCCGCCGGCCGGCGGCCGGCCAGAGCGGCCTCGGTCGCGGCGATGAAGACGCGATAGCCGGTGGCGTTCTCCGCTTCGGCAAAGTGAATGGTGTGTCCCGGGTTCTGGCTGGTGACTGCGACCCATTCGACCGGTCCCGGGACCGGTCCAGGCTCTGCGCTGACCGGCACGCTTTCCGGTCCGCGCCCGCCGCTGGTAGTGGCGACGATCCGGTAGCGATAGGTGCGCTGGTTGACGAGCCCCGTATGCGTGAAGCTGGTCTCCGTTATGTCCGTGATTTCATTGTTGAAACTGACACCCGGAGTGGTCCCGTCGGACCACAGGATCACATAGCGGGTGGCATCTTCGACCGCGCCCCAGGAAAGTTCGATCTGGCCATCCCGACCCTCGGCGGCGGGGTTCGGGGGCGCCGCATGGGGCGGGCTGGTGCCGAAGGCGCCTTCGCAAGCAGCCAGCGTGAGCAGGCAGCACAGGCCGCAGACGGCGCTTGCCGCCCGAACGGCGGTGGACGATTCGAATGCCATGAAGACGAGATCCCGTTGAAGTTCTGGGCTTGCGTCCGATAGACGGCTGCGCGGCCTGCCAGTTCCAACTATATCGCGACCCGACTGCTCACGCGGCGGCTGGGCGCAGGTCGAGGCGCATGGCTGCCGCCATGCAATAGATCTCCACCGGGCGGGTGCGCCCGCGCAGCATCAGCGGCGGCAACTCGACGATTCCGCCCGGGACCGGGTCGAGCATCTGGCGGACCGAGCGCGAGAACAGCGCCTCGCCGGCCCGCGCGCGCTGCACCAGGCGCGCGGCGACATTGACCGTGTCGCCGATCAGCGTGTAGCTCGGCCGCTCCGGCGCCCCGATGTCGCCCACGATCACGTCCCCCGCGTTGATGCCTATGCCGATGCCCGTGTCGAGCCCGAGCCGCGATTTCCAGTCAGCGGCCATCCGTTCAAAGCCGCCGATCATGGCGCGCGCCGCAGCGATCGCCCTGAGACCCGCATCGTCGGATGGCATCGGCAGGCCGAACCCGGCCATCAATCCGTCACCGGCGATATGGAAGACCGTGCCGCCGTGCTCGGCCGTCACGGTCGAGAGCATCGCGAAATACTCGTTGAGGAGCGGGACGACTTCCGAAGGGCTCAGGCGCTCCGCGACGGCGGTGAAGCCGCGCATGTCCGCGAACAGCACCGTGCCGGAGACCCGGGAATTGCCGACGCCACTCCTGGCCCTGGCGGTGCAGCGGCAGCTCCCGAGCGCATGCAGTTCGAGCTGGTTGCCCGCCGGGTCGGTCAGGAACAATTGCCGCGAATCGGGACCGAGCCGGCCGTGAACCACCCGGTATGGGACCTCCATCCGGTCGAGCTCGGCCTGCGCCTCGTCGATCGAATACACCGCGAGCGCGACATGCGGCGCGCTCGCGTCAAAATCGCGGGTCCCGGCCGCGATCCTCGGGACGCCGGTGAGCAGGTGAATCTGCGCCGTCGGTCCCGCATTGACCCGCTGACAGTCCCCGGCGCGGTCCCAGGGTGACTGGTCCGCCTCGAGTCCCAGCACTTCGCCGTAGAAACGCAGTGCCGCCGCCAGCGAATCGGGGCCGGCAGGGATGCGCACCGCAAGATGGTGCAATTCGGCGATCTTGAGGGTCATCAATTCGCCTGTGGATCGTACAGCTCGACCGTCAGGTCCAGGAGCCGCTCCTCGCCGGCGGCCAGGCCGCCGACACCGATGACCTTGCGGGCGAGTTCGCTGCCGCCCGCATCGCGGATCACGACGACCACCGCATATTCCCCCGGACCGTCCGCCGCCAGGCGCGAAAACTGCCCGGATACCTTGAGCGCGGTCTTTCCGGCCGGCTCGAACGGTTCACCCTTGCGCTTCTCGAAGCGCAGGTGATGGCGACATGCCGGGCAGACCGCGGCGCTTTCCAGGATCGTCGCCCGGCAATGCGGGCAGGACCGCGTCTTGCCGATGGTTGTCGCGCGACGGTCGAGCGCCTTCACCATGGATCAGAGGCGTCCGCCGCCCTTCGAGCCGCCGCCTTCATTCCAGCCGAACTCGGCGCGGCCACGCATTCTCGCACCGTCGGCCACGGTCAGGGAGCCTGCGCTGACGTCGCCATTGACCACGCCGGTCTGGTGCAGCTCGACGCGCTGCGCGCCTTCGATGTTGCCTTCGATCTCGCCTGCGACGACCACTGAAGCGGCGCGCACGGCGCCGGCGAGATGGGCGCCTGCATCGACCGTCAGCGTGCCGTCCACATGCACGTCACCCTTGAATCGTCCCGAGATGCGCACGTGCCCGGAGCCTTCGATCTTGCCTTCGAAGGTCAGGCCGGTCGCGAGCACCGACTCCTTCATGTCCTTGCGGGCGGTACTCGCGGCCTGCGGCGCAGACGAACTGGGCACCGCTTCCGGCCGTGGGCGGTTCACGGGCGCGACAGCGCTCGCAGCCACTTCGGGCTGACTCGAATCCTTCGTGACGATGTCCTTCCAAATGGCCATGACGGCACCTCCGGGTGGGGGACGACAAGAGTAGCCAGTTGAGAGCCGGCGGGCGAGCCAACCAGTTCCGGTTGGCGCCTCTGAATTGCACTGTCGCCATATTGCGACAGCCGACTCGCAAGCGCAAAAATCAATACAGTCCGGGCAACCAGGCCTGTGCAGCGGCAGGCCGACGGAGCTGGGGCGTCCGGAGCCCCAGCGGGGCCTTCGCCAGGGCCGATTCGGCACTCGTCATGACCTGGCCGCAGGCCCCGGTCCCGAGCCACTCGAGCGCCGCGGCAGTCGATGCTTCCTGGCTGTCCCAGGGCTCGTGGCCGAGGTCGTCTTCGGCCGCGCAGGCGAAGGGCAGGGTCGCGCCCAGCCCGTCGAAGTAATCGCCCTCGTCGTCGGCATTGACGGTCTCGAAGCTGACCAGGCGCAGACGCAGGTCGCAGCGGTCCAGGTCGAAGCCCAGCTGGCCGACCGGCTTGCCGAAGGTGTCAGCGCCCACGATCGCGACCTCGGCCCAGGGTTTCATGCCATTGATGACCAGCTCGCTCGCGGAGGCCGATGCCCCGGTCGTGATGAAGGCGATGCGGACCGGCGCCACCGACTGTGGCAGCGGGCTGAAGCGGCGTTCGGTGTCGTTCGACGCCTTGCGGGCGTTGAAATGGGTCCGCGTATAGACGTCTCCGTTCGCGCGGCCAAATCCATTCAGGTCGCCCATGAGCTCGGCGATAGCGACCAGGCCGCCGCCGTTGTTGCGGAAGTCCACGATGAAATTCTGGATGCCCTGTGCGCGGAAGTCCGCATAGGCGGCGCGAAGCGGCGACTCGGCCGTCGAGATGAAGGTGCGCAGATGGACGTAGCCGACCGGCACGGACGGGTTGGAAGGCAGCGTCAGGATGCGCGTGCTGTCTGCTGGAACCGGCAGGATCGTGACGATTTCCTTGGCGAGCAGCGCGTCCTGCGGCTGGCCGCCTGGCAGCATGAAGCGCAGGCCCCGCTCGATGCCGACCTCGGCCGGCCCGAAGGCGGTCTCCAGGTTCGGGTCGCCCGCCAGGATGGTCGCCACCGGCACGAAGCCGCTGCCGTCGTCGATGTGCGTAATTTCAGCGCCGCGCGCGAGCCCTGCCCCGGCGGCGGGACTGCCCTCGTACACGTCGGCGAGCAACAGCCGGTCATCCGCGATCCGGGTGCTGAAGCCGAATCCGATGAATTCGCCTGCCTGCAGGAAGGAGTTGTCCGCGGCCTGCGACGTCACGAAGCTGAAGAAGCGATCCTTGCCCTCGGCCCGCGCGGCCGCCGTGAGCGCATCCAGCAGCTCCGCCGCGGTCCCGAAATCATCGACGTCGACGGTTGCCGGGAGCAGGTCCTGGAACAGGTACCACTCCCGCGCCGCCTCCAGCACGAATTCCTTCTGGTTGCCGGCAGAACAGGCGCGGCTCCCCGAAGCGGCACCGCCGCCGCCGCCACAGGCGCCAAGGAGGGCACAGAGGGAACCGGTGGCGAGGACCAGCCACTGCGAACGGAGGCACTCCCTCGAACCCGTCATACGGCAGCCGTGCCGCCTCTCGGGGCGTCAGGCGAGCTGGGCGTCCAGCAGTTCAAGCCGCCGGTGCTGCCTGCGCAGCTCGAACAGCAGGGCGCGCGTGTCCTTGCGGAAGCGGGCCTTTTCCCAGCGCTGGACGATGCGCTCGCGGGTCTTGGTGTACCAGGCATCGGTCAGCCCGGACCATGCCGCGACGGTTGCGACGAACTGATCGTACTCGCGCGACACCGTCGCGCGCAGCCGCTCGAGGTCCACGTGTGGCAGCGACGGCCGATGGCGCTCGAGGCGTGCTTCGACCCGGCGGAATTGCATCGCGAGCCGCGCGCGCTGGATCGCAACGGCAGGCGTGCGCCGCAGCCGCTTCGTGACGCCGACCCACGAGAGCGAGCAGATGATCCACTTGCTCGGATCCCAGTGCCACCAGCGCACGCCATTGCGGTAGTCGTGGGCGAACTGGTGATGGAAGTTGTGGTAGCCCTCGCCATAAGTCAGGAACGCAATCCAGCCGTTGTCGCGCGCGCTGTGCTCGTCGCTGTACGGCTGCCGGCCGAACGCGTGGGCGACCGAGTTGATCAGGAATGTGAAGTGATGGCTGACGACCAGACGCAGCACGCCGGCCAGCAGGAAGACGCCCCACAAGTCGCCGTGCAGCCAGCCCAGGCCGAGCGGCACCAGCACATTCAGGCCGATCGCCAGCGGGTAGTAATAGCGGTGCTGAAACGCGACCAGCGGGTCGCGCTGGAGATCGCGCACGTTGCTGAAATCCGTCTCGCCGCTCGGATAGCGGCGCAGCATCCAGCCGATGTGCGAGAACCACAGGCCGCGACCGGCGGAGTAAGGGTCGCGTTCGTTGTCGTCGACATTCTGGTGGTGATTGCGGTGGCCCGACGCCCAGACCAGCACGCTGTTCTGCAGCGCCATGGCACCCAGGATCAGGTACACGAGCCTGAGTGACCAGTGCGCGTCGTAGGTCCGATGCGACCACAGCCGATGATAGCCGCCGGTGATCGCCAGGCCATTCGCATACAGGAGGACGGCAAACCAGATCCAGGCCGCGCCGCTATACCCGTAAGCGAACCCATACCAGGGCACGACGATCACGGCGCAGGCCAGGGTCAGCACGAACATGAGCACGTTGGCCCACAACAGCGGCGCGCGATACATGGCTGCGTCTGGATTCATCAGGAGGGGCCCATCTCAGGCGAAGGGATCACATTGTCACCCATGCGGCCACGCCGTGCCTACCCAGAATCCGGGTTGAGTTCACTTTTTCGAGCCGAGAGACGGTTCGGGGGCGTTCTGGCCGGGTCGAAGCCACTGACTCGCGGCCGGAATCGCCCGCCGGCCGCCTCCAGTAAGCGTGCCGACCCGGACCGGGCGTCGCGGCGCATGGACCCCGCGCTAGGCTGCCAGCCGCACGCGGCGCTCGCGCAGCAGTTTCACGATGCGCTCCAGCATCTCGCTGGCCTCGAGACTCGCGTCGGCGACAGCGGCGGCCAGCGCGGCGTTGAGGCGCGGATCGTCGATCCCGAGGAGGGAATCGAGGGCTGCGGCGCGCATCCGCTGCGTGGCGCTCGAATCGACCAGCAGCGCGGCCAATGCATCGCGCAATGCATTCGCATTCTCGCCGGTTCTCTTGATCAGCTTGCCGGAAGCATGCGCGGCGGCGACCACGGTTTGTTCGCTGCGAGAGGCCAGCGCTTCGCGCATTGCCGGCAGAGCCTGGTTCTCGCCGAGGTCGCCGAGCGCAATCAATGCGGCTGGCGCGAGGGGATTTCTTCGATCCGCGACTATTGCCAGAAAGCGCGGAGTCATCTGGCGATCTCCCATGGCTCCGAGCACACGGATCGCCGCCTGACTCCAGGCATCATCATTGCTCGACTCGAGAATCTTGCGCGAGGCCTCGACTGCGCGTCCGTCGCCGATTGCAGCGAGCGCGGCGACTGCGCGCTCGAGCAAGTGCGGCTCCGACATGTGCTCCATGGCATACGGGTAGCCATCACGGACTCCATGCCGGCCGAGGAATTCCGCCATGAGGAGCTTCTGCGGAAGGTCGATCTCCTCACGCAGATGCGGCCGGAGCGCCTACGCCGCAGCGGGCGTGTCGATGGCGACCAGCGCCGCGATGGCCGCAGACCGGGTCTGGGCTTCGCCCGGCTCGAGCAGCATAGCGAGCGGTTTTACGAGCTGGTTGAGGGAACCCGCTCTCGGCGACCTGGCGGTGACGTCGCGGGCCGCCGCAGCGAAAGCATGACGCTCGTGGGCGATCAGCGGCAAGTCGGCCAGCCGCAGGAGTGTCTCCGCCGCGAGCGCAGACGGCAGCAGCATCGCGCCTTGAATTTCATCGACTATCGAAAGCCCGGCGGCAATCTTCGCTCGCGCTCGCTCCGGAATCAGCGCGCGGGCGCGCTCCGGATCGGAGCGGGCGAGCGCCGCCTCATAGGCGTCCGAGTTCGGATGGTCGAGTGCCAGGCCAGCGAGAATCGGGCCGAACTGCGCATGCTCATTGCCAAATCTGCCCAGCGCCTCGATCTGCGCGCGCTGGATGGCGAGCAATCCGTGGGGCTCGAGGAGCGGAACGAGGCTGAGCCCAAACGGCGGCAGCTCGCCCGCCGCGTCGATCAATGCAATCTTTGCGGCTACGTTTGGCCGGTCCGGGGCGAGCGCCGCGCTGAGTGCGCTCGCAGCCTGCTCGCGCAAATTGCCTTGCACGAGGTAATCCGCCGCGAGCACTGCATGCAAAGCTGCGCCGGCCGCGGCACGCACCGCAGGCGACGCGTCGCCGAGATGTGGCGCGATCGCTTCCACTGTTCCGGCTCGTTGCGCAGCAAGGACCGCCCGGCGCGAGAGTGCGCCCAGGAGCGGCACCGCGGCCGCGCCTCTTGCGTGTCCGAGTGCCGCGGTGAGCAGCATCACATGCCGCATTCGATCGGACGCGGCGCGAACCGCGAGCAGCGTGCCAACAGTCTCAGTCAGGGGATCCCGTTCGCCCTGCAGCAGCGGCAGCGAGCGGTCGACGTCGGGCGCGAGATTGCGACTTCGATATCCGGACTGCGAGCGGCCCAGAAATAGCAAGCGCAGCTCGCCGGCTTTGAGTCGATCGAGCCCCGAGCGCGAATCAAAGTGGCCGAGGTCATAGCTCGTCAGGGTCAGCCCGTCCCGGGCGAACATGCCTTTCAGGATGCGCACCGGCTCAAACCGGACCTGATGCACCGCGCGCTCGCCCTTGCCGCCGATCGGCATCGGGATTTCCCGCACGTCGACGACCCGCGAAACCAGGATCAGCTCCGACTCGGCGGTGGCAGCCTCGATTTCCAGACCCCGAAACCACTCCTCGCGCTGCTCGAGAGGTTTCGTCGCTTGCGCGGATGCGGAACCGGCCAGTACGGCCAGCATGAGGAACCGTGCGGAGAAACGGACGGGCTGTTTCATGACGGCAATGTCCATGGGTGGCTCCTTCGGGTCGTCAATGCGCGGATCAAGGACGTCACTTTTTAGCGTCGAACAGAGACTCCAGCGCAGCCCGCGCCTGGTCGGCGGCGCTGTGTCGTGGCCTGTATCTGTCGCCAGCAGCCTGGAAATAGCCGCAGAAATTGGCTCTCGTCTTGTCCTGCACCTCGTCGGCGATGGGTTCGGCGCAGCTTTTCGCCTTGCTGGTGTCATAAAATCGACACATGCGGCAGACATGCAACTCGGCGCGGCAGGCGCAGGCGTCGGTGCGCGACAGCGGCGGGCTGAGTGCGGCAAGCGAGGCGCCGCAGTTCCAGCAGACCAGAGTTTCAAGCATACCCAAGTATGCGGCGCTGGCGTCACGGCCGCCTGAGATTCAACCGCCAACCGACGAGATTCGCGCCATCGTGAAACTGGGTTCGCGCCTCGCAACCGACGAACCCCAGGGATCCGGCAAAGTCCTTGATGCGGGCAATGTCCGCCACCGATTGCGCCGACCCGACCAGATCCTGCAAGCGGCGCACCGACGCCCGGATGTCGGCCTCGACGACGTGGATCTGGCGATCCATGGTAGCCCGACTAAGCTGCTGCCGCGCATTGAGGAGCTGCTGCACGGCATCGAGCGTCACGTGCAGCATCAGTGCCGATGTCGCCTTGCCAGATGCCGACTGGAGTTGCGAAACCGCCGCCACCAGTTCGACCCAGGTCCTGCGAGCGCCGACCGGCGATCGACGCTCGGCTTCGAGGTGACGCCGGAGCCTGCGGAAGATCTTGGTCCGGTTGAGAATCAGGTCCGCGTCCTTCAGAGACTGCTGGGCGTTGTGCAGGATGACCGAGTCGGCATGGTGCATGATGAATTGCGCCTGACCGCCGCCTTGCAACACACGGAAGATCTCGCGGAGCCCCATCTCGACTGCTGCGTATTCCAGCGCGTACTGACCGCTCACCGCGTTGAAGCTCGCGGCTGGGAACGGCAGCCGTTCCGTGGCAACGAGCTCATGGAACTGGATACCGGCAAAGAGTTTTTCGCCCTCGGCTACATCGCGCACCGGATCGATCTGCGCAAGATCCGTGCCGTGAATCTCGTAATGGTGGCCGAGCCTGCCCGCCGTCTCCTTCGCAATCAGCGCGATTGCGCCATTGCCGGTGCCGACATCGAGAATTCTCGAGGCATCGGCCAGACCGGCGAAGAACTCGACCCACGCGTCGTAGAGCTCGAGCGTGTAGCCGGATGCCGATCCCAGCGGGCAGGTCGCCAGCGCGCCACCGCGGTAATAGGTTTCCCAGTGCTCGAGGTTCAATCGCGGCTTCGCTACGCCTGGGCCGCGAGCGGCGATTCGCCGTCGTAATAGTCGGCGATGCCTGTAGTGGCCGCGCGCACGAGATCGCGCTCCGCTGCCGTGAGCTGCGGGTTCCAGATGTCGAATATCAGGATCGCGCGCGCATCCTCGCTTTCATTCCACGCTTCGTGCTCAATGCTATCGTCGAAGACCCAAGCCTTGCCGGGAATCCACACGCGGGTGTCCGAACCGACTCGAAAGCCGCACTTTCCGGGCACGATCAACGGCAGGTGTACCACGAGACGCGTGTTGGTGACGCCGGTATGCGGCGGGATGCGGGTCCTGGGCCCGAGTATGGAAAAGAATGCCGTGGGCGCATGACCGGGCAGGTCGGCCAGCGGGGCGCGACCGAGAACGGCCGCAGTCTTCGGGCAGCGCGCCAGCCGCTCTTCGAGCCGCTCGCCGTCGCGCATCAGGTAGAACGCGCTCCACTTGCGGGAATTGTTGAGCTCCTTCCACTGATTGAGCGGCGCGCCTGCGGGGTAGGTCACATAGGGCACGAGGCCATCCGAGTCCTCCGCGAGTACCCGAACCAGCTCGTCGCGAATGTCGTCGGTGGCCGCTTCGACCGCGTTCAGCCAGGGAAAGTCGGCACGATCATGGAATTGTATCGCCGGCAGACGCGGAAAGTGCATGTACGTAGGCTGCTGCACGAATACACGCTTCTTGCCGAGCAGGATTTCGAGGCAATCGTCGAATCGATCCTGCCGCGCATTCGCATGCTGCGCTCGCGCAGCGCCCACCCGATCGCGCAGAAAATGTTCGAGCGCGTTCGCGTCTGCCGCCACCGCAGCGCGCGCACGCGCGATCGCGGCCTGCAGGGTTTGCGGCAGCGGTGATATCCGGGGAATACAGCACAGCGCGGAACGATACGCGGCCGCGGCCTTCTTGGCGGCTCCCTGCCGCTCGAGCGCCGCTGCCTTTTGCATCAACGCCAGAAAGAAGTACGGATCAAGCGCCAGCGCCTTCGCGAGCGCGGCCAACTCGGCGTGCCCGTCCCCCAATGCCCGGCAGGCCAGCGCGAGACTCAGCCATAACTGTGGGGTCTGCGAGTTGGCGGCAACGGCGCGCTCGATCAGCCCGCGGGCCTCCTTCGCCTCGCCGGCATCGAGGGCCTGCATGCCGAGCGCGTTCAGAACCAGCGGATGCTCCGGGGCGGCGGCCCGGGCCTCGGCCAGCACGCGGGCCGCGTCCTCGCGTTGTCCGGCAGCGAAAGCGCGCTGTGCAGCGTCGACCAGACTGCGGACTTGCGCATCATTTTTCGCGATCTCGGTCATCTCTCGCTGTTCCCCGCTCGCGCGTATGGTAACGAAGTTCCGTCGTCACGGCGTGGCAGCGTCGATCAATGAGCGCGAGGCTCAGGCCGCGCGCAGCCAGCCGGTGATGCTGAAACGGCCTGCCCGCGCGAACGGGGTGACATACGACACGGCGTGCAGCTGAGGCACCTTGAAGATGTTCAGCGCATTGAAAGTCGGCGCATACCCTTCGGCGACGTGACCGTCGCCGGCGATGAACTGGAGAATGCCTCCCCAGTCCGTCACCCACATCGGTGTGAAGCTCAGCACGTACGCGGCCAGGCGCTTCTTGTCCGGAACCAGATCGTCGTGGTGGGTCAGGAAATGGCCGGGACGATAGAGCGTCGCCTGGGCATCCGCGAGCGCGATTGACGGCTGGCCCGTGATCTCGCGCGCGAAGCCCAGGAACTCGGGCGAGTTCAGGAACTCGTACACGCGCATCACGTACAGCGAGCGGTGCTCGCCGCGCTCGTGGATGTCGGAAACGGGAAAGCTGTTGAACAGGTACTGGAAGCGTTGCCCCGCGCTTGCATAGACGGTCTGAAGAAAGCGGCTCCTGTCCTCTGCCGGGAGTTCTTCGAATTTCGCGCCGGCGAGGTTGATGGGTCGATCGCCGTCGTTGAGATGCAGCTGCCAGGGTATGTCCAGCGTGAGACAGCGATGGGCCGCCTCAGCGCTTTCGGGCGAAAAGATCGGCCTGATGTGGATCCGGCCCGCCCTCGCGTAGATGGACGCGATCAGCTTCCGGTCGAGCGAGTCGCTCAGCCGGACGGGCGGTTCCATCGACGTGCCCGCGGTGGCCATGCCGGTCCGCTAGGCGGTCGCGGGAACCGCGTCGAATGCGATCGTCAGCCGGGGCTCGGACCCATGGATCGCGTTCGTCCCGTGCCACATGTAGGAGGGGAACAGGACGAGCAGGCCTGCGCGCGGCTGCACATGGTGCTCGGCATGCGCCCCCGGCACGGGCAGGCGCGTTTCGCCGAACTTGATCCATCCGGACTTCAGCTCCGGATCCTGCACTTCATGCGGCACGGCGACGTAATAGGCGGAGCTGATCCATCCCTCCGGATGAAGGTGATTGACGTGATAGCCGCCGCGATGCAGCTGCACGGACCAGGCGCCCGAGAGCACGGCGGATCCTCGATTGCGCCTGGACAGCGGATGGTGAGGATCGTGGCCCACGCTCCGGCGATAGCTCTCGATCGGCCCTTCGAACGCATTCAGCACCGCCTGGATCGCCAGGTCCGATTCCGCCAGCAGATTGTGAGCGGTCTGGCTGCCATGGCGCAGGCTCTGATCGAAAGGGTGGGCCTTGAAGCGATGCCGGGCAGTGAGCGCGAGCGCGAGCGACGTGTTGAGCTCCTGCATGGATGACCAGCCGGCCGGGGGCTCGAGCTCGTAGCTCCGCACGTAGCGCGCGTAGTCATAGAGCTCGCGATAGAGCGGCGCGCCCGCAAGGCGCGCAGCCGTCGCTTCGTAGGCGATCCAGCGCTGCTCATCGGGCTGCGCTTCCCGCCGGGCCCGGATGAACCAGGCTGCCGCCTGCGCATCCCCGCGCGCCAGCAGTATCGCGACGAGATTCTCGATGATGCCCGGCTCCTCCGGGCGACCGGCCGCCGCCGCGCGGGCCTCGAGTTCCGCTTCCTCCAGCCGCCCGGCTTCCTGCAGCACCGTCGCGAGGGCGCTCTGGATCTCGGGAACCGAACCCTTGCGACGCTGCAAATCGCGAATCACGGCTTCCGAGGCCTGCAGGGCTCCAGTCCTGCGCAGCACGTCCGCGAACAGCATCTGCATGCCTGCATCGTCACGAGCTGCGCCCGCCGCCGCGGCGATATCGCGCGCGAACTCGGGATCGCCGCGCATGAAACGCAGCCGCGCCAGACTGAGCTGCGTTTCCAGGTCGGCGGGTGCATGAGCGACCGCCTCGACGAATGCCTGCTCGGCCTCGTCAAGTCGATAAAGCTGCAACAGTGCGCGGCCGCGGTTGAACGCGAGCGGTGCGCCGCCGATGCCTGCTGCCCGGGCGCGTTCCAAAGCATCGAGCGCGTCTTCCGGCCGGTCGCGCTGGCTCAGCAGCGAACCCAGGTTGAGATGGGCCGGACCGTACTCCGGCGCGAGCTCGATGGACTTGCGGTAGGCCGCTTCCGCTTCGGCCAGGCGATGCTGGGCGCGCAGCGTCATGGCAAGTGCGGTCCAGCATTGCGGATTGTTCCCGTCCGCTGCCACGAGCACGCGGCACTCGGCTTCCGCCGCTGAATACCTGCCAAGATCGCTGAGCGTGCGCGCCAGCCCGAGGCGCGCAGGGTGATGTTGTCGGTCCGACGCCAGCGCTTCGCGGTAGCACTGCAGGGCTTCCTCCAGTCGACCGGCCCCTCGCAGCAGGTTTCCGAGGTTGGCGCGAAATTCGGCGCGACCCGGCAGCAGCTTGATGCTCTGCCGGAGCAGCCACTCCGCATCCGCAAGATCGCCCGCCGCCTTGCGGATCAGGCCGAGCAGATGGAGGGCGCCGGCTTCGCGCGGGCGGCGGGCGAGGACCGCGCGGCAACGCTGTTCGGCGTCGCCCAGCCGGCCATTTCGCAGGAAATCGTAGGCAACCATCAGTTCCGACTTCGCGTCGCGATCCGAGCCCGGAGCGCCCATTGGAACGGGTTCCATGCCCGGAATTCTCGCACACCGATGGCGCGGAAAGAAAAAGGCCGCCACCCCGAAAGGTGGCGGCCTGATGCAGGTCGATTCCGCTAGATTCTCAGAACCGGAACGTCGCGCTCGCGAAGTACCGGCGGCCGAGAATGTCGAAAGTCGACGGTTCGGTATTGGCCTGTTGACCAGCCTGAGTATCGTCCGCGTAGATCGGCGGATCCTGGTCGAAGACATTGTCGACACCGACCAGGAAGTCGATCGAATCCGACATCGCCCAGGTCGCGGTGATGCGGTGGTAGTCGATCGACGGAGTCGTCGGAACCACGCTGGTCGTCACCGGTGACCCGAGCGCATCGTCGTTGACCACAGTCATGCCGTCGATGTAGCGGGCCTGCCAGTTGAGACCGAACTGGCCAACTTCCCAACCGAGGCTGAGGACCCCCTTCCACTCGGGGAAGGATTCCGCGACATCGATCGTGATGTTGCCCTGGAACTCGCCGAACGGTGACACGACGTCTTCCTGGAACTTCCAGGTGAGCAGGCGCGTGACCAGCAGATTGGCATTCAGCCTTCCATAACGGTCGCTGATGGGCACGCTGTAGTCAATCTGGAAGTCCACGCCGTCCGCCTTGAGCGCGCCCAGATTCTGCTGGTTTTCCTGCACGTCGGTGATTTCACCGCTCGCCAGGCGCGTCCACAGCTGGCACCACTGGTTGTTGGGATCGAAAGTCGGGTTGGCACCCACGTCGTTGAAGCAACGGGAGATCGATGAGGTCGCCCCCACCGCCCCGATCGTCTTCGTCACGTCGTACGACCAGTAGTCGATCGACGTGCGCATTCCAACCTCTTCGAACTCCGGCTGCCACACCAGGCCAACCGTATAGGTGTCCGCCGATTCCGGCTCGAGCTCCAGGTTTCCGCCCTGGATGGCGCGAACCTGGTTGTTCGGCTGCAGGAAGATGGGCAGTACGCCAGCCGGGATACCCTGCGCCTGACAGAGCCCTTCAACCTGGGCAGCCTGTGAACCGGCACGCTGCGGGCTGTCGAAATTGCACGGATCGCTGTAGCCGGGGAAATTCTCCTGCGGAGGCAGGAACAGATCCTCGATCGACGGCGCCCTGACCGCACGGTTATAGGAGCCGCGAACCTTCAAGGATTCGATCGGCGCCCAGTTCAGCGCGGCCTTGTAGGTCTCGACGCCGCCCGCCAGGTTGTAATCGGAATACCGGAAGCCGGTTTCCAGATCCAGCGAGTGAACCAGCGGCAGGTCCCTGAGCAGCGGGATCGCGAACTCGACGAAGGCCTCGGCGACGTTGATCGAGCCGCTCTGCGGTGTCTGGGCATTGAAGCCGACTACGTCGCCGCTGGCCAGGAACTCGTCGGGCTTGAAATCACCGCTGTTCTCCCCGTAACTCGCGCCAGCCGCGAACTGGAACGGGCCCGCCGGCATATCGAACAATTCACCGGAGACAACGGCAAGCGCGTTTGTCTGTTCGATCTCGGTGATGTTGGTCGCCGAAATGCCGATCGCGCTGGCACAGGCCGCCGTCATGTTGCCGATTCCGAACGGATTGAAGTCGGCTGCCGCGCAGTTGGTCAGATCCACGCCGTCCAGCAATCCCTGGATGCGTGAAAATGAAACGTTGCCAGTCTGCCGTTCCGTCGTCTCGGTGCGGCCCCAGCTAGCGTAGAAATCCCAGTTCCAGTCACGCTCGCCGACCTGGAAGTCACCACGGAAGCCGACCAGGCCCTGCATGACGTCATAGTTAGGCGTTGCAACGCGCTCGCCAACTTCGGTCGTGCGGATCCGGAAGGTGTAGGGAGCCGCCGGATCGGGGCGCGAAGCCAGTATCGACGAAAGATCCGCCGGAATGTTCGGGTTGCTTACCGGAACCGTCAGACCCGTGATCGGCGTCGCGGCGAGTTGCTGCTCGGCCTCGTACGTCGTGTACATGAGCCGTGCATATGCCTCGACCGAGCCAGTGTCGAACTCGGCCATGTTGAAGGAGCCCGCGGCGAAGATCTGCTTGCGTTCCAGCGGCAACACCAGGTAATTCACCGGGGCGTAGTTGTAGCTGAAGCTGTCCGCATTGAACCCGACGAAGTCCGGACCGCGATAGTTGGCGGTGCCGGTGATATCGAACAGCGTGCCATCGCTGTTGAAACCCAGGTTGTCGGTGTTCGAGACCGTGCCTGCTCCAACGCCGTAGCCCGCAAACACTGCATCGATGGCCGCCTGTGATGGCAGATTCGTGATGCTCGTGTCAAAGCGCCCTTCCGGAATGGTCGAGGAACCGAACGCCGAAAGATCCGGAGCGAAGCTCTGCTGGCCGAAGCGCCGATCGCCGGCAAGGATCGACTTGCGTTCGTCGTAGGAAAGCGCCAGCACCGCATTGCCGCGGTCTTCGTTGAAATTCCCGCCCATCGTGACATCGATGGCAGTCTGCTCGCCGTCGCTTTCCGCCGTCTGGCCGAACTGCGTGTCGATCTGTACGCCTTCAAACCGCTGCTTCAGCTTGATGTTGACGACACCCGCGATCGCGTCGGATCCGTATACCGCGCCCGCGCCGCCCGTGAGGACCTCGATGTTGTCGATCAGGGCCGAGGGAACCGTGTTGACGTCGATCTGGCCACTGGTGTGAGACGGAACGAGTCTCGTGCCGTCCAGCAGGACGAGCGTGCGCCCGGCGCCGAGGCCTCGCATGTCAATCAGAGCCTGGCCTGCGCCGCCGCTCGCGGACGGATTGTTCGACCCGATGCTCAGTGTCGGCACGAGTTGTGGCAGCTGGTTGAGGACGGTATCGATTTGCACCGTTCCGGCCTGCTGCAGTTGGGCGGCGTCCAGCGTGACGACCGGGCTGGTAGCCGAGTAGTCCTGGCGCTGAATTCGCGTTCCGGTGACAGTGACTTCGCCGAGTTCGGCGGACGACTGGTCCTGAGCGATCGCCGATGTACCGAGCAAACTGCTCGCGGCCGCGCTCGTCGCCAGCGCCAGCCTTACGGCTCGCCGGAGATTCCCATTCATCATTTGATCCTCCTCCTGAATATCGATGATTCGTGGTCTTCGGTGCTCGCTCCAGCGGTTGTCCACCACCGTCAGGGACGCAATCCCACTGCGCCGCGCGAGCCACAGGTATCAGACCCGGCCGAATCTACAGCATGAGTGACCGGAAAGGAACACTCGATGCGTAAATACAACAGTTGGTGTCAATATCGACTGCGAGCGGTGACGGTGGGCGTTGAATGCCACTACTTTGAATTCCCTGTCGATTGCAAACGCCGCAACCGTTGTATAAATACAACGAACGACTGCTCGGATGCCGGATGGAGCCGTCGCCTGAGACAACCGTTGCGCCGAAGTCACGGGTCTGCACAGCCGCCGCAAGGCACGTCAAGACCGAGCGTTACCCACGCGGCGCATTGGCCTCGACGAACAGGGAGTAATAGCGGTCGCCGTACTGGGCCTTTGCCACGGCGCTCACGTAGTCCACGCGCAGCGCCGGATCCTCGCTGGCCATGTAGGCGGATACCCGTGCGCGCTCGAAGCCCGCCTCGCTGAGCACTTTCGCGAGCGTCTCGAAATCGTAGCCGTACTTGTGTGCCTCGAAGAGGTAGGCGGGCTCGGCCCCAGCGCCCGCATAGGCGAGGAAATCCTCAAGGCGGGTCGCATTCTCGGGCCACCAGCTCCAGGTCTCACGGCGGCTGGCAAAGAAGCTGCCGTCATTCGCGGCGTACGCAGCGATGCACTGCTCGACGTCGGGGACAACGATGCGCACGACGCCGCCCGGCGCCAGCACGCGTTTCAACTCGGCAAGGATGAATCTGACGTCGCGCGGGAAAAACAGGTGCTCGAGCAGATGTGAGACGAACACGCGGCTCGCGCTGCCGTCAGGGAAAGGAAGGCCCCAAAGCACGTTCATCGCCAGTGGGGCCGGATAGATGTCGATGTTGATCCACCCGGGCAAGTGTCCTGGGCCGCAACCCATGTGCAGCTGCAGGCCTTTCGCCGTTGAGTCCACGCCGAGCAGGGCGAGCTGCTCCTTCATGCGAGGGCGCCGCAGCTGGAGCAATTCGTTGCGGAGGCCGTCGACGGAAGCCAGGGCCGCGATCAAGCGGCGCTCGAGCCCGATCCCGGTCTGTCTTGTCAGGGCCCGCTCGGCCACTTCGGGTCCCAGGCCGAGCACGTCGCAGGCGAGGTCGTAGACGCTGCGGGCCAGCAATCGCAGGTGATTGCGCGTCAGCTTGGCCGAATCCGCGGCGGTACGCTCGCTGGCCTCGGTCGCAGCGGTGGTGACGAGGACGCCGCTGCGCGTCAGGTAGCCAATGACATCCCCTGCGCCGGCGCGATCGCCAGACGGCAGTACTGCGATCGCGGCGTCGGCATCGGTCGGAGCAACGAACCTGGCGATCCACCCGACGAGCATCGGTTGATCGGTTTCGAACGCCGGCAGCGGGCTGGACGTCGTATGCACCAGGATCCGGCCATTGCGGAAGCGGACAATCGTGTCGGCGGCAAAGACAAGCATCCTGGCCACGGCATGGAACTCCGGACAAGCAACACCATGCTAGCAGCGCTCGGACATGCCGGCGCCAACGAATGAAAAGGCCGCGCGGCTTGCGCCGCGCGGCCTGCAGGATCAACGCGCCGGATCAGAACGTGTATTTGATGTTCGCGCGATAGAACGGGCCGATCACATCGTAAGTGCTCACGTCCGTGTTTGCGTTGATGGTGTTGTTCGCGTACATGAGCGGCGGCTCCTCATCGGTGATGTTGTCCATTCCGATGTTGATCTTCAGGTTTTCCTTGAACGCATAGCCTAGCGTCAGGTCGAGGTAGGTAGTCGAGGGGATCCTGAGATCGGGCTGGATGCCGGGTTGTCCGTCCGGGTCATTCAACACGAGATCACCGATGTAACGAGCCGACAGGAGCGCCGAGAACGGCTCGAAGCTCCAGCCAACGCTCGCCAGGCCACGCCACTCGGCATAGTTGCCGAACTGACGGTCGAAGGTGCCGGCCACCTCGGTGGTCCCGCAGGTCGCGCAAGGCGTCGAGTCGTACTTGTCGATGAAGGTCCCGTCGATGCCGAACTGGAAGCTGCCGGCCCGCGTGTCGTTCAGGGCATACCTGAACCCGACATCGTAGCCGCTCGTCTCCAGCGTGCCGAAGTTCAGCGTCGGCTGCCGGATTACTCGAATGCTGCCGTCCGGGAGGCGATCGATCAGGCCGCAGAAGACCGGGTCGCCGCTGTCGACGCAGACATCGGCTGCGGTATTCACATCCACGGGCGTGATGACGTCGTCGAGCTCGTACTGCCAGTAATCGAAGCTGGCCGAGAAGCCACCGAGGGCGCTTGGCTGGAACACGAAGCCGACGTTCAGCACCTCACCGGTCTCAGGCTGCAGATTTGCGTTGCCCGAGAACAGTCCTGTCACCTGCGAGTTGGGTTGCTGAAACGTGCCGTCCGGGACGACATTCTCGCAGGCAAGCGCATAGTTCGGATTTGCATCGAGCTGGGCCTGCGTCAACCCGACGCAGGGATCGTTGAATGTCGGGGCATTGGCCAATGCGCCCCCGAACAGGTCGTTGACCTGCGGCGAGCGGAACACCTCCGACCACGACGTCCGGATGAGCAAGTCCTCGATCGGTCGCCATTCGAGCTTGACGGAGCTGTCGGTCGTATCTCCGAACGTGCTGAAGTCCGAGTACCGCGTGCCGACGATGAGGTTCAATGCCGTGGCGCCCGGGAGGTCCTTCAACAGCGGGACCAGGCCTTCCAGATACAGCGAACCCACGTGGTAGTCGCCCCGGGTGTCCGTCGAGCAGGTCTCCTGCGCAAGTCCGCAGGTCAGGAAATCCGGCGGCTGCGCATCGGTCAGGGCGTCCGTGTCGAATCGGAAGAAGTAGTCATCGTAGCCCGCGCCGACGGCCAACTGCAAAGCGCCGGCGGGCATTTCGAACACATCGCCCGTCAGGTTGAGGCCAAATGACTTGACCGTGGAGAGCGTGTTCTGGTTGTAGGAGGCCGCGATGGTCTCCAGCGCCGCCGCCTGAGCTGGACCGTTGACGTCGAAGATGTTGACCGGCACGCATCCGGAGATGATGTTGCCGGGCGTGCCACAGACGACCTGTCCACTGACCGGGTCGAGGAAGCTCGGACCAAAAGCATCCTGGAGCTTCGACTGCTGGAGATAGCCGTCGATGGCATTCTCCTGGTCGACGCGCGAGTAGCCGGCACTCAGGTCCCAGGTCCAGCCGGATTCCATGATCGGACCGCGAAAACCGAGGGTGACCTGGTCGGTCGTCGTATCGACCTTGTTGCGCCGTGAGCCCAGACCCTGCATGCGCCACTCGGCATCCGTATTGATTCCATCGAGTCCGCCGAAGGCCTGGCCGAACGGATTGTAGAAGTTGTTGGCCGGGATCACGATGTTGTCGTCGCGTGAATCGAAAGGCAGTTCCGCGAGCTGGAAGCCTGACGTCGTGTAGTTGTGCAGCAGTTCCGCATACATCTCGATCTCTTCCGTCACGTTGTAGTTGGCGGACGTGAAGAGGCTCCCGCGCTCCTGCGGCGTCATCAGGAGATTGAGCGGCTGGAAATTGTAGAAGTCGCCGCTCTCGAAGCAGCGGTAATTGTCGAGGCTGGTGCCGTCGACATCCGCCAGTTTCGTGACGGACCATGATCCGCCTGCGATAGCGCAATCAAATTGCCCGCCGTTGTTCGCATGCAAGGGCGAGGCGTCGGTGAACCGAATGCGGCCGTTCGGCGTGCGGCTCGAGCCGCCCGCGAAAACGCTGCCATAGAAATAGGTCGCCTCATCAGCGAAAGCACGGTCGCCGGCCGAGATCGGGTCCTGCTGGTTGTAATTCGCGCCGATGACCACGTTGCCGCGATCGCCGGACGTGCCCCAGGCGATACCGACGGAATGCCTCTTGCCGTCGCTTTCGTTGGTGATGCCGTAGTCATAGGTCAGCTCGAGGCCCTCGACGTCCTCGCGCGTGATGAAATTGACTACGCCGCCGATCGCATCCGTGCCATAGATCGCGCCGGCGCCTTCCTTCAGCACGTCCACGCGCTCGATGAGGTTGACGGGAAACAGGTTGACGTCGACGGCGCCGTTGTCCGCGATGCCGGTCATGCGGCGGCCATTCAGCAGCACCAACGTGCGCTGCTCGCCCAGGCCCCGCAATTCGACGGTCGATGCGCCATCGCCCCCGCCGTTATTCACCGAGGTGTTGGTAGCCGCGCCGGAAACGGTCGGAATCTGCTGCAGCAGCTCGCCCATCGTCGTGACACCCGAAGCCTCGATTGCCTCGCGGTTCACGATGAAGACCGGACTGGCAGTTTCCGCTTCGACCCGGCGGAGGCGCGAACCCGTCACGACGATCTCGGAAAGTTGCGAGTCCTGGGAAATCGCAGTCGGTGTATAGAGCGCCGTGGCGGCTGTCGCGGAAGACAGCAGCGCCAGATGGACTGCTCGGCTAAGTGATCGATTGGTTGCCATGGGTGCCACGCTCCTAGCTCGGTATCCGAATTGAAGGGGTCTCACGCCCGGCTCGCCGGGTATGCACCGGAAAATTCAGGTTGTCGGATAATAACACCAGGAGCAACGATTCGATCCAATTGTTTGCGAACAACGGTAATTGTTTTCGAACAACTGTAGGCAAACTTCCCTTATAATTGCGGTGAAGTGGGCGTTGTATTATTGCAACTTGAGTGCGAATCCGAGCCCTGAAGCAGAGTGTGTCCTGAAAGCAACAATCGGCCCGCGCCGTTCCGGATGCCCGCTCGACGCGGACCAGTTTGGCTTGGGCAGTTGCGGTCTGGCACAGTCGAACTGTGCGCGACCTGCCCGACCAACCGCTGATCGACAAGCACGCCCTGGTGGGCCGGTGCGTGCGGCTTCACGTGTCCATCGATGCCCAACGCATTGCAGCCGAGGTCAATGCCCTGGCGTCGACCGTCTGGGACATCCGCGGCGGTACGCATCGCTACCCGCAGGAAGGCGTGCATCGGGCAGCCGAAACGGTCTTCCTGCGCGGATACACCCCCGCAGAAGGGGACAAGCCGATCGAGGACAGGCCGATCCTGAAAGACCTGCCATATATACGGCTGCTCATTGAGCGGGAGATCGGATCGCGCCCCCAGCGATGCCTGCTGGCGCGCCTGCCGGCCGGGGCAACCGTGCCCCCGCACATCGATCGTGGCCCGTATTTTTCCAAGACATTGCGAGTACACGTGCCGGTCGTGTCCCACGACCGGGTCTGGATGGTATGCGGGGGTCTTGCGTACCTGATGAGGCCAGGAGAGGGATGGGCGCTCAACAACACCACGGTGCACGGTGTCTGGAACGCGCACCCGACGCTCGCGCGGATTCACATGATCTGCGATTTCCTGCCCGATCCAACGCTGCTGGATCTGCTGGCCCGCGGCGAGCGCGAACTTGGTCGGTCGATGCCCGAGGTCGACGCGCACTTTGCGGACCTTCCGCGCGGGCAGCCCATCATGGCGGGATGATCGCGACCAGCAGTTTTGTTTTCCTGCATTTGCACAAGTCCGGCGGCACTTTCGTCAACGAATGCCTGCTGCGGTTCGTGCCAGATGCAAGGCAGCTCGGCTATCACTTGCCTCGGCATCTCATCCCGTCGGAGTCAGCTTCGCTGCCGGTGCTGGGCCTGGTGCGAAATCCCTGGAGCTACTACGTCTCCTGGTTCAATTTTCAGGCCGCGCGCGCCAGCACCAACGCACTGTACCGCGTGCTGAGCGAGGAACGCCGCCTCGGATTCAAAGGCACCGTGTGCAACCTGCTGGATCTCGGCAGGAGCCCGGCGCAGCTTGCCCGCGTGGTCGACGCACTGCCGGCCGCCTACGGCAATCGTGGAATCAACCTGCCTGGGTTCGCGCTGGCGCCGATCCGCGACTCCGGGCTTGGTTTTTATTCATACCTCTACCGCTACATGTTCGGCGATGGCGATGCATCGCTGACGGTCGGGCGCATGGAGGCGATGCGGCAAGACCTGCCCCGAATGCTCGAGTCCGTCGGTCAGGCGGTCAGCAGGGAAATGCACGATTTCATCGTCACCGCGGCGCCGCGCAACACCGGGAACCCGGCGCGCTACACGGACTTGTACGACGAGGAACTGCGGGAGCTGGTGGCCGAGCGCGACTCGCCCCTCATTGCACGGCACGGCTTCCGATTCGGAGAATGACTGCTCAGACCCGGCCGGCGCGCTTCATCGTCCGGCATCCGGAGTTGCCTGCTCATGCGGAGAGGTGTCTGGTGCGGCAATGCGGGCGGTTGGCGTGACTTGGAGCAGGTGCCGCAGCAATCTGCCTTCGAGAACCTTGTGCGCCTCGATGCCGTTCGTTCGCATCACGAGCCCGTCGGCGAGCGCCTTCGAAGCAGAGCGCAGCTTTTTGAGCAGATCGCTGTACTCAGCCCGGCCGACTGCGCTCTCGCCGCGCAGCGCATACAGCTGACGCCAGTCGAAGCAGAACGACTGAAGCAACCAGTGGTAACGGGTCAGCTGCGCCCGTGCCTCAGCGGAATCTTCGCCGGCCACCAGCTCGCTACGAAAATCGGTCACCAACAGCTCTACTTCGGCAGGCAGCATCACGGGGCGCGGCAGCACACGCTCGGTGAGCAGTGTCGCTTCGATGTCGGGGCGATAACCGACAGTTTTGTCAGCGAACCGGCCGGCACCTGACTGCGCGACGAACTCCCAGAATGCGGCGGTACCCGAAGTGTCGGCGACCAGGTGGATGCGCGTGTCGTCAGTGGCATTCTCGACCCGGTGCCGACGCCAGTTATCGAACAGCCAGGCTTCGCCCGGTGCCATGTGCACGATCTGCCCGTCGCAGTGGAACCGGACTTCCGGGCGGGTGACGATCGGAATGTGCATGCGCACGCGGTAAAACCAGTGATAGTTGATGTCGGCATGTTCCGGGACAACACTTTGCGGATCGAGCCGCATCAGGCGAGACCGGCTCCAGACAACGCCGAAGCTCGCCAACACCTGCCGGATGTAGGGGCATTGCCTGAGGTGCGCGGTCGGCTGCATCAAGCCGTGGACGTCGTCGTTCTCGCCGCCATCCACGCTGACCAGACGCAGCGAGCTGTTGCCCTCGATTTCGCTCGGGTGTTTGGCCCAAGCCGAATCCGGGAGCGCCTCGACCTCGGCGCGCAGCCGGGCGACGTCGAACCGAACCGGCAGGCGAAAGAATGGCTGGGTCAATTTCATGCGGCTACAGACGCTCCAGCGCCTCTCGGAAGCCTCCGATGGCTTCGACCACATCGGCGACGGCCGCCTGCTCGATCCCGGTGAGATGAGGATTCCACACGTCGAAGATCAGAATCACCCGTGCTTCATTGCTCCGGTTCCACGCCTCGTGTTCGTACGTATCGTCGAAGACGACTACCTTGCCTTCCTGCCAGGCATGGACCTCTCCGCCGACTTTGAGTGCGCAATTCTCCGGCACGATCAGCGGCAGGTGGCCGACGACCCGGGTATTGGTGACGCCGCGGTGTGGCAGCAGATGCGTGCCTGGGGTAAAGACAGAGAACAGGACCTCGGGCCCGTGATCGCGCACGCGGGACAGGGGCAGGCGATCAAGCGCGGCGGAAGTGATCGGGCAACTGGCGCAGTTGTCGTCGCGACGCACGCCATGGCGGTAGAAATAGTAGCCGTTCCAGCCCGGGGTCGCGCCCGCCCCCCGCAGATTCTGCCGCTCCAGCTCGTCCGACGTAAACACGCGCTCTCGTCCCTCCGCCGACGGCAGCAGCCGCAGGAGTTCCTCGCGGATCGCCCCGGTCTGCGCCTCGAGTGGCGCGATCCACGAAAACCGGGCTTGATCCAGGTACGCGCTCGCCGGAAGGCCCGGGAAATACAGAAAGCTCGGCTTCTGGCGAGGGTCGGGAAACGCCGCGGGCTCTTCGCCCAGGTAGACACGAACGCATTTTTCCACGCGTGCCAGCGCTGCCTGGCCATGGCGGCGGGCCATGGTCGCGGCGATTGCCGACAACAGGGCGCGACGCCGGGTGCGCACGATCTGCACGGCGTGTTTGACGGGTTTCTGCAGCCCGACGGGTGTGGTGGCGGCATTGACCCACTGGCCCCGGACCTGGGCGTCGAGCAGCGCCCGCGCGTACTGCATCACGCTGGCCTCCGTCTCGCCGCTGCGCTCCAGCAACATTGCGTAGTGCAGCCGGGAGAGGTAGAAATCCGGCTTCAGACGCACGGCTTCGGCAGTGGATTTCAAGGCGGCCGGCAGGTTTCCCGCCGTCTCCTGCGCCCGACTCAGGTGGTGGAAGGAGACCGCATTTGCCGGGTCGAGCGCTGTCGCGCGTTCCAGCATGGCCACAGCCCTGACCGGCTTGCCATCGCGGACGGCGGCGAGCGCGACGATGTTGAGCGCCTCCACGTCGTCAGGAAAGCGTTCCAGCACGGCTTCGCACAAGCGCTCCGCATCGGCAACGCGGCCCTCGCGCAGCAGCCGCTTGGCTTCGTTCGAAGTGATCATGATTGCCCGTCCAGTGGCACCCTTCCGGCAGCCATTCATTGCGGCTCGCCGCGCAGGTTATTCTACCCGTCATGGCAATCGCCGATTTGCGGCATTACATCCGGATCTACGAAGGCGATCTGGAGCCGCCTCTCTGCCAACGCATGATCGACTCGTTCAATTCCCTGAGTCGGTATCAACAGCCGAAAGGCCGCGGCCATCGCGTCGGCCTCGAAGATTCGGCGTGGACCGAGCTCAATGTCACGGGCTTGTCGGACGAATCATTCCTCCGCTTTTTCCGGGCACGCATTGACCTGGCGCTCGACCGGTACAACCGCGATGTCGGCCTCGACATTGAAGTGCCCAATTCACCCAAGATCGCCGAATTGATCCTGAAGCGTTACCGCGCGGGTGCGGACGAGCAGTTCCAGCAGCATTTCGACTCGATCTACGAGGTCGCGAACCGCTATCTCGTGCTTTTCTGGTACTTGAACGACGTGGCCACAGGCGGGGAAACCGTTTTCCCACAGCTCGACATCAAGATCGCCGCACGCCAGGGGCGCTTGCTGGTTTTTCCCCCTTACTGGATGTACCAGCATGCGGGTTTGCCACCGGAGTCCGGAGAAAAGTACATTCTTTCGACCTACCTTCTGTTCTGAGCCTCAAGTGTCGTATTCCCAGCGGTCGAGATATGGCTGCACCTGGGGAACTACTTCGGCGAATCGCTTCTCGTAGTCCTTCCAACGGCTGACTGATCGCGCGTGAACTGGCTGCACCACCTGGCTGTAGCTCGGCGTGCTGATGAAACCCTTGCGGCTCGCGTGCTGCCCCGGCTCGAGCATCGCGTCGGTCCAATCGAGATCGAGAAACTCCGCAATAGCCCGCACCTGGGGCTCGAACTCGGTGACCAGGGTTTCGTAACGCACTTCGCGAACGGCCGGCTGCAAAATTGCGGCTTCGCGATACCAGAAGTCGAAAGCCCGACGATATCCTGCCGCCAGCGTTGCCAGGTCGCGGCATAGCAGCGTGAAGTCCGGCGCGCGGAATTGCTGCATGTAGCAACTCAGGATCACATCGCAAGGATGGCGAATGGCAAGCAGAATCCGCGAATTCGGGAAGAGCCGCCGGATCGCCGGCAAGGCAAGCAGGTTCAGCGGATTCTTGTCGACCAGGCTCTGGCCCGGCTTCAGCCGTATCTTGCGGCGGACCAGGGTCCAATAAAAGCTCCGCATTTCATCCGCCTTCGACCGGTTCATCACGGCCAGGCTTCGCGGATATTCGATTCCTTCGCTGATCATGCGATCTATGACGTCGTGCAGAAACGTGGTCTCATCCATCGACGCGAGCGACCCGTGCGCGTCGAGCGTCTGCTCGAGCAGGGTCGTGCCTGAGCGCGGGAAACCCAGGATGAAAGTCGGGCTTTCCACTGCGGCCGGTGCTCCGGTCTGGTCCCAGCCCGCGACATCGGCAGAGTCGCAACCAAAATCCGCGATCCTGAACAAGGGACCCCTCCTGGCCGCTGCATTCGGCGTCGCCAGCTTCAGGTACGTCACCTGCGACCTGTGCGCTTCCTCCAGTGCGGCGAATGCCTGGTCGTGGCGACCAAGGACATCGAGTGTCTTTGCCAGCGGGAACAGATAGTGATGACGCAAGTGAAAATCCCGGGTGGCGGCCAGCAATTCGACATAGAGATCGTGTGCCTCCTGTGGCCGTCCCTCGCGCTCGGCGAGCCGGGCCTCGACGACTTTGACGTCAGTACCCAGACTCGCCGAACGCGGATCCGACTTCAGTCGCGCGAGCCCGATACGCGCTTCCGCCACGCGATTCGTGCGTTCCTGCACCTGGATCATGCGCAGGACCGCGCCGCCATCGGGTCGCGGATCCCGCGACGCTAGCTCAACCGCGCGGCCGGCACTCTGCAACTCCCCGAGATTCATCAGCAGCAAGCCAATCTTCGTCAGCAGGTCCGTAGTCAGGCCGCGCATGCGCGGCCAGGAGTCGAGTACTGCGACAGCATCCTTCAACCGCATCGTTTCGAAGCAGCACACCGCGTACTGATAACTGATCTCACCATCTTCCGGCGCAAGCCGAACCGCATCGTGCAAGACCGTTCGCGCGGCCTCGAAGTTGCCCATGTCGAAGTGGACGAGGCCGACGTTGTAAAAAAAATCCGCGGAAGCCTCGCCGAGCCCGCCGGCCTGTGCATATGCGGCGAGCGATTCTTCGTAACGCCGCTGTGCTCGCAGCGACGTGCCGAGGTTCATCCAGTGATTGGCATTCTTCGAATCCCGGCGACCCAGTTCGGCGAAAATTTGCGAAGCTTTCGCGTACTCGCCTAGCGCATTCAATGACACGCCCAACAGATTCAGCGCCCCGAGATGGGCGGGCCGAGTCTTGAGCGCCTTGCGGCTGCAGGCCGCCGCCGCGTCGAACTGCCCGCGCTGAAAAAGCGTCACGCCAGCTTGTACGAGGCTATCTGGATCGGCGGCGGGAAGCGTCATGGCTCGCTGGCAACGATCGAATCAGAATGCTTGTGGCGGCACTGCACCCGATCAATTCGCACATGGCACTTTTATTGTAGCGCATGTTGTCGCAGCACCGCGGGGCCGGGTTCCTTCGCCGCGGTGCGCGAGTTCAGCGAAATCGGTACGGGTCCCGACGGGCAGGTGCAGTCAGGGCCTGCCCATCGAATGCTGCGTGCCGGAGACAGTCGCCGGGGACGATGCCGAGTCTTTTTGCGCTGCCGGCTGCCATCTCCAGCACCGCGGTGATGGGAGCGATCGATCCGATCGGCGCCAGCGAAAACGGCGTCGTATTCCTGGCGATGTTGACGATGCGGCCGTCGGCAGCGACGAACAGGATGTCGAGCGAAATAGGGGTGTCCTTCATCCAGAAGGCTGCGAACTGCGGCCGGTCGAACAGGAACAGCATGCCGCGGTCGGCAGCGAGCTCGCGGACCTGCATCAAGCCGCGGGTCCGGCTTTCGTCGTCGGCCGCAATCCAGGCGCGGATCCGATGCGTGCCGTTGTCAGACCGGATCTCAAGCTCGGATACGGGCAGGCGCGCCAGTCCCGGCGGCAGCGAATCATCGCTCGCGCCCGAGGCGCCGAAACTCGCGATTGCCAGCAGCGTGGTCAGACTGGATGCGCGGGTCATGGAGCGGGGGTCGCGGCATTGCCCGCGGGTGCCGGGTCGTCGCCGAAGCTGACGACGCCGGCGAAATCGAAGCGTGTCAGCAGCACCGCGCCTTCGCCGTCCATCGCGCGCGCCGGTGCCGTGCAGAATCCGCGCGCCAGCACCCGGTAGCTCCGCGGCGGCAGTGCCGCATCATGAATTGCCTGCTGCTCCACTTGATCGAACGCACAACGCTCCTCGCCCTGGGTGCCATAGATGCGCTCGCCCGCATCGTCCAGCAGCGTCACATTGACCGGAACCGCGCGCGCCGAGACGCCCATACCGAGTTCCGGCGCGGCGAATACGATCGCGAGCGTGCCGCGACCTGCTACCGGCCCGGCGAAGCGCAGCCGCAAGCCGCGGCCGTCGGGACGGGCCATGCCGGTGCAATCGAGCTCCGGTTCCTGCCACCGAACTTCCGCCTCGATGCTGCCGCGGAGGCGCATCGACAGGAATCCCGCCTGGTCGGGCAGGCAGCCGCTCACGCCGGCGGCGGCCGGTCCTGCGACAGCCTGCTGGCCGAGCAGCCACAGCAATGCGGCTCCGGTCATGTATCGGCCATGTTCAGCTGTCCGCGCGCGCGACCAGAAGATTCTTCGCGAGCATGCCATGGCCGCGTCCGATGCCCCGGATCAGGTGCAGCACGGCCGTCAGCAGCACGACCCCTGCGATCAGCACGAACGGCGCCGCCAGCGGGGATGGGCCGAAGTAGATCGAATCGTCGAGGCTGATGCCGCCGGAGCCGATTCCCGCCTCGAGCAGGAGCCCGGCGATGGAGCCGCCGATCAGGCCGATGCCCGCGGTGATGCCGAAGATCGATATCACGAAGTAGAGGATGCCAAGCGGCAGCATCAGCAGGAAATAGAACATCGTCGTCCAGGTGCGACGGTCCAGCAGCATCTGCTTGATGCGTTCGAGGACCGGTATCCCTTTGGGCGGGTAAACCGGCCGCCGCGGCATGCGCTGGCCGAGCAGGCCCTCGACCAGGCGGCCCTCGGCGAGCGCGAGCACGCGCGTGAAGCCGACGAACAACAGGAAGAACGGAATGCCGATGATCAGGAAGATCAGGCCGGCCGACATCGAGAGCCCGGTGACCGTCAGCGTGAAATAGAAGATGCCGGTGACCAGCGACAGCAGCATGAAGAAGAGCGCGGTCCAGGTGCGCGCGTCGCCGTAGACACCGAAGAATCTTCCGAGCGCGGTGCGCGGAGCCTGGCGCGCCGGCGGTGCGAGCGCGGTGCGCACCTGCTTTTCCGTGGTGCGGTAGGCCTCGGCGACTTCCTCGGGTGCGCCGTAGGTACTGGCGATGAGCTCCAGCGTATCCGCCTCGTTGCGCCCGGGATTGGCGGCGACTTCCGCGCGCAGATATTCTTCGGCGTCATACAGCGCATCCTGCACCAGCGCCGGGTCTTCCCCCGCCAGCGCAGTGCGCAAGTCCGCAAGATAGTGCTCGATCGAGCGTGGGGCGGTCCGTTCGTTCATGAGGATGCTCCGTTCGATTCCGTAAACCCGTTGACGAAATCACGCGTGTTGCGCCAGATCCCGCGCCACTCGGCGAGCGTGCCGCGTCCGGCCTGGGTGATCCTGTAGTAGCGACGCGGCGGGCCAGCGTAAGACGGCACGATGCGGCTCGCCAGCAGCCCGTTGGCCGAGAGCTGGCGCAGCACGGGATAGAGCGTCCCCTGCTTGACCGGCGCGTTGCCGTCCGCCAGTTCCTGCAGCCGCTTGGCAATCTGGTAGCCGTAGAGGTCTTCCTCCGCCTGGGCGAGTACGGCCAGCAGCACCAGGCCGATCAGCCCGGCATTGAGCTCGCGCTGGAATTTCTGCGACAGCCGGTCGGGCTCGATTTCGGCCACAAATGCCTACTTGCTGAGTAGCATTACGAAATCGATAATACTATTAACTGAATAGTAGTCAACAAATACCCGTCGGACCGGCCAAGCGGGCATCATCCACGATTGCTGATGAATCGCATCCTGCAAATCGTCGCGTGCTCGGTACTGGTCACGGGCTGCGTCGGCATCCCGCGGGACCTGGAGACGCCCGATGTGTCGTTTGTCGGCCTGCGCGCCGTCGAGGCGAGCCTGTTCGAGCAAAGGCTGGAGGTGCGGATGCTGGTCCGGAACCCGAATTCGATCGAGCTGCCGGTGAAAGGCCTGGACGTCGAGGTCGAGCTCGCGGACGAGCCGTTCGCGCACGGCGTGTCGGCGCGCGAATTCACGGTACCGGCGCGCGGCGAAGCCGAGTTCGACATGATCGTGACCGCCAATGCGGCGACGGCACTGCTCAAGATCGTGAGTGCCGGCGGCAAGTCGCACGAGGAAATCGGCTACCGCTTGAAGGGCGAGCTGTCGACGCGACTCGGCCTGCTGAGGAAGATTCCGTTCGATGAGACCGGCACGCTGCCGCTCGGCGAACTGCTGGGCAAGCGCCGCAAGAAGGATTGAGCCGGCAGCAGGATCCGGGTTGCCGTGCAACGACTTCGGAAGCAATCTGGCCGCAACCCGTCAGCAACCGAGCAAGTCAAGGCCATGATGCAGTCAATACCCGCGGAATCCGCCAGCTACCTGCGGATGGAAAAGGTCATCAGTCACATCGACCGCAACCACGAGCGCCGGCCCGACCTCGGCGAGCTCGCGCGCGTCGCCGGCCTCAGCGTGTTTCATTTCTCGCGGGAATTCCGCCGCTGGGCCGGCCTCTCGCCGACGCGCTACCTGAGGACCATCGCCTTGTCGGCCGCGAAGCGCGAGCTGGGCGAGCGCGGTTCGGTGCTCGCAGCGGCCTGGGCCGCGGGGCTTTCCGGCGGCGGCCGGCTGCACGACCTGTTCGTGAGCTTCGAGGCCGTGACGCCGGGCGAATTCAAGGAAGGCGGCGCCGGCCTGCAATTGCGACAGGGCTTCGCGCAATCACCGTTCGGCCGCATTCACGCCGCGTTCTCGGCGCGTGGCCTCGCGCATCTCGCCTTCGTCGACCGCTCCGATGCAGCGGCGCTGGCCAAGTTGCGGGAACAGTGGCCGAATGCCGAATTCAGGCGGGACGATGCGGCAGCGGAGTCGCTCTCGCGCCAGGTATTCGTCCAGCAGCGCGGTACGATCGCTGTCGCGCCGCTCGGAACCAACTTCCAGGTCAAGGTCTGGCAGGCGCTCCTGAAGCTGGGATCGCGCGGCCCGACGAGCTATTTCGAGATCGCCGCCGCCATCGGCCGGCCGGGCGCCGCCCGCGCGGTCGGCCAGGCCGTCGGTGCGAATCCGGTCGCCTGGCTGATTCCCTGTCATCGGGTCCTGCGGCGCAATGGGGAACTCGGCGGTTATCGCTGGGGCGTCGCCCGCAAGCGCGCGATGCTTGCCTGGGAGCATGCGGCGAGCGCCAGGAAAGCGGGCTAGGACATAAAGGGGACGCACCCCTTTTCCCGCTGCGGGAAAAGGGGTGCGTCCCCTCTTAAGCGGCGGTCGTTTTGTCCGAGGCGTCGGGGCCTTCCGGCTCGCCGGGGTTTCGCGGCTTGCGCGGCGGGACCATCATGGCGAGCATCCCTTCCTGCATCCGGTTCCACATTTCCAGGTTCTGTCGCGTCAGCTCGGCCATCGCATTCATCGGCGGCGGCGCGCTGGTCAGCATTTGCGAGATCTGTTCCTGGACGTTTTCCTGCTGGCGCATGAAGGCGGCGACGCTCTGCTCCAGGTAGCCTGCCATGAAGTCCTGCATCGGACCGCCGTAGTAGCGGATGATCGACTCGAGCAACTGGGTGCTGAGTATCGGCTTGCCGAACTGCTCCTGCTCGGCGATGACCTGCAGCAGGATCAGGCGGGTGATGTCCTCGCCGCTCTTGTCCTCGACCACGCGGATCTTTTCGCCGCGCACGATCAGGTCCCGGATGTCCTCCAGGGTGACGTGCTTGCTGATCGAGGCGTCGTACAGCCGCCGGTTGGCGTACTTCTTGATCAGTCGCTCTTTGGTCATGGCCGGAGTTTAGCGGATCATGCCGCAGTGCGATAACGCACTGCACCATAAGGCGTTTTCAAGGCGCTGGACACAAAAAAGACGGCGACCCGAGGGGCCGCCGTCCTGAGGGGGAGGGTCGAAATCCGGTCAGGCAGCCTTCTTGGCAACCTTCGCGGTCTCGGTCACGGTCTGGTCGAACCACTTCGACATCTGGGCCTGGTGCTCCGTTGAGAGCTTCATCAGGTCCTGCGAACGCTGTGTCGCCTTCTCGGCGAACTGCGTCGACAGTTCGATCTGGCGCGCGGCCAGGTCGTTGATGTCGCGGGCGCTGGTGGCAAGCTGGAGCTGCTGCAGCGAGTACTCGAGCACTTCGCCAGCGAAGGCAAACTGCTGGCGCGCGATGCGCTCGAAGCTGGCAAACGACAGCTCATTGAACTTCACGGCGGGCGCGAAAGCCTTCTTGCCGGCGTCCAGGAAAGCATTGAAATCAAAGGTCGGGTTGGTCATTTCTGGCATCCTTGAGAACACGGGGATCAACAGGGCGACGGCGGCATTCTAACGGCAGTTTTATTGCAGTGCAACAGGAATCTCACGGCGTCGCAAGTCTGGCCCATTGCTCGCATCTAATTAAATAAAATCAATATGTTACCTATGCCAGACTGCGTGACCGCTGAACCCGTGACGAGACCCGGGATTTTGCAACGCACCCGGCGCCATGACGGCAGGACCGATGGCCGCTGACCTGAATACCCTGCCCTGGATGAACGCCTGGCTGGGCGGGCCGGGCGCGGCGGAGCGCCTGCAGGCATTCGGCGGCGACTACGCCGCCATGGCGGCGAGCTACCTCCGTTCGGTCGGCTCGCCGCTCGGCCTCGACGCCGTGCGCGGGGAGGTCATCGAACAGTATCGGCGCCTGTTCGCGCCCGACTCGGGACTCGCCGGCACCGCGACCGATGCGCGTTGCCAGGCTGCGCTCCGCCGCGCCGGGGAGCTTGCCGCCGCCATTGCGATCGACGCGTTCCAACGGCTGTCCGGTGCGATCGCGAATCCGGATCCCGCCGCGCCCGAGGTCACGAGCCTCAGACAACTTTTCGAGCTGTGGGTCTCATGCGGCGAAGCCGCCTATGCGGCGGCCGCGCACCGCGAGGATTTCGCCGACGCGCAGGCCGAATTGCTCGCGTCGCTCGTCGAGCTTCGTTCCGGGCAGGCAGGATGACGCGCCTGGCGATCGATCCGGCGCGCGCCCGTGCCGAGATGGAGGACTTCAGCCGGCGCATGACGACGGCTTTCCAGACGCTCGCGGGAATCGACCCCGGCGCCGACGTCGGCGCGCCACGAGACGCCGTGTTGCGACTGGACAAGACCATCCTGTGGCGTTACCGGCCGGCCGTCGCGGCCGCGCCGTCGACGCCGCTGGTGATCTGCTACGCGCTGGTCAACCGGCCCACGATGATGGATCTCCAGCCGGACCGCTCGCTGATCCGCGGCCTGCTGGCCGAGGGGCAGGACGTCTACCTGGTCGACTGGGGCTATCCGGACCGGGACGACAGCCAGCTTTCTTTCGAAGACTATGCGGTACGCTATCTCGGCGCCTGCCTCGACCAGGCGCGCGAAACCGCGCGGGTCGCGTCGATCAACCTGCTGGGCGTCTGCCAGGGCGGCACGATGTCGCTCTGCCACGCCGCGCTGCACCCGGAGCGCGTACGCAACCTGGTGACGATGGTGACGCCGGCCGATTTCCAGACCGACGACAACCTGCTGTCGAAGTGGGTCCGCAAGCTCGATGTCGACCGGATGGCCGCGGCGCTCGGCAATATTCCAGGCGCCTTGCTGAACGCCACCTTTCTCGCGCTGATGCCGCTCCGCCTGACGGCGCAGAAGTACGCGGGTCTCGCCGACATCGCGGACGACCGCGAGGCGCTCGCGAACTTCCTGCGCATGGAGCGCTGGATATACGACAGCCCGGACCAGGCGGGCGTCGCATTCGCGGAGTTCATCCGCTGGTTCTACCAGCAGAACCGCCTGGTCCGCGGCGGCCTCGAGATCGGCGGGCGGCCGGTGGACCTGAAGCGCATCACCTGTCCG
This sequence comes from Steroidobacteraceae bacterium, assembly GCA_050738495.1. Lineage (GTDB taxonomy): Bacteria > Pseudomonadota > Gammaproteobacteria > Steroidobacterales > Steroidobacteraceae > SCUD01. The sequence continues at coordinate 35,463 of JBOHZL010000001.1, read as the reverse complement.
CTGCTCAATATCTACGCGAGCCAGGACCACCTGGTGCCGCCGTCGGCATCACGGCCGCTCGAGCGGCTGACCGGCAGCCGCGACTACTCGGCCTTCGAATTCGACGGCGGTCACATCGGCATCTATGTCAGCCGGCGTGCGCAGGAACTACTGCCTCGAACCATCGCCCAATGGTTGGCGGGGCGCTGACACGCGGGGGCCGCGGGCTTCGGTTAGCATCGGCGTCTGGCCACGGAATGACCATGCCGATTCTTCGCTTTCGCAGCATCTTGCTGCCAGCACTCGCCCTCCTGCTGGCTGCGCTCACGGGCTGCGGCGACGGCACGAACGGCGCGAGCGAGGCGCCGCAAGCGACGGCCGTGCTCACCGCGACCGTGGCGCCGGTCGAGTGGCGCGACACCATCGAGGCGCTCGGCACGGCACGCGCCAACGAGTCCGTCACGCTGACGGCGAAGGTCAGCGAGATCGTCCGCAAGGTCGCATTCGAGAGCGGCGACGTCGTGCAGGCCGGCGAAGTGCTGGTAGATCTGTCGAGCGGCGCGCAGCTTGCGAGCCTCGAAGAGGCGCGTGCGGCCTACCAGGAAGCGGAACGGCAGCTCAAGCGCGGCCAGGAACTGGCGGCCCGTCAGCTCATCGCGGCCAGCCTGATCGACACCCAGCGCGCCGCGCGCGATGCGGCGAAGGCGCGCATGGACGTGGTGCGCGCGGAACTCTCCGACCGCGTGATCACCGCCCCGTTCGACGGGGTGCTGGGGCTCAGGCAGGTCAGTCCCGGCTCGCTGGTCACCCCGGGCACGCCGATCGCGACGCTCGATGACATCTCGGTCATCAAACTCGATTTCTCGGTGCCGGAACGCTATCTCGCGGTGCTGGCGCGCGGGCAGGACATCGCAGCGCAGAGCGAAACCTGGCCCGAGCGGGACTTCGAGGGCAAGGTGACCAGCGTTGATTCGCGCGTCGATCCGGTGACGCGCTCGGTGACGGTGCGCGCCGAAGTGCCCAATCCCGAGCGCCAGCTGCGGCCGGGCATGCTGATGTCGGTGCGGCTGTTCCAGCCGCCGCGCGACACGCTGTCGGTGCCCGAGATCGCGGTGCTGCAGGTCGGCGTGGAATCGTTCGTGTTCCGCGTCAAGCAGGACCGGACCGCGGAACGCGTCAAGGTGCAGCTCGGGTCGCGCCGCAAGGGCGAGGTCGAGATCGCGCAGGGGCTCGCGGCGGGTGACCGCATCGTGACCGAGGGCGCCGTGAAACTGCGCGACGGTGCGCGCGTGAGCTTCGGCCCGGCGAGCCCGTCATGATCCTCTCGGACATCTCGATCAGGCGGCCGGTATTCGCGACCGTCATGAGCCTCATGCTGGTCGTGCTGGGCGTCATCGCCTACACGCGCCTGACCTTGCGCGAGTTGCCGGCGATCGACCCGCCGGTCGTGTCGGTCGAAGTCACCTATCCCGGCGCCTCGGCCGCCGTCGTCGAAACGCGCATCACCCAGGTCCTCGAGGACTCGTTGACCGGCATCGAGGGCGTCGAGACGATCGATTCGCAGAGCCAGAACGGCGAGGGCAGCATCAGCATCGAGTTCTCGCTCAGCCGCGACATCGAGGCGGCCGCCAACGACGTGCGCGACGCGGTCAGCCGCGTGCTGGACCGCCTGCCGCCCGAGGCGGACCCGCCGGAAATCGAGAAGGCCGAGATCGACTCGGAGGTCGTGCTCTGGCTCAACCTGCGCTCGTCGCACATGGACACCCTCGAGCTCAGCGACTACGCGGACCGCTACGTGGTCGACCGGCTGTCGGCGCTCGACGGCGTGGCCCGGATCCGGGTCGGTGGCGAGCAGCGCTATGCCATGCGGGTCTGGCTCGACGCCTCGGCGCTGGCCGCGCGCGGACTGACCGTCACCGAGGTGGAGGAGGCGCTGCAGCGCGAGAACGTCGAACTCCCTGCCGGCAGGCTCGAGTCGACCGAGCGGGACTTCACGCTGCGCGTGCAGCGCGGCTACCGGGAACCCGCCGATTTCGCCCGCATGACGCTCGCCAAGGGCGACGACGGCTACCTCGTGCGGCTCGGCGACGTCGCCCGGGTCGAGCGTGCGTCCGAGGAACGGCGTGCCTATTACCGCAGCAACGGCGAGCCCAACATCGGGCTCGGCATCGTCAAGACCTCGACCGCCAACAGCCTGGACGTGGCCAGGGCCGCGCGGGTCGTCGCGGAGGAGATCCAGACCAGCCTGCCGGAAGGCACCAGCATCTTCGTCGCCTACGACAGCACCGTGTTCATCGGCGCCGCCGTGTCGCGCGTATTCCTCACGCTGTTCGAGGCGATGCTGCTGGTGATCGTCGTGATCTACCTGTTCCTCGGCAGCGCGCGCTCGGCGCTGATTCCCGCGGTGACGATCCCGGTCTGCCTGGTCACCGCGTTCGCCGCGCTCTATGCCTTCGGCTTCACGATCAACCTGTTGACGCTGCTGGCGATCGTGCTCTGCATCGGGCTCGTGGTGGACGATGCGATCGTGGTGGTCGAGAACATCCAGCGCCGCGCGGACCTGGGCGAACCGTCGCTGGTCGCGGCGAAGCGCGGGACCGCCCAGGTCGCGTTCGCGGTCATCGCGACGACCGTGGTCCTGGTCTCGGTGTTCCTGCCGGTCGGGTTCATGGAAGGCAATACCGGCCGCCTGTTCCGCGAGCTCTCTGTCGCGCTCGCGAGCGCGGTCGCCATTTCCTGCTTCGTCGCGCTGACGCTGACGCCGATGATGTCCTCGAAGCTGATCCGCCCTCACCTGGAGCCGCGCGGCCTCAATGCCTGGATCCATCGCCAGTTCACGCGCCTGTCCGACGGCTACCAGGGCCAGGTCGCCCGCACCATCGGCAAGCCGGTGATCTTCGGTGCCGTGCTGGTCGTCAGCGCGATCCTGAGCGTCGTGCTGTTCCTGACGGTGCCGAAGGAGCTCGCACCCGACGAGGATCGCGGCGCGTTCTTCATCGGCATCGAGGGTCCCGAGGGGGCGGGCTACGACTACACCGTCACCCAGATCCAGCGTGTCGAGAAGCTCATCGGCGCCCACGTCGGCGAGGACCAGCCGATCCAGCGCGTCAACACCCGCGTGCCGGGCGGCTTCGGAGCGAGCGAGGAGATGCACACCGGCCAGGCGATCGTCTTCCTGCAGGACTGGGACAAGCGGGACGTGACGACCGCGGAGGTCGTCGAGCTGATGCGCGCGGAACTCGGCGCGCTCCCGACCGTCCGCGCGGTGCCGCGCGTGCGCACGGGACTGGTGCGCAGCGGCGGCCAGCCGCTGCAGCTGGTGCTCGGCGGCCCCGACTACACCGAGCTCGCCGGCTGGCGCGACCGGATGCTGGCGCGCATGGCGGACAACCCGGGCTTGCACGACCCGGACTCGGACTACAAGGAGACGCGCCCGCAACTGCGGGTCCAGATCAATTTCGAGCGCGCCGCGGATCTCGGCGTCTCGACCGAGGAAATCGGCAGCACGCTCGAGACGATGATGGGCTCGCGGCGCGTCACGACCTTCGTCGAGGACGGCGAGGAATACGACGTCGTGCTGCAGGCGGAGCGCGACGACCGCGCGGCGCCGACGAACCTGGAGAACCTGTACGTCCGCTCGCAGAGGAGCGGCGAGCTGGTTCCGCTGTCGAGCCTGGTCACACTGTCGGAGGTGGCCGAGCCCGGCAGCCTCAATCGCTTCAACCGGCTGCGCGCGATCACGCTGTCGGCGAGCCTGGCGCCCGGCTACTCGCTGGGCGAAGCGCTCGAATGGATGCAACAGACCGCGGCCGAAGAGCTGCCGGAGATCGCGCAGATCGACTACAAGGGCCAGTCGCGCGAATTCAAGACCGCGGGCGGTGCGGTGCTATTCACTTTTGCGATGGCTCTGCTGATCGTCTACCTGGTGCTTGCCGCCCAGTTCGAGAGCTTCATCCACCCATTCGTGATCATGCTGACCGTGCCGCTCGCCGTGACCGGCGCGCTGCTCGGGCTCTGGATTTCCGGCGGCACGCTCAACCTGTTCAGCCAGATCGGCATCGTGATGCTGGTGGGTCTCGCGGCCAAGAACGGCATCCTGATCGTCGACTTCGCCAACAAGCTCCGGGACGAAGGTCGAAGCGTCTCCGACGCCATCACCGGTGCCGCCGCGGTCCGCTTGCGCCCGATCCTGATGACCTCGATCGCGACCATCATGGGCGCGCTGCCGCTGGTGCTGTCCGGCGGCCCGGGATCGGCGAGCCGCTCGGCGATCGGCGTGGTCGTGATCTTCGGCGTCGCGTTCTCGACGCTCCTGTCGCTGTACGTCGTGCCGTCTTTCTATGCGCTGCTCGCTCCCCATACCCGCTCCCCCGACACCCTCGCGCGGAAACTCGACAGGCTCGAGACCGAGACTCCCGACGGCGGGCGACGCAGCCCAGGCGGCGGCGCCGGGATCCCGGTGTCAAGTCAGCGCAGACCTTCTCAACTATCTGATAAATAAGGGATTTAATCCGGCAGTGGCGGGCGATCAGGGGCCCGGCTGGTAGAATCAGCCGCCGTAAAGCGCGCCTCGCGGGGTCCCGCGGGGCTCATTTCATGGGCAGTTCGAGCCGGTCCCCGGTGGCAATCGGGACGCGACCGGCTTGGCGGCCGTCCGGCCGGCGAAAAAGGAGCGGGACTTGGCGACGGCGACCCCCTATCAGCAGCTCGAGCAGGAATTCAGGCGGCTGCATACCTTCCGGAGCGTGCTCGCGCTGTTGCGCTGGGACGCGGCCGTGACGATGCCGCGCGCCAGCGCCGAGCTCCGCGGCGATCAGCTTGCGGCCTTGCAGATCGAGTGCCACACGCTGCTGGTATCGCCGCGCATCGCGCGCCTGCTCGATCGCGCCGATGCGAGCGCGCGCAATCTGGCCGCCTGGCAGGCGGCAAACCTGCGCGAGATGCGCAGGCTCCACGACCACGCCATCGCGACGCCGCCGTCCTTGGTCTCGCGCATGGCCAAGTCATTCGCGCGCGCCGAGGCGCGCTGGCGCGAGGCACGCGAGCAGAACGACTTCGGCGTGCTCGCGCCCGTGCTCGAGGAAACCGTCAAGCTGGTGCGCAGCAAGGCGGAACTGCTGGCGCAGCGCTTCTCGCTCGATCTCTGGGACGCGCTCGCCGACGAGTTCACACCGGGCCTGCTGTCGCGGGATATCGAGTCGATCTTCACCCCGCTGACCCAGCGCCTGCCGGGTCTCGTCAGCGAAGCGATCGAGCTGCAGGCCGCCCAGCCCGCGACTCGCATCGAGGGGCGTTTCTCCATCAGCCGGCAGCGCGGGCTTTGCACCGATGTCATGAAAGCGCTGGGATTCCCGTTCGACCGCGGCCGCTTCGACGACAGCGACCATCCGTTCACGGAGGGCGTGCCGGGCGACATCCGCGTCACGACGCGATTCGAGCTGAAGGACCCATTCCAGGGCCTGCTCGGCGCCTTGCACGAGACCGGCCAGGCGCTCTATGACCTCGGGCTTCCGTCCGCGTGGGTCGACCAGCCCGTCGGACAGGACCGCGGCATGGCGATCGAGGAGAGCCAGTCGCTCCTGCTCGAGATGATGGTGGGCAGGAGCCGGGCGTTCGTCACCTACCTGCGGCCGCTGCTGGAGAAGCATTACGGCGCGGCCGGGCCGGAATGGTCGGAGGAGAACCTCTACCGCCACCTGAATCGCGTCGCGCGCGGCGCCAACCGCATGGATGCCGACGAGCTGACCTACCAGACCCACATCTGGATGCGCTACGAGCTGGAGCGGCGGCTGTTGTCGGGAGACCTCGCGGTGAAGGACCTGCGCGACGCCTGGAATGCGTTGTCATCGGACCGGCTGGGCCTGGTGCCCGCGACAGATGTCGAAGGCTGCCTCCAGGACATTCACTGGGCCGTGGGTTCGTTCGGGCATTTCCCGTCCTATGGCGTCGGCGCGGTGATCGCCGGCCAGCTGTGGGAGGCGATCAAGGAGCAGCTCCCGGGAATCGAGGCCGAGATCGCCTCCGGCCAGTTCGCGAACCTGCTCGAGTGGCTGCGCGAGCGCGTGCACTCGATGGGCGCCAGCATGGGCGTGCCGCAGCTCGTCCAGCACGCCACCGGCCGTCCGGTTTCTGCCATGCCTTTTCTGCGCTACCTGGAGCGCAAGTACGTCGCGGAAAATCAGCTCCCATAGAATGCCGGCATGATGCCCGCGCGAATCGAGACCACCGCCAATTTCCGCCGCCTGTCTGCGCGTATCCGCGGGCAGGTCGGCAAGGCGATCGCCGACTTCGGCATGATCGGCGAGGGCGACCGGGTCATGGTCTGCCTTTCCGGCGGCAAGGATTCGTACACGCTGCTCGACATGCTCCTGTCGCTGCAGCGCTCGGCGCCCGTGAACTTCGAACTCGCCGCGGTCAATCTCGACCAGAAGCAGCCGGGCTTTCCGGAGCGCGTGCTTCCGGATTACCTGGAATCGCTCGGCGTACGCTGGCACGTCATCGAGCAGGACACCTACCGCGTCGTGCGGCGCGTGATCCCCGAGGGCCGCACGCAATGCGGGCTCTGCAGCCGGCTCAGGCGCGGCGCGCTCTACCGCTTCGCGCGCGAGCAGGGCTTCACGCGCATCGCGCTCGGCCACCACCGCGACGACATCGTCGAGACGCTGTTCCTCAACCTTTTTCATGGCGGCAGGCTCAAGGCGATGCCGCCCAAGCTCCGCTCGAACGACGGCGCGAACGTGGTGATCCGGCCGCTGTGCTACGTGCCGGAGCGCGAGATTGCGCGCTATGCGCGCGCGCGCGGCTTCCCGATCATTCCCTGCACGCTGTGCGGCTCGCAACCGAATCTCCAGCGCGAGGCGATCGCCCGCATGCTGGATGCCTGGGAGCGCGAGAGCCCGGGGCGCGTCGACTCGATCTTCACCGCGCTCTGCAACGTCGAGGCGTCTCACCTGGCCGACCCGCGTGCCTTCGACTTCGCGGCGCTCGAGCGCATGAGCGGCGACGGCTCCGCGCCCTGAAGTGGCCAAACCGTCGCTGCCGCTGCCGCTGCCGCATTGTTACTGGATCGAACCGGGACGGATCCTTGCCGGGGAATATCCCGGCGGAACGAGCGAGAAAGCGACGCGGCAGCGCCTCAGGCGCCTGGTCGAGGCGGGCGTCGACTGCTTCATCGACCTCACCGAACCCGGCGAGATGGACGCCTACGAGAGCCTGTTACCGCGCCTCTCCGAGCGTGGGCGGGTTTCCTACCTGCGCATGGCGATTCCCGATCACGGGCTCCCGCAATCGATCGGGCAGATGCAGGAAATCCTCGATGCGCTCGAGCGCATGCTTGCCGATCGCCGCTGCGTCTACCTGCACTGCCGCGCCGGGATAGGCCGGACCAACGTCGTCGCCGGCTGCTGGATGGCCTGCGACGGCGATGTCGGCGAGCAGGCGCTGACGCGGCTCAATGAGCGCTGGCGCGAATCCGCGCGCTCGCGCTCCTGGCCGATCGTCCCCGAGACGCCGGAGCAGGCCGCTTTCGTGCGCAACTGGCGCGCGCCCGGCGCAACGCACGTAGTCCAGCCGGTCGATCCAGCCGCGCCGGTCGCGCCAGTCGTGGCGGCGCCGCCCCTCGGGTTGCGGGACCGTGTCCGCGGCATGTTGCTCGGCCTTGCCGCCGGCGAGGCGCTTGGGCATGCGACGCACGGCCTGCCTGCAGGGGCCTGGTTCGCCAACACGGCGATGGCGCTGTGCCTCGCCGAAAGTTTCGTCGAGACCGGCGGCCACGATGCCGCTGACGAAGTCGAGCGTTACCAGTCGTGGCAGCACCAGGGCCTCTGGTCCAGCACCGGCGAATGCGTCGGGATCAGCGAGGCGACGAGCCGCGCGCTGGCGGCCGCGAAATGGACCGGCATTCCCTATTCCGGCTCGCACGATCCGGCGCAGGCCAGCGCCGAGCCGCTGGCGCGTATCGGCCCGGCGGTGGTCTGGCACCTGTCCGACGCCGATGCCGCCATCGATGCAGCCGTCAGTTGCACGCGCGTGACCCACCAGGCGCCGCTGACCCTCGACGCGGTGCGCTACTTTGCCTCTCTGCTGGCCGGCGCGCTCGCGGGCGCGGACAAGCAGACGCTGCTGGCGCCGATGTTCGGCCCGACGCCGGATTACTGGGACGAAGCGGGACTGCGCCCGCGCATCAGGAACGTCGCGGAGGGATCGTGGCGCAGCCGCAAGCCGCGCAAGATGGTGCTCGCCAGGCACGCCGCGGCGACCGTGCTCGAAACGGCGTTGTGGGCTTTCGACCAGGGCGACGATCTGCAGCAATGCCTCGAGTCCGCCGCCGGCAGCAAAGGCGACCCATCGACGGTGGCCGCGGTCGTCGGGCAACTGGCCGGTGCGCATTACGGCGCGTCGCGATTGCCGCCCGCCTGGCGCGACAGCCTCGCCCGCGCCGACGAGATCGAGGCGCTCGCCGACGAGCTGGCGGGCGAGGAGTGATGCAGAAGCTGCGGATCCTGGTCCTGGTCCACGAGACCCTGGTACCGCCGGATTCGCTCGAGGGCGTGCGCGACCAGGACGCAGCGGAATTCCGCACCGAGTTCGATGTGATCAGCTGCCTGCGCGAAGCCGGGCACGAAGTGCGCCCGATCGGCGTCGGCGACAGCCTGAACGAGCTGCGCGCGACCATCCAGGACTGGCAGCCGCAGGCCTGCTTCAACCTGCTCGAAGAATTCGGCGGCATCGTCACCTATGACCAGCACGTCGTCGCCTACCTCGAATTGCTGCGCCAGCCCTACACCGGCTGCAATCCGCGCGGCATGATGCTGTCGCGCGACAAGGTGCTGTCGAAGCAGATCCTTTCCTATCACCGGATACCGACGCCGCAATTCGCCGTATTCCGCAAGGGCGGCACGCTGCGCATCCCGGCGAAGCTGCGCTATCCGCTGTTCGTCAAGTCGGCGACCGAGGACGCGTCGCTCGGCATCGCCCAGGCCTCGATCGTCGAGGACGCGGTGAAGCTGCGCGAGCGCATCGGTTTCATTCACCAGCACACCGATTCGGACGCGCTGGTCGAGGAATACATCGAGGGTCGGGAGCTGTACGTCGGCGTGCTGGGAAACGACCGGATCCGGACGCTGACACCCTGGGAATTCATCTTCGGGGAGCTGAAGGACGGGCGCGCGGCGATCGCGACGCGCAAGGCCAAGTGGGATCGCGCCTACCAGGCAAGGCACGGCATCACGAGCGGCAAGGCGGAGGGGCTGCCGCCCGGGCTCGCCGAAAGGCTCGATCGGTTCGCGCGCCGCGTCTACCGGGCGCTGCACATGAGCGGCTACGCACGCATCGACTTCCGCCTGCGCGCCGACGGCACGCCGCTGGTGCTCGAGGCCAATGCCAATCCGAACCTCGAGCGCGAGGAGGACTATGCGGACGCCGCGCTGCACGACGGCATCCCGTATCCGGCCTTGCTGCAGCGCCTGATCGCACTCGGCCGGTCCTACCACGCCGCGTGGCGCGAGTGACGGCTCAGCGGTAGCCCTTCGCCTGCAGCGAGAACAACTGGGCGTAATGCCCGTTCAGGCGCATGAGTTCCTCGTGACTGCCGCGCTCGACGATGCGGCCCTCCTGGAGCACGACGATCTGGTCGGCCATGCGCACCGTCGAGAAGCGGTGCGAGATCAGGATCGCGATGCGGCCCTCGGTGAGCTTGCGAAAGTGCTCGAATATCGTCGCCTCCGCGCCTGCGTCCATGGATGCGGTCGGCTCGTCGAGCACCAGGATGTCCGCGCGGGTGCGCATGAAGGCGCGTGACAGCGCGATTTTCTGCCATTGACCGCCCGACAGCTCACGGCCGTCGTTGAACCACTTGCCGAGCGGCGTGTGGTAGCCCTGCGCGAGCGTGTCGGCGAGCGGGGCGGCCAGGCCTTTCTCCGCGGCTTCGCGCCAGCGCTCCTCGTCCTCGAAGTGGCGGACGTCGCCCGCGCCGATGTTCTCGCCGAGCAGCAGCTGATAGCGGGTGAAGTCCTGGAAGATCACGCCGATGCGATCCCGGAGCGCCGCCTCGTCCCATCCGGACAGGTCCAGGCCGTCCAGCGTGATGCGCCCGCTGGTCGGCGGGTACAACCGGGTCAGCAGCTTGATGAGCGTCGTCTTGCCGGATCCGTTCTCGCCGACCAGGGCGAGCGATTCGCCCGGCCTGATGTGCAGGTCGACGTCCACCAGCGCCGGCTGCTCGGCATCGGGGTAGCTGAAGCCGACGCGCTCGAAGCGGATACCATCGTCCGGCTTCGGACCGCGCCGCGCCGCACCCATGCGCTCGCCGACCGGTGTTTCCAGATAGTCGTAGAGGGTCGACAGGTAGAGGTTGTCCTCGTACATGCCGCCGATGGCGGACAGGATCGCGGATACCGCCGACTGGCCCTGGCGGAACAGCATCAGGTACATCGTCATCTGGCCGAGCGTGATGCGGCTCGCGATCGCCGCGAGCGCGATCCACGCATAGGCGCAGTACAGGGTCGCGGTCGCGATCAATCCGAGCACGAAGCCCCAGGTGTCGCGGCGGATCGTCAGGTCGCGGTCTTCCTTGTAGAGCTTGCGGAAAATCCCGCGGTAGCGCTCGAGGAACAGCGGCCCCAGCCCGAACAGCCTGACTTCCTTCACGTGGTCTTCGCGCGCGAGCACGGTCTCGAGATAGAGCTGCATGCGCGTTTCGGGTGAGCGCCACAGGAACAGGCGGAATGCCTGCCCGGAGTAGCGCGCCTCGGCCAGGAATGCCGGCAGGCCCGCGGCCAGCAGCAGCAGCACCGCCCAGGGCGAAAAGCTGAAGAGCAATGTTCCGTAGCTCACCAGCGACACGCCGTTCTGGCCCAGGCCGAAGGTGCGCATGACGAGCGAGAGCGGCCGGCTCGACGCCTCGCGGCGTGCGCGGGTCAGCTTGTCGTAGAAATCCGAGTTTTCGAAGTGCGCAAGCTCGAGCGTCAGCGCCTTCTCGAGGATCATCACATTCACGCGCTGGCCGAGCTGGGCGCGCAGCAGCGACTGGCAGAGCGAAATGCCGCGCTGCGCGCCCGCGATCGCCGCGACCAGCAGCGCCTCGGCGACGACCAGGGAGAGCGCATGGCGCGTCAGGGCGGCGCGCACCGCCCCGTCCGCCTGGATCGCCGCGACGACGGAGTCGACGATCAACGCCCCAACCCAGGCGACCGCGGCGGGGAGGGCGCCGGCGACCAGCGTCAGCAAGGCGAAGGCGATGGTCAGGGGCCGGCTGGTGGTCCAGACCAGTTCGAGCGCGCGGCGGCTGTAGCCGAAGACACCGAGAAATCCGCGCGCGAGCTCCGGCCTCGCTGGCGCGGGATTGCGTCGCGAGGAAGAGAAGCGCCTTACCACCTCACTTCAGGTGCCGGTCGAGCCAGCCGAGCACTTCCTCGTGCCACTGCAGGCTGTTGGCGGGCCTGGAAATCCAGTGGCTCTCGTCCGGAAAGTACAGGAAGCGGCTCTCGATGCCGCGCCGCTGCAAGGCGGTGAATGCCGCTATCCCCTGGCTGTAGGGCACGCGGTAATCGAGCGCGCCGTGGATCACGAGCATCGGCGACTTCCAGGCCTTGACGTGATTTGCCGGGTTGGATTTCTCGTGCGCCGCCGGAGCGTCGTAGTAAGGGCCGCCGTGGTCCCATTCAGGGAACCACAGCTCCTCGGTCGAGTAGTACATCGAGCGATGATCGAACACGCCCGCGTGGTTCACCAGGCAACGGAACCGGTCCGGCCAGTTGCCGGCGATCCAGTTGACCATGTAGCCGCCATAGGAAGCGCCGAGCGCGCAGGCGCGCTCGCCGTCGAGCCAGGGATTCGCCTCGAGCGCGGCCGCCAGTCCCTTCTGCAGGTCCTCGAGCGGCTTGCCGCCCCAGTCGCCGCTGATCGAATCGGTGAATGCCTGGCCGTAGCCGGTGGAACCGTGGAAATCGACGAACACGACGCCGAAGCCCGCGCCCGCGTAGACCTGCGGATTCCAGCGATAGCTCCAGGTATTTGCAAAACTCGACTGCGGCCCGCCGTGCACGATGAATGCGACCGGGTATTTCCTGCGGTCCTGCCAGTTCCAGAGCTTGACCACATAACCGGATACCTCCGCACCCGCAGCCCCCTGGAAAGTGAACTGCTCGGCCGCGCCGAATTTCACATCGGCCAGTCGTCCGGCGTTGACCGATATCAGGCGCCGCGGCGCGGCGCCGTCGCCGGCGAGCAGGTACAGGTCCGCCGGCGCGCCGAGGTCCTGCAACGCATACACGACCCGCGAGCCTGCGACGTCGAACTCGGCGACGTTTCCCGACTGGGTCAGCATCCGGCGCGAGCCGTCAGCGAGGTCGATGGCCCACAGGGGATGCTGGCCGAGGTGATCCGCCAGCGCATACACCTGTCGGCCGTCCGCCGAAAAGCGGAATGCGCCGATGGAACGGTCCCAGTCCCCCGTCGTGAAGCGCACTTCGCCGGTCCGAGCATCGCTCACGACCAGCTTGAAGCGGTCCGCCTCGAATCCGGGCCGCTGCATCGCGAGATGCGCGAGCAGACGCCCGTCGGGCGACCAGGCCGGCTGTGCGTCCCAGGCCGGGTTGCCGGCGGTCAGGTTGACCGGTGCGGCGCTTCCGTCGGCGGGCACGCGCCAGATGTCGAAATTCGTGGAGATCGGCTCGGTTCGGCCGCGGATGCGCGCGGCGAACACCACCTGCGAGCCATCGGGGCTGAAGCCGTAGTCGGCACGGCCGCCGAACGGTTGCGGGGGCACGTCGGCGTCGATCGATTCCGAAAGCGCAACGGGCTTGCCGGTTGCTTCGTGCGCATCGATCTTCACCGAGAACAACTGCGAGACGCGCCCGTCCTCCCACTGGTCCCAGTGACGCACGAACAGCTTGTCGTAGGCCTGACCGCTCCCTTTGGTCGACTTGCGCTCGTCCAGGCGCTTGCGCGTGCAGTCGAAATTGCAGCCGGCGAATACTTCGACCGCTAGCAACAAGCGGTCCCCGCGTGGCGAAACCTCGAAGCCCGCGACCTCGAGCGGCAGACTGGTGACCGGCGTCGCCTCGCCGCCGGCGATCGGCAGGTACCAGACCTGGGCGGACCCGCTTCGCGAAGACAGAAAGTAGATGCCCTTGCCATCCGGCGCCCAGCTCCCCGCGCCATCGTTTTCTTCGCTGCTGGTCAGCCGGTGCGGTGGTGCTGCGCCGTCGATCTCCTGCAGCCACAGGTCGGTCCGGCCGCGATCCGCCGCGAGATCGGCTTCACGCAGCGTGAAGACGACGCTCTTGCCGTCGGGCGAGATGTCGGCATCGCTGACCCGGGACAGCGAAACGAGATCGGCGGCCGTGAAGCCGCGCGGCTGGGCCAGCGCGAGCAAAGGACATGCGGCCAGTGCGGCGACCGTCAGCAGGCGTCGCATCGAGGAATACTCCTGGAAAACGCGGCCGATAATATCAGGAGCGGCCGGCGGCCCGCGGGCGGATCAGCCCGAACACGCTGGAGTAGCCGTGCACGAATGTCGCGCCCTGGATCGGGGCGATCTCACCGGCGCTGAACATGCCGGCGACAGGAATGTCGATCATGCGCCTGAGCGTGCCCGAATCATGTCCCGTGACGCCGAACATGCTGCGGCCGCGGCCGGCGCAGGCGAATAGGAGCGCTGCCTGCGGTGGCAGGTGGCCCGCGAGCGACGCGGCGAGGCGGCTCTCGAGTTCCTGCGAGGCCGCGCGTCCGTCGCGCAGGTGAAACTGCACGACGGCATTGCGGGTGATGCGCGAGCCGATCCACAGCGCGCCGCTTTCCGGATCGAGGCCGAGCACGTTGCGCATCAGGAAGTCGCCGGAGCCGACCACCTGGCGCGGACCGGGCAGGGCGAGCCCGATGCAGAGCGCGTCGCCGAAATGCGTGCGGTCATCCTCGTCGAGACTCGCGAACAGCGCCGTCAGCACGTCCTTGGGCCGGCGGCCGTCGAGCTCGTTGATCAGGTTGCCATCGCTCGCGGTGACGAACAGCGGATCGCCGACCGGCCGGCAGCCCTGGGCGACGACCGGATCGATCACGACATTGCCGCTGAGCCCGAGCAGCGTGCCGCCCGATCGGTGGATCTCGTCATTGGCGAGGAGCCGCGCGGTGCCGGGTTCGAGCGAGCCGCTGGCAAGACCGCCGATCACGGTCGAGCCGGGGAATGCGCGATCGAGACCGCGCGCGCAGGCCTCCGCGTCGATCGTGCCGGGGTCCGCGAGCAGCATGAAGCTCGCACCGGACTCGGGCTCGAGCTCCAGCAGACGCCACCAGTTCTCGCGCGAGGCGGAGAGCGGCGGCAAGGTCGCCTGCTCGAGGTGCAGTGTCGTCAGGGACACGTCCGGCAGGCGGCCGCACAGCAGTGCGAGTCCCGGTTCCTCTTCCTCTTCGCTGCCGCCGCCGATCAGTCCGCCCGCGTTGCAGCCGAACAGCAGGCTGTCGCCGATCAGCGGGCGCAGCAGCGGCGTGAGGCGCTCGATGGAGGGACCATAGGCCGCCGATACGAAGGCGATGACGAGATCCGGCGGCGCCGCCCGCGATTCGAACTGGAGCTGCTCGGCAGCCTCGGCGACCGCCGTCTCGAGGTGCGAGCCCAGGCCGATCGCACTCGCCCAGGACATCGCGGCTGCCGGCTCAGGCGCCCGCACCGACTTCCTCGTGCGGTATCACGATGGTTTCCTCGGCGGAAAGCCGCATCCACTCGCGCATGTGCGGATCCGCGAGCATCGTCTCCTGGTAGCGCGCCGCGAGACCGGAGAGCGGCAGCCCGTAGCTGCGCACGCGCAGCACCACCGGCGCGAACATCGCATCGGCGACGCTGAAGTCGCCGAACAGGTACGACCCGCGCTCACCGTTCTCGCGCCGGCAGTCGGACCAGATCGCGTCGACACGCCGCAGGTCCCTGGCGAGCGGTGGCGTCATCGGCACGCGTCTGCCGGTCGCGCGCGCATTCATCGGGCAGGCGTTGCGCAGTGCCGCGAATCCCGCGTGCATCTCGGTCGCGACCGAGCGCGCGAGCGCGCGTCGTTCCGCGTCCGCAGGCCAGCCGCGGCCGCCGGCGAGCTCGGATGCGTATTCGCAGATGGCCAGCGATTCCCAGATGCGGCGCTCGCCGTGGATCAACACCGGCACCAGCCCGGTCGGCGAGAGCTTGGACACTTCGCTGTCGAATTCCGGCGTGCCGAAATGGAACTGACGCGCGGTGAACTCGAGCCCGAGATGCCTGAGCAGCAACCAGGGGCGCAGCGACCAGGAACTGTAGTTGCAGGTGCCGAGCACCAGCGTCAACGCGATCATGCGACCGAGCCTGCGCGTCCCGCCAGTACCGGTCAAGCAAGGAGCCGGCGCGTCGCCGGCGGACGATCAGTCGTCCCTGGGCTTGCGCTTCGTGATCCAGTTGGAGAGGGCGCGCAGGTCCTTCTTCTTCTTCCATTCCTTCTTCACCAGCAGACCGCTGTCATACGGGTCGTAGCCCTTCTTGACGCCCTGCTGGTTTTGCTGGATGCGCTTCTGCGTGCCCTCGGAATAGTCGCTGCTGAACGCGAGGCTCGGATCGTCGAGCAGGCGGCGCATGACGTCGTCGCCGCTGGCGCCGGCAAACGGGACCCAGATCGCGTTGCCGAGCTCGTCGAACTCGATGCGCCCGTGACCCAGCCGCTGTTCTTCCGCGTAATGCGACATCTCTTTCGCATCGGTGGAAAGCTTCTTGTACTTGCCTGGATCGCTCATCGATCGCCACATCCCTGCGGGTGCACTTCGCCACGCAAACGGTATCGGACCCGGCCCCGGGCAATCCGCGAAAACCTTCACATAATGAGTCTGCCCGCGGGAATCACGTCCGGGCCGGGGGACTGGATGTATATACAGTCGCCCTGCTATTCGGGCTTGCGGAACCGCAGCGTGAAGCGGTCGCTTTCGCCGATCGCCAGGTACTTTTCGCGATCCGTGTCGCCGCCCTGCAATGACGGAGGCAATGACCAGACGCCGTTCGGGTGGTCCCTGGTGTCCTTCGGGTTGGCGTTGACGTCGCTCTCGTCGATCAGCTTGAAGCCGGCCTTCTCGGCGAGCGCGACGGTGTAGTCCTTGCGCACGTAGCCGGACTCGGCCTTGGGGTCCTGCGGCTTGTCGTCGGCGGCGCGGTGTTCGGTGACGCCGAGGATGCCGCCCGGCTTCAGAGCGGCGTACATGGCGTCGAACATCGGCTGCGCACCGTCGTTGCCCATCCAGCTGTGCACGTTGCGGAAGGTCAGCACCATGTCCACGCTGCCGTCGGGCACGGGCTCGAGCGCGCCGGGATGCTGCAGGGCCGTCACCTTCGCACGGCCATAGACATCGGGACGCGCCGCGAGCTTGGCGGCGAACTTCTTCGAGTTCTCCTTGACGTATTTGCTCTCGGACTTCGGGTCCCAGCTCGCCGCGATGTACTGGCCATGCTCGCGCAGTGCAGGCGCCAGCACCTCCGTATACCAGCCGCCACCGCCCGGCCAGATTTCCATGACCGTCATGTCCTGGCGGAATCCGAAGAACTTCAGGGTTTCCTTCGGATGGCGCCACTTGTCGCGAGCGCGATTCTGCTCGGAGCGGTGGTCGCCCGCGAGCACCTTGTCGAGAGTCGCAAGCGTCGCCTCGTCGGTGGCGGGCGGCTCCGCTGCAAAGGCGGAGAACGCGACTGCCGCAAGCGCGGCAGTGATGAGGAATTTCTGCATTCGCATGTGATCGCTCCTTGCGGCCGCGCTCAGGCGGCCCCGTCCGGTTCGAGGTAAGTGTAGCCCGCCAGCTCCGATTCATAGAAGCGTTTGAGCGCCTGGCCTTCGGCGACCGAGAGGCTGCCGTCCCGCATCGCGCGCTCGCAGTCCCGCGCGAAGCGCGGGTAGAGCTCGCCCGGGTCGTATTGCATGTAGCCGAGCACCGTGCTCGCGGTGTCGCCCTTGAGGATCTCTTCGATCCACCAGCCGTGCTCGTCGTCGAGGCGGATGTGCACGACGTGCGTGTCGCCGAACAGGTTGTGCAGATCGCCGAGCGTCTCCTGGTAGGCGCCGACCAGGAATGCGGCGAGGAAATAGTCCTCGCCCGGTCGGAGCTCGTGCACTTCGAGCACGCGCTTGATGTCGCGTTGCGAAACGAAGCGGTCGATCTTGCCGTCCGAATCGCAGGTGATGTCGGCGAGCACGCAGCTCCGCGTCGGCCGCTCGTCGAGCCGGTGCAGCGGCATGATCGGGAAGAGCTGGTCGATGGCCCAGCTGTCGGGCAACGACTGGAACACGGACATGTTGCAGAAATAGATGTCGGACAGCACCGTCTCGAGCTCTTCGAGCTCCTCCGGAATCCGGCCGAGCCTGCGCGTCATGTCGCGCACCTTCGCGCAGGTCGCCCAGTAGAGCCGCTCCGCGAGACTCCTCATCTCGATGCTGAGGTAGCCGAGGCTGAACATCTGCTGCGCCTGCTCGCGCGCCTGCTGGGCGTCGTGCCAGCATTCGACCAGGCGCCGCTCGCTGACGGTCGCATGCGCGTCGAACAGGTCCGCGACCGGCTGCGGCAGCTTGCCGTCGTCGGTGGCCGCGCGGTCCGGCACGCTGAACAGATCGAGGCGCGCCGCGCCCAGCACGTTGAACAGCAGCACGCTGTGATGGGCCGTGATCGCCCGGCCGGACTCGCTGATGATCATCGGGTGCGGCAGGTCGCGCGCATTGCAGACGCTCGCCACGCGGTACACGACGTCGCTCGCGTATTCGCGCAGCGAATAGTTGGTGGACGACTCGAAATTGGTGCGCGAGCCGTCGTAGTCGATGCCGAGCCCGCCGCCGACGTCGATGTACTCGAGCCCGGCGCCGAGACGCGCGAGCTCGGCATAGACCTGCGCCAGCTCGTTCACCGCGTCCTTCACCCGGCGGATGTCGTGCAGCTGCGAGCCCGGGTGGCAGTGCACCAGCTTCAGGCAGTCGAGCATGCCGTGGGAGCGCAGCACCTCGACCATCTCGAGGATCTCGGTCGTGAACAGGCCGAACTTCGAGCGGTCGCCGGCCGACTCGCGCCAGCGGCCCGCGCCCTCGGCGGCGAGCTTCACGCGCACGCCGATCTTCGGCCGCACCTGGTACTTCTCGGCGTGGCGCAGGATGTAGCCGAGCTCGGAGAAGTTCTCGACCACCGGGATGATCGAGCGGCCGAGCTTGGTCGCGAGGATCACGGCCTCGATGTAGCTGTCATCCTTGAAGCCATTGCAGATGATCAGGCGCTTCGGCGCATCGCCGGTCATCGCCATGACCGCGAGCAGCTCGGGCTTCGAGCCGCATTCCAGTCCGAATCCCAGGTCAGCGCTGCCGCGGTAGACCTCCTCGACGACCAGGCGCTGCTGGTTCACCTTGATCGGGAAGACTGCGGCGTAGCGGTTCTTGTAATCGTTCTCGGCGATCGCGGCGGCGAAGGCGTCGTGCAGCGATCGCAGCCGGTCGCGCAGGATGTCGGAAAAGCGCAGCACCATCGGCGCGGTCAGGTCGCGGGCGCCGAGCTGCTGCACGACTTCGTAGAGATCGATCCCGCGCTTGTCGTCACGGCCGGGGTGGCAGACGACGTGGCCCGCGGCATTGATGCCGAAGTAGCCGCCGCCCCAGGAGCGGACGGCGTAGAGGTCGTTCGAGTCTTCGACGCTCCAGGGCGGTCGCGGCGTCACGGTGCCGCGCGTCACGATGTCCAATTCCGCGGTCCTGTTCGGTTGGAGCAGGGCGCGGACGATAGCAGATCATGAGCCGCCGCGCGCCACCGGCCGGGAGGGATCCCGGATCCATTCGCTCCACGACCCGGCGTACAGCCTCGCGCCTTTCACGCCGGCTGCTTCGAGGGCGAGCAGTCCGTGACAGGCGGTCACTCCCGATCCGCACATGCAGATGATGCCGCGCCCGGGTGCGGCGCCGGTGCGCGCACGCCAGTGTTCCGCCAGTTGCGGGACGGGCCGGAATCGGCCCTCTGCGTCGAGGTTCTCCGTGTACGGCAGATTGACTGCGCCCGGCACATGGCCGGCCACCGCGTCGATCGGCTCCACGCTGCCGGCGAAGCGCTCGACGCCGCGCAGATCGACGAGCGTCGCGCCGCGCGCGAGCGCGGACCTGACGCCGCCGGTGTCGCAGAGCATCTCCGGTCGGGGCTCGGCGACGAATCGCGCCGGCGGGCGTGCAGGCGTCTCGGTCGAAACCGGCCGGCCCTCGCCGGTCCAGGCGGCGAATCCGCCGTCGAGCACCGCGACCGCATCGTGGCCCAGCCAGCGAAGCATCCACCAGAGTCGCGCCGCGAACGCGCCGCTGCCGGCGTCGTAGCAGACGATCTGGGTCTGCCTGGCGATCCCGAAGCGCGAGAACGTCGCGGTGAGCGCCTCGATCGGCGGCAGGGGATGGCGCCCCGTCGTCGCCGTCACGGCTGCGGACAGGTCTCGTTCGAGATCGGCGTGGATCGCGCCGGGAATGTGCCCCTCGCGCCAGGCCAGCGCGCCGGCTCGCGGGTCGGCGAGATCGAAGCGGCAATCGGCCACCAGCCAGTCCGGATCGGACAGCCGCGCCGCCAGTTCGCCGGTGGATATGAGTGTCGTTCGCAACCTTTTTCCCGCCCGCTGCATCTTAACCGCCATGAGCGAGGCGAAGCGTGCAAGGGACCTGCGGCTGCTGGATTTCACGCCGGATGACCGGCTCCGGGCCGGCACCCCTTCGCCGAGCAATGCCGAGCGCGACTTCTGGCGCCGCGCGGTCGCGATCGAGCGGGCCCGCCTGGGCCGCGCGCGCCCGGCGCCATTCCCGTTCCAGGACGGATGACTCAACCCCGGTCGCGACTCAGCCGCCCCTGACGGGCAGGCGGCGCGCGGCCGCGAGCGTCAGCAGCATCAGGGTCGAGCCCGAGAGCGCCAGCACCATGTCTTTCTGGCCGTCCCAGATGTCGCCCTGCGTGCCGAGGTAGGCCTGGCCGAGATCGCCGCCGAACAGCATGGCCGCGGCGAATTCGACCAGCTCGTAGATCACCGCGTGCGCGGCCATGAATGTCCAGGGAAACAGGAAGGCCCAACTGCGCGGATAGCGCCCGTAGTGGGCGAAGATCTCGACCGCGGCCGGAGCCACCAGCAGCCCATACGCGAAGTGCACGAGCCGGTCGTAGTGATTGCGGCCGGAAAGCTCGATGCCCGCGAGCGACCGCAGCCAGTCGTCGTAGGGCACGAGTGAATACGTGTAATGCGAACCGATTGCATGCAGCACGAAGAACAGGAACAGGCAGGTGTAGGCGAAACTGCTGAAGCGCAGGCGACGCGCGGTCGCGACGAGCAGCGGAACCGCGACCGCCACGATCGCGTTCTCAAGCAGCCAGTCCTCGCGAAAAACCGGATCGATCGCGAGCGCGAGCCAGATGACGCCGTAGACGGCGAGCAGGGCGAGCGGATAGCGCCACGTCGGCATATTTTTGCGGTACATTCTGCGCCGTTGCTTCCCACGATAACGGAATTCAGGAAATCATGACTGAACACGCGATTCACACGCACTTTCCCGGCCGCCTGATCTTCATCGGCTTCGGCAGTATCGGCCAGGGCGTGCTGCCGCTGATCCTGCGCCACGTCGGCGGGCTGACGGCGGACCGCGTCACCATCGTGACCGCCGACGAAGCCGGGAAGGAGGAGGCGGGCAAGTACGGGATTCGGTTCATCAACCATCCCCTCACGCGTGAAAATTTCCGGCACGTGCTCGATCCACTGGTCGGGCGCGGCGATTTCGTCCTGAACCTGTCGGTGGACGTCTCGAGCGTCGCCCTGATCAAGCTCTGCCACGAGAAGGGTGCGCTGTATCTCGACACCTGCACCGAGCCCTGGCCGGGCGGCTATACGGATCCGAACATCCCGGCGAGCCGCCGCACCAACTATGCGCTCCGGGAGGAAGTGCTGGAGTTGCGCAAGACCTGGACCAACGGCCCGACCGCGGTCATCACGCACGGCGCGAATCCGGGCCTCGTGTCGCACTTCGTCAAGCAGGCACTGCTCGACGTCGCCGCCGGCAATGGCCACGACGCCGGAGATCCGAAGACCCGCGACGACTGGGCGAAGCTCGCCAAGGACGTCGGCATCAAGGTCATCCACATCGCGGAGCGCGACACGCAGGTCTCCAGCAAGCCGAAGATGCCCGGCGAGTTCGTGAATACCTGGTCGGTGGATGGTTTCGTCAGCGAAGGCAGCCAGCCGGCCGAGCTCGGCTGGGGCACGCACGAACGCCACTTCCCGCGTGACGGCAGGCAATACGACTTCGGGCGCAAGAACGCGATCTACCTGACCCAGCCGGGTTGCGCGACGCGGGTGCGCACCTGGACGCCGGAAGCGAAGCACTTCCACGGCTTCCTGATCACCCACGGCGAGTCGATCTCGATCTCCGATTTCCTGACGGTGCGGCAGAACGACCGCGTGCTCTACCGCCCGACCGTGCACTACGCGTATCACCCGTCCGATAACGCGGTGCTCTCGGTGCACGAGTTCTGCGGGCGCAACTACCAGCTCCAGGAACACAGGCGCATCATGATGGGCGACATCACGACCGGCATCGATGAGCTCGGCGTGCTGCTCGCGGGCCATGCGAAGAACGCCTACTGGTACGGCTCGCAGCTCTCGATCGACGATGCGCGCAAGCTCGTGCCTTACAACAGCGCGACTTCGCTGCAGGTCACCGTCGCGGCGCTCTCCGGCATGATCTGGGCGATCGAAAACCCCGCGATGGGCGTGGTCGAGCCGGACGAGATCGACTTCCGGCGCAATCTGGAGATCTGCAATCCCTACCTGGGACCCGTGGTCGGCAAGTACACGGACTGGAATCCGCTCTTCGACCGCGGCCGGCTGTTCCCGGAAGACCTCGACGAGAGCGATCCCTGGCAGTTCAAGAACATCCGTGTGATCTGATCACTCGTACTCGATCCCGGCGATCGATGCGCTGAGCCTGCCCGCCGGCAGCTCGACCTCGATCGCGTCGCCGATGCGCTTGCCCATCAGCGCGCGCCCGAGCGGCGAGTCCATGCTGATGTACCCAGGCTCGCGGTCGAATTCGTCCGGCCCGACGATGCGATGGCGCCGGGATGCGCCCGCAGCGTCCTCGATCGTCACCCAGGCCCCGAAGAATACCCGGCACCGGTCGGTCGGCGGCGCTGAAACGACTTTCATTCCGTCGAGACGACCGCGCAGGAAGCGCACGCGCCGGTCGATCTCGCGGAGCCTGCGCTTGCCATAGATGTATTCGGCGTTCTCGGAGCGGTCGCCCTGGGCGGCGGCCTCGGCGACGGCGCGCGTCACCTGGGGGCGCTCCACTGCCCAGAGCTGGTCCAGTTCGGCGCGCAGGCGGCGGGCGCCCTCCGGCGTCGCGTATTTCGAACCACCTTTAACCATATGAATAGTAAGTTTTTTCCGCGGCGGCGCGTCAAGCCGGCGCAAACTGTGTCGCGGTTCACGTCTCCAGGAAGCCGCCGACGCTAGGCTTTGAGCCTGGTTTTTGTCTGCGTCAGTATCCCCTAGCGGACTTCCTTCCCTTCACCGAAAGTCCGCACTTCAGCCCCGGGCCAGAACCCGGGGCTTTTTTTTGGCTCGCGACAATCCCGCGATGCCGCGGAACATTTCGATGCGGCCATCGCGACCGATGCGAGCAATGGAGCTGCTCAGCTTGAAAGCCGGTCGCAGCTCTGCAACGACTGGTCGCGTCACGGAACCGGCCTGCAAAGCCGCTGCCTTATAATCCGCCGCACTCGTCGCCCGTGGAGTCCGCCATGTTAGTCAGCCGTTTCCTGTCCAGCCTGCTGCTCGCCGCTTGCGCAGTCTCGACGGCCGTCGCCGAACCGGCGCCGCTGGTCTCCGGCATCGATCCGGCCGCCATGGACCGGAAGGTGCGGCCGCAGGACGATCTGTTCCGCTTCGTCAACGGCACCTGGCTCGCGAACACGCCATTCCCTGCCGAGTACGCGAGCGCCGGCATCGGCATCATGCTGTTCGAGAAGGCGCAGGAAGACGTGCACGAGATCCTGAAGGAAGCCGCGGGCAAGGGCGAGGCGGCCAAGCCCGAGATGCGCCGGCTCGGCGACATGTACACCAGCTTCATGGACGAGAAGCGCGTCGAGGAGCGCGGCATCGAGCCGCTCAAGCCGCTCTTCGCCGAGATCGCCGCGATCGACGGGCCGTCCGCGCTCGCACGCTTCTTTGGCCGCGCGCAGGGACTCGGCATCAGCGTGCCGATGGGCGTCTACGTCTATCCCGACGCGCGGAACTCCAGCCACAACGTCGCCTATTTGACCCAGGACGGCCTCGGGATGCCGAATCGCGACTACTACCTGCGGGAAGACAGGGAGCACGTCGAGTTCCGCCGCAAGTACGTCGAATACGTGGCGAGGCTCTTTACGCTCGCCGGCGAGCAGGACGGCGCAGCGCGCGCCGCGAAGGTCCTCGAGCTCGAGACCGCGATCGCGACCGACCAGTGGACGCCGGTGCAGAACCGCGACCCCATTGCGACCTACAATCGGCACGGGCTTGAATCGGCGGCGGCGCTCGCGCCGGCCTTCGACTGGAAGGCGTATCACTCGGCGAGCGGCCTGCCGTCCGGCGACTTCATCGTGCGCCAGCCCACTTATGCCACCGCCCTCGGCCAGCAGCTCGGCGACACCGAACTCGCCGCCTGGAAGGATTACCTGACCATCCGCACCATCAGCGCCTACGCGCGCGTGCTGCCGGCCGCCTTCGTCGAGGCCTCGTTCGATTTCAACTCCAGGACGCTGCGCGGCACCGAGGCGCTCCGCCCGCGCTGGAAGCGCGCCGTCAGCGAGACCGACAACTCGATGGGCGAGGCGATCGGCGCGGAGTACGTGAAGCGCCACTTTCCCCCGGAAGCCAAGCTGCGCATGGACCTGCTGGTGAAAAACCTGCTGGCCGCCTTCGACCGCGGCATCGATTCGCTCGAATGGATGAGCGACAGTACGAAAAGTGAAGCGCATGAGAAGCTGCGCAAGATCAACGTCAAGATCGCCTACCCGGACAAGTGGCGCGACTACACCGGTCTCGAGATCCGCCACGACGACCTGGCGGGCAACGTGATGCGCTCCAACCAGTTCGAGTGGGCCTGGCAGGCCGCGCGCGCGGGCGAGCCGAAGGACCCCACCGAGTGGTTCATGACGCCGCAGACCGTCAATGCCTATTATCTGCCGACCAACAACGAGATCGTGTTCCCGGCCGCGTTCCTGCAGCCGCCGTACTTCAACATGGCGGCCGACGACGCCGCCAACTACGGGGCCATCGGTTCGGTCATCGGCCACGAGATCAGCCATGGCTTCGACGACCGCGGCCGGCAGTACGACGGGGACGGCAACCTGCGCGACTGGTGGACGACGGAGGACAACGAGAAGTTCAAGCAGAAAGCGGACGGGCTCGTGAAGCAGTACTCCGCTTTCACGGCGCTGCCCGGGCTCAATGTCAATGGCGAGCTGACGCTCGGTGAGAATATCGGCGACCTGTCGGGAGCGGCCGTCGCCTATGCCGCGTACCAGGCCTCGTTGGATGGCGCCGAAGCGCCGGTCATCGACGGTTACAGCGGTGCACAGCGCTTCTTCCTGGGCTATGCGCAGGCCTGGCGCACGAAGTGGCGCGAGGGCCTGATGCGCGAGGTGGTGCTGACCGATCCGCACTCGCCGAGCGAGTTCCGGGCCAATGGCGTGGTTTCGAACATGGACGAGTTCTACCGGGCATTCGACCTCCGCGAGGGCGACAAGCTGTTTCGCCCGGCGGCGGAGCGCGTGAAGATCTGGTGAGGCCGGCGCCCACCATGGATAATGGCCGGTCATGACCCGGGCCGCCATGCGTTGCGCCGTCCTGCTGCTTCCCGTCGCGCTGGCGGCCTGCACGCCGTTCGAGTCGCTGTGGCGGAAGCACCCCAAGCCCGCCGACAAGTCCGTGGTCCAGGCACCGGAGAAACCCGAGTTGCCGCTCGGCGAGGCGACGCACCGGTTCGTGGTCGATTCCGGGCAGGACGTCGTCGGCCGCCTGCAGGTGACCGTCTCGCAGCACGAGGACACGCTCGCGGACATCGCGCGGCGCTTCAATGTCGGCTACGCGGAGCTGCTGCGCGCCAATCCCGGCGTCGATCCCTGGTTGCCCGGCGAAGGCACTCAGATCGTGCTGCCGACCGAGTTCGTGCTGCCCGACGCGCCGCGCGAGGGTCTGGTGCTGAACCTGGCCGCGATGCGTCTCTATTACTACCCGAAACGCGCGAAGGACGAGCCAATCGAGGTGATCACGCACCCGATTGGAATCGGCAAGGTCGGCTGGGCGACGCCCGAAGGCAGCACCAAGGTCGTCTCGCGCGTCAAGGATCCGGTCTGGACGCCGCCGGTATCGGTGCGCCAGGAGCATGCGAAGGACGGCGACATCCTGCCGGGCAAGGTGCCGCCGGGCCCCGACAACCCGCTCGGCCGCCACATGATGCGTCTCGGCTGGCCGAGCTACCTGATCCACGGCACCAACAAGCCGCCCGGCGTGGGCATGCGCGCGAGCCACGGCTGCATCCGGCTGTACCCGGAAGACATCGCGCGCCTGTTCGAGTCGGTTCCGGACGGCACCAAGGTGACCGTGGTCAACCAGCCGTACCTGCTCGGCTGGCGTGGCGACCGCTTGCTCGTGCAGACCTACGAGCCGCTGGAGGACGACCAGCGCGACTGGACCGACGTCGCGGCGTCGCTGAAGCAGAAGACCAGGAAGCCGCGGGTCGAGTTGTGGAAACGGGTGGCGGAGCACGCGGACGCGATCGACTGGGAAGCGATCCATGCCGCGGTCGACAAGCCGCGCGGCATCGCCTACGCCGTCGGCCCCGGTACGACGACAGGGCTCGATGCGACCGTCGCAGAGGCGCCACGCGTGCGAAACATGATTCCGCCCGGCGCGACCTGGAACGGCGTCGAGGACCAGTACGCCGGCGATCCGCAGTTCACGGATCCCGATTCGGCCGTCGATACGAGGGCGAGCGCCGGCCCCTGAGCCCTCCGCTCAGCCGCGCGCGGCCAGCGCGCAAGTCATCGAGCCCGCGACCACGCCCAGCGCTCCCAGGATCGAGAGTGCATTCAGTCCCTCGGGGTCCACGAGCGCAAGACCCGAATATTCAACCGCCCACATCGCGCCGATCGTGAACAGCGGCGCGGTCGACAGGACGGCGCTGACACGCGACACGTCCCAGTGATGCAGCGCTTCGCCGAACGCGCCGTACGCGGCCAGGGTATTGGCGCAGCAGAATGCCAGCATGCCGAGCTGCAATCCGTCGAGATCCAGAATCGCCGCGGGGGACGCGGTCGGCAGCAGCACGATCGTCGCCCCGACGTAGAGCATCCACAGCACCTGGCTAGCCGTGAACCGGACGAGCAATTGCTTCTGCGCCAGCCCGTAGATCGCCCAGGCGATCGCAGCCGCGATCATCAGCATGACGCCGAGGCCGAGTCCCTCGGTCGGCCGCGCCAGCTCCGGCAGGCGGCGGTTGAAGAACAGCACGAGCCCGCAGCCGAGAATCGCGAATCCGAGCCACTGCCACGCCGCGAACTGCTCGTGGAACACGAAGACGCCGCCGAGCAGCAGCAGCAGCGGCGCGAGCTGGATCACCACCTGCGCGACGGAAGGCGTGGTGTGATCGAGCGCGACCAGGTACAGCACGTAATTGGCGGCCAGCGTCGCGAGGGCGACGACCAGCAATACGTAGTCCGCGCGCAAGGCATTGCGCATGCGCGGCAGCTCGCCGCGCCACAGCAGGAACGCGCCGAGGCCCAGCATCGAGACCGAGAATCGCCACCAGGTGATCGTCCAGGCGTCCATGCCTTCCAGCGTCACCTTGAGCGCGATCGGGAGCAGACCCCACAGCACCGCGGTGCTCAGGGACATCGTGAATCCGATTCGCCAGCTGTCGGAACCGCGCTGCATGCCGAATCATGATAGTCTGGACGAAACCCGGGGGAGCGACCGGTGAGGGACAGGCTGACCGGCATCCAGGTTCGAGAAGAAGCCGGGTCTGGGCAATTCATCTCGGAAGCGCCGACCGCAGTCACTGCGTTCATCGGCCGTTGCCTGCGCGGACCCGTCAACCGTCCGGTCGAGCTTTCCAGCTTCGCCGATTTCCAGCGCATCTTCGGCGGACTCTGGCAGCCGAGCACGCTTTCCTACGCGGTCGAACAGTATTTCGAGAACGGCGGCCGCGCCGCGATCGTCGTGCGCGTCACGAACGGCGCGCGCTGCTGCACGCTGCAATTGCCGGCAGGCCACCAGCGCCTCGTGCTTCGCGCGCTCGCGCCCGGCACCCGCGAATTCCTGCGAGCAGCGGTGGACTACGACGGCATCGGCGAGAACGAGCCCGACCGGTTCAACCTCGTGATGCAGCGCGTCCGGACCCCGGGCTCCGAGCATATCGAGGACCAGGAAATCTATCGCCGCCTGTCGATACAGCCGGACTCGCCGCGCAGCGTCGCGACCACGCTCGCTGACTCCCAGCTCGCGCGCGTCGACGGCGCCCTGCCGCGCCTGCGACCCGATCCGACGCCGCGCAGCGACCCGCGCGGTCTGGCGGGCTACATCCTTTCCGGCCCGGATGCCGAGGACGGCGCGCCGTTGACCGACTACGACATCATCGGTTCGGCAGCCCAGGGCACGGGGCTGTTCGCGCTCGACGCGGCCGACACATTTAATCTGCTGTGCATCCCGCCGCTTTCGCGGGAGAAGGACGTCGGCGCCAGCACGCTCCTGGTCGCGAACCGGTGCTGTCGCGAGCGCAGGGCGCTCTTGTTCGTCGACCCGCCGCTCGGCTGGGACTCGGCGGCCAAGGCGCTTGCCGAGATGCGCGACTGGCCGCTGCCCTCGGATTCCGCGTGCATGTACTTTCCGCGCCTGCTCGGCTATGACAAGTTGCGCGGCCGCTTCGAGTCGTTCCCGCCCTGCGGCGCCGTGACCGGCACGATCTCGCGTGCCGCAGACCTGTGGCCGGTGTGGTCGGCCTCCTGCGGCGAGGACGCGGTGCTGCGGCACGGATTGCGCCCGGTCTGCACCGTGGACGATTACTACCGCACGCGGCTCGCCGCCTGCGGAGTCAACACGGTGCAGACGGTGCGACGGCCCGGTCGCGAACCGGCGCCGGCATGCACGCTCGCCGGCCCCGGCGCCGGCTTCACCGACTGGCGCTCGCTGCCTGCGCGGCGGCTCGCGCTGATGATCGTCAACAGTATCGAGCGCGGCACGCGCTGGATGCTGTTCGAGCCGAACGAGCCGCCGAGCTGGCGGCGCGCCGTGGCGCAGGTGCGCGCCTTCCTCGGCGGACTGGAGGAACGAGGCGCATTCTCGCAGCGCGAGCCGGGAGACCGCTGGTACGTGATCTGCGACGAGCGCGTCAACCGCGACCGCCACCGCGAGCTCGGCATCGTCAACCTGATCTTCGGCATTCCGGCTTCGAGGCCGGGGGGCTTTCACGCCTACCTGGTCAGCCATCGCGCCGGCGGCAGCCGGGCGCAGACCGTGAGTCCCAATCTCACCGGCCTGCCGGACATCGGACTGACGCAGGCGCTTGCCGAACTCGAGCTGCCTGCCGAGGCAATCGCCTGGCCGTAGCCGCCACCGCCCGGCGTCTCGATCAGGATCTCGTCGCCGGCGGCAACCGTCACGCTCACGCTGCCGGGCAGATCGATCCGCTCGCCGCCCGCGCGCAGCAGCGCGTTGACGCCGGTCGCGCCGTCGCCGCCGCCGTTGAGGCCGAAGGGCGCGATGCGGCGGTGATTCGCCAGTATCGCGGCGCTCATCGGCGCGCGGAACCCGATGCGGCGCACCAGCCCGTCGCCGCCACGATTGAGGCCGGTCCCGCCGGAGCCGCGCCGATAGCGGAACTCGCGCACCAGCACCGGGTGGCGGGATTCGAGCACCTCGGGATCGGTGAGCCGCGAGTTCGTCATGTGGGTTTGCACGCCGGAGGCGCCGTCGAATCCGGGGCCCGCGCCCGCGCCGCCGGCAATCGTCTCGTAGTACTGGTGCCGGTCGTTGCCGAAAGTCAGGTTGTTCATCGTGCCCTGCGACGCCGCCAGCACGCCGAGCGCGCCGTAGAGCGCGTCCACCACGCACTGCGAGGTCTCGACGTTTCCCGCGACCACCGCCGCGGGCGCGACCGGATTCAGCATGCAGGCATCCGGCACGCGGATCGAGAGCGGCCGCAGGCAGCCCTCGTTGAGCGGCAGGTCGGTGTCGACGAGCGTGCGGAAGACGTACAGCACGGCCGCGGTGCACACGGCGAGCGGGGCATTCAGGTTGCCGGGCCGCTGCGGCGATGTCCCGGCGAAGTCGATCACGACGCTCTGCTGGCGGCGATCGACCCGGATGCTCACCTCGATTGCGCTGCCGTCGTCCATCTCGTAGCGGCGGTGGCCGTCGCCCAGCCGGCCGATGACGGCGCGCACGCAGGCCTCCGCGTTGTCCTGCACGTGCGCCATGTAGCGCACGACGGTCTCTTTCCCGCAGCGGCTGACCAGCGCATCGAGTTCCGCGATGCCGCGCGCATTGGCCGCGAGTTGCGCCTTGAGGTCGGCGACATTCTGGCCGGGACTGCGCGCAGGATGGCGGCCGCCCGCCAGCAGCCGCCGCAACTCGTCCTCGCGCAGCCGCCCGCCATCCAGCAACAGGAAATTGTCGATCAACACGCCTTCCTCGTCGATCGTGCGGCTGTCCGGCGGCATCGACCCCGGCGTGATGCCGCCGATGTCGGCGTGGTGAGCGCGCGAGGCGACGAAGAATACGGGTTTCCTGTCGCCCGCCGCGAACACCGGGCTGACGACGGTGATGTCCGGCAGGTGCGTGCCGCCGGCATAGGGCGCATTCAGCATCCAGGCACGGCCGGGTCGCAGTTGTCCGGCGTTGGCCTTGATGACGGCGCGAACGCTTGCCCCCATCGATCCGAGGTGCACCGGCATGTGCGGCGCATTCGCGATCAGGGCGCCGGCCGCGTCGAAGACCGCGCAGGAAAAATCGAGCCGCTCGCGGATGTTGACGGAAACGGCGGTCGACTGGAGCACGGCTCCCATCTGCTCCGCAACCTGCATGAAGCGGTGATTGAAGAGCTCGAGTTGGGCCGGGTCCGGTTCGCGCGCATCGCTGCCTGACTGCCGCCGGACGCCCTGCCTCGAAAGGCGCAGGCTGCCGTCGTCCAGGCGCTCGGCACTCCAGTCATTCTCGACGACAGTCGTCGAGTGGGGTTCGACGATCAACGCCGGTCCCGCGACAGTCTCGCCTGGCTCCAGGGCGGAGCGATCGAGTGACGGCATTTCGCGCCAGCCGTCGAACCAGGCGCGCACGCTGCGCCCGGTCCGGCGGACGTCTTCGGCCACCCGGCCGGTGCCGGCGCGTTCGCCGGCGGCAACTGCCGTTGCCTGGAGCGTGGCGACGACCGGGTCGCCTGGCGGCGGCGCGAAGCCGAAGCGGCGCTCGAAATGCGCGCGAAATTCGCGGCTCAGGTCCTGCAACGGGCCGTGCGGAATTTCGAGCGCCGTCTCGGTGCCGGGCGAGCGCAATTCGAGCACGCGCTCCACCCGCACCCCGGTTTCGTCCGTTCCCTGGGCGACGAGCTCCCGGACGAGCGGCGCGGTCATTGCCGCAAACTCGGCGTCGAGTGCGCCGTCGGCGAATTCGCCTAGCGGACGCTCGACGCTCATGCGTCGCATCATGCGCCGGTCGGCGAGGCCGATGCCCCAGGCGGACAGCACGCCGGCGAGCGGATGGATCAGGATCTCGTCGATGCCGAGCGCGTCGGCGACGCGGCAGGCATGCTGGGGCGCGGCGCCGCCATAACAGCAGAGCGCGAAACCGCCCGGGTCGTGGCCCTCGCGCACCGACACATGGCGAATGGCGCGCGCCATCGACTCGATCGCGACGTCGAGAAAGCCCGCGGCCAGGCGCTCGGCATCGGTCGTCGCTCCGGTCTGGCGCGACACGATCCCGGCGAGCTCGTCGAACTTCTGGCGCACGATTCCGGCATCCAGCGGCTGGTCGGCACGCGGCCCGAAGATCGCCGGAAAGTCGTCGGCCCGGATCCGGCCGAGCAGCACCTGCAGGTCGGTGACCGTCAGCGGTCCGCCATTGCGATAACAGGCGGGTCCCGGCTCGGCGCCGGCCGATTGCGGCCCGACGCGCAGACGGCCGCCATCGAAGGCGAGCACCGAGCCGCCGCCCGCGGCGACCGTGTGGATGTTCATCATCGGCGCCTGCAGGCGCACGCCCGCAACCTGGGATTCGAAGCGCTGCGGCAGGGCATCGTCGAAGAGCGCGACATCGGTGGACGTACCGCCCATGTCGAAGGCGATCAGCCTGCGACGGCCGGTCGAATCCGCGATGCGCGCCGTCGCGACCAGGCCGCCGGCGGGTCCCGACAGCACCGCATTGCAGGCACGAAATGCCTCGGGCGAGACCAGGCCGCCGTTGCTCTGCATGAACTGCAGCGGCACGTCGCGATGGCGGCCGCCGAGCGCCGCCCGGAAATCGCGCACGTAGCGGCCGAGGAGCGGCGTCAGATAGGCGTCCACGACCGTGGTGTCGCCGCGGCTGACAAAGCGGATCAGCGGCGACGCCTCGTGCGATGCGACGACATCGCAAAAGCCGATGCCGCGCGCGATTGCCGCAGCCTGCCGCTCATGGGCACCGTGGCGGTAGCCGTGCAGGAACACGATCGCAATGCTCTCGATACCGGCCGCGCGCAGCCGCGTGAGACCCGCCGCGAGCTTTTCCCCGTCGAGCGCGCAAAGCACCTCGCCCTCGGCCGTGACACGCTCGTCCGCCTCCAGGACCTCCTGGTAAAGCGGCACGGGGAGTTCCACCTTGAGACGGAACAAATGCGGCCGGTTCTGGTAGCCGATCGCGAGCGCGTCGCCGAATCCGGCGGTCGTCACCAGCGCCGTCGGCACCCCGCGGCGCTCGAGCAGCGCGTTGGTTGCGACGGTGGTGCCGATGCGGATGACGTCGATCGAGGCGCCGGGTCCGCCGTGGCGATCGAGCAGGCCGAGGATCCCCGCGACACCGGGGTCAGCCGATTCGCCGGGCTGCTGCGAAAGACGCTTGTCGACGATCAACCGGCCGTCAGGCGCGCGCGCGACGATGTCGGTGAAAGTGCCGCCGCGGTCGATCCAGAATTGCCAGCCGCGATTCGCGCTCATGCATGGATTATCTGCTCCAGCCGTGCGAGTGCGCCATTCTCGAGCCGCTCGCAGGCATCGCGGTAGCCGATGTCCATTGCGCGCTGGAACGATTTCCAGTCGAGCAGGTCGAGCGTCTCGAGCGCCGGCGTCAGCAACAGGTCGCTCTGCGCGCGATGCTCGAGCTTCGCCGTGGTGCTGTTGACCATGCCGCAACGGAACAGGATCTGCAGGATATTCGGGCGCCGCAAGCCGCTGCGGCCGTACAGAGACCGCCAGAACGAGGGCGCTTCGGTCTCCTCGACATCGGTGGTGAAGGCACTGTCGGTGCCGACGTCCACGCCGATGACCGGCCCGCGCCCCTTGGCGCGCATGACGTCGACTGGCAGGTTGTTCATCGCGCCGCCGTCCACGTACACCTCGCCCCTGTGAAACACTGGCGGCAACACACCGGGGATCGCAACAGACGCGCGCAGCCAGCGCCACAGGAGCCCCTGCTGGTGGATTGCGATTCGCCCGGTGGTCAGGTTCGAGGAGACGCAGTAGAACGGCAGCGGCAGGTCTTCGATGTCGATGTCGCCGAGCTCGCGCCGGAGCAGCAGACCGACCTTGCGCCCCGAGACCAGCGACACCAGCGGCAAGGTGTAATCGGAAAGCGGATTGGTGTCGACGAAGCTGCGCTTGAACCGCAGTATCAGCTCCTCGTCGCTCCAGTCCGCGGCGACGCCGGCGGCGAGGATACCGCCCATGCTGGTGCCGCCGACGAGATCGATCGGCACGCCGTGCTCGCGGAGCGCGCGCACCACTCCCAGGTGCGCGAACCCGCGCGCGCCGCCACCCGACAGCACGAGTCCGACGGCGCGCCCGGTCAACAGGCGGACGACCCGGTTGTAGTCGTTCAGGCCGCGCAGGTGATGGATGGGCAGGTCCGGCAGCGCAGCGCGCCATCGCGGCGCCGCGCCATTGGCGAAGTTCCCGTCGTGCAGCAACAGGAGTTCCGCGCGGCGCGCGGCGCCTTCCTGCCATTCGAGGCCGGGCCAGCGGCCCGGTTCGCCGCGCGCATTCGCGGTCAGCAGCACCACGTCGGCCTGCCGCAGGCAAAGCCGCGTCCAGGGCGTGTCGGTGCCGTCGGCGACATAGACCACGAAGTCGTTGCGGGACTCGAGCTCGTGAAACCACTGCGGGCTGTGGCTCCCCGCCCGCTGGCTGCCGACGAGATCCACGCGTCCGAGGCGGGCGAGCGCCGCACCGAGCTTCCCGGCATGGTCCATGACGTCGATGGCGCCGTCCTGCGGCACGACCGCGAGCGTGCGCGGCGTCATCCGGCGCTCGTGATTCACGCTCACGCCTTCGAGCCGGAGCATCGCGAGACGCGCGAGACGCAGGATCGCCTCGGGATGGCCAAGCAGCACGCGCTCGAAGGTTCCGGCGGACAAGGTCGCCAGCTCCGAGTCACGCAGCGCGCGCACCGTCGCGGTACGTGGCCTCGAGACGATCAGTCCGAGCTCGCCGACGCTTTCGCCGGCGGCGATCCGGCCTACGAGCTCGCCGCCCGGGGCGAAGACGCCGAGGCAGCCGCTGACCACGAAGTAAACCGCGTCTGCCGGGGCGCCGGCCTCGAACAGGAGCCGCCCGCCGGGGAGCGACATCCATTCGAGCTCGGCCACCGCTGCGTCGACGACGCTCTTCGGCAGCCCTGAGAACAACGGCAATGCGGCCAGCATCGCCCAGGGGTTGGCCCGAGGGTCGATCTGGGTGCGGTCGTCCTCTGCGTCCACGGCCATGGGACGATATCACGCGATCCGGCCGCGATTAGAATTGCCGCCCATGACTGTGACCGACCGCAAGCTGCTGGAGAAAATCTGGAATGCCGTCGCGGAAATTCCGCGCGGCCAGGTGTCGAGCTACGGCGCGATTGCGCGCCGCGCAGGCCTGCCGCGACGGGCGCGCCTGGTCGGCCACGCACTCAAGGTCGCGCCGGCGAAACTGCGGCTCCCCTGGCACCGCGTCCTCAATGCACGCGGTGCGATCAGCCTGCCGGCCGGTTCCAGGGCGCACCGGCTGCAAAGGCGCCTGCTCGAACAGGAAGGACTGCGTTTCCGCAAGGGCCGGATCGATCTCGGCGCGGCAGGCTGCAAGCAGGATCTCGATGCCCTGCTGTGGCGGCCGCGCCGGGACTGATACCATCGGGGCGACCGGGCAGCGGAGGGAGCATGGCGAGTCGTCACGTGGTGTTTTCGCACGGCCTCGAGAGCGGTCCATGGGGCACCAAGATTTCCGCGATGGCGGAGGTCGCGAAAAGCGAAGGCTGGAATGTCGACTCGGTCGACTATCGCGGCGTCAACGATCCGCGTGATCGCGTCACGCGCCTGCTGAGCTTCTGTCGCGACATCCGCGGCGATCTGGTGCTGGTCGGCGCGAGCCTCGGCGGCTACGTGGCAACCTCGGCTTCGGCACTGCTGCATGCGCGCGGACTGTTCATGATGGCGCCGGCGTTCTACATGCCGGGCATCGAACAACTCACGGCTAAGCCCGCACCGTGCCCGAAGACGATCCTGCACGGCTGGCGCGACGAGGTCATCCCCATCGACAACAGCATCCGCTTCGCGCGCGAGCACCAGGCGACGCTGCACATCCTGGACTCGGACCATCGGCTGCACAGCGAGCTCTCCCTCGTGAACTACCTGTTCGAGTACTTTCTCGTCTCGCTCGATCTCCCGAAGCGCCGCTGATCCTCACCCGCGTTCGCGCTAGACTTGCACGCTGGTCGGATCGGGAGGGACCGCGATGCGCGCGAATATGGCGTTCGGTGTGCTGCTCGTCGCGCTGGCGGCGGCGGGCTGCGGCGGCAGTGAAGAGCCCGAGAAGAAGGATCCGCCGCCGATGAAGGTGGAGGACACGGTCTTCGGCGATCTCGTCGGCACGCAGGACAAGGCGCGCGACGGAGCGAATGCGGCCGTCGAGGTGCACCGCGAGGCGCTGGAGCAGCGACTCGAGGCGGACGAGGGCGCGCCGCCCGGGGAATGACGGCAGTCGCAGTGAACCGCACGCTGATCTGGGCGTTACGCGGCGTCATGCGCGTGTTCGTGCGCGCGGCAGTCGTGCCAGAGGATGCGCTGCAGCGCCTGCACGGCCGCGCGCGGCCGCTCCTCTACGTGCTGGAAGAGCGCAGCATTTCCGACCTCGTGGCGCTCGAGCTCGCCTGCATGAAGGGCGGGCTGCGCCGGCCGGGCAAGCGGCTCAAGTTGCGCGGGCTGGACCTCGCGCATTCCGCGGTTGCGCTCGAGCGCCGTGCCGGCATGC